>NZ_JACHYG010000009.1:0-167176 GCF_014192635.1 Pseudomonas sp. Tn43
AACCACCTGATCCCATCCCGAACTCAGCAGTGAAACGATGCATCGCCGATGGTAGTGTGGGGTTTCCCCATGTGAGAGTAGGTCATCGTCAAGATTAACTTCCGAAACCCCTATCTGCATCTGCAGGTAGGGGTTTTGTCTTTACGTGGTGGAAAAAGACCACGGCTCCGCCTGACAGACGTAAATGTCCGGCCAACACACCTTTCTGATCCCAACGCTTAGGGCGATGGTGGACACCTATTTTGATCTGCACCGTCAGACGCTTGTTCACAACGCGTTAACGGTTGACGTTGAAGCTGTAACCGCATTCCAGGCACTGATAGTTATCCAGCACCTTCTCATCAATCTGTTCACCCAGCATGGCCCCAGCGATCCCGCCGGCAGCACCACCAAACAGCCCTCCAAGTATGGCGCCAGCGATACTGCCCACAGCGATCCCAACAGGCCCGCCGACTATGCCGAGTACTGCACCAGCTTCCGCTCCCGACAGGGCTCCGGCGGCCCCACTGACTGCACCGCCTGCAGCGCCAATCAAACCACCCGTTTGCTTACCGATATTTTTCGTTACGACACGTCCAGATTTGCAGCTAGGGCAAGGGGTATACATACGTAAATCCTCTCAAGTGATGAGCGTACTAGCCAAAAAGCAGGCACGCTAAATCCCTACCGCAGTTAATACGGTGGGCGTTCACAGAGGTGATATAGGTCTGAATTTTTTTTGATTGGGATTTCAAGCAGCAATTAGTTGAAATCACGCGGCAAGTCGAAATATTCCAAGTGTTATTGAGGACCGGGGGCTGGAAATTGAGTGCGCGTTGCCGTGTCGTTGTGTGGCAGCAAACGCGCGGCGGCGCTGATGAGTCTGATCCAGTCGGCCAAGCTCAATGTGCATGATCCGTACGCGTATTTGAAGGATGTACTGGCGCGACCGCCGACGAAGCGAGCGAGATCGCCGAGCTTTTGCCGCATAACTGGATGCCGTTACGCAACCTGCAATGCCCGTTCGTTTACGGTCTACCTAAGCAATAACCGGATAACAAGCATCACCCCATAGCGTTTCTGGGTTATCCAGCATCAGCAAAATAATCACCGGCACCAGCTTGCCGAGGAGGTTCGAGCAGTCGCGCATTTGATCTCGGTTCACACTGCTATTCCAGGTTGTGCCCCCATGCACTACCTGGTTACGCAATGTATAGATTCGATTGAACAGAACGCCGAGTACTGCTGGGGTATTGCGGTTGGCCAACGCTTGCTGCGCTGCTCGCCGACCACTGGAAAAGCGCTCGGTCCACTGTTGCTCGCTGATCATGCCTTTCTGGTGATCCCAGAAGCTCTGGAACACATAGGGGTTGTCCAGCAACGCGCGAATGCTGCCGGAGAACTCGGACCAGACCAGGTTTTCGATCAGGTTGGCAGTGTCGAGCGCGCACAGCTTGTCCAGGAACGCCTTGAACGTGGATTGCTCGGAAAGACGGAATTGCTCATCGATATCGGTGGCGTAGGCAGAGTTGAAAGCGATCCACAGGAAGATAAAGCGCCCATCGACATCGTCAGCCTGCTCGGCACGATTGAGCCAACTCAGCGCCCGATGAACACGCAAGGTGAGGTTGGGGTGATGACTTTCACGTTCCTGTCGATGACGGGTCTTGAGTGCTTGATGGTCCATGGGGTGCCGATCCTTGAGGTCATGGGCAGTACGTAAACAGAATAGGAGCGTCTGAAAACTTTACATATATTTTGGCTAAACCCAGGCGTTGGTAGAGAAGTGTCTATCCAGGGCCTGAGAACCTGCTCCATTTGTTTACCTGTACGGACAAACAACATGGACGGGGGCTGTGGTTTTGCTTAGGGTATGGCCATTCGATATTACCTGCAAGGTGGTCTGCATGAAGCGCGAACAGTTCCTGGCGCAACCTGAAGTTGAGTCCTTCATCGCATGGCTTGCAGCGAACTTGCCGACGTTGACTTTCAAGCTGCGCTTCAAGGCGAGCAAATTTGTGCCTGGCGGTTTAACGGCTGATGTCCAGGGTTTCGAGCAGGTGCTTGAGTACTATCGCTGGAAGGCAAGCTGGCTAGATACCAATCAAACCCCGGTAGATTCACAAACCTGGGCTGAAACCCAATGCTCCCTCGGGCAACTTCGCGAGTGGCTGACCAGTGCGGTCAGCCTGGGGGATGAGCAACAAGCGCTGCAGGCATGTTTGCAGATTCTTCGCTGGGGTGGTGTCCGGGGAGCCATTCCGTTTTTGCATCGTCTGGCCGCTAAGGGCGAGCTGTCGAGCTATCTGAAAAAGATGGCCCGGCTCATGTCACTCGACGGCGTCAATGATCTGAATGATCTCGACGCGATCAGTGTCGAGCGTTTCGATGCCGGCCTGACTAAGATTCACGCCTTGTTCGATGTGTGGGGCTCACCGATCTATGACAGTCGCGTCGGCGCTGCAATGGGCATGCTGTATTCACTGTTTCGCCAGGAATGGACGGGGAGTGGCAAGCCCTTGCTGGCGTTCCCCTCCGGAGCCGCTCGTGGCAGCCAGATCCGCAACCCGGGAGCATTCTTGAACGGTTTGGCGGCGCCGCAATTTTCGGCGATCGATTATGCCGCATGGGCACGTTGGCAAGTGCGGTTGGGGTGGATTATCCGAGCTCTGCTCAAGCGTACCGGCTGGTTTGCGGAACAAGGGGCTCTGCCCGCGCGGTGCCACGCCTTCGAGGCCAGCCTGTTTATGCTCGGCTATGACCTGCGGTGCTTTGGTGTGACGCTGGCGACTGATCCGAAGGCAGCAGTGCCAGTGATTGATGCGCAGAAAAGCGAACGTGAGGGCACTGGCTGGGTGCCTACCGGGCACCCCTTCAGTCAGGTCCTGAAGGATTATCTGGCCTTCCGCCACAGCGGTTTGCTCGACAACAAAGCGTCCTTCGTTGCATGGCTGTTGACTAACCCGCGTAACGAGAACCCGCTCACGCGTGCCACCGCGCTGGGTTACTGTTTCGCGTTTTCCATTGAGGAATTCGACCTGTTCGGCCGGCCGCTCGAAGAGCTTGAGCGAATCGCCGCAGGTGGCAAGGATGGATTATGTGCGGCACTGGCGACCGAGACATTGGAACCGTTCACCCTGGGTGATGAACGGGCAAGCGTCTGTTTGGTGGATGTGTTGATCACGGGCAATGCGTATCTGCAGGCGACGACTGAAAAGGCACGCATCGGCTACCTCTTGAGCGCCGGATATGCAGGTACCGAGAACTCTGCCAAGACGCTGATGGCGTTGGGGCGCAACGTGGGCAAGCACTTCGGGCTGCTCGATGCAGAACATTTGCCGACGACGTTGTTCGAGCAGTTTTTCGGCGGATGCTCGCTCGACGCCTGACTCACACACGACATTGAATCAGCGTGAAGCGTTCCTGGACGCTTCACCGTACTGGAAGCGACCATGCAAAGCCGAAACGGAATTCAGTTGTACTCTGCCTCAGATATCTGCGGTTTTCTTGAGTGCCAGCACCTCACGGTGCTGGACCTTCAGAACCTTGTAAGCCCTATGGAAAAAGCGGCGGCAAGCGAGCAGAACCGTTTGATCCAGGACAAAGGTCTGGTCCATGAAGCGGCCTTTTTCGAACGGCTGAAAAACCAATACGCCAACGTTGTCGACGTTGCCGAGGGCAATCCGAGTTTCGCGCGTCGGGTGGAACTGACCATCCAGGCCATGAAGGCCGGTGTCGATATCATCTTCCAGGCGTCGCTTCAGGAAGGCGCCTTTATTGGCCATGCCGACTTCCTGCGCAAAGTGCCGCGGGCGTCGGCGCTGGGCGACCACAGCTATGAGGTGATCGACACCAAACTGGCGAAAACGGCCAAGGCCAAGTTCCTTGTACAGGTTGCGCTTTATTCACGAATGCTGATCTCGATCCAGGGTGTACAGCCAACGTTTATGTATGTCGTACTCGGTGATGCTGCGCGTACCGAGCAGGCATTTCGGGTCGCTGACTACGCCGATTATCTGGAGCATGTGCTACAGCGTTTCGAAGCGTTCGTGAACAGTGCCGAGCGACCCGTTACTTACCCGGAGCCATGCGGGCATTGTGGGTTCTGCGCCTGGCGTGATCGCTGCGACGAACAACGACTGCAGGACGATCATCTCTCGGCGGTAGCGGGTATCAGCCGTTCGCAAATCAAGAAGTTACAGATTGCCGGCGTGACCACATTGCACCAGTTGGCGGACAGTACTGACGACCTGCGCATTCCTAAACTGCAGACAGAGTCATTGAGCAAGTTGCGGCATCAGGCGCGTTTGCAGTTCCAGGGGCGTTCCAGTGACGTGCCGTTGTTCGAGCTCCTGCCTGTCTTGGGTGAACGGCGTGGTTTCCATCGGATGCCCAAGGCGGTCGACGGTGATCTGTTCTTCGACATGGAGGGCAATCCGCTGGAGGAGGGAGGGCTGGAATACCTCTTCGGTCTTTACATCGACGAGGGTGGGCAGCAAATTTTCAAACCCTTTTGGGCGCATACCCGGGATGAAGAAAAGATCGCCTTCGAGCAGTTTATCGACTGGGTCATCGGCCATCTCAAGCGTTACCCCGACGCGCATATTTACCACTACGCGAGCTACGAAGAAACAGCTATCAAGCGACTGATGAGCCAACACGGGACGCGCGAAGCGCAAGTGGACTGGTTGCTGCGTAACGGCAAACTGATCGATCTGTACAAGGTCGTGCGTGAAGCGATCCGGGTGTCCGAGCCCAGCTACTCGATCAAGAATATCGAGCACTTTTACATGGATCAGCGCGACGGCGACGTCACCAATGCCGGCGCGAGCATCGTGTTTTATGAGCGGTGGAAAGAGACCGGCGAATCGGCGTTGCTTGAGCAGATCGAGCGTTACAACGAAGACGACGTGCTATCCACCTATCTTCTGCGTAACTGGCTGTTGGAAATCAAGCCGTCGGGTGCAGGCGCTTTTCTCGGGTCTGAAGCCGAAAGCGAGAAATCCATGGCGGAGCAAAAGGAGATCGAGATTCGTCTGGAAGATTATCGCGATCGTTTGCTGGGGGGGATGTGCACCGACGAAGAGGCCATGAGTGACGAGGATCAGGTCACGTTGCTCACCTTCCAGTTACTCGACTTCCACCGCCGCGCAGATAAGCCGACATGGTGGCAGCTGTTCAGCCGTCAGGACATGACAACCGAGGAACTGCTGGAAGATATCGAGAGTCTGGCCGGTTTGCAGCGCACAAAAACACCGCCGGAACCGATCAATCGGTCTTATCTGTATGAGTACAGTTTCGAACCTCAAGAAACCAAAATGCGTACCGGTTCTCAGGGCGTCATCACCGAGTCCCTGGCCAGCGTGCAGCTGGTTAATCTGGACCATGACTACGGTCTGGCGACATTCAAGGCTACCGAGAGAAATGCACCGCCTGATTACTTCGACATGATTCCCGGGAGGCCGATCCCGTCTACTTCGCTGCGCAAGGCGTTGTTCCGTTATGCCGACAGCCTCCTGGCCGGCGAACAGCGCTTCCAGGCGGTTGCAGACTTTCTGCATCGACGCGCTCCGCGGGTGAAGGGCGTCAAGCCGGGTGCACCACTGCTTGATTCAAGCCTGCCGACGATTGATGCCATCAAGCAGGTGGTGCGAAACCTCGAGCACAGCGTGCTGTTTATTCAGGGGCCGCCAGGTGCAGGCAAGACCTACACCGGCTCGCACGTCATCGTTGACTTGCTCAAGGCAGGCAAGCGCATCGGCGTAACTTCCAATTCGCACCACGCCATCAATAACCTGCTGGCGGCGGTTGAATCTCGTGCGCAAGAAGAGGGGTTCACTTTCACGGGATTGAGAAAGTCCTCGGACGGGGAAGGTACGGAGTTCACCGGACGCTGCATTCGTTCCATCGAGGACAAAAAGGAGTTCCTCGATGCCTGGGGGCCGAACACGGACTTGACGGCCGGCACCGCCTGGCTATTTGCCGACCCTGCTTTCGCCGAGCAACTGGACTACCTCTTCATCGACGAGGCTGGTCAGGTGAGTGTGGCGAATCTGGTCACGATGGGCTTGGCTGCGCGAAACATCGTCCTGATGGGTGACCAGATGCAATTGTCGCAGCCAGTGCAAGGCGTGCATCCGGGCCGCTCCGGCGATTCCATCCTCGACTATCTGCTGGACGGCACGCCCACAATCGCGCCTGATCGTGGGGTGTTCCTGGAGCAAACCTGGCGGATGCACCCCAACGTTTGCTCGTTCATTTCGCAAGCCGTGTACGAAGGGCAACTTTCTTCGGCGCCCGGTACTGAGAAGCGGGTGTTGTTACTGGATGGCCAGCGACCGGAAGTGCCGAACAGCGGGCTGATGTTTTGCCCTGTGGAGCACGATGGCAACAGCCAGAGTTCGGACGAAGAAGCGGCGCAAGTCCAAGCGCTTTACGCATACTTCTTGCGCCAGCGTTATGTGGATAAGAAGGGCGTAGAGCACGCGATCTGCATCGAAAACATCCTGGTAGTAGCCCCCTATAACCTGCAAGTGCAGTTGTTGAAACAGGTGCTGCCAGCGGGCGCTCGTGTCGGTACTGTGGATAAGTTTCAGGGGCAGGAAGCGGAGATTGTCATCGTATCGATGGCGACCTCGAATGAAGACTATTTGCCCAGAGACATTGGCTTCCTGTATTCGAAAAATCGCTTGAATGTGGCCGTCAGCCGGGCGAAATCGCTGGCCTGTATCGTCGCCAGCCCCGATCTGACTGCCATACGCTGCCTGACTCCGCACGACATGAGCCTGGTCAACGGTTTGTGCATGGCTGTCAGGTACGGGACGGCTGCCAATGCTCTCGCCCGGTGTGAGTAGCGCCATCAAGGGTTTTGTCATCTATCCGCAACAGGGAAGACAGTAATGCCATACACGCCCGCTTTGCTTCCTCTGCTGCAGAAGGCTTTGGCCTCGACGAGCTTTTGCGTTGACGACATGGAGGGGCTCGGCTTGGGGGACTGGCACGCTTCAGTGCTTCTCGACAATACGCAGTATCTGTCGTCGTTTGATCCGCTGGCGTTCAATGACCGGAATCTTGTGGGGGACACCCCACTGGACATCGCCTATCGGCTGAACCGAATCGCCCTGATAGAGAAGCTGGAGGCACTTGGTGCCTTGGGGGACAAGCAACTGCGGGACTGGAAAGGCCTCGGCAGCTTCATGCCGCACGATAAATACATGCATCTTCCCGCCAGGCAGGGAAAAATAAAAACTCTAGAAACGCGTTTCCGGCTAGGCGGGAGTCTCAACCATCGTGATGTGGGCGGAAATACGCCTATCCATTGGCTCGCAATAAACGGCCACTTCAAGGCCGTCAAGTACTTCACTGACAACTACAATATGTTCGAGCTTGATATGAACGCGAAGAACAACGAGGGCAATACCGCTCGAAATCTGGCCATCCTCAATGGCCATCACGACATAGCGCAGCAGCTGCTGATCCGGGAGATCAACAACTACATAAGTGCTGCGCGTATCTGGCACGAGATGTCGGCCGGGTGGACATGGATGTTGCCGCGTCGAAACGCCTGACAGACAGCGATCGACTCGGGGCAACACGCCTTCGACCAGAGGCTTGAGGATCAGTCATGCATGAGCCAGGGGCGCAGCTCCTTGAGGTTGGTTGCCACGATTTGCTGTGCCTCGGGGTTAGTGGCCTGGTTTCTCGGGTCGATCTGATAGCGTTGCAATACATACTTCACCAGCGCCCTGCGACTGGGCACCATTAGCTGGCCATCAATCATGCCGAAGTCGGTTTCGATGATTGACTTCTGCGCCGCGTTCAATCGCCCATCGGCTGCAAAGATGACGGGTATCTCGGTATTCCAGTCTTCGTCCAGCTCACGAGTGTTCTGCGATTCGTCGAGCAAATCCGGCTGCCCCCGTAGGCGGCTGAGTACAAAGTCGCGGTACTGGCCATTCTTCTCGCAGTAAGCCCGTACATGCCATCGCATACCGGTGTAGACCAGCGTGTGAGGGGCTATGAGGCGAATCTCCACGTTCGGAGTATTGAGCGACACGTACTCGGTTTCCAGGCGCAGGCCATCGCGACAGGCCTTGAGTAATGGGCGCAGGACTTCCGGCCGAATCGGACGATCCGGGACTTCCAGTACCTTGGTGTGGGCGTAGGCCAGGGCGAGCCCATCGATGTGCGGGGCGCGTTCGTTGTTCTGGTAAAGCAGGTGCAAATAGGCGCTGGCGCTGTCGTCGATGAACAGCGGTTTGAACGTCTTACTGGGCACGTAGCCTTTTATTTTTTTGTCATATGTAAGATTTTTAGGCGCATGTTCTGTGATGTAGGTGTTGATGTCCTTGGACGCCTGCTGACGGCTGATGCCGAAGCTCTGCATCAAGTGTCCCGTGGTCAACCGGCCCTCCCACCAGGCAACGGTCTCAATCAAACGATAGCGAAGTGCCAGATCCCAGCGGACCTGTTCGATGGACTGCTTGCGTTTCATACCCTCTCCATGTGCGCGAATTCTTTACCTGTATAAGTCTACATTCTAGACCTGTCGTTAAACACTACATATCGTGTGTCTGTCTTCAAAATGAATTGAAGTCACGAAAGGAAGTGGACATGAGTATGTCGGAAGCGGTTTCGACGGGTGCATTGCTGATGATGGGAGCAATCCTGCTGGTGTTACTGCATCAGTGTCTGAGATTGCGTGAGCTCTGGCAGATGGCTATGGGCTGCCAAAAAAATGTGCGCTGGGCGCGGATCTGGGAAGTGGAAAACCGCGAATTGCGTTCGGCGTTGCGAGCCGAGAAAGAGCACGTCCAGCAGTTGCAAAGAAAGCTGGTGATTCTGCAGGAATTGATCCCTGCAGAGGGATGAGGGAAAGGACATGAACAGACTTGAACGGATCAAGGGTTGCCTGCTCGGCGGCGCCGTCGGAGATGCGCTAGGCGCCCCAGTGGAGTTTCTCGAGTGGTCTGCAATTGAAGCTAAGTTCGGTCCACAAGGTATCGTTGATTTTGCCCCTGCTTTTGGTACCGCCGGCGCCATCACCGACGACACGCAGATGATGCTTTTCACCGCAGAAGGCTTGCTGCGGGCTTATGTGTGCGGCAGCTCTCGAGGGACTTGCCACGTCCCCAGCATTATTCACCATTCGTTGCTGCGCTGGCTGATAACCCAGGACTACCCTACGGCGATGCCGATCGGCGTGGACGGCTGGCTGATCAAGCAATCGGAGCTCTGGTCTCGGCGCGCCCCTGGCACTACTTGCCTAGGTGCACTCAAGGCCAGTCCGCGGCTGGGCGCAGTTGCCGAGAACAACAGCAAAGGCTGTGGCGCCTTGATGCGCGTTGCGCCCTGCGCCTTTTTTGCAAACGCCTTTGACTACGCTGCCCAGTCAGGACGCCTGACTCACGGACATCCTACGGGCTACCTGGCGGCCGGGTTGTTTGCCGATATTCTCCAGCGCATTGTCGATCGGCAAGACAGCTTGGAGCACGCGGTTACTCAGAGCTTGGCCAAATATGGACAAACGCCGGGTATGGAAGAAACACGGAGCCTCATTGAGCGCGTACTTTTCTACTTTTACGAGGGCTACCAGCCCACTCCGCAACGAATAGGCGAGCTCGGTGGCGGATGGGTCGCCGAAGAAACGCTGGCTATCGGCTTGTGGTGCGCCCTGGCAGCGCGTTCGTTCGAAGAGGGCGTGATCACAGCGGTGAATCACAGTGGCGATAGCGACAGTACCGGGCTCATCGCCGGGCACTTGTTGGGCGTTCAGTATGGTGCTGCGGCGATTCCTGCTCGGTGGTTCGAACAATTGGAGCTGCGCGAAGTGATTGTGCAAATCGCCGAGGACATTGAGCGCATTCCGCGTGAGTACTGTGGGTATGGTGGAGAGTTCGATCAGCAGATCGAGCTGGCGTATCCCGCTGGCTGAGAGCGCTGATGGAGACGACTATGGATAATTTTCAGGAGAGCTGCGATGCCTATAAAGCCCAGGCCATTTACGTTTGTGTGTGGTGAATGTGGTTGGAGGAAAACGGTGGCACCGCAGAGTGATGCGCTGGGACCAGGGGAGTGGTTCAAGCAGTGCCCGAAGTGCGGGAGCGAGCCGTTGAAGATACGGGCTGCTGGCTGGGTTGAGCGGACGTTGGCGCAGTTGCTTGTGCGTCGTTAAGTGAATTGTCAGTGATGTTTGGGGAGAGCTGTTCCTCTGCGCGGGCGACGTGCTCGTCGCAGATATAGGCAGCGGCCCCCAACGTCGTCGATGTAACCCACAATCGGTGTGATATCCGGGATTACATCGATCGATATCTCTCCATAGCGGTGGTTCCAAGAACAGCGCGTGCTGAGTGACGCCTCTGACCTCGATGCAGGGCTAGAAGGAATCTCGTCGATCTCGTCGAGTGCTGGTCGCTCGGCCTGCTGCAATTGGCTGTCATCACCCAGTTCTGTCTCGCAAAGTTGCGGATGACTCAGTGCGCCAGATTGCGGCGGACGCGACGCGAGCGGGTTGCGCAGCACTCACAAGTAGCGCAACTCGTGGATGTTCGCCACCCCGAATCTGCTGCTACGTTGTAGTGGACTGAGTGATAGCACTGAGCTATCTTTGTTTCGGCTGGCACCACAGCCAGCCGCGCAAAGGACGTGAAGCATGGGCAAGGGATTGTTCTTGACTGCACCACTGAAGTCGACATCACCAGCCGGGAGCGTTGATTGTGTTTCCTTGCACTAAGTGCGGGCTGTGCTGCAAGAATCTGGACAAGTCTTCTGTTTATTCATATTTGGATAGGGGCGACGGCACTTGCGTTAATTTTGATAGTGCAAGTCATCTCTGCAAAATTTATGAGGATCGGCCTTTGATCTGCAGGGTCGATGCTTACTATGAGCGAAATTTATCCGCCAGCATGAGCCGGGATGAATATATCGCCGCCAATATACAAAGTTGCAGGGATGTACAGGCTGCAGAAAAGTTACTTATTTCGTCAATTGATTGAGAGGGATCTTAAGTGCCTATTCCGTTTATTTTGTGGGGTGCCGCCGCCGCATTGGCAGCGACAGGTGTGTTCAAGGGAGTTGAGGCTTCCGGTAATTTCGACAAGGCCAAGGAAATCGGTAAGGCCGCCGAGAGCAACTACAAGAAAGCGTCGAAAAAATTGGATGAGTCCCGTGCCGAAACCCAAACTGTCCTTGCGGCACTGGGGGAGCTGAAAGTTCATACGTTCACCCGGCAGATAAAGCACCTCATCGAAGCGATCAAAAAACAGAAGAACGCCAAGAGTACCCTGAAAGGTTTTAATGAAGACCTGACCATCGATGAACTGAAGGCCTATGAAACGCTAGTGCTCAATTCCCTGGCCATTGAAAAAGGCCTTGCCTCCGGCATTGGCGGCGGTGCCTTAGCGGCCATCGGTGCCTACGGTTCGGTAGGCGCCTTGGCCAGTGCCTCCACCGGTGCTGCCATTTCCGGGCTTTCCGGGGTCGCGGCAACCAATGCCACCTTGGCATGGCTGGGCGGAGGAGCACTGAGTGCGGGGGGATTCGGCATGGCCGGCGGTATGTTGGCTTTGGGCGGAATTGTGTTGGGCCCGGCCCTGGCCATCGGCGGCTTCATGATGGCGGGCAAGGCTGAAGAAGCTCTAACCAAGGCCCATCAGTACGACGCCGAAGTTGAAACTGCAATTGCGGACATGGACGTGCTGAAAACTGCTCTCAAGGCGGTAAGGTCCAACGCTGCGGAGATGACCAAGACCATTAATGAACTGGTGGCGCGCTTTGAATTGATCAAGGTTGATGACGACAGTGACCGCGCCGCATTCGAAAGAATGATGGCTTTGGGCGTGGGCTTGAAGAAGGTGCTGGACGTGCCGATCATTACCCAGGACGGAGCTGCGACCAAGGATATCAAGCGCACTATTTCCGGCATATTGACCTTGGACTAACGTCATGAAAAAACAAGTTGCGAGTCTGGTTAAGAATCTTCCTGTCAATCCGACGGAGGCTGCTGGGACGTCTTTCAATATGCTGGTTTCGGCCTGGGCCGATTACAAGAAAATCGCCGAGACAGAAGGTACAAAGAGGGCGGCTATCTCAGCGTTCAAAGAAACCAAGCTGGCTCAGATTGAATCTCAGAGAAGCATCCTTGAACAGTACCTTTCGGGTGTATTCAAGGAAAGGGCCTCGACGATAAACGGCTTTTTCGAGCGACTGGATAAGGGTATTGAAAATGGCGACAGCGAACTGATTGGCCTGGCTATCGGCGCCATCGTCGATATCACCAAGGAGTCTCCCCTTGCGGGTGCGCGGGAGATTATCGGAGCGATGTACGATCCGGACATCAAGACGATAGAGATCTGAATCCTACGACCTGTCGATGCAAGCGAGCTTGCATCGACAGGTATTGTGACTGAATGTTAGGTTCAGACCAGAAGGTCCAGCTTTCTTTTCTTGAAGGACGTTATTACGCGTTGATGCCATTCTTTAATAATTTTCGTGGTTTCTACGTCATTTACGCATTTGTTAAGCGTGCCCTGTGGTTGAGGTAGCGTCCTGCCATCCAACTCCCAGTCAAGCACCCTGATGGGCCTGCGGTTCTCGATCCAACCCAGATCGGTGTCGTCATCTTCCACTTCATACCACCCACCCACGACCTGAACCAGGGCAATCAGTTTTGCTCCATTTTTTATGGCAACGATGTCGTTGACGTTCATTTCAGTGCGAAAAGAATCAATGGTGCTTTTTCCCGCCTTCCAATTACCCAGGCCAATGATTTTCTTGTGTTCGAGAATCGAATGTACGTTTGCATCGGCAAAGGACTTATCGTCTGGATGAATCTGCATATGCCAGTAGGTAACGGTCATGTTAAATCCTTGTGGGCGACGATTCTGGTGGTGGGGCTGACTATACACTTTGAAGGGCCTCGGGTTTCTAGGCGTTTTAAAATTTCAGCTTTTGGCCGATAGTTACCTGTCTCGTCCGGCCGAAAATGACCCATACCGGCCGGTCGTCGCCGGCAGATATTCACAAAGAGAACAGTTAAGAGGTTTATTAAGGGATTTATGTCCCATTAATTCGATCCCGTAGCCAATACTGTCCGGCTGCGAAGCCGAGTCAATGTAAGCGAACAAGGCTGCTCATAAATCGGTATTTATGGTAAATCCCAGGTTCTAACGCGGACAATCCAGCGCAGAGCGCTTTTCCTAAGGCTCACTCAGCCTCTATCCATTGAGCTCCGACCTTTTTGAATTCAGTGAGAGCAGGGGCGTGACCCACGGCAACGTAAATCGCGAAAAGAGCCCTGCCAGTGGCTGAGTTTAGGATTTCTTGGGCGTTCATTGGCTAGCTTGTTCGAAGTATGCTTAGGTGCTTTTCAATTATGTCATGTTAGGAGTAAGTAATGAGTGATTATCAAGATTTTTGTGAAGCGTTTGGAGGCAATGCAAGTGATCCTGATTTCATGGATAACTGGCTCGCAGAATATTGCACTGAGATCTCCTCAAAGGCATCTGACTTACAGTCTAGAATCGAATCGTTTAACTATGAGGACTTGCTGGCTAAATACAACCTCACCAAAGAAGAAGTGATTCAGATAAAAAGCTATATGGGTATTTACTGTGAAAATAACTTTAAAACTCAAAAAGCGGCCAATAATTATATTACTGAGCGCAAGCTATGGAGTGAGTTTCCTGACATAAGGTCGTTAAATGATCATGGGTTATATGTAAATATTCCAGGGATTCTTCCTAAGTTTTATAGAATAACATGTGAGATATTGGAAATAATGAAGGGCGCCGGAGCTCAATTAACAAAAGCCACCAAGTACTAATATAGATTTTTAGAAGTGTCTTTGAGCTGCCTTGAGGCACCCTCTGCCAGCGCCTTCTTGCGTCAGACCTTTCTTAGGAGGGCCTGGATCATTCAGGCCTTTCTTGTTGCAAATATCCTGAGTTATACGACGATTCACTCGCGCCTGACGGTAAAGGCTTTAAATGTCACGTGCGTCTGTCGCAGGTGCCCAATTATCTGAGACATGAAATGCGATAGATGTGCCATTGAGAAGGATGGGAGGTGAACCCGATACGCTCGCGTGCTCCCACTCAAGGCAAAAATCTGGTGTCGCAGCGAGGCACGCTGGCGAGTTTGTGTTTGTCACAACAGACCGGAAATGGCCGATTTCTGCCTGTCACGACTGCCCGATTTCTGCCCGCTGTTGCTACGGGTTGAGTTGGTCAAGTCGAATGAAAACGGCCGGTCAACGCCGCGGAATTGACTGGTCAGCGACAATTTAAATGGATAGTCAAGGTCGACGGGGTTACGCACTTATGCCGGAAAGTCTGAACCACTAGATAAATCTGGCATTCGGAAGCCTCAAAAGTTGGATTTTTCCGAACGCGGTTCGGACCGAGATCGAACACATCACAGAACAACTTCTACTACCTAATACGTTAGCATCTACGAAAACAGGATCGAATTATCCTGCTTAGGAGCGCTTTTCAGAATCAGCATTTGGTAATGAGAGCTGCTCAGGCGAATCAGTTCTTGGGGGCGGCGACTTCCTGAGAATGCTTATAGCCCAAACCAAGCACAGGATACCGAAGCAAGTGATCAGAAAAGGATCAGGAATTCTATTGAGCACCGATCCAATCAATCCGAGCACCAGAAAAGATAACGTGGGACCTGGTCGCGTTATCAGGCAGAAAAGCAGCAATATCCCGGCAGCAATCATTAGAAACAGAATGGCTTTGGTAAGAGCGCCGATAGCAAGAGCTGCGACAATGCCTGTTGCGAAAAGGCTACCTGATGTTTTTGACATGGTTGCTCGTTCTGTTGGTGGGAGTCCTAAGCAGGTGTGCAGGTGTGCGGATCACCGAGCGAATATTAACTTGCCTGCTGAAGAGTATATCCTATCTTGTGGTGGCAAAAAGATGGCATTGGTGCGGCAGCATCGTCAGTATGTGTTCTTACAGGTAATAGATGCGCAGGCGGTACGTCAGTACGAAGAAGCAAAAAGAGTCTTTCCTATCGATGAGCTTGCCGCACGCCATTCTATAGGAAGGTCCGCTCTTGGCCGTTCTCTGCCCGTCACCAAAGGTTGAAAAACGAACCATTGCGGCTAATGCTAAATATTGATTGGCTACCGTATCGATTCGACTTTCAAACCTCGGGTTGCTTGAACCGCCGAGACGGACAGGCTACCAATGGCGGCTTGTTGAATGTGCTCGCTCCACCAGATCATCATGGGGCGTCTTCTCTCAATATAATCCGCACGATTGTAGGCACTGCGCACTTCATCTTTGTCCACGTGTGCAAGTGCGACCTCTATCAGCTCAGATTCCCAACCCCGTTCGTTCAGGATGGTACTGGCCATTGAGCGCATTCCGTGGCTCACCAATCGTCCTTCAAAGCCCATTCGCTTCAGAGCCATGTTTGCTGTCTGGCTATTGCAGTGAGTGCGTGGGTCTCTGTCTGCAGGGAACACGTACTCCCTATGGCCGCTGTAGGGTCTGATCGTCTCTAGAAGAGCAAGCGCATGGTCGGTCAGCGGTATGATGTGAGCGCGTCGCTTTTTCATACGCTCCGCTGGAATCGTCCAGAGTTTCTTATCGAGGTCGATGTCAGCCCAGGAAGTCGTGGCGGCTTCCGCAGGACGGGTCATGGTGTGAAGCTGCCATTCGATCAAGCAGCGTGTTGTCCTTTTGATGCTGGCGTTGGCGATTGCAACCATTAGCTCTGGCAGTTCTTCTGGTCGAAGGGCCGCCATGTTCTGCTTTTTCGGTTTCTTGAAAACGGCCCGGATGCCATTGAGTGGGTTGGCGAAGATCATTCCCGAGTTCACGCCATAGGTCATGATCTCATTGAGCCGTTGAGTCAGTCGTTTCACTGTCTCCAAGCTGCCTTTCGTTTCCAGTGGGCGCAGCAACTCGATGACCATCGGCGCAGTGATTTGCGAGATGGGTGTAGTTCCGAGTTTTGGAAATACGTGCAGGGTGAGAGAGCGCCATATGTCTTCGGCATAGGCCGGTGTAACGACATCCTGCTTCAGCTCAAACCAAGTAGCAGCTACGTTCTCGAACGTGTGCTCAGTTGCTGCTTTTTTTGTTTGCTCCAACGCATTGCGTTGCTCTTTCGGGTCGATGGCCTGTGCAAGCAGTTCTCTAGCTTCGACCGTTTTCTTTCTGGCTTGCGCGAGAGAGAGTTCTGGGTAGGTGCCGAGTCCCATGTTGATACGATTCTTCGTTACCGGATGCCGGTAGTTGAAGTTCCATAGCGTAGAGCCATTGATTCTCACTCGTAATTGAAGGCCGTCGCCATCGCTTAGGACGTAATCCTTATCTTTCGGCTTGATAGCTTTGAGCTGACGATCAGAGAGACGGGTGGCTTGGGCGCACATGAGGTATTCCACGACATCATTCGGTATTCCAAAAATTACCACTGAAGGGCTTGGAATACCATGTGGAATACCAATGGTCGTAGATTCTATCGGATGTCTTGGGACGCTACTGGCGCTGAAGCCCTTGTATTTACTGGATTTAAGGCACAAAAAAAGACGTCCATGGACGTCTTTAGATGTTTGATTGGTGGAGCCGGGGGGATTTGAACCCCCGTCCGCCAGTACTCCGCTGTCGGTACTACATGCGTAGCCGTGTCTATTAAGTTAACCCTCAGCGACCCGACGGGCAGGGTGCTTTGGGCGAGTTGTGTAAGTTTTAGCCGCTTCGTCCACAACGTACTGCACGGCGATTCTGTTCTATATGACAATCACTTTGGGTTTACAGACATCCCCTGATGATTGCTGGACCCGAAGGTACCAGAAGGGAAGAGCTAAGGCTGCTTACGCAGCGAGAGCGTATTCCCCGTAGGTTTCGTCATTGGCAACTATAGAAAGTTGCAACAGTGGATTTACGAGTTCTGTTACCAACTCGGCATGCACCTAAAGTTTCGCAACCGGCGTCGAATCCTGAACGGCCCCGAACTCATTGCTCTGTACATCTGAGTGAGCAACAAGCCTGCACAGTGTACGCCATGTGGCTCAGAAGGCCAACCCGAAGGTTGGCCTGAGTACTTTTAGCCCTTACTGTCCTTGTTCGCTTTCTGGATTTCTTGAATGGTTTGAGTGGTTTCGGCGATGCATTTCTCGGTGCCTTCCTTGGTATTCATCGCCTGATAGGCCTTAGCTTGCTGGACGCTGGCCTCTACCCGGGATTGCATTTCCGGTGTCAGGATCTGTGCCTTGGCATTCGCGATGGTTTGCAGGTTGACCTGGCAGAGGTCTTCTGTGTTGCCGGCAAACGAAGGAGACGCCAGCATTGAGGCAGTAACGAACAGACCTAACAGTACAGAACGTTTCATGTGTATCTCCTTGAACTGAGGGGCCAGGCATCGCTGGCCATCAGGACGGGCTGCCAATTTTGGGGAAGGTCCCGCGCTGCGGGACTTGATCAGTGGACTGCGACGGTGCGTCAGGGTTCTATTTTTCTTCAGTTCGCCCTGGCCTGCGTTACTCGATCCACCAGATAAACCAGCCCGTGGTAGTCAATTCCGCCATGTTCTGTCAGACCGATCTCACAGGTGCGGCTGGTAGAAATCCCCTCACTGCATTGCTGTACCGCGTCCTTGAGCGTGCGTAACGAATGGGCATTCAGTTCTGGAGTGGTAAAGCCCTTGTCGCCGGCAAAACCGCAGCAGTGAATGCCTTCCGGGATGACCACATTTTTACTGCACTTGCGCGCCAGATCGATCAACGCCTGGCTCTCACCGAGATGCTGAGTGCTGCACGTGACATGCACCGCAATCGGCGCTTCCTGGGGGGTGAAATCGAGACGATCCATCAAGTGAGTGCGGATGAAGCGCACGGGGTCGTAGAGGTCCAGTCGCACGTCGCCCAGGTCCTGAACCAGCCGCAAGGTGCAGGGGCTGGTGTCGCAGTAGATCGGGTCGAGCCCGCCGCGGCTGGCGTGCAGCAGTGCGCCGATCAGTTCCTGGCGTTTGTGTTCGGCCTGTTCGGCGTAGCCCTTGGAAGCAAACGGCTGACCGCAGCAGAGGTTGTCCTGATTGTCTGGAAAGACTACCTGATAACCGGCCTTTTCCAGCAAACCGCGGGTTTTTTCATACAACGACATTTGCTCTTTATCACTCGCCGCCGGGCCCATGACCCGCGATACGCAGGCCGCCAGGTACACCACCCGAGGCCGTTCGTCCGACACCGTCGGGCTGAAGCGAATGACCCTTTCCGGCTGTGGCATGGCATTAGTCCATTGCGGGATTTGCCCCTTGGACAACCGCGTCAGCGATGCCGACAGTTTTGCCAGGCGTGGTGCTCCCAACAGCATCCGTGCACCGTTGGCCACGTGCAGGGTGAAACGCGCGCCTTGCAACGCGGTGGCGAAATTTCCTTCAATCCAGTTAGCGGTTTTCGTATGCGTTGCCTGACGGCTACGGAATTTTTTCACCAACTCGCCGGTGTTGATTCCTACAGGGCAACGTTGCGCACACAGGCCAGTGGCGGCGCAGGTGTCGATGCCCTGGTATTCGTAAGCGGCTTCGAGCTCGGTGGTGTCGACGCCTGCGCGCTTCTTCGCCTGGATATCTCGCCAGATCACGATGCGCTGGCGTGGGCTCAGCGTAAGGCCTTTCGACGGGCACACCGGCTCGCAGAAACCGCACTCGATGCACTTATCCACAATCTCATCGGCGGCCGGCAGCGGTTTCAGATGCTTGAGGTGGATCTGTGGATCGTCGCTGAGCACCACGTCCGGGTTGAGAATGCTGTTAGGGTCGAGCAGGCGTTTGAGCTGCCACATCAACTGATAAGCATCGCTGCCCCATTCCAGTTCGACGAAGGGCGCCATGTTGCGACCAGTGCCATGTTCAGCCTTCAGCGAACCGCCGAACTCAACGGCCACCAACTGCGCCACGTCGTCCATGAACGCCTGGTAGCGTGCGACTTCTTCCGCACTGTTGAAGCCTTGGGTGAAGACGAAGTGCAGATTGCCTTCCAGGGCGTGTCCGAAAAGGATCGCTTCATCGTAATGGTGTTTGTCGAACAGTTCGATCAAGCGGTTCACGCCGCTGGCCAATTGTTCCACCGGGAACGTCACGTCTTCGATGATCACTGTGGTGCCGGTTTTACGCACCGCGCCGACGGCAGGGAAGGTGTCTTTGCGGATCGCCCAAAGCCGGGCGTTTTCCACCGGGTCTTCGGTGAAGTCGACTTGCTTCTCCACTGGGAAGCCCGTCAGCGATGCCATGATTTGCGTCAGTTGTTCCTGCAGCAAAGTGGAAGATGCGGCGCGGGATTCGATCAGCAGGGCGCAGGCATGGGTCGACAGTTGTTGTACGAAAGCCGACATGCCGGGCTTGTCCTGCACCGAGCGCAGGCTGCGGCGATCCAGCAGTTCCACCGCCGACACCGGTTGGCTTTTCAGTACAGAGACAGCGTTGCAGCAGGTTTCTACGTCTGGGAACACGATCAGCGCCGACGCCTTGTTCGGGTGGTCGATTACCGTGTCGTAGGTCACTGCGCTGATGAACCCGAGCGTGCCCTCGGAGCCCACCAACAAGTGGCTCAAGATATCCACAGGCTCGTCGAAATCCACCAGCGCATTGAGTGACAGCCCGGTGGTATTTTTCAGACGGTATTTGTGGCGAATTTTTGCAGCCAGTTCGGCATTGGCGCGGGTCTCGCGCCCTAACGTCGCCAGACGTTCCAGCAGCTCGGCGTGGCTCTTGCGGAAGGCCGTCACACTGGCGGCGTCTTCGGTATCGAGACGGCTGCCATCCGCCAGTACCAAACGAATCCCGGCCAGCGTGTGGTAGGTATTTTGAGCGGTGCCGCAGCACATGCCGCTGGCATTATTGGCGACGATGCCACCGATTTTGCAGGCGTTGATCGAGGCCGGGTCCGGACCGATTTTGCGCCCGAACGGCGCCAGCCAGGCATTGGCCTGAGCACCAATCACGCCCGGTTGCAGACGGATTTGCGTACCCTGACCGCGGATTTCCCGGCCGTTCCAGTTATCGCCCAGCACGATCAGTACTGAATCGCTGATGGCCTGGCCAGACAGGCTGGTGCCGGCGGCGCGGAAGGTCACCGGGACTTGATCCCGTTGCGCCAGTTTGAGCAGCGCCACCACTTCATCTTCGGACTCGACGCGGATCACCAGTTTCGGAATCAGCCGGTAGAAACTGGCGTCGGTGCCGAAGGCCAAAGTCGATAGCGGATCGTTAAAACGCCGCATTTCAGGAATCAGTTGCCGCACATCTTGCAGAAAAGCCGCCGGTAGACTCATTGGTCCTCCAGAATCAGAACGACCAGATCTTTCGGGCCGTGGGCGCCGTAAGCCAGAACTTGCTCGATGTCGGCGGTCTTCGACGGGCCAGACACCAGCAAGGCGTTGGTCGGCATGCCTTGGGCCCATTCGAATTCCTGCTGCACCTGATAGAAGTTGTCGCGGATTTCACTGGCCTTGAGCAGGGCGAAATGCACGGGCGGCACCAGGCTCATCAGGCGCGGTTCTTCCCGCGTCGGCCAGAGAATCAGGCTACCTGTCGCGGCGATTGCGCCGAGGGTGCCGGTCAGGCTGGCCGGGGTGTCGTTGAACAACTCGGCTTTCCATTCCTCGACCGGGCGGTTGTAGGCTTTGAGCGCTGGCAAGCGAGGATTTTTCGCCCAATGCGCAGTGATGCGTTGACCATGAGGTGTCGTCGGCGCAATCAACAGGCTGGGCAACTGGCGATCCTGCAGCAGTTTCGCCAGCAATTCCGGCCAGCCATCCCCGGACGTCAGATGAATCTCGGTGTGCACCGCTTCCATCAGTTTGCGCAGTTGCGGGATGCGTTGCTCAGGCGTGTAGGTGTAGGGCGCTGTCACCAGTTCGACATCGAAGTTGTCAGCTAACGGCGTAGTGCCTGTCAGACTGTTGCGCAATTTGGCGAGGATATTTTGCTTGGCGCTCATCGACGGTCTTCCTGTTTGGCCAGATGCTCCCGGGCCATGTCATGCAGTGAACGGGCCGCAGGTTTAGGTGCGCTGTGGTTCTGAGTCCACGGGCCGACGTTGCTCGGGGTCAGCGCGCGCAGGCGAGTAGCGAGGAAGCCGAACAGGCGATAGAGCGTTGGCGAGCTGTTGAGCTTCGCCCAGGCATTCCAGATAAACCGTTCTTTGCGTGAGAACTTGCTGCCTTGGCCGCGCATGACTTGACGCGGGGTGTTCGGGGGTTTGACGTTCTCTTCCCGTAGGCGACGCAGTAATGCGGGAATCGGAATTTTTACCGGGCAGACTTCACCGCAAGCGCCGCATAACGACGAGGCACTCGGGTGATCAGGGACTTTCGCCAGGCCGACCATGTGCGGGGTGATGATTTTTCCGATAGGCCCGGGGTAAACCTCTCCATAGGCATGGCCGCCGATTCGGGTGTAGACCGGGCAGTGATTCATACAGGCGCCGCAGCGGATGCAGTTCAGGGTCTGACGCAATTCGCTGTCAGCGAAGGCTTGGCTGCGACCATTGTCGAGCAATACCAGGTGCACTTCTTGCGGGCCGTCGAGTTCATGCTCCTTGCGTGGGCCGGAAATCATGTTGACGTAGGTGGTGATCGGCTGGCCGAGGGCCGAACGGGTCAGAAGCGACAACAGCGGTACAACATCCCGCAGGTTTTCGACAACTTTTTCGATGCCCGTGACGGCGATGTGTACAGGCGGCACGGTGGTCGACATGCGCCCGTTGCCTTCGTTTTCCACCAACAGCAAAGTGCCGGTTTCGGCCACGGCGAAGTTGACGCCGGAAACACCGATGTCGGCTTCGAAGAATTTCTGTCGCAAGACTTTGCGACCGATCTGAATGAGTTGGTCTACGTCCTTGGTGTACTCCACGCCAAGTTTGTCGTGGAACAAGGACGCGACCTGACCGGCATTCTTGTGGATCGCCGGCATAATAATGTGTGAAGGCTTCTCGTGGTCGAGCTGGACGATGAATTCACCCATGTCCGACTCCAGGCATTCAATGCCTTGAGCCGCGAGGACATGGTTCATTTCCATCTCTTCGCTGACCATCGATTTGCCCTTGATCACTTGCCGCGCCTCGTGAGCGCGGATGATCGATAAGACGATGCCATTGGCCTCGTCCACCGTTTCCGCCCAGTGCACTGTCACACCGTTGCGGGTCAGGTTCTGTTCAAGCTGCTCGAGCAAATCGGGCAACCTGGATAAAGCACGGGCGCGGACAGCATTGCCCAGCACTCGCAAATGTTCTCGCTCAAAGGCATCGCTGAAAGACGCTGCCCGTTTGCTCATCAGTGAATCCATCGCGCTGCGAAAGTTGTTTCGCAGTTGCGTGTCATCCAGCGCCTTGTGAGCCCGGATGCGGAAATCTTCTTCCACGGCAATCGTAGGAATAATCGCGGAAGCGTTCATAGAACACCTCCGGTCCGCTGCCACAGGAAGCTGGCCAGGTGTTGGCCGCGCAATGCTTCCTGCTGTTTCTCCAGCGAGCCGTTGATGTTCATCAGACAGCCGCAGTCGGCACTGAGTACCTTGTGCGCACCGGATTCCTTCAACGACCGGGTCTTGTCAGCCACCATCGCGCCGGAAATATCTGGCATACGGACGCTGAAAGTCCCACCAAAGCCACAGCATTCACTTTCGTGGCTGTGGTCGACTCGCTCCACGTTGCTCAGCTGCGCCAACAACTCACGGCCATGCAGGTGGGTGTTCATTTCTCGACGTGCCGAGCACGACGTGTGCAGTGCCACTTTGACCGGTTCACCGCTGTCCTTGAGCTGCACCTTGCAGACAAACAGCAGAAACTCTGCCAGTTCATAAGTCCGTGCCGCGAGGGCCTGAACCTGCTTCAGCGTTTGCGGCTCGTCCTTGAACAAGTCGGCGTAGTGTTCGCGCAACATCCCCGCGCAAGACCCCGACGGCACCACCACCGGATAATCACCGGCAAACAGCGCCAGTTGCGAGCGCGCCACGGTCCGGGCCTGTTCTGTGTAACCCGAAGTGTAGGCCGGTTGCCCACAGCAGCTTTGCCCTTGCGGGTATTCGACACGAATGCCTTCGCGTTCCAGCAGGTGGATCGCGTCCATCCCGGCTTCCGGGTAGAACAGATCCACTACGCAAGTCCCGAACAGGTAGACCCGTGACGGTTTCTCGCTGGGGTATTGCCGAGGCTCGGGCAGTGGCGGGGCGACGCGGGTCGCGTTCGGCACTGCGTTGTAAAAAAGCTCGCTCATCAGGCGTGTCTCCGGGTGGTCCCGGTTATCCGTCCGCTGAGGCTGCTGAATATAGTGAGGGAAGCTTTCAGCAGCCTTGCAGACCCGGTTGTGAATAGCTGACGCCGGGGGGCGTAACCCGGCGTCGGTTTTTTCCGTATCGCGTGTAGTGCTTAGTGCACCAGCATGCCGGTGAACCAGTAGGCCTGGGCCAAGGTGATCAGGCCGACGATCGCTGCAAAGAATAGGCTGTGCTTGAGTGTGAAGCGGAACAGATCCGATTCCTTGCCCACCAACCCGGTCGCGGCGCAGGCCACGGCGATCGATTGGGGCGAAATCATCTTGCCGGTTACGCCGCCGCTGGTATTCGCGGCCACCAGCAAGGTGTCGTTGACGCCGATCTGATGCGCGGTGGTCGCTTGCAGCGAACTGAACAGCGCGTTGGACGAGGTATCGGAACCGGTCAGGAACACACCGAGCCAGCCGAGGAATGGCGAGAAGAACGGGAATGCCGCGCCTGTGCCTGCCAGTACCAGAGCCATGGTCGATGACATGCCCGAATAGTTGGTGACGAAGGCGAAGGCCAGCACCATGCCGATGGACAAAATCGGCCAGCGCAGCTCGTAGACAGTCTCTTTAAAAGTGGTAAGACCAGTTTTCAGATTGATCTTCAGCACCAGCATCGAAATCAGCGCGGAGAAGAAAATCGCCGTGCCGGTCGCGGAAACCGGATCGAGTTTGAACACCGCCGGAATCGCCGTCGGGGCGGTCACGATCGGGGCGACCTTGATCACCATTTGATCCAGATGCGGGATCGCGAAGTTGAACACCCAGCTATACATCGAGCCGCCCGCAGCGAACATCGCTTTGAACGGTTTCAGCGTCCAGATGGTGACCAATACGGTGAGGATCAGGAACGGCGACCAGGCTTTGAAAATTTCCCCCAGACTGTAAGGCGAAGCCACGGTGGTGCGTGGCTGGCCGAAACCACCGCTGCTGGCCACTACGGAAGCCGAGACAGCGCCGACGATGTGTTGGCCGGCGGCGCGTTTTGGCTGCCAGATTTTCAGGAATAGCGTCAGGGAAACCAGGCTGGCCAATGCCGAGGTGATGTCCGGCAATTCCGGGCCGATGAAGTTCGAGGTGAAGTATTGGGTAATGGCAAAGCTCAAGCCGGCGACCAAGGCTGCCGGCCAGGTTTCCCGAACGCCGCGCAGGCCGTCCATCATGAACACCAGCCAGAACGGCACGAACAGCGACAGCAATGGCAATTGACGGCCGGTCATGGCGCCGATCTTGAACGCGTCGATGCCGGTGACTTGCCCGGCGACGATGATCGGAATCCCCAAGGCGCCAAAGGCTACCGGCGCGGTGTTGGCGATCAGGCACAGGCCGGCGGCGTACAGCGGGTTGAAACCCAGCCCGACCAGCAGCGCGGCGGTAATCGCTACCGGGGCACCGAAACCGGCGGCACCTTCCAGGAAGGCGCCGAAGCAGAAACCGATCAGCAGTACTTGCAGGCGTTGGTCGTCAGTGATCGACAGTACCGAGCTGCGGATCACTTCGAACTGGCCACTCTTGACCGTCAGTTTGTAGAGGAACACCGCCGCCACGATGATCCACGCAATCGGCCATAAGCCGTAGGCGAAGCCGTATCCGGCAGCCGCGAAAGCCATATCGACCGGCATCTGGAACGCGAAGATGGCTACTGCAATCGATAACGCCAGGGTGATGCTGCCAGCCACGTGGCCTTTAAGGCGGAACACGGCCAAAGCGAGGAAGAAAAATACGATGGGAATGACGGCCGCGAGTGCGGACACGCCGAGACTGCCGAGCGGGCTGTAGAGCTGTTGCCAGGTTTGCATATGGGGTGGCCCCTAATTGTTGTTGGTCAGGCACTGATCAGCGTTCTTGGTTAATTGGTAATACCAATTTACAATCGCTGTTGGCTAGGGTAAAAGCCTTGTATGCGGTGTGTCAATTTGCCGCCCTAAAACTTTTGTCGAATGAGCGGTGCAGAACGCATCTGATCTGTTCGATCAAACGTCGTCTGGTTGGTGCTGGTGCAGCGCCAATAGGCCAGAATAGAGAGCCCGGCGAGCCGCCGGGATTGTGGAGAATGAGTGATGGGGTTTGATCAGATTCGGCAGCGCCGTTTGTCTGACGATATTGTCGAGCAGCTCGAGCAGATGATTCTCGAGGGCACATTGAAGGCTGGCGAACGCTTGCCGGCAGAGCGTGCATTGGCCGAGCAGTTCGGCGTGTCACGCCCTTCGTTGCGCGAAGCGATTCAGAAACTGACGGCCAAAGGGCTGCTGGTCAGTCGTCAGGGCGGCGGTAACTATGTGGTGGAATCCCTGGGCTCGACGTTCAGCGATCCGCTGCTGCATTTGCTGGAAAGCAACCCCGAGGCCCAGCGCGATTTGCTGGAGTTTCGTCATACGCTGGAAGCCTCCTGTGCTTACTACGCGGCATTGCGCGCCACTGATGTGGATCGCGAGCGATTGACGGCGGCATTTGACGAGTTGCAAGACTGCTATTCGCGTCATGACGAAGTGAGTCGGCTGGAAGAAGGCGCGGCGGACGCAAGATTTCACTTGGCGATCGCCGAAGCCAGTCATAACGCGGTGTTGCTGCACACCATTCGCGGGCTGTTCGACCTGCTCAAGCGCAACGTGGTGACCAACATCGGCGGCATGTACAAACAGCGCTCCGAAACCCGCGACATGCTGATTGCGCAGCATCGGGAGTTGTACCTGGCGATTATCGAAGGCAAGGCGGAGCAGGCGCGGGAGGTTTCCAGTCGACACATTCTGTATGTGCAGGAAGTGCTGGAAGAGGTGCGTCAGGAAGTGCAGCGCGTGGCTCGGGCGGAGCGGCGCAAGGGGATGTAGTCAATGATCGTTCCCACGCAGAGCGTGGGAACGATCAGATCAGGTAGGAAAATTAATCTTCCTTGCCCTTGTTTCGCACCGCACGCTGCAATTCACGACCGGCGTCGCGCTCGCGTTCGGTATCACGCTTGTCGTATTCCTTCTTGCCCTTGCCCAGAGCGATCTCGCACTTGACCATGTGCTTGCTCCAGTACCAGGAAAGGCATACGCAGGCGTAACCTTTTTGCTGCACGGCAGCGGCCAGCTTTTCCAGCTCCCGCCGGTTGAGCAGCAATTTTCGGGTGCGGGTCGGATCTGCGATGACGTGGGTGCTGGCAGTCGTCAATGGCGTAATGTGGCTGCCGAGCAGCCAGGCTTCGCCATCTTTGAGCAGCACGTAACTGTCAACCAGTTGTAGCTTGCTAGCCCGCAAACTTTTTACTTCCCAGCCGGCCAGGACCAGACCAGCCTCGAACTTATGCTCGATGAAGTAATCGTGTCGCGCCTTTTTATTCTGCGCGATGGTCCCTGTTGGGTGTTTCTTCTGTTTAGCCATAGGGGCGGCATTATAGGGAGTTGCAAGCGAGTCGGCTACGGTGACGCTACGTGCTTGAGCAGGTTGATTGAATCCCGGACAATGCGGCCTCTTTTTTGAACGCTTGGGCGTGATAACGATGTCGACAGACAAGGTTTCTGTCCACGGCAGTTGGGCTAGCCGCTGGGTCTTCATACTCGCCGCGACCGGTTCGGCCGTGGGTTTGGGTAGTATCTGGAAATTCCCTTACATGGTCGGCGTCTACGGTGGCGGAGCCTTCGTGCTGATGTTCCTGGCCTGTATCGCGCTGATCGGTATGCCCGTCATGCTGGCCGAAACCCTGATCGGTCGCCGTGCGCGGCAGAGCCCGGCCAATGCCTTGAAGGTCCTGGCGCTGGAAGCGGGGCATTCGGCGAAATGGTCCTGGGGTGCATTTGCCGGGATGATCACGGCGCTGCTGATTCTGTCTTTCTATAGTGTGGTCGGCGGCTGGTCGCTGGATTACATCATTGACATGGGGCGTGGCGATTTCCAGGGCGCGACCCCTGATCAGGTCGGCGCCTACTTTGGCAATGTGATCGCCGATCCATGGCGCCTGACACTTTGGCACACCGCTTTCATGCTCCTCTCCGCCGTGGTAATCGCCAAAGGCGTAGTCGCCGGGCTGGAGCGCAGCCTGCGGATCATGATGCCGCTGCTGTTCGTGATGGTGATTGTCCTGCTGGGCTACAGCATGACCACTGGCCATTTCATGGAGGGCGTGCATTTCATGTTCGACTTCCATCCGGAAAAAGTACTCGACGGCTTGCTGCCGGCCATGGGGCACGCGTTTTTTTCCCTGAGCGTGGGCGTCGGTTCGATCATGATCTACGGGGCTTATATGCCCAAGAGCTCGTCGATTTCCGGCACCGTTGTCGGAGTGGCGCTGCTCGATACTTTCGTTTCTCTGGTCGCCGGTCTGGCATTGTTTCCGATTGTGTTCGCTGCTGGCCTGAACCCGAGCGAAGGCCCTGGCCTGATGTTCGTCAGCCTGCCATTTGCCTTTGGTAACGTAGCGTTCGGCCAGTTGATGGGCGTAGTGTTCTTTGTACTGGTGGCGATCGCGGCCTGGAGTTCGGCGATTTCCCTGCTCGAGCCGATGGTGGCTTATTTGGTTGAGCGCACGAAGATCAGCCGCGCCTGGGTCACCTTCTGGTTGGCATTTACTTGCTGGTTCGTCGGTCTGGGCACCGTGTTCTCCTTCAATATCTGGAAGCAAGCCAGGTTTTTCGTGAACGAAGGCGGGATGTTCCACCTCTACCAATGGGGAGCAGCCGGTGGTCTGGACTTCTTTGGTGTGATCGATTTCTTCACTTCGCGGATCATGTTGCCACTCGGTGGTTTGTGTTTCGTAATGTTTGCGGGCTGGGTGATGGGGCGTGAAGCGGTGCGCGACGAATTGTCGATCCGTCGTCCGCTGCTGTTCGCCCTGTCCCTGTTCTTGATGCGCTATGTGGCGCCCATCGGCATTCTTGTAGTGTTTGCCGCCCAGCTGTGGAAGTAACGCTGACATGACGACACACATTCAACGTTCGGCCCTGCTGCCGTATCCGGCGCAAGCGCTTTATGACCTGGTCAACGACGTGGCCCGCTATCCGGAATTCTTGCCGTGGTGCTCGTCGGCGCAAGTCCTGGAAAGCACTCCCCAGCTTATGCGTGCCAGCGTCGGCGTGGCCAAGGGTGGCCTTAGTCAGCATTTCGTGACGCGTAACACCCTGGTGCCCGGGCGTTCTATCGAGATGAACCTCGAGGAAGGTCCGTTCAGCCAGCTGCACGGCATCTGGGTGTTCAAGCCGTTGGGTGATAAGGCCTGCAAGATCAGTCTGGATTTGTCGTTCGACTACTCGGGGCCGCTGGTGCGTGCGACGTTGGGGCCTTTGTTCAATCAGGCGGCGAATACGCTGATGGACGCGTTTTGCCAGCGTGCGAAACAGATGCATGGTTGAGGCAATGATCAAGGTCGAAGTGGTGTATGCCGTTGTTGATCGTCAGGTATTGCTGACCATAACGGTGCCGGTGGGCACAACGGTGCGAGAAGCGTTGCTGGAGTCCGGCCTGAACAGCGAATTCCCTGAGCTGGATCTGGCCAGTTGTCCGGTCGGGATCTTTGGCAAAGTGATCGCTGAACCGGCCAATCGTCCGGTTCAGGCAGGTGATCGCCTGGAGATTTACCGGCCGTTGCTGGCCGATCCGAAAGAAGTTCGCCGGTTGCGCGCCGCCAAGGCTGCCGAGGCTAAAGCCCGGAATCAATGACCCGGTCAAACGCCAGACAATAAAAAACCCGGACATGCCGGGTTTTTTATTGCCTCGCAAATTATTGCGGCGAGGTTTCCAGCGGTTCTGGTGTCGGGACTGGAACGGTTTCCACGTTGTCCACGTCCTTCTGGATCTGGTCCAGCAACGACCCAGGCTTGACCGGTTTTTCTGGCTTCGGCTTCTCGGCATTTTCGGCTGGCGCGGTCACGGTTGTGTCGCTGTCCTTGCCGAGAATGGCTTCGTCGCGGCTCACGCCCGGCATGAAGTCGCCAGAGAGGCTGACAAGTTGATCATTTGGGTTGAAGATAACGCTAATGCGTTCCTGCTGGCGTTCACCGCCACCTGGTTGCAGGCTGTACAGATAATCCCAGCGATCGGCATGGAACGTGTCGGTCAGCAGAGGGTTGCCCATGATAAACCGTACTTGCCGGCGGGTCATTCCCGGGCGTAACTGGTCTATCATGTCCTGCGTGACGACATTGCCCTGCTGGATGTCGATTTTGTAAACCCCGGGGAATGAACAACCGGCGAGTGCGAGCAGTCCCACAAAGGTGAAACTGGTTAGCAAGAGCTTGGTGTTTTGCATCGGTGGGCGACTTCCACTATCTTGGCTGGGACAACGTAAACGCCGATCATACCCGCATTAAGAGAAGCTGCGAAGCAGCATCGCGAGAAAGCTGACCATGGTTGAAAATAGCGAACTACGCAAAGCCGGCCTCAAAGTGACCCTTCCACGGGTCAAAATTCTGCAAATGCTCGATTCCGCCGAGCAACGCCACATGAGTGCCGAGGATGTCTACAAGGCGCTGATGGAGGCTGGTGAGGACGTCGGTCTGGCCACGGTTTACCGTGTACTGACCCAGTTCGAGGCAGCTGGCCTTGTGGTGCGGCACAACTTCGACGGAGGCCATGCGGTCTTCGAGCTGGACGACGGCAAGCATCACGACCACATGGTCAACGTCGAGACCAGTGAAGTGATCGAATTCTTCGACGAAGAAATCGAGCGGCTGCAGAAAGCAATCGTCGACAAGTATGGCTTCGAGATGGTTGATCACAATCTTGTACTGTACGTACGCAAGAAAAAGTAAGCATGTCGCGCGAACTTCAGGTTCGCGAAACGAACGAAGGCGACCCCAGGGTCGCCTTCGTGCTGTCTGCCGTACTTAAATTTTCGCGGTCACGACCATTTTTTTGGCGTGAGCCAGTGATTCCTTGGTGATATCGATGCCGCCCAGCATCCGCGCCACTTCTTCAACGCGATCGGTCTTGCTCAGTTTTGAGACGGCTGTATGGGTAGCGTCTTCGCCCCGGACCTTGTGCACAAATAGATGTTGATGCCCCTGCGCCGCCACTTGCGGCAAGTGAGTCACGGTCAGAACCTGCCCACGCTCCCCGAGGCCTCGCAGCAATTGACCGACAATTTCGGCAGTCGGGCCGCCGATACCCACGTCCACTTCGTCAAACACCAGGGTCGGTACGCGAGAGGTCTGTGCAGTGATCACCTGAATCGCCAGGCTGATACGCGAGAGTTCGCCACCCGACGCCACTTTTGCCAGGGCTTTCAATGGCTGCCCCGGGTTGGCGCTTACCAGCAACTCTACTTGTTCGAGCCCATTGGGCAGCAGCTCGTCGCTGTTGTTGGGGCGCAGTTCGATGGTGAAGCGGCCGCCGGGCATACCCAGGCGCTGGATTTCCAGTTCTACGGCGCTGGCCAGGCTGTTTGAGGCTTGATGCCGCAGATCGCTCAGTTCCCGCGCCTTCTCCTGATAATGGCGGGCATAGGAGGCCAGCTCATCGCTCAGTCGTTCGATGGATTCGTCATTGGCATTCAGGGTTTCGAGTTCATCGAGTAGTTTCTGCTGCATCTCGGCGACTTCGGTCGGCTGGATACGGTGTTTGCGCGCCAGGGTGTAGATGGCATCAAGGCGCTCTTCCAGGTATTGAAGGCGCGCCGGATCGGCGTCGAAATTGTCGAGAAAGCGGTTGAGCTCGCCGACGGCTTCTTCAACCTGAATCTGTGCGCTGGTCAGCAGGCTGCTGGCTTCACCCAGGGCGCCGATCGAATTGTTCACGCTCGATAGGCGATTAAGGCTGGCGGTAAGCGCATTCAGTACATTGCCGGAATCACTTTCGCTGCACTGTTCGACCACTTGCCGGCAGATGCCCAGCAGGGTTTCGGCGTTGGTCAGGTTCTTGTGTTCCTGTTCCAGCTGTTCAAGCTCGGTTTCGCCCAGGCCGAGGTTTTCCAGTTCTTCAAGTTGATAGCTGAGCAACTGATGGCGGGCACGTTGTTCGTCGCCGGAGTTGGAAAGGCGTTCCAGTTCCTGGCGGGTCTGGCGCCAGCGTTGGGCGGCCAGTTGCACCTGGCGGGCAAGGTCTGTGGCGCCGGCGTATTCGTCGAGCAGGCGGCGATGGGTATCGGTTTTGAGCAGGGACTGGTGTTCGTGCTGACTGTGGATATCGATCAGCAACTCGCCCAAGGCCTTCAAATCGCCGAGGGGGCAGGGGGTTCCGTTGATATAGCCACGCGAGCGTCCTTCAGCGGTGATCACTCGACGTAAAATGCACGGGCCGTCGTTTTCGAGATCGCGCTCCGCCAGCCAGGCACTGGCCTCTGGAATGTCGACCAGGTCGAAGGTGGCCAGGATATCGGCCTTGTCGGCGCCGGGGCGGACTACGCCGCTGTCGGCGCGATCGCCCAGGGTCAGGCCCAGGGCGTCGAGCATGATCGACTTGCCGGCACCGGTTTCCCCTGTGATCACGCTCATCCCGCGATCGAGTTCGAGATCGAGATGTTCAACGATGGCGTAGTTATGTACGGACAGGTGCACCAGCATGAAGGCCGCTCCCAGGCTTTAGGTCTGGTTATTTATACAGTGTTTTGTTTCGGGCTGACAATGCCCTCTCTTAGGTCGATTTGCTTGAGTATTGAAAATCCTTAGTGCAATGAGGAATGACTATGCGGCTGTTTTTTGTGGAGGCAAACATCAAATAGCCCTTGAAGCTGAATTTTGCGGCCCCATATACCGGGGCAGAAGCGCGAGTTGAGCTCGCGGACGATATCGGAAGGAGAAATCTATGGCTGACGAACAGACAGTGGATACGCAGAATCTAGACGCCAACCAGGGCCCCGAGGCTTCGGGTGAAGACCTGGCGGCTCGTGTACAAGTGCTCGAAGAGCAATTGGCTGGTGCGCAGGATCAGGCTTTGCGTGTAGCCGCCGATCTGCAGAACGTCCGCCGCCGTGCCGAGCAGGACGTTGAAAAAGCTCACAAATTCGCGCTGGAAAAGTTCGCTGGTGACCTGCTGCCGATCATCGACAGCCTGGAGCGCGGCCTTGAACTGTCCAACCCTGACGACGAAAACATTCGTCCAATGCGCGAAGGGATCGAGCTGACCCTGAAAATGTTCCAGGACACCCTGAAGCGCTATCACCTGGAAGCGATCGACCCTGAGGGCGAACCCTTCAATGCCTTGCATCATCAGGCAATGGCCATGCAGGAAAGCGCCGACGTCGAGCCAAACAGTGTGCTCAAAGTGTTTCAGAAGGGCTATCAGCTTCACGGCCGCCTGCTGCGCCCGGCCATGGTCGTGGTCAGCAAGGCACCTGCACCGGTTTCGCCTTCGATTGACGAGCAGGCTTGAAATTAGCCGCAAGGCCCCCATTTAGAAGTCAAGCGTTTAAGTGCTACCGCGGTCAGCCACCACTACTGCGGCATCCAAATCCAAAGTTTCGGGAGAGTGAACATGGGCAAAATTATCGGTATCGACCTGGGGACTACCAACTCCTGCGTCTCCGTGCTGGAAAATGGCAAAGCCAAAGTTATTGAAAACGCTGAAGGCGCGCGTACCACGCCGTCGATCATCGCTTATGCCAACGACGGTGAAATCCTGGTTGGCCAGTCGGCCAAGCGTCAGGCAGTGACCAATCCGCATAACACCCTGTACGCGGTGAAGCGTCTGATCGGTCGTCGTTTCGACGAAGAAGTTGTACAGAAAGACATTCAGATGGTCCCTTACAAGATCGTCAAGGCTGACAACAACGACGCCTGGGTTGAAGTAAACGGCCAGAAAATGGCGCCGCCACAAATTTCGGCTGAAATTCTGAAGAAAATGAAGAAGACCGCCGAAGACTACCTCGGCGAGCCAGTGACCGAAGCGGTGATCACCGTTCCGGCTTACTTCAACGACAGTCAGCGTCAAGCCACCAAAGATGCCGGTCGCATCGCGGGGCTGGACGTTAAACGTATCATCAACGAACCAACCGCAGCCGCACTGGCCTACGGTATGGATAAGGCGAAAGGCGATCACACCGTGATCGTTTATGACTTGGGTGGCGGTACTTTCGACGTTTCCGTGATCGAAATCGCCGAAGTCGATGGCGAGCACCAGTTCGAAGTGTTGGCCACCAACGGTGACACGTTCCTGGGCGGTGAAGACTTTGACATTCGTCTGATCGACTACCTCGTCGACGAATTCAAGAAAGAAAGCGGCATGAACCTCAAGGGTGACCCGTTGGCCATGCAGCGCCTGAAAGAAGCCGCTGAGAAAGCCAAAATCGAACTGTCCTCCAGCCAGTCGACCGACGTGAACCTGCCGTACATCACTGCAGACGCTACCGGTCCTAAGCACTTGAACGTGAAAATCTCCCGCGCCAAGCTCGAAGCGCTGGTTGAAGACCTGGTTCAGCGCACCGTGGAGCCTTGCCGCATCGCTATGAAAGATGCCGGTATCGACGTCAGCAAGATCGACGACGTGATTCTGGTTGGCGGTCAGACCCGTATGCCAATGGTGCAGAAAGCGGTTTCCGACTTCTTTGGTAAAGAAGCTCGTAAAGACGTTAACCCGGACGAAGCAGTTGCCATGGGTGCTGCAATCCAGGGCGCAGTATTGGCCGGTGACGTGAAAGACGTTCTGCTGCTCGACGTCAGCCCGCTGACCCTGGGTATCGAAACCATGGGTGGCGTGATGACCGCGCTGATCGAGAAAAACACCACGATTCCTACCAAGAAATCGCAAGTGTTCTCGACTGCCGACGACAACCAGAGCGCAGTGACCATTCACGTCCTGCAAGGTGAGCGTAAGCAAGCCGCCCAGAACAAGTCCCTGGGCAAGTTCGACCTGGCCGAGATTCCGCCAGCGCCACGTGGCGTGCCACAAATCGAAGTGACCTTCGACATCGACGCCAACGGCATCCTGCACGTCGGCGCGAAAGACAAGGCTACCGGCAAGACTCAGTCGATTGTGATCAAGGCCAACTCCGGTCTGTCCGAAGAAGAAATTCAGCAGATGGTTCGCGATGCTGAAGTGAACGCTGAAGAAGATCGCAAGTTCGAAGAGCTGGCCAGTGCCCGTAACCAAGGCGATGCCCTGGTCCACTCGACGCGCAAAATGGTCGCTGATGCTGGCGATAAAGTGAGCGCTGAAGAGAAGTCTGCAATCGAAGCCGCTGTAGTTGCCCTGGAAACCGCCATCAAAGGCGATGACAAGGCTGCTATCGAAGCCAAGGTTGAAGAGCTGTCCAAGGTTTCTGCGCCAGTGGCTCAGAAAATGTATGCCGAACAGGCTCAGCCAGCTGAAGGCGCGGCACCGCAAGACGAAAAAGCCGAAAAAGCTGATGACGTCGTGGATGCTGAGTTCGAAGAGGTTAAAGACCACAAGTAAGTTGTTGGTCGCCCGGTTGACTGCCTTCAGGCGGTGACTGGTAGGATGTCGCCGCGCGGGAGCTTGCTCCCGCGTTGGCATGTCTGGAGTTAGAGAATTTTTACAGCATGCGACAACCGTTCGGGTGCTGATGGTATGGCCGGAAATGCTCCTGCTTTTCGAGCCAGAAGTACCGTATTGAATCAAAGACCAGGATCGTTGAATTGACGTGAGTTGGGTCCGGGCCTGCATTGGGGCTCAACGAGTTTGGCGAGGCTCAGGAGGGGTTTGCCGAACGTCCTTAAGAGTGCAAAGACTTATGGCAAAGCGTGACTATTACGAAGTATTGGGTGTTGAGCGTGGTTCAAGCGATGCGGACCTGAAAAAGGCCTACCGTCGTCTGGCGATGAAGCATCACCCGGACCGTAATCCCGATGACAAAGCGTCGGAAGATATGTTCAAGGAGGCCAACGAGGCCTACGAAGTGCTGTCTGATTCCAGCAAGCGCGCGGCCTATGATCAATACGGTCATGCCGGTGTCGATCCGAGCATGGGTGGCGGCGGTGCCGGTTTTGGCGGTCAGAACTTTTCCGACATCTTTGGCGATGTCTTCAGTGACTTCTTCGGTGGCGGTCGCGGCGGTGCTCGTGGCGGCGCTCAGCGCGGCAGCGATCTGCGTTACACCCTGGAGCTGAATCTGGAAGAAGCGGTGCGTGGCACGACCGTGAATATCCGCGTACCAACACTGGTCAACTGCAAGCCGTGCGATGGCTCGGGCGCCAAGAAAGGCTCCTCGCCGGTCACGTGCCCGACGTGCGGTGGTATCGGTCAGGTACGCATGCAGCAAGGCTTCTTTTCGGTGCAGCAGACCTGCCCGCGCTGCCATGGCCAGGGCAAGATCATTTCCGATCCGTGCGAATCCTGCCGCGGCGAAGGTCGAGTCGAAGAGTACAAGACCCTGTCGGTGAAAGTGCCGGCCGGTGTCGATACTGGCGACCGTATTCGCTTGTCTGGCGAAGGCGAGGCGGGTGCGCAGGGTGGGCCGACCGGCGACCTGTACGTGGTGATCAATGTGCGCGAGCACGCGATTTTCCAGCGTGACGGCAAGCACTTGTTCTGCGAAGTGCCAATCAGCTTCGTTGATGCAGCGCTGGGCGGCGAGCTGGAGATTCCGACCCTCGATGGTCGGGTCAAGCTGAGAATTCCGGAAGGGACTCAGACCGGTAAGCAGTTCCGTGTTCGCGGCAAAGGTGTCGCGCCGGTTCGTGGTGGCGGTGCTGGCGACCTGATGTGTCGCGTGGTGGTCGAAACCCCGGTCAACCTGGGTCGTCGTCAGCGCGAACTGCTGGAAGAGTTGCGCAACTCCATGGCGGGTGACAACAGTCATTCGCCAAAAACCACCGGTTGGTTCGAAGGTGTGAAGCGCTTCTTCGGCGATTTGTAAGGAGTCGACATGCGACGTATAGCTGTGATGGGCGCTGCCGGGCGCATGGGCAAGATTCTGGTCGAGGCGGTGCAGCAGCGCGCGCCGCTGACCGGCCTGACGGCCGCCATAGTGCGCCCCGGCAGCACGCTGATTGGCGTGGATGCCGGTGAGCTGGCATCGCTGGGGCGAATCGGTGTGCCGCTGTCCGGCAAGCTGGATGCGGTAGTCGATGAATTCGATGTGTTGATCGACTTCACGCTGCCGGAAGTGATGCTGAAAAATCTGGAGTTCTGCCGTCAGGCGGGCAAATCCATGGTGATCGGTACCACTGGGCTGGACGCGGCGCAGAAGCAGTTGCTGGCCGAGGCGAGCAAGGATATTGCGATTGTGTTCGCGGCCAATTTCAGTGTCGGTGTCAACCTGTCGCTGAAGCTGCTCGACATGGCGGCTCGTGTGCTGGGCGATGACGCTGACATCGAAATCATCGAGGCTCATCATCGGCACAAGATCGATGCGCCTTCAGGCACGGCTCTGCGCATGGGCGAAGTGATCGCCAATGCGCTGGATCGTGATCTGCAGAAAGTTGCGGTTTATGGTCGTGAAGGTCACACCGGTGTGCGTGAGCGTGAAACGATCGGTTTCGCGACTGTTCGCGGTGGTGATGTGGTTGGTGATCATACGGTGCTCTTCGCCTGCGAGGGTGAACGACTGGAAATCACACACAAGGCATCCAGCCGTATGACCTTCGCCAAGGGGGCGGTACGTGCCGCTTTGTGGCTGGACGGTCGTGAGCCGGGTCTTTACGACATGCAAGACGTGCTCGACCTGCGGTAAGATGTGCCCGAAATCGGGTTCAAACCAGGCGTTTGAACCCGGTTTTGTTCCGCCTGGCGACGTCCTGTCGCATTCTCCGGCCTTTAGGGCTCATTGGCGGTAGACCAAAAATGCCTTTTTCTGTAAGCTACAGCTTTAGTGTGTCCACTAAAAGCGCGCAGAATAATTCGATGAAGAAGCGGGGTGACGTGTCCATACGTCACTCCGCTTTTTTACAACCTGCGATCGCCCTTTCAGGCTTTATTTACGGGAGGTCTTCTTGACTAAGCCAGCCATACTCGCCCTTGCTGATGGCAGCATTTTTCGCGGCGAAGCCATTGGAGCCGACGGTCAAACCGTTGGTGAGGTGGTGTTCAACACCGCAATGACCGGCTATCAGGAAATCCTTACCGATCCTTCCTACGCCCAACAGATCGTTACCCTGACTTACCCGCACATCGGCAATACCGGCACCACGCCGGAAGACGCCGAGTCGAACCGTGTCTGGTCGGCCGGCCTGGTCATTCGTGACTTGCCACTGGTTGCGAGCAACTGGCGTAACACGATGTCCTTGTCCGACTACCTCAAGGCCAACAATGTGGTGGCCATCGCCGGTATCGACACCCGCCGCCTGACACGCATCCTGCGTGAGAAAGGCGCGCAGAACGGCTGCATCATGGCCGGTGACAACATTTCCGAAGAAGCCGCCATTGCCGCCGCTCAGGGTTTCCCTGGCCTCAAAGGCATGGACCTGGCGAAAGTCGTCAGCACCGAAGAAAAGTACGAGTGGCGCTCGACTGTCTGGGACTTGAAAACCGACAGCCACGCGACCATCGACGCTTCCGATCTGCCGTACCACGTGGTCGCCTACGACTACGGCGTCAAGGTCAACATCCTGCGCATGCTGGTCGAGCGCGGTTGCCGCGTGACCGTGGTACCTGCGCAAACTCCGGCCGCTGAAGCGCTGGCACTGAAACCGGACGGCGTGTTCCTGTCCAACGGCCCGGGCGACCCTGAGCCATGCGACTACGCGATTCAGGCAATCAAGGAAGTGCTGGAAACCGAGATCCCGGTATTCGGTATCTGCCTCGGTCACCAACTGCTGGCTCTGGCCTCCGGCGCCAAGACCCTGAAAATGGGCCACGGCCACCACGGTGCCAACCACCCGGTTCAGGATCTGGACAGCGGTGTGGTGATGATCACCAGCCAGAACCACGGTTTTGCGGTAGACGAAGCGACCCTGCCAGGCAACGTTCGGGCGATCCACAAATCGCTGTTCGACGGCACCCTGCAAGGCATCGAGCGTACCGACAAGAGCGCCTTCAGCTTCCAGGGTCACCCTGAAGCCAGCCCCGGCCCGAACGACGTAGCGCCACTGTTTGATCGCTTCATCAACGAAATGGCCAAGCGACGCTAATCGCTCGCCCTGATGTAGCGAAGCCTGAGGGCGGTCCCGAAAACGGTGGCCCCCTCAAGGCTTCATGGATTGAACAAGACGGCTTGCCGACTGACCTGCGGATTTGAGTGACAACCCATGCCAAAACGTACAGACATTAAAAGCATCCTGATTCTCGGCGCTGGCCCGATCGTGATCGGCCAGGCCTGCGAATTCGATTACTCCGGCGCCCAGGCCTGTAAAGCCCTGCGCGAGGAGGGTTACCGCGTCATCCTGGTCAACTCCAACCCGGCGACCATCATGACCGACCCGGCCATGGCAGACGCCACTTACATCGAGCCGATCAAGTGGCAGACCGTTGCCAAGATCATCGAGAAAGAGCGTCCGGACGCGCTGTTGCCAACCATGGGTGGCCAGACCGCCCTGAACTGCGCCCTGGACCTGGAGCGCGAAGGCGTTCTGGAGAAGTTCGGCGTAGAAATGATCGGCGCCAATGCTGACACTATCGATAAGGCCGAAGACCGTTCGCGCTTCGACAAGGCGATGAAATCCATCGGTCTGGATTGCCCGCGTTCGGGTATCGCCCACAGCATGGAAGAGGCCAACGCGGTTCTCGAGCGCCTGGGCTTTCCGTGCATCATTCGTCCGTCCTTCACCATGGGCGGCACCGGTGGCGGTATCGCTTACAACCGTGAAGAGTTCGAAGAAATCTGCGCCCGCGGTCTGGACCTGTCGCCGACCAAAGAGCTGCTGATCGACGAATCGCTGATTGGCTGGAAAGAATATGAGATGGAGGTTGTCCGCGATAAGAAGGACAACTGCATCATCGTCTGCTCCATCGAAAACTTCGACCCGATGGGCGTGCACACCGGTGACTCGATCACAGTTGCGCCAGCACAGACCCTGACCGACAAGGAATACCAGATCTTGCGTAACGCCTCCCTGGCGGTACTGCGCGAGATCGGCGTCGAGACTGGCGGTTCCAACGTTCAATTCGGTATCTGTCCGAACACCGGTCGCATGGTCGTGATCGAGATGAACCCTCGGGTGTCCCGTTCCTCGGCACTGGCTTCGAAAGCCACTGGCTTTCCGATCGCCAAGGTCGCGGCCAAGCTGGCTGTGGGTTACACCCTCGACGAGCTGTCGAACGACATCACCGGCGGCAAGACTCCGGCGTCCTTCGAGCCGTCCATCGACTACGTCGTCACCAAGCTGCCACGTTTCGCCTTCGAGAAGTTCGCCAAGGCTGACGCGCGCCTGACCACTCAGATGAAGTCGGTGGGTGAAGTCATGGCCATCGGCCGTACTTTCCAGGAATCCTTGCAGAAAGCCCTGCGCGGTCTGGAAGTGGGCGTTTGCGGTCTGGACGAGAAGGTCGACCTGGGCAACCCGGAAAGCATGAGCGTGCTCAAGCGCGAGCTGACCGTGCCAGGCGCCGAGCGGATCTGGTATGTGGCGGATGCCATGCGCGCGGGCATGAGTGTTGAAGATATCTTCGGCATGACCATGATCGATCCTTGGTTCCTGGTGCAGATGGAAGATCTGATCAAGGACGAAGAGAAGGTCAAAACCCTGGGCCTGACCAGCATTGATCGCGATCTGATGTTCCGCCTCAAGCGCAAAGGCTTCTCCGACATGCGCCTGGCCAAATTGCTGGGTGTGACCGAGAAGAGCCTGCGTGCTCACCGTCACAAGCTGGAAGTCTTCCCGGTCTACAAGCGCGTCGACACCTGCGCTGCCGAATTCGCCACCGATACGGCTTACCTCTACTCGACCTACGAGGAAGAGTGCGAAGCCGCGCCATCGGGTCGCGACAAGATCATGATCCTGGGCGGCGGTCCGAACCGTATCGGCCAGGGCATCGAGTTCGACTACTGCTGCGTACACGCGGCATTGGCCCTGCGCGATGATGGTTACGAGACCATCATGGTCAACTGCAACCCGGAAACCGTTTCCACCGACTACGACACCTCCGATCGCCTGTACTTCGAGCCAGTGACTCTGGAAGACGTGCTGGAAATCGTCCGCGTCGAAAAGCCAAAAGGCGTGATCGTCCAGTATGGCGGCCAGACCCCGCTTAAACTGGCGCGTGCCCTGGAAGCTGCTGGCGTGCCGATCATCGGCACCAGCCCTGACGCCATCGACCGTGCCGAAGATCGTGAGCGCTTCCAGCAGATGGTCCAGCGCCTGAACCTGCGTCAGCCGCCAAACGCCACCGTGCGCAGCGAAGACGAAGCAATTCGTGCGGCCAGCAAGATCGGTTACCCGCTGGTGGTGCGCCCGTCCTATGTACTGGGCGGCCGTGCGATGGAAATCGTCTACGAAGAAGAAGAACTCAAGCGCTATCTGCGCGAAGCGGTTCAAGTGTCCAACGACAGCCCGGTGCTGCTGGATCACTTCCTCAACTGTGCCATCGAAATGGACGTCGATGCGGTCTGCGACGGCAAAGACGTGGTGATCGGCGCGATCATGCAGCACATCGAGCAGGCCGGCGTTCACTCCGGTGACTCCGCGTGCTCCCTGCCGCCGTACTCGCTGCCTGCTCACATCCAGGACGAGATGCGCGAACAGGTCAAGAAGATGGCCCTGGAACTGGGCGTGGTCGGCCTGATGAATGTTCAGTTGGCGCTGCAAGGCGAAGACATCTACGTCATCGAAGTCAACCCGCGTGCCTCCCGTACCGTGCCGTTCGTGTCCAAGTGCATCGGTGTTTCCCTGGCGATGATCGCTGCGCGCGTGATGGCGGGTAAAACCCTGAAAGAGTTGGGTTTCACCAAGGAAATCATTCCGAACTTCTACAGCGTGAAAGAGGCGGTATTCCCATTCGCCAAATTCCCTGGTGTGGACCCGATCCTGGGCCCGGAGATGAAGTCCACCGGTGAAGTGATGGGCGTGGGCGATACCTTTGGCGAAGCCTTTGCCAAAGCCCAGATGGGTGCCAGCGAAGTGCTGCCGACTGGCGGTACCGCGTTCATCAGTGTGCGTGATGATGACAAGCCGCTGGTTGCAGGCGTGGCTCGTGATCTGATCAACTTGGGCTTTGAAGTGGTCGCCACTGCCGGTACTGCCAAGCTGATTGAAGCCGCAGGCCTGAAAGTGCGTCGCGTGAACAAAGTGACCGAGGGGCGTCCGCACGTGGTCGACATGATCAAGAATGACGAAGTCACCCTGATCATCAACACCACCGAAGGTCGCCAGTCGATCGCCGATTCCTACTCCATTCGTCGCAATGCCTTGCAGCACAAAATCTACTGCACCACTACCATTGCTGCAGGCGAAGCTATCTGTGAAGCGCTGAAGTTCGGTCCTGAGAAGACCGTACGCCGCTTGCAGGATTTACACGCAGGATTGAAGGCATGATCAAATACCCAATGACCGTCCAGGGCGCGAAAGCCCTGGAAGAAGAGCACGCTCACCTGACCAAGGTCGTCCGTCCGAAGCTCAGCCAGGACATCGGTACGGCCCGCGAGTTGGGTGACTTGAAAGAAAACGCCGAATACCACGCTGCTCGCGAGCAGCAAGGTATGGTCGAGGCGCGGATTCGTGACATCGAAGGCCGGATTCAGAATCAGGTCATCATCGATGTCACGACCATTCCTCATACTGGCAAAGTGATTTTCGGCACTACCGTTGAAATCGCCAACGTCGAGACGGATGAGCGCGTCACTTACCACATCGTGGGTGAGGATGAGGCTGACTTCAAACTCGGCAAGATTTCCGTGGGTTCGCCACTGGCTCGCGCCTTGATCGCCAAGGAAGAGGGTGATGTGGTTGCCGTGAAAACGCCAGGTGGCGTTATCGAGTACGAGATTGTCGAAGTCCGCCACCTCTGAAAGAAGGCGCCCGCTACGTGCGGGCGCCATGCTTTGGCAACTGACCCAAATGTTGTGGGTTGGGGGTCTGTGGCTGTTGCACATCGGTCTGCTGCCGGTGCTGGGGCGAATAGGCCTGGCGCCGCTGCTGATCGACGAGATTGCAGGCATGCTGAATACACTGATGGTGGGATTTGCCACAGTGTGTGTGATTTTTCAGGCTTTGGTGCTGGTTCAGGCCGAGGGCCTTGCCAGTCTATGGCGCGATATTCGTGGGCAACTGCTGATGATGGCGTCGTATGGGGGCGCGATGTATTTCGCGGTCCATCTCGGCTGGCCGCAGGCGGCGCAATGGCAGCTGTTCAGCTATCTTGTTCTGGGATTTTCCGGGCTGGTGCTGGTGATGCAGCCGGTGCCGGGATGGAGTGCGAGGGTGCGCGAAGCACACCCTTGACCCTTGTCATCACTTGAAGCGATGGACGTTCGACAACTGCTTGTTGACGCTGAAGTTCTTGCGGTAAATCAGTGCCATCTTGCCGATGACTTGAACCAGATCGGCTTTGCCGGCCTTGCAGAGTTCTGCAATGGCTGCCAGGCGCGATTCGCGATCGAGGATGTTGAGCTTGATCTTGATCAGCTCGTGATCCGCCAAAGCACGTTCAAGTTCGGCTAACACACCTTCAGTCAAACCGTTGTCAGCCACAATTAAAACTGGTTTCAGATGGTGGCCAATGGATTTGTACTGTTTCTTCTGCTCTTGAGTGAGCGGCATAATCTGACCCTTTAGTCTGGATTCTGTAAAATGGCGGCCATTTTACCCGAGGGTTCGTGGATCCGCCCAATTAATCACGACCCTTATCATCGAGGTGCCCAATGGCGCGTTCCAAGACAAGCCTTGGTTGGCTGAAAAGACATGTCAATGATCCCTATGTGAAGCAGGCGCAGAAGGATGGTTACCGCTCGCGTGCGAGTTACAAGCTTCTGGAGGTCCAGGAGAAATACAAGCTCATCCGTCCTGGTATGAGCGTTGTCGACCTGGGTGCGGCACCCGGCGGCTGGTCGCAGGTCACTAGTCGGCTGATCGGTGGTCAGGGGCGCCTGATCGCCTCGGACATCCTGGAAATGGACAGCATTCCGGACGTGACTTTCATTCAGGGTGACTTCACCCAGGACGAAGTGCTCGCTCAGATCCTTGAAGCCGTGGGTAATTCGCAGGTGGACCTTGTGATTTCCGATATGGCCCCCAATATGAGTGGTACGCCTGAGGTGGACATGCCAAAAGCCATGTTTCTATGTGAACTGGCTCTTGATCTGGCGGCTCGGATACTCAAGCCAGGTGGTAATTTCGTGATCAAGGTGTTTCAGGGTGAAGGGTTTGATGCTTACGTGAAGGACGCTCGTCAGAAATTCGACAAGGTCCAGATGATCAAACCGGACTCTTCCCGTGGCAGTTCCCGCGAGCAATACATGCTGGCATGGGGCTACCGCGGCCGTAGTGAGTAAATCGAGGTTTTTTTGCGGGTCGATAGGTTTTTCGTATTTCGTCCCGTGAGCATTAGCGAATATTGTGTAGAAAGTGCTTCACAAAGGGTTACAGACGGCGCCTGCCAGAGCCGTAGGTAATGTAGTAAGTTAGGCCGGTGAATATCATGCGAAGCACGCGCCATTCGCGGAGCTTGCTTCAGAGGGTAGTTAATTGAACGATATGGCAAAGAATCTGATCCTGTGGTTGATCATCGCGGCTGTCCTGGTGACGGTGATGAACAACTTCTCCAGCCCTAACGAGCCGCAGACCCTCAACTATTCCGACTTCATCCAGCAGGTCAAGGATGGCAAGGTCGAGCGCGTAGCGGTTGATGGCTACGTGATTACCGGAAAGCGCACCGATGGCGACAGTTTCAAGACCATCCGTCCGGCAATCCAGGACAATGGCCTGATCGGCGACCTCGTGGATAACCGCGTGGTAGTCGAAGGCAAGCAGCCTGAGCAGCAAAGCATCTGGACTCAACTCCTGGTCGCAAGCTTCCCGATTCTGGTGATTATCGCTGTCTTCATGTTTTTCATGCGGCAGATGCAGGGCGGTGCCGGCGGCAAAGGCGGGCCTATGAGCTTCGGCAAGAGCAAGGCGCGCCTGCTCTCGGAAGATCAGGTGAAAACCACCTTGGCTGACGTTGCCGGTTGCGACGAAGCCAAGGAAGAAGTTGGCGAACTGGTCGAGTTCCTGCGTGATCCGGGCAAGTTCCAGCGTTTGGGCGGTCGCATTCCTCGCGGCGTGCTGATGGTCGGTCCTCCCGGTACTGGTAAAACCCTGATCGCCAAGGCGATTGCCGGCGAAGCCAAAGTGCCGTTCTTCACTATTTCCGGTTCCGATTTCGTCGAAATGTTCGTCGGTGTCGGTGCCAGTCGTGTACGTGACATGTTCGAGCAGGCGAAGAAGCACGCGCCATGCATCATCTTTATCGATGAAATCGACGCCGTCGGTCGCCATCGTGGTGCCGGCATGGGCGGCGGTCACGACGAGCGCGAACAGACACTCAACCAGTTGCTGGTAGAGATGGACGGCTTCGAGATGAATGACGGCATCATCGTCATTGCAGCGACCAACCGTCCCGACGTACTGGACCCTGCATTGCTGCGTCCGGGTCGTTTCGACCGTCAGGTCGTGGTCGGTCTGCCGGATATCCGCGGTCGCGAGCAGATTCTCAAGGTCCACATGCGCAAAGTGCCAATGGGTGACGACGTTGCTCCGGCCGTGATCGCACGTGGTACGCCTGGTTTCTCCGGTGCCGACCTGGCCAACCTGGTGAACGAGGCATCGTTGTTCGCAGCTCGTGCCGGCAAGCGTATCGTCGAGATGAAAGAGTTCGAACTGGCCAAAGACAAGATCATGATGGGTGCCGAGCGCAAATCCATGGTCATGTCCGAGAAAGAAAAGCAGAACACTGCTTATCACGAAGCCGGCCACGCTATCGTCGGCCGTGTCGTACCTGAGCATGATCCGGTCTACAAAGTGTCGATCATCCCGCGCGGTCGTGCGCTGGGTGTGACCATGTTCCTGCCGGAAGAAGATCGCTACAGCCTGTCCAAGCGTGCGTTGATCAGCCAGATCTGCTCGTTGTACGGCGGTCGTATCGCTGAAGAGATGACCCTGGGCTTCGACGGTGTCACCACAGGTGCATCCAACGACATCATGCGTGCCAGCCAGATCGCACGGAACATGGTGACCAAATGGGGGCTGTCGGAAAAACTCGGTCCATTGATGTATGCCGAAGAAGAAGGCGAAGTGTTCCTTGGTCGTGGCGGCGGTGGCCAACATGCCAGCTTCTCTGGTGAGACAGCCAAACTGATCGACTCCGAAGTACGCAGCATCATTGACCAGTGCTATGGCACGGCCAAGCAGATCCTTACGGATAACCGTGACAAGCTTGATGCCATGGCGGATGCCTTGATGAAATACGAGACGATCGATGCCGATCAGATCGATGACATCATGGCGGGTCGTGCGCCTCGCGAACCTCGCGACTGGTCTGGCGGCAGCGATACTCCTGGCACGCCTCCGGCGGTGCAGGATGGGCGTCCAGAAACGCCAATCGGTGGCCCGGCTGCTGACGTATAAGGCTTGAAATGACTTCTGTTCAGTCCTCGACCCGGTTGCCTTGCGGCAACCGGGTTCTTGATTTGGCCCAGACGCATGTCATGGGCATTCTCAATGTCACTCCCGACTCCTTTTCCGATGGTGGCCGATACAGTCAGCTGGATGCGGCGCTGCGTCATGCCGAGGCAATGATGGTGGCTGGTGCGACGCTGATTGACATTGGTGGCGAATCGACCCGGCCCGGTGCCAGGGCGGTTTCACCGCTTGAGGAGCTGGAGCGTGTAGCGCCCATCGTCGAGTGCATTCATCGTGAACTCGATGTGATTATCTCGGTCGATACTTCCACGCCGGCGGTCATGCGAGAAACCGCAAGGTTGGGGGCGGGGTTGATCAATGATGTGCGTTCGTTGCGTCGGGATGGTGCCCTGGATGCCGCAGCGGCCACCGGTTTGCCGGTGTGTCTGATGCATATGCTTGGTGAGCCAGGTGACATGCAGGACAATCCGCAGTATCAGAATGTGACGAAAGAGGTCGGCGAGTTTCTCGCTGAACGCATGGTCCAGTGCGCGTCAGTGGGTATTCCCGCTGAACGGATCATTCTCGATCCGGGCTTCGGCTTCGCGAAAACCTTGCAACACAATTTGAGCCTGTTTAAGCATATGGAGGCCTTGCATGCCTTGGGGCGGCCCCTGTTGGTGGGGGTTTCGCGAAAGAGCATGATCGGGCAAGCCTTGAATCGGCCGGTGGGGGAGCGTCTGCATGGCGGTTTGGCGCTTGCGGCACTGGCTTCGATCAAGGGGGCGCGTATATTGCGCGTCCATGATGTAGCCGAAACCGTTGATGTGGTGCGGATGATCGCCGCCGTAGAATCAGCCGAATAAGAATGATGGAGTACTTATGAGCAAGAAATACTTTGGCACCGACGGCATTCGTGGTCGGGTCGGTGAATACCCGATTACTCCTGATTTCATGCTCAAGCTTGGCTGGGCGGCAGGCATGGCATTTCGCAGCATGGGTGCCTGCAAGGTGCTCGTGGGCAAGGACACCCGGATCTCCGGTTATATGTTTGAGTCGGCACTTGAGGCCGGGCTGACCTCGGCCGGTGCTGATGTGATGCTCCTGGGGCCGATGCCGACGCCGGCCATCGCCTATCTGACGCGTACTTTTCATGCTGAAGCGGGTATCGTGATCAGCGCTTCGCATAACCCTCATGACGACAACGGCATCAAATTTTTCTCCGGGAAGGGCACCAAACTTCCGGATGAAGTCGAGTTGATGATCGAAGAGTTGCTCGACACACCGATGACTGTGGTTGAGTCGAGCAAGATCGGCAAGGTGTCGCGAATCAACGATGCCTCGGGCCGTTACATCGAATTTTGCAAGAGCAGCGTTCCGACCGGCACCAGTTTTGCCGGGCTGAAGATCGTGATCGACTGTGCCCATGGTGCGACCTATAAAGTGGCGCCTAGTGTTTTCCGTGAGCTGGGGGCCGACGTTGTTGTGCTTTCTGCTCATCCTAATGGCCTGAACATCAATGAGAATTGCGGTTCAACCCATATGGAGCCGTTGCAAGCTGCCGTGCTGGCCGAGCACGCCGATTTGGGTATTGCCTTTGACGGTGATGGTGATCGGGTGCAGATGGTCGATCACACCGGCGCTGTCGTCGACGGTGACGAGTTGTTGTTTATCATTGCTCGCGATCTGCAGGAGCGCGGCAAGTTGCAGGGCGGCGTGGTCGGTACGCTGATGAGTAACCTGGGGCTGGAATTGGCCTTGGCTGATCTGGCCATTCCTTTTGTGCGTGCCAACGTTGGCGACCGCTACGTGATCTCCGAGTTGCTGGAGCGCGATTGGCAGGTGGGTGGCGAGAACTCGGGGCACATCGTTTGCTTCAGTCATACCACCACCGGTGATGCAATTATTGCCGCGTTGCAGGTGTTGATGGCGCTGAAGAGGCGCGTAGAAAGCCTGGCTCAGTGCCGTCAGGCGCTGCGCAAGTGTCCTCAGGTGCTGATCAATGTCCGCTTTGGTGGTGGTGCGAATCCGCTCGAGCATTCGACCGTCAAGGCGGCCAGTGACCGAGTTACTCAAGCAATGGCAGGTCGTGGGCGTGTGCTATTGCGCAAGTCCGGGACAGAGCCGCTGGTGCGGGTCATGGTCGAGGGTGAGGACGAAACGCAGGTTCGCGGTTACGCCGAAGAGCTCGCAAAACTGGTAACTGAAGTTTCTGTCTGATTTCGGCTTGCCAGCCATGATTGTGTTGGGTAACATCTGCGCCCACTTTGACCGACGAGGTACAGCATGCGTCGCCCTATGGTAGCTGGTAACTGGAAGATGCACGGTACCCGCGCCAGCGTCGCTGAGCTGATCGACGGCCTTCGTCATCTGGCCTTGCCGAGCGGTGTTGATGTCGCGGTATTCCCGCCTTGCTTGTATATCAATCAAGTGATTGATGGCTTGAAAGGCAAGTCGATTTCGGTCGGCGCGCAGAATTCTGCAGTGGAATCCAGACAAGGTGCGTTGACTGGTGAAATTGCGCCGAGTCAATTGGTGGATGCAGGTTGTTCCCTGGTGCTTGTCGGGCACTCCGAGCGCCGCCAGATAATGGGCGAGCAGGATGGAATGCTGATTCGCAAGTTTGCAGCGGCACAGGCAAGTGGCTTGATTCCGGTGTTGTGCGTAGGGGAAACCCTCGAAGAGCGCGAAGCTGGAAAAACTCTTGAGATTGTCGGGCGTCAGCTTGTCAGTATCATCGAGGAGCTGGGTGTAGGTGTCTTTGCAAGAGCGGTAATCGCTTATGAGCCGGTCTGGGCCATTGGCACCGGGCTGACTGCTTCGCCGCAACAGGCGCAGGATGTGCATGCAGCTATCCGCGCTCAGTTGGCGGCAGAGAATTCTGAAATCGCGCAAGGTGTGCGGCTTCTATACGGCGGCAGCGTGAAGGCGGCCAATGCGGCCGAACTGTTCGGCATGCCGGATATCGATGGGGGGCTCATTGGTGGGGCCTCCCTGAATGCAGATGAGTTCGGTGCGATTTGTCGCGCCGCGGGAAACTGAAAAAATGCTGGAAACAGTCGTAGTCGTTTTTCATCTGCTGGGTGCATTGGGCGTAGTTGCTCTGGTTTTGCTGCAGCAGGGTAAAGGTGCGGACGCTGGCGCGTCTTTCGGAGCAGGTGCTTCAAATACTGTGTTCGGAAGCCAAGGTTCCTCTACCTTTCTTAGTAAGTTTACTGCTATACTTGCCGCCGGTTTCTTCATAACCAGCTTGGGGTTAGGTTACTTTGCTAAAGAGAAGGCTCAAGAGCTGACTCAAGCAGGTTTGCCAAACCCGGCAGTGTTGGAAGTTCCAAAGCAACAACCGGCTTCTGATGATGTCCCGGTGCTTCAAGAGCAAAAGTCGGCTACTCCAGCGACTGACGTGCCTCCAGCTCAAGAGCAAAAGTAAGAAGGGTTTCAAAACGTAGTATTGCCGAGGTGGTGGAATTGGTAGACACGCAACCTTGAGGTGGTTGTGCCCATAGGGTGTAGGGGTTCGAGTCCCCTTCTCGGTACCAATTGTCAGGAGAGCCCGCTGTTGCGGGCTTTCTTGTAGGTGGAAGGTTACATTGACCCTGTCAGGGATCGGTCGTATACTTCCGCCCCAGCTTTGTCGCGGGGTGGAGCAGTCTGGTAGCTCGTCGGGCTCATAACCCGAAGGTCGTCGGTTCAAATCCGGCCCCCGCAACCAGTTTAAGGAGCCCCTTTTAAGGGGCTTTTTGTTAGCTGGACACTTTCAACGCCGCTGTTCAACGGCGTTTCAAGGATGGGCGTTTCGCCCATTTTTTTATTTTGCACAGCATGCACATACATGCACGAGGGGGTTCAGGTGTCGAGCAAGCTAGAAGAGTTGCAGGCCTTGCTGGCCCCGGTGGTCGTGGCCCTAGGCTATGAATGCTGGGGTATTGAGTTTTCGGCTCAAGGTCGTCACTCAATGTTGCGCGTTTATATCGATAAAGAGGGCGGCGTGCTGGTGGACGATTGTGCCATCGTCAGCCGTCAGATCAGCGGTGTACTGGATGTTGAAGATCCTATCTCCGTTGAATACACCCTTGAAGTTTCCTCGCCTGGCATGGAACGCCCACTGTTCACTATTGAGCAGTTTGCAAAATTTGCCGGTGAACAAGTGAAGATCAAGCTGCGTTCGCCTTTTGAAGGTCGGCGCAACTTTCAGGGCCTTCTGCGCGGTGTAGAAGAGCAGGACGTCGTGGTGCAGGTTGAAGACCATGAGTTCCTGTTGCCGATCGATATGATCGACAAGGCCAACATTATTCCCAGTTTTGACTGAGACGCGGATCCCGCGGATCCAATGGCTTGCGAAAGGCGAGGCGTACGATGAGCAAAGAAGTACTGCTGGTTGTTGAGTCGGTATCCAATGAAAAAGGCGTACCGGCAAACGTAATTTTTGAAGCGCTGGAGCTGGCTCTGGCCACTGCTACCAAAAAGCGTTTCGAGGACGAAGTCGATCTGCGTGTGGAAATCAATCGCCACACCGGTGCTTACGAGACATTCCGTCGCTGGACGGTCGTCGAGGAAGCAGATCTGGACGATCCGGCCATCGAAACCTGGCCGAGCAAGGTTGCCGAAACGCATCCTGGCGCCAAGGTCGGTGACGTGGTCGAAGAAAAGATCGAGTCCATCGAGTTCGGCCGCATCGCTGCACAGACTGCCAAGCAAGTCATCGTGCAGAAGGTTCGCGAAGCCGAGCGTGCTCAAGTCGTCGATGCCTACCGCGAGCGCCTGGGAGAAATCATCTCCGGCACCGTGAAGAAAGTCACCCGCGACAACGTGATCGTCGATCTGGGCAATAACGCTGAAGCGTTGCTGGCACGTGAAGACATCATTTCTCGCGAAACCTTCCGGGTTGGCGTGCGTCTGCGTGCGCTGCTCAAGGAAATCCGCACCGAGAACCGCGGCCCTCAGCTGATCCTGTCGCGTACCGCGCCGGAAATGCTGATCGAGTTGTTCCGCATCGAAGTGCCGGAAATCGCTGAAGGCCTGATTGAAGTAATGGCTGCGTCCCGCGACCCGGGTTCGCGCGCCAAGATCGCGGTCCGCTCCAAGGACAAACGCATTGATCCACAAGGCGCTTGCATCGGTATGCGCGGTTCGCGCGTCCAGGCAGTATCGGGCGAATTGGGCGGCGAGCGTGTGGACATCGTCCTGTGGGACGATAATCCGGCGCAGTTCGTGATCAATGCAATGTCGCCGGCTGAAGTGGCGGCAATTATCGTTGACGAAGATGCCCATGCAATGGACATCGCCGTTGGCGCAGACAATCTGGCTCAGGCCATTGGTCGCGGTGGTCAGAACGTGCGTCTGGCTAGCCAGTTGACTGGCTGGACCCTGAACGTGATGACCGAATCGGACATCCAGGCTAAGCAACAAGCAGAAACCGGCGACATCCTGCGCAACTTCATCGAAGAGCTTGAAGTCGATGAAGAACTGGCTCAGGTGCTGGTAGATGAAGGTTTCACCAGCCTGGAAGAGATTGCCTACGTACCGTTGGAAGAAATGCTCAACATCGACGGCTTTGACGAAGATATCGTCAACGAGCTTCGCGCTCGTGCCAAGGATCGTTTGTTGACCAAAGCCATCGCTACTGAGGAAAAGCTGGCAGACGCCCATCCGGCCGAAGACCTGCTCTCGCTTGAGGGTATGGACAAGGATTTGGCGATGGAACTGGCGGTGCGCGGCGTAATTACCCGCGAAGACCTGGCCGAGCAGTCTATTGACGACCTGCTCGACATCGACGGCATTGACGATGATCGTGCCGGCAAGTTGATCATGGCCGCCCGAGCCCATTGGTTCGAGTAATTAGGCGCGGCCTGAGGAGAGAAGTGCATGACGCAAGTCACGGTGAAACAACTGGCCGATGAGGTCAAAACACCGGTAGAGCGCCTGTTGCAGCAGATGCGTGAGGCAGGTCTGCCGCACACCGCCGCCGATGAAGGTGTGAGCGATAGTGAGAAGCAGTCTCTGCTGACTCACTTGAAGAGCAGCCACAAGGCGAAAGTGGAAGAACCGCGCAAGATTACATTGCAGCGCAAAACCACCAGCACCCTGCGTGTTGCTGGTAGCAAGAGCATCAGCGTTGAAGTACGCAAGAAGAAAGTCTTCGTACAGCGCAGCCCGGAAGAAATCGAAGCCGAGCGCAAACGCGAACTGGAAGAACGCCGCGCAGTAGAAAATGCTGCTCGTCAGAAGGCTGAAGAAGAAGCCAAGCGTCGCGCCGAAGAAGAAGCGCGTCGCCAGCCTGCTGCTGCGCAAACCGCTATTAAAGACGCCGTTGCAGCGCCTGCTGCGGTTGCCGAGCCAGTGCGTGAAAGCGCGCCGGTTGTTGCAGCTGCACCAGCACCTGCGGCCGACACTCGCAAACGCGACGAACAGCGTCGTCCGGACAAACCACGTGCCGACGATACCAATCGTCGTGGCAGTGGCGATGGCGAACGCAAAAACGCTCCGCATCGTGCTTCGGTCAAGGAAAAAGCGCCTGCTCCACGAGTTGCGCCACGTACTACCGACGAAGAAAGCGATGGCTTCCGTCGTGGTGGTCGCGGCAAGGCCAAGCTGAAGAAACGCAACGCCCACGGTTTCCAGAGCCCAACCGGCCCTGTTGTGCGCGAAGTGAAGATCGGCGAGACCATCACTGTTGGCGATCTCGCCCAGCAGATGTCGGTCAAGGCTGCTGAAATCATCAAGTTCATGTTCAAACTGGGTACTCCAGCGACCATCAACCAGGTACTGGATCAGGAAACTGCCCAACTGGTTGCCGAAGAGCTGGGCCACAAAGTGACCCTGGTCAGCGACACCGCCCTGGAAGATTCCCTGGCTGAGTCGCTGAAGTTTGAAGGTGAGGCTGTTTCCCGTGCGCCGGTCGTGACCGTAATGGGCCACGTTGACCACGGTAAAACTTCCCTGCTCGACTACATCCGTCGTGCCAAGGTTGCTGCTGGCGAAGCCGGCGGTATTACCCAGCATATCGGGGCATACCACGTTGAAACCGACCGTGGCATGGTGACGTTCCTCGATACCCCGGGTCACGCTGCGTTTACCGCAATGCGTGCCCGTGGTGCCAAGGCGACCGACATCGTGATCCTGGTGGTTGCGGCGGACGACGGCGTTATGCCGCAGACCATCGAAGCTGTTCAACACGCTCAAGCTGCCGGTGTTCCACTGGTTGTAGCGGTGAACAAGATCGACAAGCCGGGCGCCGATCTCGATCGCATCCGTAGCGAACTGTCGGTCCACGGCGTGACGTCGGAGGAGTGGGGTGGTGACACTCCATTCGTACCGGTCTCGGCGAAGATGGGTACTGGCGTCGATGAGCTGCTCGAAGCTGTCCTGTTGCAAGCCGAAGTGCTGGAACTGACCGCTACCCCGTCGGCTCCTGGCCGTGGTGTCGTGGTTGAATCGCGTCTTGACAAAGGTCGCGGCCCGGTTGCAACCGTTCTGGTTCAAGACGGTACCCTTCGCCAAGGCGACATGGTGCTGGTCGGTTCGAACTATGGTCGCGTTCGTGCCATGCTCGACGAGAACGGCAAGCCAATCAAGGAAGCCGGTCCGGCCATCCCTGTCGAGATTCTCGGCCTGGACGGTACCCCGGACGCTGGCGACGAGATGAGCGTGGTTGCCGACGAGAAGAAAGCCCGTGAAGTGGCTCTGTTCCGTCAAGGCAAGTTCCGCGAAGTCAAACTGGCTCGCGCTCACGCCGGCAAGCTGGAAAACATCTTCGAGAACATGGGTCAGGAAGAGAAGAAGACGCTCAACATCGTCCTCAAATCCGACGTCCGTGGTTCGCTGGAAGCGTTGAACGGCGCCTTGAATGGCCTGGGTAACGACGAAGTGCAAGTGCGTGTGGTCGGTGGCGGTGTCGGTGGTATCACCGAGTCCGACGCGAACCTGGCACTGGCCTCCAACGCTGTACTGTTCGGCTTCAACGTGCGTGCCGATGCTGGCGCTCGCAAGATCGTCGAGCAGGAAGGTCTGGATATGCGTTACTACAACGTGATCTACGACATTATCGAAGACGTCAAGAAAGCCCTGACCGGTATGCTCGGCAGCGATGTTCGCGAGAATATCCTGGGTGTCGCCGAAGTGCGTGACGTGTTCCGTTCGCCGAAGTTCGGCGCGATCGCCGGTTGCATGGTTATCGAAGGTGTTGTTCACCGTAACCGTCCAATCCGTGTACTGCGTGAAGACATCGTTATCTTCGAAGGCGAGCTGGAATCCCTGCGCCGCTTCAAGGATGACGCTTCCGAAGTACGTGCCGGCATGGAATGCGGTATCGGCGTGAAGAGCTATAACGACGTTAAGGTCGGTGACAAGATCGAAGTCTTCGAGAAGGTTCAGGTTGCTCGCAGCCTCTAACTCGCGCACTTCAAGGGCCACGATGAGCCGCCGCATGCAGATGCGCGGCGCAACGTCCGGACTCTAAACGCAACGCCCGGTCTGGCTTTTGTCAGGCCGGGCGTTTGCCGCTTTCAGACCCCTCGGGTTTCCCGAGGGGCAGTAACAGGTAACAAGACATGGCAAAAGAATACAGCCGTACCCAACGTATCGGCGATCAGATGCAGCGTGAGCTGGCACAGCTGATCCGTCGTGAAGTCAAAGACCCGCGCGTCGGCCTGGTCACCATTACCGCTGTTGAAGTCAGCCGTGACGTCGGTCATGCCAAGATCTTCATCACTGTGATGGGGCAGGACAGCGCTGAAGACATCGCGCAGAGCATCAAGGTGCTCAACGCAGCCGCCGGTTTCCTGCGCATGCAGTTGGCTCGCGAAATGAAATTGCGCAGCGTTCCGCAGTTGCACTTCCATTACGACGAAAGCGTCGTGCGTGGCGCGCACCTGTCGGCCCTGATCGAACGTGCGGTGGCTGAAGACAATCAGCACCCGGTAGCGGCTGAACCCGAAGACGCCAAGGAGTAATCGGTGGCTCAGGTCAAACGTATCCGTCGTAACGTCAGCGGCATCATCCTGCTCGACAAGCCGCTGGGGTTCACTTCCAACGCGGCATTGCAGAAGGTTCGCTGGTTGCTCAATGCCGAGAAGGCCGGACATACCGGCAGTCTCGATCCGCTGGCCACCGGCGTGCTGCCGTTGTGCTTTGGCGAGGCCACCAAGTTCTCGCAATACCTGCTCGATTCCGACAAGGCTTATGAAACCCTGGCGCAACTGGGCAAGACCACCACCACGGCCGATGCCGAAGGTGAAGTTTTGCTGGAGCGCCCGGTGACCGTTGGTCGCGCCGATATCGAAGCTGTGCTACCGAAATTTCGTGGGCAAATCAGTCAGATACCGCCGATGTACTCGGCGCTCAAGCGTGATGGGCAGCCGCTGTACAAGCTGGCCCGTGCAGGCGAAGTAGTGGAGCGCGAACCGCGTTCTGTTACTATTGCGCGCTTGGAATTACTGGCCTTTGAGGGTGATACTGCGAGGCTTGCGGTGGATTGCAGCAAAGGCACCTATATCCGCACCCTGGTGGAGGATATCGGTGAGCAACTCGGTTGTGGCGCTTACGTGGCTGAATTGCGACGTACCCAGGCCGGGCCTTTCACGCTTGCACAGTCCGTCACTCTGGAAGAGCTGGAAGCGGTACATGCCGAAGGCGGCAACGAAGCGGTCGACCGCTTCCTGATGCCATCGGACAGCGGCCTGCTGGACTGGCCACTGTTGCATTTCTCGGAGCACAGCGCGTTCTACTGGCTTAACGGCCAACCGGTACGTGCCCCGGATGCACCGAAGTTCGGCATGGTACGGGTACAGGATCACAACGGTCGTTTCATCGGTATCGGTGAAGTGAGCGAAGACGGGCGCATCGCGCCACGTCGACTGATTCGGTCAGAATGACCGGAACCGGCCTGTGTAACAGCAGGTCGGCGAGTGTGGCTGTTAACAGGCACGGTCACTACTCATTTATAGATACAGGGATTTGTCCCTGGCCTGTTGAAGCTGTTTCCTTGAAACAGTTTCCTGATAAAAGGATTGCCTCATGGCTCTCGACGTTCAAGAAAAAGCTCAAATCGTAGCTGACTACCAGCAAGCTGTTGGTGACACTGGTTCGCCAGAAGTGCAAGTTGCACTGCTGACCCACAACATCAACAAGCTGCAAGGTCACTTCAAGGCCAACGGTAAAGATCACCACTCCCGTCGTGGTCTGATCCGCATGGTAAACCAGCGCCGTAAGCTGCTGGACTACCTGAAAGGCAAGGATCTGGGCCGTTACCAGGCTCTGATCGGTCGCCTGGGTCTGCGTCGCTAATAAGCGATTGCGCTAGAGGTTGGTTGTTTGCTGTGTGCCAGCGGGTTTCCCGTCGGTACATGGCAGGCTCCCAGCCTCAAGTTTTATCTGGATATACGTTTTACCCTGGACAGGCGTTGGGCCGATTCCCGACATTGCCCAAGAATTTCGCAAGAAGACAAGTTCCCCAAGAGCCACAAAAGAAGGTAAGACACCGTGAACCCGGTAATCAAAAAATTCCAGTTCGGTCAGTCGACCGTTACCCTCGAGACTGGCCGTATCGCCCGTCAGGCCTCCGGCGCAGTATTGGTCACCGTTGACGATGACGTCAGCGTATTGGTGACTGTAGTCGGTGCCAAACAAGCCGATCCAGGCAAGGGCTTCTTCCCTCTGTCCGTTCACTACCAGGAAAAGACTTACGCTGCCGGTAAGATCCCTGGCGGTTTCTTCAAGCGTGAAGGCCGTCCTTCCGAGAAAGAAACCCTGACTTCCCGACTGATCGACCGTCCGATCCGTCCGCTGTTCCCGGAAGGTTTCATGAACGAAGTGCAGGTTGTCTGCACCGTCGTTTCCACCAGCAAGAAGACCGATCCGGACATCGCTGCGATGATCGGTACCTCGGCTGCGCTGGCCATCTCCGGCATTCCTTTCGATGGCCCGATCGGCGCTGCTCGCGTTGCGTTCCACGAAAGCACCGGCTACCTGCTGAACCCGACTTACGAACAGCTGAAAGCGTCGAGCCTGGACATGGTCGTCGCCGGTACTTCGGAAGCGGTGTTGATGGTTGAATCGGAAGCCAAAGAGCTGACCGAAGACCAGATGCTGGGCGCAGTACTGTTTGCTCACGACGAGTTCCAGGTGGTGATCAACGCCGTCAAGGAACTGGCCGCTGAAGCCGCCAAACCGACCTGGACCTGGGCTCCACAGCCAGAAGCCACCGCACTGCTGGGTGCTATCCGTGCCGAGTTCGGCGACGCGATCTCCCAGGCTTACACCATCACCATCAAGGCCGACCGTTACGCTCGCCTGGGCGAACTGAAAGACCAGGTGGTTGCCAAGCTGTCCGGTGAAGAAGGCCAGCCGACTTCCGCTGAAGTCAAAGCGGCTTTCGGTGAAATCGAATACCGCACCGTTCGCGAAAACATCGTTAACGGCAAGCCACGTATCGACGGTCGCGACACCAAGACCGTACGTCCGCTGAACATCGAAGTCGGTGTTCTGCCGAAGACCCACGGTTCGGCACTGTTCACCCGTGGCGAAACACAGGCCCTGGTAGTCGCGACACTGGGTACTGCCCGTGACGCACAGCTGCTGGACACCCTGGAAGGCGAGAAAAAAGACCCGTTCATGCTGCACTACAACTTCCCTCCGTTCTCGGTCGGTGAGTGTGGTCGCATGGGTGGCGCTGGTCGTCGCGAAATCGGTCACGGCCGTCTGGCCCGTCGTTCGGTTCAGGCCATGCTGCCTGCTGCCGACGTGTTCCCGTACACCATTCGTGTGGTGTCGGAAATCACCGAGTCCAACGGTTCGAGCTCCATGGCTTCGGTCTGCGGTGCTTCCCTGGCTCTGATGGATGCCGGCGTTCCGATGAAGGCACCGGTTGCCGGTATCGCCATGGGTCTGGTTAAAGAAGGCGAGAAATTTGCCGTCCTGACCGACATCCTGGGCGACGAAGATCACCTCGGCGACATGGACTTTAAAGTAGCGGGTACCGCCAAAGGTGTTACCGCGCTGCAGATGGACATCAAGATCAAGGGCATCACCGAAGAAATCATGGAAATCGCTCTGGGCCAAGCCCTGGAAGCGCGCCTGAACATCCTCGGTCAGATGAACCAGATCATTGGCCAGTCGCGTACCGAACTGTCGGAAAACGCTCCGACCATGATCGCGATGAAAATCGACACCGACAAAATCCGTGATGTCATCGGTAAAGGCGGCGCGACCATCCGTGCGATCTGTGAAGAAACCAAGGCTTCGATCGACATCGAAGACGACGGTTCGATCAAGATCTTCGGCGAAACCAAGGAAGCTGCGGAAGCTGCGCGTCAGCGCGTTCTGGGCATCACTGCAGAAGCCGAGATTGGCAAGATCTATGTCGGTAAGGTTGAGCGCATTGTCGACTTCGGCGCATTCGTCAACATCCTGCCGGGCAAGGACGGTCTGGTTCACATCTCGATGCTGAGCGATGCTCGCGTCGAGAAAGTGACCGACATCCTGAAAGAAGGCCAGGAAGTGGAAGTATTGGTACTGGACGTGGACAACCGCGGCCGTATCAAGCTGTCCATCAAAGACGTAGCAGCAGCCAAGGCTTCGGGCGTTTAATCACCCCTTCGCCTGACCGCTTCAACGTTATAAAAAATGCCCCGCCGTGAAAACGGTGGGGCATTTTTTTGTGCAGAAAAATCAAAAGATCGCAGCCTGCGGCAGCTCCTACCCGAGATTGTGTTCAACCACGTTATGTGCGGCATCCATCGATCTGCAGGCGCTGCCGAAGGTTGCGTTCTTTTTGCGGTGCGTGAAGTTGCCTGACCCCGAAGCCGGTGCTAGGTTTAGCCCACAGCCCGTGTAGCTCAGCCGGTAGAGCAGCGCACTCGTAACGCGAAGGTCGCAGGTTCGATTCCTGTCTCGGGCACCACTTCTTGCTATTTCACCTTTCTGCTCAGCTCCTCAACAGTGCGCTTGAGCTGATCTATCGCGCGCTCCTGATCACTGATTTCCCGTTTCAGGCCAGAGATTTCGCTGGTGTTCGAGCTTGAGCTGGAACCGCTGTTGCGCTTTAGCTCTTCGAGCTGACGGGCCTGCTCGCTGAGGGTGCGCTTCTGGCTTTCCAGTTCGGTGGCATTGGCCTTCACGGTTTTTTGCAGGCTTTCAAGATCATCGATACTGACGCTGGTTCTGACAAGTGTGTCCTTACCGAACGAATTGTGGAGGGCGCAGATTTTGTCGGAGTACAACGCAGGGTCAGAGGTGACTTCGACAGCCGCTTGAGCAGCGTTGGCCATGCCGAACAGCAGCGTAGCGGTGGCAAATCGGGTAGACAAAACCTTCGAAAAACTGCGCATCACTGGGTTCCTTGTGCCGTGCCGAAATGGCACATCGCTATGACTTGGGGTTTCGATTTATGTTCCCAAAGATCCCCAACACCTGATGCACGCGGCTTTTTGCACAATAGATGTAAAAGCCCGTGTAAATCATCGGCAAAACGTCCTATATTCGTTGCCTGCATGAGCATCGCCCAGCAGTTTTCAGATGATCCCGAATGGTTCTGAAGGCCAGACAAACCGGGCTTGAAACGGTTTTTTGCGTCAGAGAGATCCTTGATGATCCAGATCCATCTTCCATTCCCCAGATCAGCGAGAACGCCATGTCCGTTAAAGAATTGACCCAAGAAGCCAGACACGAAGAAGCCCTGAAAAAGTACGTGCTGGACGCGCCCCAGTTGCTGGAAGAGATCAAGGACTTGCCCGCCGACGATCAGAAAGACCAGATCCAGTGGGCGTTCGAGGATGAGGCGGAAGCTCAGGGCTTGCAGCCGTGGGAGCTGACGCTCAAGTACACCTCAACCCCGGAAGAGTTCGAGGCTGCGCGCCTGGCGCTGCACAAGGAGGCGGCCGAGGTTTTGGGCGTCGAGTGGGAAGAGTACTGCGAGATGAATAATCTAGTCGTTTGACAAGCTTCAGGCTTCAAGCCGCAAGCTACAGGCAAAGCGAAACCGCTTGTAGCTTGTAGCTTATGGCTTGCAGCTCCTCAAAGACTGAGGCGCATCGACAGGTCCACAGCCTTCACATCCTTGGTCATCGCACCAATCGAAATATAGTCCACCCCGGTTTCGGCGATTGGCAGCAACGTGCTTTCGTTGATACCACCGCTGGCCTCCAGTTTTGCCTTGCCGGCGTTCAGGCGAACCGCTTCGCGCATGTCATCCAGACTCAGTTCATCGAGCATGATGATGTCGGCACCCGCCGCCAGTGCTTCCTTCAGTTCCGCCAGGCTTTCCACTTCGATCTCCACCGGTTTGCCCGGGGCGATCTTGTGCGCGGCTGCGATAGCCTCAGGAATGCCACCGCAGGCGGCGATATGATTTTCCTTGATCAGGAAGGCGTCATACAGGCCGATGCGGTGGTTGTGGCAACCGCCGCAGGTCACGGCATATTTCTGGGCCAGGCGCAGACCTGGCAGGGTTTTGCGGGTGTCGAGCAACTTCACTTGAGTATCGGCGACGAAATCGGCCAGGTACTGCGCGCGAGTGGCCACGCCGGACAGCAGTTGCAAAAAATTCAGTGCGCTGCGTTCGCCCGTCAGCAGCGAGCGCGCCGGCCCTTCGAGGTGAAATAGCACCTGATTGGGGGTCACCCGTTCACCATCGGCTACCTGCCAGTGCACCGCAACCCGCGGATCCAGCTGCCGAAACACGGCATCGACCCACGCCGTGCCGCTGATGACGGCGGCATCGCGGGTGATGATGGTGGCTTTGGCCAGGCGTTCAGCCGGGATCAATTGTGCGGTGATGTCGCCGCTGCCGATGTCCTCGAGCAACGCACGGCGCACGTTGGCTTCGATTTCGGCGGTCAAATCGGCGAGACGTAGATTCGGCATAACGGGCTCCACAAACAAAGTGGCCCGATTATAGGGCCATGGTGCAAGCCAACCCAAGGCATCAACGGCCATTCCATCGTTCGGCAACCTGCATTTGGTCGATTGGCGCGAGCAATCAGTGTTAAGCGAAGGCTTCTCTCTAACGTCTATTTCCTGGGTGCACGTAGAGTCTGCTGGTGCAAAGAAGTTCTTTTGCAGATAATCCGCCTTGCATTTGACGTCATAGCTTTGACGTGATTTTGGATGCCCGATTTTGAATGACAGTGGATGATGACTGTCTTCATTAAGCGTCGGCTGTTTGGCCTGCGTCTCGATCTTTCTTACCGTACCGAAGAATCACCGTTTCAGGAGGCTTGGATGCACAACGACGGGAATGTAGTGCCCTTGCACAAGGCCGCTACCGACCAGGCGACTCACTCGCCGCTTGCCCGCCTGCCCGTGATTCTGCTTCAGGTTCGCGACAAGGCCGCTCAACAGCTCAAACAAGGTTTGCAGGCGCTGTTCGATAACGCCGACGACACCCTGTTCGAAATGGCCGATCGGGCCCGAGACAACGTCGAGCAGAACATCTTCTTCGAGGCCATGCGTGATTTGCGTCTCAAGCGCAAAAGCATCGAGCGAGGTTTTCTCGAACAATTCTTCGAGGCCTTCGTCAGCCTCGCGCAGTACGATATTGCTCAAGCGGCCTTGCCACGGGCATTGGTTTTCGATGCCTCGGCCTCGATGCCCCATGACGACGTGGAGCGTAACGTGGCGGTGGAGGCCATGGTTGGCAAAGTACTGAATCGGGACGGCTTCGCCCTTGATCAGCTCACCGCACGACTCAGCACACTGCTGGGCAAGACGCTGGTCGAACAGCACAATCCCCTGGGGCCGACGCTGCTTTGCGAGTATTTCTTGCAGGCCGGGCGCAACCTGGGGATGGAGATCAAGGTCAAGCTGATCATCCTCAAGCTGTTTGAACGCTATGTGCTCAGCAATGCTGATCAACTCTACGCCGAAGCCAATCAACTGCTGATCGCCACCGGTGTACTGCCGGACCTCAAGCCCGTCCCGGCACGGCGTGCGACCGATCGGGCGGCTGCCAGTGTTCGTGCTGATCCCGCCGAGACAGGCGTGCGAACTGGCAATACACAGATTGACGAAGGCGTGCAGCAAGTCTTCGCCGCCTTGCAGGAATTACTGTTCCACGTGCGTGGCAGCGTTGCGCCGACGCTGGAAGTCAGCGCCCAAACCCAACCCATCTCAACCCGCGATCTGCTGCGCCTGCTCTCGCATTTGCAGCAATACGTGCCAGCGCTGGCGGCTCAGGACGACTTTGACCTGCGCACCCAGCTCGAACAACTACTGACTCGGGTCAGCGTCAAAAGCGGCAAGTCCCGCGTGGTGGGAGTGGCCGACGAAGATGTGATCAACCTGATCGCCATGCTCTTCGAATGCATCCTCGATGACCGCAACCTGCCGGACTCGCTCAAGGCTCTGATTGGCCGTTTGCAGATCCCGATGCTGAAAGTCGCGGTGCTCGACAAGAGTTTTTTTAGCCGCAGCAGCCATCCCGCCCGGCGTTTACTCAACGAAATTGCTGCGGCGGCCATGGGCTGGGGCGAGTGCGATGACCATGAGCGCGATAGCCTGTACCTGCGCATCGAGCAAGTGGTGCAGCGTTTGCTGAACGACTTTGTCGATGACCCGGCAATCTTTTCCGAATTACTGGCCGATTTTCTTGCCTTCACCCATGACGAGCGCCGTCGCAGCGAATTACTTGAGCAACGCACCCGTGACGCCGAAGAAGGCCGTGCCAGGACCGAACTGGCGCGTCAGCGTGTCGAGCAGGCGCTGAACCAGGCGTTGATGGGCAAGGTGCTGCCGCACAGTGTGGTGGCGTTTGTCCAGGAGGCCTGGAGCAAAGTGCTGTTGCTGACCTGCCTCAAGCACGGTGATCAGTCCGCCGAATGGCATGCCGATGTGCAGACCATGGCGCAACTGATCTGGAGCGTGCAGCGCCATGACGAGCCTGACGCGAGTCTGCGTTTGTTGTCGCTGGTACCGGGGTTGCTCAAGTCGTTACGCGATGGTTTGAACAGTTCGGCATTCGATCCGTTCGCCACCGGCGAGTTTTTCAGCAAGCTGGAAGCTTTGCATGTGCAGTTGTTCGAACGTCCGGACCAGAAAAGCATGGCTGTTGACGCTCCGATGATGGTCGAAGTGCAGCAGCAAATCGTGCTTCGCACCGCTGACGAAGGCCCGGTTGAAACCCCATCGATGCGTTTGCCCGAGGACGATTTCGCGTTGCTTCAAGTCGATCAGTTACGCCTGGGCTGCTGGGTCGAGTTTCAGGAAGACCAGGAAAACACCTTGCGCTGCAAGTTGGCGGCGATCATTCAAGCCACCGGCAAGTACATCTTCGTCAACCGTACCGGGATGAAAGTGCTGGAGCACAGTCGCACCGCTCTGGCCCTGGAATTCCGGCGTGGCGCGGTGCGAACGCTGGACGACACCTTGCTGTTCGACCGGGCGCTGGAGTCGGTGCTGGGTAATCTGCGGCGTCTCAATCGCGGCAAGTGATCGCCGCCGAGGGGCTATCGCGGCATACTGGGCACCAACACAGTTGTCGTTGAAGGAACCTGTATGCAGTTGGACCCCGCGAGCGGTTGGTGCCAGGGCGTGCGCATATGCCCCTCGCCTAACTTCAATGCGCGCCCCGAGGGCGAAATTTCCCTGTTGGTGATCCACAACATCAGTCTTCCGCCTGCGCAGTTTGCGACCGGCAAGGTGCAGGAATTTTTCCAGAATCGTCTGGATGTCACGGAACATCCCTACTTTGCAGGAATCGCCGACCTGCGGGTGTCTGCGCACTTTCTGATCGAACGTGACGGCATCGTCACTCAGTTTGTCTCTTGTCTGGAGCGCGCCTGGCACGCTGGCGTCTCGTGTTTCGAGGGACGGGAAACCTGTAACGATTTTTCCGTGGGCATCGAGCTCGAAGGCACGGATGATCTGCCGTTCACCGACGCCCAGTATCAAGCGTTGACGGCCCTGACCCGACAGCTGCAAAGCGCCTTCAAGGACATCACCGCACAACGCATCTGCGGTCATAGCGACATCGCCCCCGGGCGCAAGACTGATCCGGGACCAGCGTTTGACTGGGCACGCTATCGCGCGGCTCTGGAAAAAAAGGAGTGACAATGAGTTTTCTGGTGCTGCTGTTGGCGGTGTGGATCGAGAAATTCTCGGCCCTGCGTCATCAGATTCAACGTGATGGCGGTTGGGTGCGTGAGCTGAACAAGCTTGAAGCCAACCCGCGCATGACAAACCGTCCGTGGCTGATACTGGTGGTGCTAGTGTTGTTGCCGGTGGCACTGCTGGGTTTGCTGTTGGTGGTGCTGGAGCCGGTAGCTTACGGTTTGCTGGCGTTGCCGGTGCATCTGCTGGTGGTGATCTACAGTCTGGGCCGTGGTGATCTGCTGGCCGGCCTCGGGCCATTCCGCGATGCCTGGCGTCGGGAAGACCTGCAAGCCGCTGCCCATGTGGCCAAACGTGACCTGAATATTTGCGCCGACAGCGGCGAGCAACTGCTGGAGCGAGTTGAAGGGCATCTGTTGTGGCAAGCCTATCAGAGCTTTTTTGCGGTGATCTTCTGGTACTTCCTGCTAGGCCCGGTTGCCGCATTGAGCTATCGACTGCTGGCGCTGGCCGAGGAACACGGGCAGAACCTGGCCGTGGTCGAGCGAGCGGCACAGCTGCGTCATGCATTCGATTGGGTACCGGTGCGCCTGCTGGCGGCCAGCTTCGCATTGGTCGGCAACTTTGTTGCGGTCGGCCGAGTGATGTTGAACGAGCTACTGAACTGGAACATCAGCGCCGCCCAGTTGATCGAGAAGGTCGGTTTGGTGGCCGGTGAAATTCCGGCGCCGGTGGTCGGGCCGGACGGCATCAACAGCCTCGACCGGATCTGGGAACTGCTGCTGCGCGCGGCGGTGCTTTGGTATGCCGGGTTTGCGGTGTGGACTGTTTTGTCCTGATTTCTGCTTTGAGTCGAAAAGATCGCAGCCCTGTAGCAGCTGGCGAAGCCTGCGTTCGGCTGCGCAGCAGTCGTGAATCCTGCGTGCACGGTTAGCCTGACAAAATGCAGTGCTTGAGCTGGCGACTGCTTCGCAGCCGAACGCAGGCTTCGCCAGCTGCTACAAGGCTGCGTGTCTGTCGTTAACCTTAAGTTACAAAACCTTCCGCCGATTTAGGCTATACAGGGATAGCGCCAATAGTGGCTATCTGCTGTCTCTGCGCGCCTGCCATAAAAATAAGAATTCAAAAGGGAGACTTCACAGTGAAGAGCTTGCTCTATCCCGCCGTCGCGCTGATGAACCGCCTGAGCTTCGGCATGAAGTTCAGCCTGATCAGCGTGCTGTTCCTCGTGCCGATGCTGGTGACCAACTTCTATCTGGTGCGCGATTCCTATCGCGAATTCCAGGGCACCCGGGTCGAGCTGCAGAGCCTCGACCTGCTGGGCAGCGGCCTGAGCTTGCGCCGGGATCTGGAAACCCTGAACAACCTGGTGCAGATCAACGTCACCCTTGGCCAGTCCGGCAAGGCCGGTGCTGTCGAATCGACTATCAGTACTCTGGAGCAAAGCGTTCTGAGCCGTTTGCAAGGGTTGGCGGCGATGACCACTGACCCGGAGCAAATCACCTTTTTCAATGGCAAGCGCGACGAAATGATCGCCGCGTTCAAGGCCCAGCAAACGGAAACCTCCCTGCAAAGTAAAAGTGCGCTAATCGGCAAATTGCTCGGCAATGCGCAGATTTTCAGCCAGATCATTGCCAGTCAGGCCGGTTTGAGCCGCGACAGCCAGAGCGACATGCGTCAGCTGAGCGAGCTCATTATCAACGTCACGCCAGCTGTCACCCAGACGCTCGGCGAAGGCCGGGCAATGGGGTCTTACTCGTTGGGGCAGGGTTTTCTCAATTCGGCGTCGAGCACCCGTTTCGATGAATTGCTGGCGCAGATCGAAAAGCTTCAGGCTGAATACGCTCTGAAATTGCAGGACGCGCTGGGCTCCAGTAAAGCGGCGCACGAAACCCTGGCTGCTCAGGCCGAAAGCAGCAAGGCCTCCCTGAAAAAGGCCAGTGAACTGTTCGAAGAACAGGTGGTGATGGCCGATACCCTCGATGCGCCGTGGCAGGCTTTTTACGATCAGGTCACAGGCCTGCTCGACCAGACCTACCAACTCAACGAAGCCACCCTGAAGTTTCTCGGCATCCAGTTGCAGCAGCGACTGGAGCAGCACCGCACCCACATGATCCTGCAGGCAGTGGCGCTGACGGTCGTGTTTGTGTTGATTTTTTACCTCTATGGCGGTTTTTACGCCTCGACCCGTACCACGCTCAAGCGGCTTGGCGCGGTGATGGATAAAGTGGCGGCCGGCGACATGACCGTGACCTTCAGCGCCAACAGTCGCGATGAACTGGGCGAGTTGGGCGAGGTGTTCACCGCCACCGTGAAGAAAATCCATGACCTGATCGAGCGGGTGGGCCAGACCGTTGGTGAGGTCGAGCGGCAGGCCGGCCAAGTCGAAAATGTGTCCGCCCAGAGCAACCAGGCGGTGGCGGGGCAACGCACGCAGATCGAGCAGGTCGCCACCGCGATGAACCAGATGTCAGCCACGTCTCTGGAGGTGGCACGCAGTGCCGCGGCGGCCGTGAGCAGCGCCCACAGCGTCAACGACGAGACCATCAGCGGGCGCGGGCTGGTGGAGTCTCAGCAGGGCAGCATCGCTGCACTGGCCAGCGAGATCGATCAGTCGGTGCGGGTAATCAATCAACTGGCCAACGACAGCCAATCCATCAGTCGTGTGCTGGAAGTGATCAAGAGTATCGCCGAACAGACCAACTTGCTGGCGCTCAACGCGGCCATCGAAGCCGCGCGCGCAGGCGAGCAGGGCCGTGGTTTTGCGGTAGTGGCAGACGAGGTCCGGACCCTGGCCAAACGCACCCAGCAATCGACCGAAGAAATTGAGCAGATGATCGCCAAGCTGCACAGCGGTGTCGGTGCGGCGGTCAAGGCGATGGGCACCAGCCATCAGATGGCCAACGGCACGGTCGGGCAATCGGAAAAGGTCCAGCAGGCGCTGGAAAACATTCTCGGCGCCGTCGGCATGATCGTCGACCAGAACCAGCAGATCGCCGCCGCGGTTGAGCAGCAGACGGCCGTGGCTCATGACATCGACCAGAACATCGTCGAGATCAACCGCGCCGGCGAGCGTACTGCCGACGGCGCGCACCAGACCGAAAATGCCAGCCGGGCGTTGTCGGCGCAGGTGGTGGAACTCAAGCAATTGATCAGTGCGTTCCGGGTTTGATGCTACAGAGTTGATTTACTGTGGGAGCGAGCTTATGTGGCGAGGGGGCTTGCCCCCGTTGGGTCGCGAAGCGGCCCCCGGCGCCCATCCAGACAGACCAAGTTGTCCGGATTTGCGACTGCTTCGCAGCCGAACGGGGGCAAGCCCCCTCGCCACAAAAGCCCACAGGTAGTGCGTGAATCAACGGACTACCAGTTAAACAACTCGCAGGCGTTAGCCGTGCTGGCGGCAGCCAGTCGTTCGGGGCTGACGGCCATGATGGCAGCCAGTGCCGCGCAGATCGCCGGCAAATGAGCCGGGCTATTACGTTGACCGGCAAACATGGCGGGGGCCATGTCCGGTGAGTCGGTTTCCAGTACCACCGATTCAACCGGTAAACCGGCGAGTACACGGTGCATGCGCAGGGCCTGCGGCCAGGTCGCGGCGCCGCCCAGGCCGAGTTTGAAACCCAGTTTGATGTATTCGCGCGCTTCTTCATGGCTACCGGCAAAGGCATGAATGATCCCCGCGCGCTTCAAGCGAAATCGTTTGAGCGTGGCAATCACTGCCGCATGGCTGCGTCGCACATGAATCAGCGCCGGCAGATTGAAGTCTGCCGCCAATTGCAGTTGGGCGTCGAACAGCGCTTGCTGGCGTTCACGATCCAGGGTTTCGATGAAGTAATCCAGGCCGATCTCGCCCACCGCACATAGCTGCCGATGGCCCGCCAGACGCGTCAGCCAGTCACCGAGTTCGGTCAAATCCTCAGGCCGATGTTCGTCCAGATACACCGGATGCAAACCAAACGCCGCATACAGATCGGCATCGCTTTGCACCAGGTCCCAGACCCGCTGCCAATTGGCCTGATAAACCCCCAACACCACCATCCGCCGCACGCCGAGAGCGCGACTCTTGGCCAACAGTGCCTGACGATCCATGTCGAAATCCGGGAAATCCAGATGGGTGTGGGTGTCGATCAGTTCCACGGTTCAGCCCTGCAGAATTCGCTGCTTGAAGGTCCGCGCGATGGCCTGCACGCCGGGCTTGTAATCGGCCTGTTCGATGGCCGCCAGCGCCAGTTGCAGCGCCTTGTCGGCGATCAGCTGATGCTGCTGGGACATGGCGTTGACCGGCAGCGGCAGGAAGTCCAGCAACTGCGTATCACCGAAAGTGCCCAGGCGTAGCGGGCGGGTTTTCAGCGGGAAGTCATGCAAGGCATCGAACACGCCCTGAAGCAGCACGTAGGAGGTGGTCACCAACGCATCCGGCAAATGGCCCAGGCGCTGAAGCAACTCTTCCATCAATTGCTTGCCGCACTCACGGCTGAACGACTCGCCGTGTTCGATCAGCGCTTCGCCTTTGAAGCCGTTCAGCGCTTCCTTGAAGCCCGCCGCCCGTTCCTGGCTGATACTCAATTCGGGACGCGCGCCAATCAGCGCGATCTGCTTGGGCAACGGGTCCAGCAGGCTGCGGGTCAGGTGCAGACTGGCTTCGCGATCGTCACTGATCACCGAGCAGAAGTGCTCGGGCTCCATCACCCGGTCGATGGCGATGATCGGAATGCCTTTGGCCTGCAACTGGCGATAGCTATCGTCGCCGGCCGGCAGGCAACTGGCGACGATCAGCGCATCGCAGCGGCGGGCGCGGAACAGTTGCAGCAATTGCCGTTCGCTGTCTGGCGCATCGTCGGAGCTGGCGATCAGCAACTGATAGCCGCGAGCCCGGGCGCCTTGTTCCAGCAGTTTGGCGATTCGCGCGTAACTGGGGTTTTCCAGGTCCGGCAGAATGAACCCCAAAGTGCGGGTATGCCGACTGCGCAGTCCAGCGGCCTGAGGGTTAGGAGTGAAGCCGTGTTGTTCGACAACTGCTCGCACGCGCTCGACGGTGGCGCTGCTGATACGTTGCTGTTCGGCCTTGCCGTTGATGACATAACTGGCGGTGGTCACGGAGACGCCGGCCAACTGTGCAATATCACTGAGTTTCAACCCGGTATTTCCTTGTTTATTCGAGCGTGCCCGGCATTTTCGCCAATCCTACCCGATTCGGCAGGCGATCATTGTGGCAGCACATCCGACAATTGGACTTCAAGGATGAGACATTATCGAGTAACGTGCCTAACATTCTAGATTAAACGTTTCAGCAGGCGTATTTTCTACGTTCCAGGTCGCTTTGAACGGTTCTGCCGCAAAACCGCCAAAACTGCCCCTGAAAAGGCGCTCCCAAAGGGCCTAAGCTGAATCAATCAAAACAATACCTGGCGTCACACGGCGCCAAAAAGGAGAAAGCATGCTCGAGCTCACCATAGAGCAAATATCCATGGGCCAGTCGGCTGTGGATAAAGCCACCGCCTTGCAATTACTCGCTGACCGACTCGTGACCGATGGCTTGGTGGCCGACGGCTACCTCGCGGGCTTGCAGGCCCGGGAAGCCCAGGGCTCGACCTTTCTCGGCCAAGGTATTGCCATCCCCCACGGCACCCCGCAAACCCGTGATCAGGTGTTCGCCACTGGCGTGCGGCTGATGCAGTTCCCGGACGGCGTGGATTGGGGCGATGGCCAGATCGTTTATCTGGCCATTGGTATCGCCGCCAAATCCGATGAACACTTGCGCCTGCTGCAACTGTTGACTCGCGCCCTCGGTGAAACCGACCTGGGCCAGGCCCTGCGCCGCGCCAGTTCCGCCGAAGCCTTGTTGAAACTGCTGCAAGGCGCGCCGCAGGAATTGGCGCTGGACGCACAGATGATCGGCCTCGGCGTCTCCGCCGATGACTTCGAAGAACTGGTCTGGCGCGGTGCCCGTTTGCTGCGTCAGGCCGATTGCGTGAGCAACGGTTTTGCCGGCGTCTTGCAGCAGGTCGACGCGCTGCCGCTGGGCGATGGCCTGTGGTGGCTGCACAGCGAACAAACGGTGAAGCGTCCGGGCCTGGCGTTCGTTACCCCGGACAAACCCATGCGCTACCTCGGTCAGCCGTTGAGCGGTCTGTTCTGCCTGGCCAGCCTCGGTGAAGCCCATCAGGCGCTGCTCGAACGCCTTTGCGCGTTGCTGATCGAAGGCCGTGGCCATGAATTGGGCCGTGCCACCAGCAGTCGCGCGGTGCTGGAAGTGCTGGGTGGTGAAGTGCCGGCGGATTGGCCGAGCGCGCGCATTGCCTTGGCCAACGCCCACGGTTTGCATGCGCGCCCGGCGAAAATTCTTGCGCAACTGGCGAAAAGTTTTGAAGGTGAAATCCGCGTGCGCATCGTCGATGGCCACGACAGCGCGGTGTCGGTGAAGAGTTTGAGCAAACTGCTCAGCCTCGGCGCCCGTCGCGGTCAGGTGCTGGAATTCATCGCCGAACCGACCATCGCCGCCGATGCCTTGCCGGCCTTGCTGGCGGCCATCGAAGAAGGCCTCGGTGAAGAAGTCGAGCCGCTGCCGGCAGTGAGCCAACAGCGTGAAGTGATCGCCGATGTTGCCGAAGTGCTGCTTGCACCGGCTTCCGGCAGTTTGATTCAGGCGATTGCTGCTGCCCCGGGGATCGCCATCGGCCCGGCGCATATTCAAGTGCTGCAAGTCATCGATTACCCGCTGCGCGGTGAGTCCGCCGCCATCGAGCGCGAACGTCTCAAACAAGCGTTGGCAGATGTGCGTCGCGACATCGAAGGCCTGATAGAGCGCAGCAAGGCCAAAGCGATTCGCGAGATTTTCATTACCCATCAGGAAATGCTCGACGACCCGGAACTGACCGATGAAGTCGACACCCGCCTCAAGCAAGGCGAAAGCGCCGAAGCAGCGTGGATGGCGGTGATTGAGGCGGCGGCCAAACAACAGGAATCGCTGCAGGACGCCTTGCTCGCCGAACGTGCCGCCGACTTGCGCGACATTGGCCGTCGGGTGCTGGCGCAATTGAGTGGCGTCGAAACGCCGGCCGAGCCGGAGCAACCGTACATTCTGGTGATGGATGAAGTCGGCCCGTCCGACGTGGCACGTCTCGACCCGACGCGCGTGGCCGGCATCCTCACCGCTCGCGGTGGTGCCACGGCCCACAGCGCCATCGTCGCGCGAGCACTCGGTATTCCGGCGCTGGTGGGCGCCGGTGCCGCGGTGTTGCTGCTGAAACCGGGCACGCCGCTGTTGATCGATGGTCAACGTGGTCGCCTGCACGTAGATGCCGATGCCGCCACCTTGCAGCGCGCCACCGAAGAACGCGACACCCGCGAACTGCGCTTGAAAGCCGCGGCTGAACAGCGCCATCAGCCGGCGCTGACCACCGACGGCCACGCGGTGGAAGTATTCGCCAATATCGGCGAAAGCGCCGGCGTCACCAGTGCGGTGGAGCAGGGCGCCGAAGGTATTGGCCTGCTGCGCACCGAACTGATTTTCATGGCCCACCCGCAAGCGCCGGACGAGACGACCCAGGAAGTCGAATACCGACGCGTGCTCGATGGCCTGGCCGGTCGACCGCTGGTGGTGCGCACTCTTGACGTCGGTGGTGACAAACCGCTGCCGTACTGGCCGATCGCGAAAGAAGAAAACCCCTTCCTCGGCGTGCGCGGCATTCGCCTGACTCTGCAACGTCCGCAGGTCATGGAAGCGCAATTGCGCGCCTTGCTGCGTGCGGCGAACAACCGTCCGTTGCGGATCATGTTCCCGATGGTCGGCAGCGTCGATGAGTGGCGTCAGGCGCGGGATATGACTGAACGTCTGCGCCTGGAAATCCCGGTTGCGGACCTGCAACTGGGGATCATGATCGAAGTGCCGTCGGCTGCTTTGCTGGCGCCGGTGCTGGCCAAGGAAGTGGATTTCTTCAGCGTTGGCACCAACGACCTGACGCAATACACCCTGGCCATCGACCGTGGTCATCCGACCTTGTCGGCCCAGGCTGATGGTTTGCATCCGGCGGTGCTACAGCTGATCGACATCACCGTGCGTGCGGCTCATGCTCACGGCAAGTGGGTCGGTGTGTGCGGTGAGCTGGCGGCCGATCCGCTGGCGGTACCGGTGCTGGTGGGACTGGGTGTGGATGAGTTGAGTGTGTCGGGGCGCAGCATCGCCGAGGTCAAGGCGCGTATCCGTGAACTCAGCCTGACCCAGACTCGAACCCTTGCCCAAGAGGCCCTGGCCGTGGGCAGCGCGAACGAAGTCCGTGCATTAGTGGAGGCCCTGTAATGGCCAAGATCTTAACCCTGACCCTTAACCCGGCGCTGGACCTCACCGTCCAATTGCCGCTCCTTGCACCCGGTCAGGTCAATCGCAGCGACGAAATGCACACCCACGCTGCCGGCAAAGGGGTGAACGTGGCGCAGGTGCTGGCCGACCTCGGGCATCAGCTGACCGTCAGCGGTTTTCTCGGGGAAGATAACCTTCAGGCGTTCGAAACCCTGTTTGCCAAACGCGGGTTTACCGACGCGTTTGTCCGTGTCCCCGGCGAGACTCGCAGCAACATCAAACTGGCGGAAAGCGACGGGCGCATCACCGACATCAACGGCCCCGGGCCGAGGGTCAGTGAAGCGGCGCAGCAGGCCTTGCTCGATCGGCTCGACCAGATCGCTCCCGGGCATGATGCGGTCGTGATTGCCGGTAGTTTGCCCCGGGGGGTGAGCCCTCAGTGGTTGCGCGAGATGATTCAGCGCTTGAAAAAACGCGGTTTGAAAGTGGCGCTCGACACCAGCGGTGAAGCCTTGCGCGCAGGTCTGGCGGCCGGCCCATGGCTGATCAAACCCAACACCGAAGAATTGGCGCAGGCGCTGGGTTGCGAGGTGGTTTCGGTGGGCGCCCAAGCCGAGGCCGCGAGCCGTTTGCATGCGCATGGTATCGAGCACGTGGTGATTTCCGACGGTGCCGACGGGGTGAACTGGTTCAGTGTCGGCTCGGCCATGCACGCCTCGCCTCCCAAAGTCAGCGTGGTCAGTACTGTCGGTGCGGGTGACTCGTTGCTGGCGGGCATGCTGCACGGTTTGCTCAGTGCCGATACACCCGAACAAACCTTGCGCACCGCCACTGCGATTGCCGCCATGGCCGTTACCCAGATCGGTTTTGGTATCGGCGACACGGCGCAACTGGCGCACCTTGAACAGGGCGTACGCGTGCGTCCCCTGACCGAACAATAAGAGGGTTTGTCATGAAGTTAGCCATTGTTACGGCCTGCCCGAACGGTATGGTCACCAGTGTGCTGTGCGCCCGTCTGCTCGATGCAGCGGCTCAGCGTCAGGGCTGGAGCACCAGTGTCGAAGTCGTTGATGCGGCCCATCCGGAACGGCAGCTGTCAGCTGCGACCCTCGAAGCCGCCGAGTGGGTGTTGCTGGTCACCAGCACGCCTGTGGATATGTCGCGGTTTGTCGGTAAACGGGTATTCCAGAGCACCCCGGCCCAGGCCCTGCAAGATGTCGAAGCGGTGCTGCGGCGTGGGGTGGAAGAAGCCGAGGTTTACGTCGCGCCCGACGTCGCCGTCGAACCTGCCGTGGGTAAACAGGTGCCACGCCTAGTGGCTGTCACCGCGTGCCCGACCGGGGTCGCCCATACCTTCATGGCCGCCGAAGCCTTGCAGCAAGCGGCCAAGCGTCTGGGCTACGACTTGCAAGTGGAAACCCAGGGTTCGGTCGGCGCGCGCAATCCACTCAGCGCCGAGGCGATTGCCGATGCCGACGTGGTGCTGTTGGCGGCAGACATTGACGTGGCCACCGAGCGTTTCGCGGGCAAGAAAATCTACCGTTGCGGCACCGGCATTGCCCTGAAACAGGCCGAAGCGACCCTGAACAAAGCCTTGGCCGAGGGCAAACAGGAAAGCGCTTCGACCGGGGCCAAAGGCCCGGCCAAGCAAGAGAAGACCGGCATCTACAAACACTTGCTGACCGGTGTGTCGTACATGTTGCCGATGGTGGTGGCGGGCGGTCTGATGATTGCCTTGTCCTTTGTGTTCGGCATCACTGCGTTCAAGGAAGAGGGCACGCTCGCGGCCGCGCTGATGCAGATCGGCGGCGACACTGCGTTCAAATTGATGGTGCCGTTGCTGGCAGGTTACATCGCCTACTCGATCGCCGACCGCCCGGGCCTGGCGCCGGGGATGATCGGCGGTTTGCTGGCGAGTACGCTGGGGGCCGGTTTCATCGGCGGGATCATTGCCGGTTTCATCGCCGGTTATGCCGCCCAGGCGATCAACCGCTATGCACGTTTGCCCCAGAGCCTTGAGGCGCTGAAACCGATCCTGATCATTCCGTTGCTGGCGAGCCTGTTCACTGGTCTGGTGATGATCTACGTGGTCGGCAAACCAGTGGCTGGGATGCTCGCGGGGCTCACGCACTTCCTCGACAGCATGGGCACCACCAATGCCATCCTGCTGGGTGTGCTGCTGGGCGGCATGATGTGCATCGACCTCGGCGGGCCGATCAACAAAGCCGCTTACGCGTTTTCGGTGGGGCTGCTGGCATCGCAAAGTTATGCACCGATGGCCGCGACCATGGCCGCCGGCATGGTACCGCCGATTGGTCTGGGTATTGCCACGTTCATCGCCCGGCGCAAGTTCGCCCAGACTGAGCGCGAGGCCGGTAAAGCGGCGCTGGTGCTGGGGCTGTGCTTTATCTCCGAGGGCGCGATTCCGTTTGCGGCGAAAGACCCGTTGCGGGTGATTCCAGCGAGCATCGCCGGCGGTGCGCTGACGGGCGCGCTGTCGATGTACTTCGGCTGCAAACTCATGGCACCCCACGGCGGTTTGTTCGTGATGCTGATTCCGAACGCGATCAACCATGCGCTGTTGTATCTGCTGGCGATCGTGGCCGGGAGTTTGCTGACGGCGGTGACGTATGCGCTGCTCAAGCGGCCGGAAACGGTAGAACTGGCGCTGGAACCGGCCAACGCTTAACAGCAAAAGATCGCAGCCCTTCGGCAGCTCCTACCCGGGATTGTGTTCGACCGTGATATTGCGGCGTACATCGAACCTGTAGACCTGCCGAAGGCTGCGGTCTTTTTCCTGTCATCTCGATATTGAGCCAGGTCGGCGGCTTCATGACTTCAGTTTTCAGGATCAGTTCTGAAACCTGGCAAGCCTTTGGACGCGCAGTAGTCTTCGATTGTCTGCACGACTCCTTCCGGCGAGTCATCTGCTCCATCTTCTGGATAGAACAGTAAGTCACTCCCTGCTGGATGCGGCACGATCCTGTTGAAATGCTCCACCAACTTCCCCCGGTCGTCCTCTATTTCGGCATCGTCGATAGCGCCAATCAGCGCTTTGAATTCCTGTTTTGTGTACTCGGCAAGATTGTTCTTCAAATCCATTATTCAACCCTTCTGTGTATGTCGATATGGCGCCTTGGCGTGACAGCTCGCAGATTGTCAGCATCGTATACGGCGCCACCATCCATGATTGGTTCCACGTGGTGCAATTCGAAAGCAATTCGTTTTCCTACATGCTCGATTTTGGGGGATGCGGGGGCCAAACCTTTCGCCATGCCGGACAGGTTGCGTGAATTGAATTGCTGACTTAACTCTAAGTCATTGGCTACTGCTATCCAGAACGCTTTCCTGAATGCGTCGAAGCTACTGAACTGTCGGCCACGAAGCTGATCAACAATCCGCGTTGGAATGGGGGCGCCTAACGCTGTGCCAGCCCCAGCAAGCCAAATACCCGACACATTCTCGCCCACCCCCGTAACCCCACCAGGTTCATACCGTGCATTGAGTACGATGTAGATTGGCTCAAGCCCCGCATCCGCAGGAAACCAGATAATCGCATCCTGATACTCGGGCGGATGCTCCGGGTTCACCAGGGCCTTGTTGGCTTGTTCGGTGGGCGGATATACCCATATCGTCGGCAGGGGCGGGGCGCCTTCGAGTGCAGGAATGCGCGGCAGATCATCGGGACTCGCTGCGGGAGTCCAGATCAGGCCAATGCCGTTGCCGATATCGGCGACAAAATGTTCCCCCTCTCGGGCGGCTTTGATGACCGGGACAAATTCCCAGTCTTTTTTCCCGCCCGTGTAGAAGCCGTAAGCGCTGATGGAGCCGTCCGGCAAGGTTTTCAAGTTGAGGCGGACACGAGTTCGCCCGCTATCAAGCTCCGCGTACTGCTCTTTCTTGTAGAAGGCACTGTCGGGGGAAAGGCTGGTGTTCGGTATCAAGAGCGCGACGGTGCCGACCGCCGCAGTGGTTGCCACCGCCGTTGAACTGGTCAGCAGACTGAGGGCAAGGGATCCGCCGAGACGCTGGGCCAGGGCGTTGCCGGTGGCCGAGCCGGCCACCCATTTGAGCGGTATGCCTTCGGCGGTAATCGCTGCGCCAGTGCCCAGTACGGCCCACGCCCCGTAGTCGGCCAGTCTCTCGACCGGGACAAACCCGGCGGGGTTGCTGTGATTGATGACGCCGTCAGGGAGGTTGCAGCTTTTGGTGAACACGCAACCGTTGCTGGCGGCTTGCTTGCGTTTTTCGACTTGCCTGACGAGGCGATTTTCATACGCCTGTTGTCGGGCGAGCATGTCGTCGTAGGCTTTTTGTCTGGCGTCACGTTCGGCCAGCTCGGTCGGGGTCATGTCGCGCAGGTAGCGGATGCCGATTCCGCTGCCGCCGCCACCGCTGGAATATTCCCAGAATTGGGGGATGTCCTTGTTGCGCGCCATTGGTGCTTTTCTGCATGTGGCTAGGGGAGCCTCGAACCTAACCGGAGAGCGAAGGGGCTGGCGTTAGGACGTTTCCCAAAAGCGGCGCTGAAATTTCCTATTTCAGGTTGTTGCTGGGGGAGGAAGGGCTATTGCTCGGTTTCGACTGTGGCCCGGTGAATGGCGCCTTCGGCAGCTCCTACCCGGGATTGTGTTCGACCGCGATATTGCGGCGTACATCGAACCTGTAGGAGCGGCCGAAGGCTGCACCCGGCTAAAACACCGACTGTGGAAGGGTTTTTGTGGCGAGGGGGCTTGCCCCCGTTGGGTCGCGCAGCGGCCCCAAAACCTGCAACTGCGTTATGTCAGACACACCGTGTTTGCCGGGTTTGCGACTGCTTCGCAGCCGAACGGGGCAAGCCCCCTCGCCACAGAAGTTGTGCATTTCATTAAGTCGGCGAAGATCCTGTCATACCGGTTTCATGCAGCCATGCTTAAGTTTTCCTTTTCAGGGAGAACACCATGAGCGAATTCGACCTCGGCCGCCGTCGTGTCATGCAAGCCGTCGGGGCCGGGCTGTTGATGCCTGGCATGGCCCCGGCGGTGATCGCTTCGGTCAAGGATCGGCCGCAACTCACCGATGGCGTGCAGTCTGGTGACCTGCTGGGCGACCGGGCGATGATCTGGAGCCGTTGCGACCGTGCGGCGCGGATGGTGGTGGAATGGGACACCCGCAGCCTGTTCAGTAATCCTCGTCGATTCGTTTCGCCATTGGCCGATGCCCGCACCGACTTCACTGCCCGGGTCGACCTCACTGGCCTGCCCGCCGATCAGGCAATTTTCTACCGCGTGTATTTCGAAGACGCCCAGAGCGGTGTCGCCAGTGAACCCTGGTTCGGTCATCTGCGCAGTGTGCCAACCGCCCGACGGAATATTCGGTTTGTCTGGAGCGGCGACACGGTCGGGCAGGGCTTCGGCATCAACCCGGACATTGGCGGCATGCGCATTTACGAAGCCATGCGTCTGCGCCTGCCGGACTTTTTTATCCACAGCGGTGACACCATTTACGCCGACGGCCCGGTGCCGGCGCAACTGACCACCGAAAGCGGACGGGTGTGGCGCAACCTCACCAGCGAAGCCAAGAGCAAAGTCGCCGAAACCCTCGACGACTATCGCGGCAATTACCGCTACAACCTGATGGATGAAAACATCCGCCGCTTCAACGCTGAAGTGCCGCAGATCTGGCAATGGGACGACCACGAAGTGGTGAACAACTGGTCGCCGGGCAAGCAGCTGGATGAGCGCTACAAAAGCAAAGATATCCACAGCCTGGTGGGTCGCGCGCGCCAGGCCTGGCTGGAGTACGCGCCGATGCGCTTGCAGAGTGCCGATGACGGCGGGCGGATTTATCGCAAGCTGAGTTATGGGCCGATGCTTGATGTGTTCGTGCTCGACATGCGCAGTTATCGCCAAGCCAATGACGACAACCTGGGTGCCGCCAAAGCGTTTCTCGGTCGCGAACAATTGGATTGGCTCAAACGCGAATTGAAAGGCTCCCAGGCCCAATGGAAAGTCATCGCCGCCGACATGCCCATCGGCCTCGGCGTGCCCGATGGTGAAGTCAGCCCCGGTGTGGCGCGGTGGGAAGCGGTGGCCAATGGTGACCCTGGCCCGGCTCAGGGCCGTGAAGTGGAAATCGCCGAACTGCTCGGTTTTCTGCGGGCGCAGCGGGTGCGTAATTTCGTGTTCCTCACGGCGGATGTGCATTACTGTGCGGCGCACCATTACCACCCGGACCGCGCGGCGTTTCAGGACTTCGAACCGTTCTGGGAATTTGTCGCGGGGCCGTTGAATGCGGGGAGCTTCGGGCCGAATGCGCTGGATAAAACCTTCGGCCCCGAAGTGGTGTTCGAGAAAGCACCACCGGCGCAGAACACCTCGCCGTTTGCCGGGTTTCAGTTTTTTGGCGAGGTGAACATCGATGGGCAGACGGGGGAGATGAGTGTGGTGTTGCGGGATCTGGATGGGGTGGGGGTGTTTGAGCGTAAGTTGCAGCCGGTTTGAGGACTGCACGATCGCTCCCATGCTCTGCGTGGGAATGCCTCAACGGACGCTTTGCGTTCGGCTGTTGTGGGACGCGGAGCGTCCCGGGCTGCATTCCCACGCGGAGCGTGGGAACGATCAACGTTGGATGTGATGGCCTCATCGCAGGCAAGCTACAGGGGATCAAGGGTGTCAGTAGACGTCGCGGCGGTAGCGGCCTTGTTCGATCAATCGCTCGACCTCCTCAATGCCGAGCAATTCGTTGAGCGCGTGATCCACCCCTGAAGCCATTCCCTGCAGACTGCCGCAGATGTAAATCATGGCGCCATCGGCCAGCCATTTTTTCAACTCGTCGGCAGATTCGCGCAGCCGATCCTGCACATAGATCTTCTCGGCCTGATCCCGGGAAAACGCCAGGTCCAGCCGCTCCAGATCACCGTTGATCAACCACTCTTCCAGTTCCGCGCGGCACAGGTAATCGTGCTCGCGATGACGCTCGCCGAACAGCAGCCAGTGACGCTGCTGCCCGTCGGCAATCCGTGCCTTGAGCAAACTGCGCAACCCGGCAAGGCCAGTGCCGTTGCCCAGCAGGATCATCGGCACCGGTTGATTCGGCAGATGGAAGCCACTGTTGCGGCGTACCCGCAAGCTGATGCTACTCCCCACGGGAGCGTGTTCGGTCAACCAGCCGGAACCGACCCCCAGGCTGCCGTCGGCATGCACCTCCTGACGCACGATCAATTCCAGTACGCCGTCGGCGGCGATCGAGGCGATGGAGTATTCGCGCATGGACAACGGCACTAAAGCGTCCGCCAGCGCTTGCGCGTGCAGGCCAACCAGATGGGTGCGGTTTTCGGGCAGTTGTCGGCTGGCCAGGGCTTGTTCCAGTGTTTGCGACAGGCCATCGAACTCAACCATGGCCCGGCCATCAACCCCCAAACCGTCGAGGAAATGCTCGATGGCCCACGGACAATTGCGTGGCAGCACTTCCACCAGATCCCCGGCCAGCCAACTGCTGGCAGTGGGAGCGCTCAGACCGAGCAAATACACGGGCGAACCGCTGCTGTCCGGGTTCATCAATTCGCGGTGGGTGAGGGTCCAGTTGTCGTAACTTGGCGCTTGCCAGGTATCCACCGGCGCCTGGCCTGTCAGCAGGCCGAGTTGCTGTTGCCAGTGGCGCAGGGCGTAAGGGTCACCGCTGTCGACTTCTACCGGAGCGAACAAAGTCTTGCCGCCGTTTTCGCCCAGCCATGCGTGCAAGCGGCGAGCGAAGCCGCAGAAATGTTGGTATTGACGGTCGCCGAGGCCAAGCACGGCATAGTTCAGGCTGTCGAAGCTCAGCGCCCGGCCCAGCACTTTGCGTTCGAATCCTCGGGCACTGTCCGGCGCTTCACCGTCGCCGAAGGTGCTGACCACAAACAGCGCGTTGCTGGAATCCTGCAGATCCTGTTGGCTGACATTGGCCAATGGTTGGACCTTCACCGGCAACCCGGCGGCCTGCAGTTGTCCGGCAGTCTGCCAGGCAAGCTGTTCGGCGAATCCGCTCTGACTGGCGAAGCCAATCAGCCATGCCGGCGCATCACTGCCCGGTTGCGTGAGGCCTTTGCGTGTTTCCTGGATCTGACGTTTCTTGCGTCGGCGGTCCAGGTACAGCAACCAGCCGGTGATGAAAAACACTGGCATGGTCAGCGCGGCGATCGTCAGGATAATCCGTCCGATCATCCCGAAGTAACTGCCGACGTGCAGCGCATAGATACTGGTCAGCAGCTGCGCCTTGAGGCTCTTGTCGCTGTAGCGGTCATGCCGGCTGACGATCCCGGTCGCCGGATCGAGAGTGAGCTGGTTCCGCGCCTGGTCGTGAGGGGAGTTTTGCAGCAGATAGAACACGGTTGCCGGTTGTCCGGCCACGGGCGGCATTCGGACGTTGTAGGAGGCAAGCCCTGGGCCGGCAGCGCTGTAGATGCTGCTCCATATCGCCCTGTAATCGGCGGTGGGGGCTGGGCCGTTTGGCGCAGGACCGCGGCCACTGCGCACTCGTTCGTTCTGCGGCGAATCGGAAAGCAGCCGGGTCAGGCCTTTGTTGTACCACTCGTACGACCAGAATAACCCGGTCAGCGCTGCCAAAAGATAGAACACCAGGCACCAGGTACCGGCCACCGAATGCAAATCCCAGTTGAAGCCGCGTCCCTTTTTCTTCCAGTCGAGGGTCAGCCAGGCCCGCCAGCTTTTCCACTGGCGTGGCCAGCGCAGGTACAGGCCGGACAGGCAGAAGAACACCAGGATCAGGGTACAGGCACCGGTGATCTGCCGGCCGATATCGTCCATGGCCAGAACCCGGTGCAGTTGCAGCATCAGGCCAAAGAAATCCTGGCCGGTGACGTCGCCCATGAACTCGCCGGTGTACGGGTCGAAGTAACGCATCGGCCCGCGACGTTCACCGGGGGGCGCCGTAAAGATCACCCGCGCGGCGTTGCCGCTGTCGGTCTCGACCCAGAGCATCGAGACTTTTTTGCCCGAGGCACCTTCGATCTTCTCCACCAGTTCGGCAGGCGGCAGTACGCCAGCAATCTGCTTCTCGACGTGCAGCACAGAGGGGTTCAACGCCCGCAGGATTTCATCCTGGAACGATACCGCCGCCCCGGTGATGCCCATCAGGGCCAGGACCAGTCCGGCGCTGATGCCGAAAAACCAGTGCAACTGGAACAGGGATTTCTTCAACACGTCGCTCGCCTTGTTCGTTCAAAAGTCATCATCACGGCGCGCATTATGCCGTGAGTTGTCGAGAAAGATTCTTTTTTACACAGAAAAACCTGATCGCCGCCCGTGAAGGCGCGCTCGATGCTCAGGCGTTGCCCGGGCAGAATCTGCTCGACGGTCGTGGCTGATCAGCCGTCTATCGCAGGTGCGGAAACACCGATAGCAAAACGACCTCGACAGCTTCGAACGTCAGACACAAAAAAGCCCATGACAGGTCATGGGCTTTTTGATTTCTGCGTGTAGCGCTTACACGTAGAACGACTTCAGCGGCGGGAAGCCATTGAATTCAACAGCGCTGTAGCTGGTGGTGTAAGCACCGGTCGACAACCAATACAAACGGTCACCGATCGCCAGGTTCAGCGGCAGGCCGTACTTGTAGTTTTCGTACATGATGTCGGCGCTGTCGCAGGTTGGACCGGCGATGACCACTTCTTCCATCTCGCCTTTCTTCTCGGTCCAGATCGGGAACTTGATGGCTTCGTCCATGGTTTCGATCAGGCCAGAGAATTTGCCCACATCCGTGTACACCCAACGCTCGACGGCGGTACGGGATTTACGCGCCACCAGCACCACTTCACTGACCAGAATGCCGGCGTTGGCAATCAGCGAACGGCCCGGCTCCAGGATGATTTCCGGCAGCTCGTCGCCGAAGTCTTCCTTGAGGAAGCGGATGATTTCTTCGGCGTAGGTTTCCAGGCTGTTGGTGCGGGTAATGTAGTTGGCCGGGAAGCCGCCGCCCATGTTGATCAGCTTCAGGTGGATGCCGTCTTCTTCTTTCAGACGCTCGAAAATCACTTTGACCTTGGCGATCGCCGCATCCCACACGCTGATGTCGCGTTGCTGCGAACCGACGTGGAACGAGATGCCGTACGGCACCAGGCCCAGGTCGCGAGCGAGGATCAGCAGGTCCATGGCCATGTCGGTCTGGCAGCCGAATTTACGCGACAGTGGCCAGTCGGCAGTGGTCGAGCCTTCAGTCAGGATGCGTACATAGACTTTCGAGCCTGGAGCTGCCTTGGCGATGTTGCGCAGGTCGGCTTCGGAGTCGGTGGCATACAGACGCACGCCCTTGTCGTAGAAGTAGCGAATGTCTTTGGATTTCTTGATGGTGTTGCCGTAGCTGATGCGATCCGGACCGACGCCCTGGTTCATCACTTTATCGAGCTCATAGATCGAGGCGATGTCGAAGTTCGAGCCTTTTTCTTTGAGCAGGTCGATGATTTCAACGGCCGGGTTGGCCTTGACTGCATAGTAGACCTTGGCGAATTCGAAACCGGCGCGCAGGTCATCGTAGGCCTGGCTGATCATCGCGGTGTCGATCACCACGAACGGGGTTTCTTGTTTGTCGGCGAAGGCCTTCATTTTCTGGAAGGTATCGCGCGCGAAATAGTCTTCGACGTTGATCGACATGCTGGGAACTCCTACTGGCAAACTGAAATTATCAATGGGTGCAAATGAACGCCCTCCGTATCCCCACTTTGGTTCGCCTACTTCCCAAGGCATGTCGCCGAAAGCAAAAAGGCCATGGGAAACGGTGCTTCCCTTGGCCTTGCTGTCTCGTCGTCAGTACTTGAGCCGGATGGATCGTTTCCAGCATGGACGTTCGGCGCGAACTTTAGGGCGTGAGGGGCTTGAGATCAACAAAAAATGTCGCGTTTTTGCACGCTTCCGTCGTGCGGTCCTGGGGAGCTACTGATGTAACCGACCTGCATGACAGTGTGATGTTCCCGTAGGAGGGATATTTGAGGGGGTTCAGGAGGGATTGGTGGTGCCCCATTCGCGGGCAAGCCTCGCTCCTACAGGTTTGGTGTCGTGCAAAAAATCAACGCACACCACAAATCCTGTAGGAGCGAGGCTTGCCCGCGAAGACCGTCAGATCAGGCGACAGCAGTCTCGGCCGGCGAAACAATGCTGGTTTTGCCCCCACGCGACTTGCCGGAGCTCAAGTACTCGGCAATCGATTCCTGAGTCACCTCACCCAGGAACACCCGCTCGGCATCCATCACCGGCAGCCATGAGCGGTTGAACTCGTACATGCGCGACAGCAGGATGCGCAAATGCTCGTCGTAGGCCGCGGTGGCGTTGAACTCGCGCAGGTATTGCGCGCAGGTGCCGGTCTGGCGGTGCAGGTCGCGACGGCGCACGTAGCCCAGGGCCTTGTTCTCGGCACAGGTGACCACCACGTAACGACGGTCCAGTTCGTCCATCAATTCCAGCGCTTCGGCCACTGGCGTTTCCGGGCTCACTGAGGGCGCGTTATCCGCCGCGTCTTCGGCTTTCACCAGCAACAGGCGCTTGAGGGTGCTGTCCTGGCCGACGAAGTTGCTGACAAAGTCATCCGCCGGGTGCGCGAGAAGCGTGTCCGGATGATCGATCTGCAGCAGTTTGCCCGCGCGGAAAATGGCGATCTTGTCGCCAAGCTTGATCGCTTCGTCGATGTCGTGGCTGACCATGATCACGGTCTTGTTCAGTGCCCGTTGCATCTCGAAGAATTCGTTCTGAATCATCTCGCGGTTGATCGGGTCGACCGCGCCGAACGGCTCGTCCATCAACAGCAGCGGCGCATCCGCCGCCAACGCGCGAATCACGCCGATCCGCTGCTGTTGGCCGCCGGACAATTCACGCGGGTAGCGAGTCAGGTACTGCTTGGGTTCGAGCTTGATCATGCTCATCAACTCGCGGGCGCGATCGTGGCATTTCTGTTTGTCCCAACCGAGCAGGCGCGGAACGATAGTGATGTTTTCCTCGATGGTCATGTTCGGGAACAGACCGATCTGCTGGATCACATAACCGATGTTGCGACGCAGGGTCACGGCGTCGAGGTCGGTGGTGTCTTCGCCGTTGATCAGGATCTTGCCCGAGGTTGGCTTGATCAGGCGATTGATCATCTTCAGCGTGGTGCTTTTGCCGCAGCCCGATGGCCCGAGGAACACACAGATTTCGCCTTCATTGACGGTCAGGCTCACCGAGTCCACGGCTTTCACATCTTTGCCGTTGCTTTGGAAGGTTTTACTGAGGTTTTGAAGTTCGATCATTTCAGGAGTCCTTTTGGAGTCAGCGTGCGTTGTAGCCATTGCAGAAGCAGGTCGGCGAAGATGGCCAGGAGACTGACCAGCACGGCGCCGACGATCAGCATCGACATGTCGCTGCGGCTGATGGAAGCGAGAATGAGTACACCCAGGCCACCGGCGCCGATGGTCGCGGCGATGGTCATCACACCGATGTTCATCACCACGGCGGTGCGCACACCGGCGAGGATTACCGGCACGGCAATCGGCAATTCGACCATGCGCAGGCGCTGGCCGAAGGTCATGCCAATGCCGCGCGCCGCTTCGCGAATGCCAGGTTCGACGCCGGTCAGGGCCAAATAGGTGTTACGCATGATCGGCAGCAACGAGTACAAAAACACTGCAGTGATCGCCGGCATCGGGCCGAGGCCCTGGCCGAATTTCGAATAGAACGGCAGCAGCAGGCCGAACAGCGCAATCGATGGCACGGTCAGCAACACCGTGGCGCTGGCTTGCAACGGACCGGCCAGTGTCGGGAAACGGGTCATCAGGATGCCCAGCGGCACGCCGACCAGAATCGCCAGGGTCACGGCGATGCCAACCAGGGTGATGTGCTGCCAGGTCAGATGCAAAACCTGCGACCAATCGAGATGGGAAAAGGCGTTCAAAAATTCCATGGCTTTTCCTCCTCAGTGGATGGGGTGCTGGCGCAGGAAATCTGCAGCAACGGATGAAGGACTTTCGTGATCGACATCGACCCGCGCATTCAGCTGACGCAGGGTGGCGTCGTCGAACAGTTCGGCCAGCGGCTTGAGTTCTTCGGCGAGTTTCGGATGGGCGTCGAGGTAGACCTGACGCACCACCGGCGCGGCGGTGTAGTCGGGGAAGTAATGCTTGTCGTCTTCGAGCAACTTGAGCTTGAAGGCATTCAAGCGACCGTCAGTGGTGTAGACCAGACCGGCAAACACCTGGCCATTGCGCAGCGCGGTGTAGACCAGTCCGGCATCCATCTGGCGGATGTTGTTGCGGGTCAGGTTCATGCCGTAGAGATCTACCATGCCATCGAGACCGTCGGAGCGGTTGGCAAACTCGGTGTCCAGGGCGATGAGGTGAGGGCTTTTCGCCTCGGCCTGCAACACGGCATTCAGTTCGCTGATGGTGTTGATCTGCGGGTAAGCCTTGGCGGTGTTTTCCGGCAGCGCCAGGGCGTAGGTGTTGCTGAACTTCGACGGGGTGAGCCAGACCAGGCCTTTTTTTGCGTCGAGTTCTTTCACCCGGGCGTAGGACTGAGCGCTATCAAGCTTGTCGGTGACGTGGTTGTAAGCCACCAGCGACACGCCGGTGTATTCCCACATCAAATCCAGCTGACCACTTTCGTGGGCGCTACGGGCCAGGTTACTGCCCAGGCCGCCGGTCACCTGGGTGTCGTAACCCTTGGTGCGCAGGTATTGCGAAGTGATTTCCGCCAGCAGGGTTTGTTCAGTGAACACCCGGGCGCCGATGCGGATCACGGGTTTTTCAGCGGCTTGGGCAAATCCTGCGAACAGCAGAATGCAGCCTGTTAAAAAGCTTAATGTCTTCATGAATATTCCTTTGCCGAGGCTTAAGACGGGCGCAGGCCGCGTTCGAGCCAGAGTCGGCTGGCGGCTGTCACCAGACCGTCGAGCAGCAAGGCCAGCAGGGCGGTGCAGGCCGCGCCGAGCAGCAATTGCGGCTGATTGTTCAGGGCGATGCCGGGGAAAATCAGGCTGCCCAAGCTGTTGGCGCCAATCAGGAACGCCAGCGGTGCGGTACCGACGTTGATCGCCAGTGCCACGCGCACGCCGCCAATGATGATCGGCACGGCGTTCGGCAGTTCGACCCGCCACAGCACCTGAGTCGGTGTCATGCCGATGCCGACGGCCGCTTCCTTGAGTGAACCCTGGACGTTTTTCAGCCCTTCGTAGGTGTTGCGCACAATGGGCAACAGTGAGGCGAGGAACAAGGCGAAAATCGCAGGGCCGCTGCCGATGCCGAGGATACCCAGGGCGATGGCCAGTACGGCGAGAGGCGGCACGGTGTTGCCGATATTGAAGATCTGCATGAAGCGTTCGGCGCGGCCAACCATGGTCGGGCGGCTGAGGAAGATACCGGCGGGTATGCCCACTACAAGGGCGGCCAGCATGGAAACGAGGACGAGAATCAGATGAGCTTGCAGGTAAAACAACAAATCGTCGCGGTACTGTTCGATCGTGTTGATGCCAATCCAGTGGACCAGCAGGGCCAGAAGGGCGACGACAACCGCACCTCCTATCAGCCCTTTGCCATAGCGAATAGCCACAGGCGGACTCCTTTTTTCAGTCGGCGGACGCAGTCCCGAGTGGCATGCCATTCCTGGCTGCCGGGAAATCAACGTTCGCGAGAAGCAGCTCTTCATGCTCGTGAAACCGCATGAAATCGAGCCATAAGCGCAGCCCCGTCAGGCTAACTTGCTGATTTTTCAGCCCCTGACGATGGGTCGTAACAGGGGAGTGGACGCCTCCACCTTTTAAAAGGTTCCATAATTAACAGCATTTAGCCACCCCGCGCCTCATGTAGCAGCTGCCGAGCCTTCGAGGCTGCGTTCGGCGGCGCAGCCGTCGTAGAGTCGGCATGCCCGGTCTGCCTGATACACCGCAGCGTCTGGTTTTACGACGGCTGCGCCGCCGAACGCAGCCTCACAGGCTCGGCAGCTGCTACAGGGCGAACGGTGGTCTGTCAGGCTCGGTTTGCGCTATACTCGCCGCCCTTTTTTGAATCACCTGCCAGGCGATTTCCCATGACCAAACAGGCCGCCGAAGTCGCGAAACGCCGCACTTTCGCCATTATTTCCCACCCCGATGCCGGTAAAACCACCATCACCGAGAAGCTCTTGCTGATGGGCAAGGCGATTGCGATTGCGGGCACGGTGAAATCTCGAAAATCCGACCGCCATGCCACCTCCGACTGGATGGAAATGGAAAAACAACGGGGTATTTCCATTACCACGTCGGTCATGCAGTTTCCGTATCGCGATCACATGATCAACCTGCTCGACACCCCGGGGCACGAAGACTTCTCCGAAGATACTTACCGCACTTTGACGGCAGTGGACTCGGCCTTGATGGTCCTCGATGGCGGTAAGGGTGTAGAGCCACGGACCATCGCCCTGATGGACGTCTGCCGTCTGCGTGACACGCCGATCGTCAGCTTCATCAACAAACTCGACCGTGACATCCGCGACCCGATCGAACTGCTCGACGAAATCGAAGCGGTCCTGAAAATCAAGGCTGCGCCGATCACCTGGCCGATCGGTTGCTACCGCGACTTCAAGGGCGTTTATCACCTCGCCGACGACTACATCATCGTCTACACCGCCGGTCACGGCCACGAGCGCACCGAGGTGAAAATCATCGAGAAGCTCGACTCCGATGAAGCCCGTGCGCACTTGGGCGATGAGTACGATCGCTTCGTTGATCAGCTGGAACTGGTGCAGGGCGCCTGCCACGAATTCAATCAACAGGAATTCCTCGACGGCCAACTGACGCCGGTATTCTTCGGTACCGCACTGGGCAACTTCGGTGTCGATCACGTGCTCGACGCCGTGGTCAACTGGGCGCCGAAACCGCTGGCCCGTGTGGCCAACGAGCGCACGGTGGAGCCGGTTGAGGAGAAGTTCAGCGGCTTCGTGTTCAAGATCCAGGCGAACATGGACCCGAAACACCGCGACCGTATCGCTTTCATGCGGATCTGCTCCGGCAAGTACGAAAAAGGCATGAAAATGCGCCACGTGCGCACCGGCAAAGACGTACGGATCGGCGATGCGCTGACGTTCTTCTCCTCCGAACGTGAGCAGCTGGAAGAAGCCTTTGCGGGCGACATCATCGGTTTGCACAACCACGGCACCATCCAGATCGGCGACACCTTCACCGAAGGCGAAGTCCTGGGCTTCACCGGCATCCCGCACTTCGCCCCGGAACTGTTCCGTCGCGTGCGTCTGCGTGATCCGCTGAAATCCAAGCAACTGCGTCAGGGCTTGCAGCAACTGGCCGAAGAAGGCGCCACTCAGGTGTTCTTCCCCGAGCGCAGCAACGACATCATCCTGGGTGCCGTCGGTGTGCTGCAGTTCGACGTGGTCGCCAGCCGTTTGAAAGAGGAATACAAGGTCGAGTGCTCGTACGAGCCGATCACTGTTTATTCCGCGCGCTGGATTGATTGCGACGATAAGAAGAAGTTCGAGGAGTTCCGGGTCAAGGCCGTGGAAAACCTTGCGGTCGATGGGGGTGGTCACCTGACCTACCTGGCGCCGACCCGGGTTAACCTGGCGCTGATGGAAGAGCGCTGGCCGGATGTGAAATTCCGTGCGACGCGTGAGCATCATTAAGCGCTGAGTTACAAAACAAAAACCCCGTTGTGAAAGCTCCGGGGTTTTTTATTGACCATGAATTACCTGTGGCAAGGGAGCGAGTTCCCTCACCACAAGTCGTCACTGATGTTGAAATTGCTGTTCAGCATATCCCTTATTCCAAACCAATCTCCCCGCCAACGATAATTTCTGCTACCCGGTAGTGTCCTGTCTGGAGAACCCGGTCAATCGGAACTAGATTTCACTCAGTACCTTCAGCATCCACGCGTCACCCAAGAAAAGGATGGAATCGGCTATGAGTATTTATCAACGCATTGTGTTGTTGCTTAAGGTTTTGGTGCTGCTGTCCCTCGGCACATCGGCGATGGCGTGGGCAGAGTGTGAGAACCATGAAAAACAGGCTTTGAACGGGCAAGGGGTGCATAGCGAGCTGATGATCGCCGCGACCGAATCGGATGAGGACGACCCGGACGTCGATGAGGACGAAGACGAGGAAGATACGCAAACGTAAGTGACGGACAAAAGAAAACCCCTCCTGCCGGACTGATGCGCAATCTGGCGGAGGGGTCTGGTCAACTCGATAAAAACGCGCCTCGATACCCGAGGCGCGTTTTTTTACACCGCGCCGTCGAGAAATTGCTCGGCGTAGTGACAAGCCACCTGACGGGTGTCGACCAGCCGCAGGAGCGGTTCTTCTGTGGTGCAGCGCTCGGTCGCGTACGGGCAGCGCTTGTGGAAGGCGCAGCCCGACGGCGGGTTCAGCGGGTTCGGCAGTTCGCCGACGATCTTGATTTTCGGTTTGGCCGGGTCCGGGTGGATGGTCGGCGTGGCCGACAGCAGCGCCTGGGTGTAGGGGTGCAGAGGGCGAGTGTAGATGTCCTCTTTCGGGCCCATTTCCACCGGACGGCCGAGGTACATCACCATCACGTGATCGGCGACGTGGCGCACCACCGCCAGGTTGTGGGAGATGAACACGTAGGCGGTGTTGAACTCTTGCTGCAAATCCATGAACAGGTTCAGTACCTGTGCCTGGATCGACACGTCCAGCGCCGAGGTCGGTTCATCCGCCACCAGCACTTTGGGTTGCAGCATCATCGCGCGGGCGAGGGCGATCCGCTGGCGCTGACCGCCGGAGAACATGTGCGGGTAGCGCTGGTAATGCTCAGGCCGCAAGCCCACCTGTTTCATCATTGCCTGGACTTTCTCGCGACGTTCCGAGGCGCTCAGGTTGGTGTTGATCAGCAGCGGTTCGGCGAGCTGATCACCGACTTTCTGTCGTGGGTTCAGCGAGGCGTACGGGCTCTGGAACACCATCTGCACGTCTTTGCGCAGCTGCTTGCGCTGAGCCTTGTCGGCGCCGGCGACTTCCTGCCCGGCGATTTTCAAGGAGCCGGAGGACGGTTCTTCGATCAGCGTCAGGGCCCGGGCCAGGGTGGATTTGCCGCAACCCGATTCGCCCACGACGGCGAGGGTCTTGCCGGCTTCCAGTTCGAACGACACACCGTTGAGGGCGCGCACGGTCGCATGCCCCTTGAACAGGCCACGGGACACTTCGTAGTGACGGGTCAGGTTGCGGGCGGTAAGTACGACGGCCATTACGCCACCTCCTGATTCAGCGGGTAGAAGCAGCGGGCGAGGCTGTTGCTTTTCGGGTCAAGGGCCGGACGCTGGGTGCGGCAGTTGTCCTGCACGTACGGGCAGCGCGGCGACAACAGGCAGCCTTGCGGGCGGTCGTAACGACCGGGAACGATGCCCGGCAATGTCGACAGGCGCGCGGCGCCCAGGCTGTGTTCCGGAATCGCCTTGAGCAGTGCTTCGCTGTACGGGTGCGCCGGAATGTCGAACAGTTGTGGCACCTGACCGACTTCAACCGCTTGGCCGGCATACATCACGCACACGCGCTGGGCCGTTTCGGCCACGACCGCGAGGTCGTGGGTAATCAGCACCAGGCCCATGTTCTGCTCTTTCTGCAGGGCCAGCAGCAGGTCCATGATCTGCGCCTGAATCGTTACGTCCAACGCGGTGGTCGGTTCGTCGGCGATCAGCAGTTTCGGTTCGCCGGCAATCGCCATGGCGATTGCAACACGCTGGCTCATGCCGCCGGAGAGTTGATGCGGATAGGCGTCCATACGGCTGGCGGCGCCCGGAATTTCCACTTTTTCCAGCAGTTCGATGGCACGTTTGCGGGCGTCCTTGCGGGACATTTTCAGGTGCAGGCGCAGCACTTCTTCGATCTGGAAACCGACGGTGTAGCTCGGGTTCAACGCGGTCATCGGATCCTGAAAGACCATGGCCAGGTCTTTGCCGACGATTTGCCGCCGCTGACGGTTGCTGAGCTTGAGCATGTTCTTGCCGTCGAAATTCAGGGCGTCGGCGGTGACGATCCCCGGATGCTCGATCAGGCCCATCAGCGCCATCATGGTCACGGACTTGCCGGAACCCGATTCGCCAACGATGGCCAGCACTTCGCCCTTGTCCACGGTAATGTCGAGACCGTCGACCACCGGAACGGCGTTGGCGTCGCCGAAGCGAACGTTGAGATTCTTGATTTCTAACAGTGACATTTGAATCTCCTCAGGCGGCGTTCTTGAGTTTCGGGTCCAGCGCATCGCGCAGGCCGTCGCCCATCAAGTTGATTGCCAGCACGCTGAGCAAAATGGTCAAACCCGGCAAGCTCACCACCCACCAGGCACGTTCGATGTAGTCACGAGCCGAAGCCAGCATGGTGCCCCACTCAGGGGTTGGCGGTTGTACGCCAAGGCCGAGGAAGCCCAGTGCCGCGGCGTCGAGAATCGCCGAGGAGAAACTCAAGGTGGCCTGAACGATCAGCGGCGCCATGCAGTTGGGCAGCACGGTGACGAACATCAGACGTGGCAGACCGGCACCGGCCAGGCGCGCGGCGGTCACGTAGTCGCGGTTCAATTCGCCCATCACCGCGGCGCGGGTCAGACGAACATAAGACGGCAACGAAACCACGGCGATGGCGATAATGGTGTTGATCAGGCCAGGGCCGAGGATGGCGACAATCGCCACGGCCAGCAGCAGGGACGGCAGGGCCAGCATGATGTCCATCAGACGCATGATGGTCGGGCCGAGCACGCGCGGAAAGAACCCGGCGAACAGACCCAAAAGGATGCCCGGAATCAGCGACATCACCACCGACGACAAGCCGATCAGCAAGGACAGGCGCGAACCGTTGATCAGCCGCGACAGCAGGTCGCGACCCAGTTCATCGGTGCCGAGCAGGAACTGGATCTGCCCGCCTTCCAGCCAGGACGGCGGGGTCAGCAGGAAGTCGCGGTATTGCTCGCTTGGGTCATGCGGTGCAACCCATGGCGCGAAGATCGCGCAGAAGATCACCAGCAGCATGAACATCAGGCCGGCGACGGCGCCTTTGTTCCTGGAGAACGCGTGCCAGAATTCTTTATACGGGGACGGATACAGCAGGCTTTGATCGACTGCTACCGGTGTAATGAGAGTGGTCATGGTCTTGATCTCAGCGCTGATGACGGATGCGTGGGTTGGCAAAGCCGTAGAGGATGTCCACCACGAAATTGACCAGAATCACCAGGCAGGCGATTAACAGGATGCCGTTCTGCACCACGGGATAGTCCCGTGCGCCAATGGCTTCGATCAGCCATTTGCCGATGCCGGGCCAGGAGAAAATGGTTTCGGTCAGGACCGCACCGGCCAGCAGTGTGCCGACTTGCAGGCCGACCACGGTCAGTACCGGAATCAGTGCGTTACGCAGGCCGTGAACGAACACCACCCGCGATGGCGACAGGCCTTTGGCGCGGGCGGTACGGATGTAGTCTTCACGCAGCACTTCCAGCATCGACGAACGGGTCATTCGCGCGATCACCGCCAGCGGGATGGTGCCGAGCACGATGGCCGGCAGGATCAGGTGATGCAGGGCATCGAAGAACGCCCCGACGTCATCGGCCAGCAACGTATCGATCAGCATGAAACCGGTGCGCGGCTCGATGTCGTAGAGCAGGTCGATCCGCCCGGACACGGGGGTCCAGCCCAGGCTTACCGAGAAGAACATGATCAGAATCAGGCCCCACCAGAAGATCGGCATCGAGTAGCCCGCCAGGGAGATACCCATCACCCCGTGGTCGAACAGGGATCCTCGCTTGAGTGCCGCAATCACCCCGGCCAGAAGGCCCAGGATGCCGGCGAACAACAGGGCGGCCATGGACAGTTCCAGGGTCGCGGGGAATAGAGAGCTGAACTCGGTCCAGACGCTTTCACGGGTACGCAGGGATTCGCCGAGATCGCCGTGGGCCAATTTGCCGATGTAATCCAGGTATTGGGCATACAGGGGTTTGTTCAGACCCAGGCGTTCCATTGCCTGAGCATGCATTTCGGGGTCGACCCGGCGTTCGCCCATCATCACTTCCACGGGGTCGCCTGGAATCATGCGAATCAACGCGAAAGTCAGCAAGGTGATGCCGAAGAACGTGGGGATCAATAACCCCAATCGGCGGGCAATAAAACTAAACATCTTGTGTGGTACCTCATCAGCCGGTTAGGCATGCCCGGCAGCGCTGGGGTCAGCGATGCCGGGCGTTTTTATCTACTTCACCTGGGTGGTGGCGAAGTTATTAGTGGTGAGGGGACTAATGTGATAGCCCTCTACGTTGGTGCGCATGGCCGTGAACACGCGGGTGTGCGCCATGCTGATCCATGGCTGGTCCTGATTGAAAATGGCCTGGGCTTGTTCGTAGAGCGCCGTGCGTTCGCCCGGGTTCACTTTAGCCCGTGCTTCGTCGATCAGCGCCTGGAACTTTTCATTGCACCAGCGAGCGTAGTTTTCGCCGTTCCTGGCGGCTTCGCAACTGAGCATAGGCGTCAGGAAATTATCCGGGTCGCCGTTGTCGCCAGCCCAGCCGGCGGACACCATGTCGTGCTCGCCGTTTTTCGCGCGTTTAAGCATTTCGCCCCATTCCATGACACGAATATCGATCTTGATCCCGACCTTGGCCAGGTCGGCCTGCATCATCTGTGCGCCGAGCATCGGGTTCGGGTTGGTCGGGCCGCCGCCGTTGCGGGTGAACAGGGTAAAGGTGGTGCCTTCCGGTACGCCGGCGTCCTTGAGCAGGGCGCGAGCCTTGTCCAGATCACGCGGCGGGTTGGTCAGTTGGTGGTTGTAGCCGAGCAGGGTGTCCGGGTACGGGTTGACCGCCACGGTCGCATTGCCCTTGCCGAACAACGCGTTGACGTATGCCGCCTTGTCGAAGGCAATGTCGATGGCTTTACGCACGCGCACGTCGCTCATGTACGGGCGGGCGGTGTTCATGGCGACATAGGACACGGTCATCGCGTTCAGCTCGTCAACCTTCAGGTTGGTGTCTTTCTTGATGCTCGGGATGTCATCCGGTTTCGGATACAGCGCGATCTGGCATTCGTTGGCCTTGAGCTTTTGCAGGCGCACGTTGTTGTCGGTGGCGATGGCCAGGATCAGCGCATCGGCCGGTGGCTTGCCGAGGAAATAATCCGGGTTGGCCTTGAAGCGGACTTGAGCGTCCTTGGCGTAGCGCTGGAAAACGAACGGGCCGGTGCCAATCGGCTTGCTGTTCAGGTCGCCGGTTTTGTTGGCTTTGAGCAACTGGTCGGCATACTCAGCGGAGTAGATCGAGGAAAAGGCCATGGCAATGTCGGCCAGGAACGGCGCTTCACGGCGGGTCAGGGTGAATTTCACCGTGTTGTCGTCGACTTTCTCGACGCTTTTGAGCAGTTCTTTGAAGCCCATGCTTTCAAAGTACGGGAAGCCCACGCTCGACAGTTTGTGCCATGGGTGATTCGGGTCCAGCTGACGCTGGAAGCTCCAGACCACATCGTCGGCGTTCATGTCGCGGGTCGGCTTGAAGTAATCGGTGGTGTGAAACTGGACGCCTTTGCGCAGATGGAACGTATAGGTCAGGCCGTCATCGCTGATGTCCCACGACTCGGCCAGTGCCGGAACCACTTCGGTGGTACCGGGCTTGAAGCCCACCAGACGGTTGAAGATGGTTTCGGACACCGCATCGCCTGTGACTGCAGTTGTGTACTGGACCATGTCGAAGCCTTCCGGACTGGCTTCGGTACAGACCACCAAGGGTTTGGCCGAGGCGCCGACGGCGACACTCAGCAACGCGGCAGCGATGGCCGCTCGTAGGGGAAGCATTTTCATCTAGAGCCCTCTGCAATCGGTTGAACAGAAAAACCAGACGGCCGACTCATCATGAGTCAGCCGCCGGCATGGGTTTTACAAAATGTTGAACGGGATGGTGGTCACCAGACGGAACTCATTGATGCTGCCATCCGCCTGGTTTTCGCTGGCGCGGTGAGCGGTGTAGGTGGCGCGGATAGCGGTGGCCTTGAGTGGGCCGCTCTGCACGGCGTACGAAGCACCGATGCCGTATTCGTAGTGGTGTTCGCCGTCCTGGGACTGGATACCGTCGTAACCCTTGCCTGCTACGCCTTCGTTGCCGGTGTAGTGAGTGCCATCGATGCCCCAGCCGCGAGCCTGGTAAATGTTGAACTTCAGGCCAGGAACGCCGTATTCAGCCATGTTCAAACCGTAGGCAACCTGGAAGGACTTCTCGTTCGGGCCGTTGAAGTCCGACAGCAGGGAGTTGGCCAGGTAGATGCCGTTGGTTTCGTGCAGGTAATCGAAGTACTCGTTACCGTTAATTTCCTGATAGGAGAAGGTCAGGCTGTGAGCCTGGTGGGTCAGGCCGAGCGACAGGGAATAGGTGTCGTTATCGATCTTGCCGATAAGGGCTTTGCCTTCTTCCTGGGTTTTGTAGTAGTTCAGGCCAGTGGTCAGGCTCAGGATCGAGCTGTCGCCCAACACATGAGTGGCGCCGAAGTAGTACTGGTTCCACAGGTCTTCAGCCTGGGTGCCCCACACACTGGTGGTCAGGCTGGCGAATGGCGTGTAAGTGATACCGGCCGTGTGGACGTGATCGGTTTCAACGATGCCGTTGGCGTATTCGGTGCGGAACTTGCGCTGGCTTTGTTCGGTTCGTGGCGAATTGCGATCGAACGTGCCGATGTCGAAGCTCAGGTTTTCCAGCTCTTCGCTGTGCAGGCTCACACCCTGGAAGCTTGAAGGCAGCGCACGGTTACCGATGACATCGACCATCGGGCTGCTGAAATTCTGGCGGCCGGCAGTAAGGGTGGTGTTGGATACGCGGGCCTTGACGTTGGCCAGGCCTAGCTTGCTCCACTGGCCGACGGCGTCGCCACCTTCTTCGGTCAGGGTGCGGTTGTTGCCCGCGCCAGAACGAGTACCCGGTGCGCCACCGTTATTGGACGCCAGATCCTTGCGATCACGATCCAGAGCAATAGCGTTGTAGGCCGCCACTTCGGTGCTGAAACCTACGGTGCCTTCGGTGAACCCGGAGTTGTACTTGAGGATAGTGCCCTGAACCCAGTTGATACGACGATCAGTCGGGGTCGATACACCGTGCTTCTTATAGCTGAACGTGGCGCCGCGCTTCAGTTGTTCATTGGCGTACCAGTTACGCGTGCTGCCGGTGATCGATTGGCCTTCGACAAAACCTTTGGCTTCACTCTGGGCACTTTTCTCTTTAACGGTAACCGGCGTGAACGCCTGGCTCTGGGATTCTGCGTACGCCGTGGCGGTCACGCTGCTGATGGCCAAGGCCAATAACGCAGTGCTGCTCAGTTTCATGGGTGAAGCTCCTTGTTTTCTTTTTTTATGCCGGTCTTTTTTTGGTGATCCGGCTATTTGTTTAGAACACATTCAGGCATTGCAAACGTTTGCTATAGGCCGGATTGGCGAATTACGGCAATACGCTTGCGTGAGGGCGCAAGCCGCCCCCAGCGTTCTGGCTAATTGGTTATTGGTCGATGCTGACGCCCGAGAACACGTTGCGACCGAAAGGACTCACCTTGAATCCTTCGACGTTGGCGCTCAACGGCTGGTTGACCGTCGAGTGAGCGACAGGCGTGATCGGCACTTGCTGCTTGAGCAATTGCTGAGCCTGTTTGTAGAGCACGGTGCGCTGGTCGCGGTCGGTGACGACCTTGGCCTGCTTGATCAGCTTGTCGTAAGCCGGATCACACCACATGGAATAGTTGTTGCCGCCAATGGCATCGCAGCTGTACAGCGTGCCGAGCCAGTTGTCCGGATCGCCATTGTCACCGGTCCAGCCGATGAGGCTGATGTCGTGCTCGCCGTTCTTGGTGCGCTTGATGTACTCGCCCCATTCGTAGCTGACGATATTGACCTTGAGGCCGATCTTCGCCCAATCCGCCTGGAGCATTTCGGCCATCAACTTGGCGTTGGGGTTATAGGGACGTTGCACCGGCATGGCCCAGAGGGTGATTTCAGTGCCTTCCTTGACACCGGCGGCCTTGAGCAATTCCTTGGCCTTTTCCGGGTTGTAAGCGGCGTCTTTAATCGTCTCGTCGTAGGACCATTGAGTCGGTGGCATGGCGTTCATTGCCAGTTGACCGGCGCCTTGATAGACCGCGTTGAGAATGCCTTGCTTGTTCACCGCCATGTCCAGCGCCTGGCGCACTTGGAGCTGATCGAACGGTTTGTGCCGCACGTTATAGGCGATGTAACCCAGGTTGAAGCCAGGCTTTTCGATCAATTGCAGTTTCGGATCGTTTTTCAGCGCGGTCACGTCGGCGGGGCGTGGATGAAGCGTGATCTGGCATTCGTTGGCCCTGAGCTTCTGCACGCGCACCGAGGCGTCGGTATTGATGGCGAAAATCAGGTTCTCGAGCTTGACCCGGCTCGGGTCCCAGTACTGCTTGTTGCCGCTGTAACGGATGCTGGAATCTTTCTGATAGCTCTTGAACACGAACGGGCCCGTGCCGATCGGCTTCTGGTTGATGTCGCTCGGCTTGCCGGAGGCCAGCAATTGATCGGCGTATTCGGCGGACAGGATCGCGGCGAAGCTCATGGCGATGTTCTGGATGAACGCGGCGTCGACGCTGTTGAGCGTCATTACCACGGTCAATGGTCCGGTCTTCTCGACCTTGGCGATGTTCTTGTTCAGGCTCATCCCGTTGAAGTACGGGAACTCAGTCGGGTAAGCCTTTCGGAAGGGTTGTTGCGGATCGAGCATGCGATTGAAGGTAAACAGCACGTCATCGGCGTTGAAATCGCGGGTCGGCGTGAAATATTTGGTGGTATGAAATTTCACCCCTTCACGCAGGTGAAAAGTGTATTTGAGGCCGTCCTCGGAAACGTCCCAGCTCGTTGCCAGGCCTGGTACGACGTTGGTGGCGCCTTTTTCAAATTCTGCCAATCGGTTGTACAGCGGTTCCGCGGCGTCGTTATCGGTCGCCGTAGTGTACTGCGCGGTGTCGAAACCGGCGGGGCTGCCTTCGGAGCAAAACACCAGGCTGTTATTGGCGGCCTGGCCGATGGAAGTGACGGCCAGCAGGCCGGTGCCCAGCAATGCGGATAAAACCAAGGTATGGCGCATGACGCTCCCTCTTTTTGTAGTGTTTATTCAATGCGCCGCGACCCCGTCGGGGGATGTTGTGGCGCATTGAGCTCAAACCAATACGGGCAGCAAACCGATAGCCACGCAATTGCTGGTCAGATCCCGACGGTAGGGGCCGTGGGTCTGGCAGTAAATTGCGCTGAGTCCTAAAAACTCGTAGGAATTGTCAACGCGTCCTAATCCTGGCTGTACAAGACAGCGGATTTGGATGTAGGCAAATTCCTACTTATCGGCAGAAAAAAAACAGCGGCGCCGCTGAAGACGTCGCCGCTGCTTTTCTTATTTGCTGACGCTGACGCCGTAGAAGGAGTTCAAGCCAAACGGGCTGATCTTGAAATCCTGCACGTTGTTGCGCATGGGTTGGAACACCGTTGAGTGAGCGATAGGTGTCATTGGAACGGCGTCTTTGAGGACGTGTTGAGCCTGCTTGTACAGTTCGGTGCGCTTGGCCTGATCGGTCGTACGCTTGGCTTCTTTGACGATGCCGTCGAACGTCTTGTCGCACCATTTGGAGAAGTTGTTGCCCTGCAACGAGTCGCAGCCGAACAGCACGTTCAGCCAGTTGTCCGGGTCACCGTTGTCGCCGCTCCAGCCAATCAGCATCGCGCCGTTTTCGCCGCCTTTGGAGCGCTTGATGTACTCGCCCCATTCGTAGGTGACGATCTTGGCCTTGATACCGACCTTGGCCCAATCGGACTGGAGCATTTCGGCCATCAGCTTGGCGTTGGGGTTATAGGGACGTTGCACCGGCATGGCCCACAGGTTGATCTCGGTGCCTTCCTTGATGCCGGCTTCCTTGAGCAGCTCCTTGGCTTTCTCAGGGTTGTACGGCGTGTCCTTGATGGTGGTGTCATAAGACCATTGGGTCGGTGGCATGGCGTTGACGGCCAGCTGGCCAGCACCCTGGTAAACCGAATCGATGATCTGCTGCTTGTTGACGGCCATGTCCAGTGCCTGACGCACTTTCAGCTGCGCCATCGGGTTTGGCTGATCGCTGCCCTTGATCTTGTCCATCACGTTGTAGGCGATGTAACCCAGGTTGAAACCGGCCTGGTCCGGCACCTTCAGGGTTTTGTCTTCCTTGAGCGCCTTCAGATCGGCCGGACGAGGAAACAGGGTGATCTGACACTCGTTCTTTTTCAGCTTCTGGATGCGTACCGACGGGTCGGTGGTGATGGCGAAGATCAGGTTGTCGATCTTCACGTCGTCAGGCTTCCAGTAGTCCTTGTTGCCGGTATAGCGGATGTTGGAGTCTTTCTGGTAGCTCTTGAACACGAACGGGCCAGTACCGACCGGCTTCTGGTTGATGTCGGCGGCTTTGCCTTCCTTGAGCAGCTGGGCAGCGTACTCGGCGGAATGGATCGAGGCGAAACTCATGGCCATGTTCTGGATGAACGCGGCATCCACTTCTTTGAGAGTGAACTTGACCGTATGGTCGTCGACTTTATCGATCTTGGTGATGTTGGTATCCATCCCCATGTCGGTGAAGTACGGGAATTCAGTCGGATAGACCTTACGGAACGGATCATCCTTGTTAATCATGCGATTAAAGGTGAACAGCACGTCGTCGGCGTTGAACTCACGAGTTGGCTTGAAGTACGGGGTGGTGTGGAACTTGACGCCTTCACGCAGGTGGAAGGTGTAAGTCAGGCCGTCATCGGAAATGTCCCACTGGGTCGCCAGGCCAGGAACAACGGCGGTGCCGCCGCGCTCGAACTGGGTCAGGCGGTTGAACATGGTCTCGGCAGAGGCGTCGAAGTCGGTTCCGGTGGTGTACTGACCAGGATCGAAACCGGCCGGGCTCCCTTCGGAGCAAAACACCAGGTTAGTCGCCGCGAAGGCGAATGGTGCGCTGGCTAACAAGCTTGCGCCGACTAAAAACGGAATGACCGCGTGTTTAAGCATGGTGGCCTCATGATTTGTTGTCATTTTTGGAATTAGAGGACGACCTCGTGAGTCGACCTGCGGATACTTATGCAGGGGCCATACCCAATGCAAGATCCTGAATGGCTCCAAACCTTAAACAGTGGAACGAACGTACCTTAATGTCGCATATGTATAAATACTGACGCATTTGACCGTTTGCGCAGGTTTTTTACGGTGCAAATCGCGCACCGACACAGGGCAATCGGCCCATCTGGCGCACCCGGTTGGCGCCTGGTGTTACTTATTTATACCCACTCATCGAAGGTGTGAGGCCGAACGGATTGAGTCTTGAAGACGGTCACTTCCGTGCTCAGAGGCTGGAACATTTCCCCCCTTGGCGCGGAACCTGGTCATCACCTTGGTGACTCTCAGGGCTCAATCCAACAGGTCATCATGCTCGCGGAGTTGGCGGTGAACCGGGCGTTGGATAACGTCGATCTGGCGTAGACCGCGTTATCGTTCATCGCGAGCAGGCTCGCTCCCACAGGGATTGAGGGGTATATGGATTTTATCTACGACACAGATCTAAGGTGGGAGCCTGCTCGCGATGGCGGCAGATAGTTCGCGAAAAATAAAAAAAAGGCGATCACTTCGGTGATCGCCGTTTTTTGTACCGACTTATCCAATCACTGCATCAACACTTCAATCGCCCCATCCGCCGTCATGCTGACCTGGCTAGTACCCGCTTCAACCTCGGGCGTCACGGGCGCTGAATCCATGGCGGCGGCTTTCATCATCATCGGCCCGCGCATGTACGGCTGTGGATAACCGTTGCTGTTGAGGTTCAGGTTGACGATTTTGTAGCTCTTGCCGCCCAGGGCATCGGTGGCCAGTTGGGCGCGGGACTTGAAGGCGGTCACGGCTTCTTTGAGCAGGGCGTCTTCGCTGGCTTTGCGGGTTGGCGTCGCGATGGCGAAGTCCATGCCGCCCATTTTCAGGTCGGTGAGCAGTTCGCCGGTAAGTTTGGAGAGGGCAGCGAAGTCCGAGCTTTCCAGGCGCAGTTCGGCGCGTTCGCGCCAGCCGGTGATTTTCTGGCCTTTGGTGTCGTAGATTGGGTAGCTGTTGCGGCTGCCCTGACGCAGGGTGATGTCTTTGACTTCTTTAGCCTGGGCCAGTGCCTTGTTCATGGTGGTGCTGACGTCGGCGGCGAGTTTGGCCGGGTCGCTGTTTTGCTCTTCGGTGTAGAGGGTCACGATCATCAGGTCGCGGGCCACTTCTTGGCTGACTTCGGCGCGCAGAGAGATCTGGTTGTAATGCAGCTCGTCGACGGCCAGGGCCGGAAGGCTGGCGACGGTGCCTACGCTTAAGGCAAGAAGGGCGGCGCTGCGGCGCAATGTGTGCATGAAAAGCTCCTTGGAGTGCGCAGGGGTTAAGGTCCGAACCTGCGTGAAACCATCAGACTCTAGCTTCAATGGTCCGGTTCGCACAGTTACAACTTCTATACAGATAATCAGCAGGTGGCTGCTTCGCAGCCAATCGCGGGCAAGCCACGCTCCCACAGGGAACGCATTCCAATGTGGGAGCGTGGCTTGCCCGCGAAGGCGTCCTTATGGACGCAGCAGTGCTTTCTGCCATGTGGTCGTTTGCCGCACTTTTGCCTCTCAGGCCCGCGGCTTGGTTATACTCCGTGCGATCCGCCTGGAGCGCTCATCAGGAGAGCTCATGCTCGCCCCCGTTCAAATTACTTCCGCCACTCGCCAGAACCTCTGGCGGCTCACGTTCATCCGCACCTTGGTGCTGGCCGCTCAGGCCGGCTCTGTGGGGCTGGCCTACTGGTTCGACTTGTTGCCGTTGCCATGGGTACAACTGGCAATGACCCTGGGTTGCTCGATGTTGCTGTGCGCGTTCACGGCGGTTCGTCTACGCACCTCGTGGCCGGTGACTGAGCTCGAATACGCCTTGCAACTGGCCTGTGACCTGTTTATCCACAGTGCCTTGCTGTATTTCTCCGGCGGTTCGACCAATCCGTTCGTTTCTTATTACCTGGTGCCGTTGACCATCGCCGCCGTGACGCTGCCGTGGCGCTATTCGGTGATTTTGTCGGGTATCGCCCTGACGCTTTACACGTTGCTGCTGGCGCAGTTCTACCCGTTGGAAACGTTCCCGATCGCCAGGGAAAACCTGCAGATCTACGGCATGTGGCTGAGCTTCGCCCTGGCAGCGGCGGTGATCACATTCTTCGCCGCCCGCATGGCCGAGGAGCTGCGTCGTCAGGAAGAATTGCGTGCCATACGTCGCGAAGAAGGCCTGCGCGATCAGCAATTGCTGGCCGTCGCCACCCAGGCTGCCGGTGCGGCCCATGAACTGGGCACACCGCTGGCGACCATGAGCGTGCTACTCAAGGAAATGCGCCAGGACCATCCCGACCCGCTGTTGCAGGAGGATTTGAGCGTGTTGCAGGATCAAGTCAAACTCTGCAAAGAAACCTTGCAGCAGTTAGTCCGGGCGGCGGAAGCCAATCGTCGCCTGGCGGTGGAGATGCAAGACGTCACCGACTGGCTCGACGAAGCCCTGAACCGCTGGCACTTGATGCGCCCGGAAGCCAGTTACCGCTTCCAGCGCCTGGGCCAGGGGACCGTGCCGCGCATGGCGCCACCACCGGACCTGACCCAGGCCCTGCTGAATTTGCTGAACAATGCCGCCGACGCTTGCCCCGAAGGCTTGCAAGTGACCCTGGACTGGAATGCCGAGGACGTGACCATCAGCATTCGCGACCATGGCGCCGGTGTGCCATTGGCCATTGCCGAGCAAATTGGCAAACCGTTTTTTACCACCAAGGGCAAAGGTTTCGGCCTGGGCCTGTTTTTGAGCAAGGCCAGCGTGACACGCGCCGGCGGCTCAGTGAAACTCTACAGTCATGAGGAAGGTGGCACGCTTACCGAGCTGCGCCTGCCCCGTGTCGCCCGAGGAGACGAACATGAGTGACGAGATCCAAGTCGAAGGCGAAGAACTGCCGCATTTGCTGCTGGTAGACGACGACGCAACCTTCACCCGCGTGATGGCCCGCGCCATGGCCCGCCGCGGGTTTCGCGTCAGCACAGCAGGTTCCGCCGAAGAAGGCCTGACCATCGCCCAGGCTGACATTCCGGATTACGCCGCGCTGGATCTGAAGATGGACGGCGATTCGGGCCTGGTATTGCTGCCCAAATTGCTTGAGCTCGATCCGGAAATGCGCGTGGTGATCCTTACCGGTTATTCGAGCATTGCCACCGCTGTCGAGGCAATCAAGCGTGGCGCCTGCAATTATTTGTGCAAACCGGCGGACGCCGATGACGTGCTGGCCGCGTTGCTCTCCGAGCACGCCGACCTCGACACGCTGGTGCCGGAAAACCCGATGTCCGTGGACCGTCTCCAGTGGGAGCACATCCAGCGCGTATTGACCGAGCACGAAGGCAACATCTCCGCTACCGCCCGCGCCCTGGGCATGCACCGCCGCACGTTGCAGCGCAAACTGCAGAAGCGCCCGGTCCGTCGCTGAACGGACGCTGAACGATTATCGCCAGCCCTCGCGATAACACGAACCGATCCTTTATGATCGGTTCGTGTGTGTTCTTTTCTTTATCGAGCCTTTTCCATGAATCAGAACGCTGAATATTCCGCGGTCAACGATGCTGTGCGCGGGCAGTTTTTTCGCAAAGTCTGGGCGATGACCACGCCTTACTGGCACAGCGAAGAGAAGGGCAAGGCCTGGACATTGCTGATCGCGGTGATCGCGCTGTCATTGTTCAGCGTGGCGATTTCGGTGTGGATCAACAGTTGGTACAAGGATTTCTATAACGCCCTGCAGAGGAAGGATGACGCGGCGTTCTGGCAGTTGATTCTGTATTTTTGCGGCATCGCTGCCGTGGCGATTCTCGGCGCTGTATACCGGCTGTATCTGACTCAGATGCTGACCATTCGCTGGCGGGCCTGGCTCACCGAGAAGCACTTTACCCGTTGGCTCGCCAACAAGAACTACTACCAGCTGGAGCAGGGCGGTTACACCGATAACCCGGACCAGCGGATTTCCGAAGACCTCAACAAGTTCACTACCAATACCTTGGGCCTGGGCCTTGGTCTGATCCGTAACATCGTCAGCCTGGTGTCGTTCTCGATCATTTTGTGGGGCGTATCGGGCAGTATCGAAGTGCTTGGCTTCACGATCCCCGGCTACATGTTCTGGTGCGCACTGGTTTATGCCGCCGTCGGCAGCTGGCTGACCCATGTGATCGGTCGTCGCTTGATCGGTCTTAACAACAACCAGCAACGTTTCGAAGCCGACTTGCGTTTCTCCATGGTGCGGGTTCGCGAGAATGCCGAAAGCATTGCGCTGTACAACGGCGAGCCCAACGAGAATCGTCGCTTGAGCAGCCGTTTCGGGCTGGTCTGGCACAACTTCTGGGACATCATGAAGGTGTCCAAGCGCCTGACCTTCTTCACCTCCGGTTATGCCCAGATCGCAATTATCTTCCCGTTCATGGTCGCGGCGCCGCGTTACTTCGCCGGCAAGATCGAACTCGGTGAACTGATGCAAATCAACTCCGCGTTCGGCAACGTCCAGGAGAACTTCAGCTGGTTCATCAGTGCGTACCAGGACCTCGCCGAGTGGCGTGCGACCTGTGATCGCCTGCTGAGTTTCCGTCAGGCCATGACCGACAATGAAGAGCGCGCACCGGCCATCGACGTGCAAAACCAGGGCACGGCCTTGAAAGTACAAAACCTTGGCCTCGACCTCGCTGACGGTCGTCACCTGCTGACCAACGCCGATATGACGGTGGAGGAGGGCGAGCGTGTCATGCTCAGCGGTCGTTCCGGCAGCGGCAAATCAACGTTGCTGCGGGCGATGGGGCACCTTTGGCCGGCTGGCCATGGCAGCATCCGTCTGCCGACAGGACGGTATCTGTTCCTGCCGCAAAAACCTTATCTGCCGATTGGCACCCTGCGCGAGGTGCTGAGTTATCCACAGCCGGGCGACACCTACCTGCATGAGCGTTACGTCCACGTCCTGGAAACCTGCCGCTTGCCACACTTGATTGGGCGTCTGGATGAAGCCAATCACTGGCAGCGCATGCTTTCACCGGGTGAGCAGCAACGACTGGCCTTTGCCCGTGCGCTGCTGTACGCGCCGCAATGGTTGTACATGGATGAGGCGACGTCGGCGATGGATGAAGAGGATGAGGCGTCGCTGTATCAGGCGTTGATCGATGAATTGCCTGGGCTGAGCATTGTCAGCGTCGGCCATCGCAGCAGCCTGAAACGTTTCCACCCACGGCATGTGCGGATCGAGAATGGGCATCTGGTGGACCAGACCGTGACCGCCTGAACACCACACCCTCTGTAGGAGCGAGGCTTGCCCGCGAAGGCCTTCACGCGGTTTCCGATTGAGGACCACGTTATTGTTCTTCGCGGGCAAGCCTCGCTCCTACGGGTGTGGTGGTGATCGTACAACTCGCATGCGCTATGATGCGGCTTCAGCCGAATTTTCGAGACAGACGTTCACCATGGAAAACCCGATCGACGCACCTCGCCTCCCTCGCAAGCGCCGCAGCCTCGCTCAGGAACTGGTGACGGTGCTGTCCGAGCAGATCCGCGACGGTCACCTCAAGCGTGGCGACAAGTTGCCCACCGAGTCGGCGATCATGGATGCCCATGGCGTCAGTCGCACCGTGGTGCGCGAAGCGATTTCACGTTTGCAGGCCGCAGGCCAGGTCGAAACCCGTCACGGCATCGGCACCTTCGTGCTCGATACGCCGAGCCCGAGCGGTTTCCGGATCGACCCGGCCACCGTGGTGACCTTGCGCGATGTGCTGGCAATTCTGGAGTTGCGCATCAGCCTGGAAGTGGAATCCGCCGGCCTTGCCGCGCAACGTCGCACTCCTGAGCAGTTGGCGTTGATGCGGGCGGCGCTGGACGCGCTCAATGAAAGCGTTTCCCACGCCAGCGATGCCGTGGCGTCCGATTTCCAGTTCCACCTGCAGATTGCCCTGGCCACCGGCAACCGCTACTTCACCGACATCATGACCCACTTGGGCACCAGCATCATTCCGCGCACACGCCTGAACTCCGCGCGCCTGGCCCACGACGACCAGCAGCACTACATGAGTCGCCTGAGTCGTGAGCATGAAGAGATTTACGATGCGATCGCGCGTCAGGATTCGGATGCGGCGCGGGCGGCGATGCGGTTGCATTTGACGAATAGCCGCGAGCGGTTGCGCCAGGCCCATGAAGAGGCGCAGGCGCAGCGGGGCTGAGCGTCACCAGAAAGAACGCCATCGCGGGCAAGCCCGGCTCCCACAGGTTTTTGTGTCGATCACAACAGTGTGAGCGCACACAGAAACCTGTGGGAGCCGGGCTTGCCCGCGATGGGGTCAGTCGCCGTCAATTAATCTTTCAGATTGTCTCCAAAATTCCCCGGTCCACCCTCACCGCCAACCCGGCAGCCCCAGGTTTGGCATCGAAAACCGCATGCCCGCGCTCATCTACAAGTGCCCGGGCGATCGGCAAGCCTTTGGACAGCAACTCCAGCGGCGCGCCTTTGAGCGATTGGCCAGAAGCCAGTTCCAGTTTCAGTTTGATAGTCATCAGTGATTTCCTTATCAGGCATTGGCCGCTGAATTCAGCACGCCAGTTGGTTGGTAATCCTTGAGCAGCAGATACGTGCTCCAGCCCCACCAGTCGTCCACGGTGGCGGTGTCGTTCAAATTGTTGACGTCCTTGCGCCGCAATACCTTGTCGCCCTCGACCTTGAACAGTGGCGAGAAATTGCCGGCCGGGTTCAGAACCGCTTGCAGGTCGGGCAGTCTTTTCAACGCAGCAAAACTGCCGGCCGATGGAGCAGTGCCGCTGAGGTACGCCGCAAACACTTCATCCGCAGACACCTGAACCGCTTGATTGACCTGGGCGCGATTGGCGCTGTCGATGGTGTCGAAGTAGCGCTTGTCGCCGTAGGCGTGCCAGCGATCGCCGTTGCCATTGCTCACGTTGAGGCCGAACTTGCTGTCTTCATCGTGCATGAAGCGGGTAATCAATGAGCCGAGATCGCTGGGCGTGACCACCGCCGCCAACTGTTTGCGCGGGACGCGCAGGTGACCGGCGGAATACAGGTCGGTCAAGGAGTGATCGGCAAAAGCGTTCATCGCATAGGCCAGCTCCAGCTGCTTTTCATCGCCGCTGTTGTGGGCCAGCACCGCTTGTTGCAGCGCTGCCGTGTGCCCGGCGATGTAAGCCAGCAGCGCCCATTCAGCAAAGTGGTCAGCATTGTTGGCGGCCAGTTTCAAATAGCGCCCCAACGGGAACAGCGCCGAGACGAAACTGCCGCCGCCGGTGATCTTGTTCCACTCTTCTGACAACGTATCACCCAAGGCATCATAAGCCTCATGAGGCTCTTTACCGTCCCTGATCGCTTGCTGGATGGCGGCGATTTCTTTCTGCATGACACCGAGGATCAACTTCGCCTCGGCGTTTGAGGCCGGCAATACCGCCAGGGAATTGAAGGCGTTGGTAAAGCGCTGGATCCGGTCCGCCGCTGTTGCGCCTTCGCAGATTGGTTGGTCGGGAATTCCATAGAAATCACCTCCCAGCGCAATCACTTGGCCATAGGTCAATGCCAGGCCATTGGGCAGGTGCAACTCCACCTGAGAGGCCGGTATGGCAGGCGCATCCTTGACGAAACGCAGCAGGGTGCTGTCGCCGATCGCGGTATGTTCTGCACCTTCAAACCTCAGCTGGGGCGCGCCTTTCAGCGTATTTTCTGTTGGTGTCGGCAGCGGGCCCTGGCGCCGCTGCTTGAGGCCGTGATGGCTGCCGGCGGTGAGTTTAAGCATGTCGCCATTGCCAGAAAGGGCGATGCCGTGCTCGGTAAAAAGATCATCCAGATCGGCGATGATCTGTCGGGTTTTTTCCTTCGATTGTGCGTGTACACCTGACATTTCTAGCTCCTTGATATGTCGTAGGTAGAATCAAATTTAACTGTATGTATATACAGCTATCTGGATCATAGATGAGAAATTTCCTACGTCAAGGGATTACTTTTTCCGACGCAGATTTTGCGGCTCACGATGAAATGCAGTTGACGGTTGTATTTTAAGTTGTACGATGACCTACAACTTCGGCGAAGGCTGAACGGTTTTCTCACACAACGTTGCTACCCAGGGTGTTCGAATAATGAATCCACAAGAACTGAAGTCCATCCTCTCTTCCGGCCTGCTGTCGTTCCCGGTCACCGACTTCAATGCTCAGGGCGATTTCCATCGCGCGGGCTACATCAAGCGTCTCGAATGGCTGGCCCCATACGGCGCCTCGGCATTGTTCGCCGCGGGCGGCACCGGTGAGTTCTTCTCTCTGGCGGCCAGCGAATATTCGGAAATCATCAAGACTGCCGTCGACACTTGTTCCACCAGCGTGCCGATTCTTGCCGGCGTAGGCGGCGCCACCCGCCAGGCCATCGAATACGCTCAGGAAGCCGAACGTTTGGGCGCCAAAGGCCTGTTGCTGCTGCCGCACTATCTGACCGAAGCCAGCCAGGACGGCGTTGCCGACCACGTTGAAGCGGTCTGCAAATCGGTAAAAATCGGCGTGGTGGTTTACAACCGCAACGTTTGCCGCCTGACCGCTCCTTTGCTGGAACGTCTGGCCGAGCGCTGCCCGAACCTGATTGGTTACAAGGATGGCCTGGGCGATATCGAGTTGATGGTGTCGATCCGTCGCCGCCTCGGTGATCGTTTCAGCTATCTGGGCGGTTTGCCGACCGCTGAAGTCTACGCCGCGGCTTACAAGGCGCTGGGCGTGCCGGTTTATTCCTCGGCGGTGTTCAACTTCATCCCGAAAACCGCGATGGATTTCTACCACGCCATTGCTCGCGAAGATCACGCCACCGTTGGCAAGATCATCGACGACTTCTTCCTGCCGTACCTGGACATTCGTAACCGCAAGGCCGGTTACGCGGTGAGCATCGTCAAGGCCGGGGCGAAAATCGCCGGCTTCGACGCAGGTCCGGTGCGTGCGCCGCTGACCGATCTGACGGGCGAAGAGTACGAAATGCTCGCCGCGCTGATCGACAAGCAAGGTGCGCAATAACACTCGATAAAACCAAGGCCGCTGAGCAATCAGCGGCTTGTTGCGTGAGGAGATCTTCAAGTGGCTGATGCAAAGCGTTACGACAACTACATCAACGGCGAATGGGTGGCGGGCAGTGATTACTGCGCCAACATCAACCCCTCGGAGCTGACCGATTCCCTCGGCGATTACGCCAAGGCTGATCTGGCCCAGGTTCACGCCGCCATCGACGCCGCCCGCGCCGCGTTCCCGGCCTGGTCCACTTCGGGCATTCAGGCACGTCACGATGCCCTGGATAAAGTCGGCAGCGAGATCCTTGCCCGTCGCGAAGAGCTTGGCACCTTGCTGGCCCGGGAAGAGGGCAAGACCCTGCCCGAAGCCATCGGCGAAGTGACTCGCGCCGGCAACATCTTCAAGTTCTTCGCCGGTGAATGCCTGCGCCTGTCCGGCGACTATTTGCCGTCGGTGCGTCCGGGCGTCAACGTCGAAGTGACCCGCGAAGCGTTGGGTGTGGTCGGCTTGATCACTCCGTGGAACTTCCCGATTGCGATCCCGGCGTGGAAAATCGCACCGGCCCTGGCTTATGGCAATTGCGTCGTGCTCAAGCCTGCCGATCTGGTACCGGGCTGTGCCTGGGCGCTGGCGGAAATCATCTCCCGCGCCGGCTTCCCCGCTGGCGTGTTCAACCTGGTGATGGGCAGCGGTCGGGTGGTTGGCGATGCGCTGGTGCAGAGTCCGAAAGTCGACGGCATCAGCTTCACTGGCTCCGTCGGTGTCGGTCGGCAGATCGCTGTCAGCTGCGTATCGCGCCAGGCCAAGGTTCAGCTGGAAATGGGCGGCAAGAACCCGCAGATCATTCTCGATGATGCCGACCTCAAGCAAGCGGTCGAACTGTCGGTACAGAGCGCGTTCTACTCCACCGGGCAGCGTTGCACCGCCTCGAGCCGCTTCATCGTCACCGCCGGGATTCACGACAAATTCGTCGACGCCATGGCCGAGCGCATGAAGTCGATCAAGGTCGGTCACGCGCTGAAAACCGGCACCGATATCGGTCCGGTCGTCTCGCAGGCTCAGCTTGAACAGGACATGAAATACATCGACATCGGCCAGGGCGAAGGTGCGCGTCTGGTCAGTGGCGGTGCTCTGGTGACGTGCGACACCGAAGGCTACTTCCTCGCGCCGACCTTGTTTGTCGACAGCACAGCGGCGATGCGCATCAGCCGCGAAGAGATCTTCGGCCCGGTGGCCAATATCGTTCGCGTGGCTGATTACGAGGCAGCGCTGGCCATGGCCAACGACACGGAGTTCGGTCTGTCGGCGGGTATCGCCACCACGTCGCTGAAGTACGCCAACCACTTCAAGCGCCACTCCCAGGCCGGGATGGTGATGGTCAACCTGCCGACCGCCGGCGTGGATTACCACGTTCCGTTCGGTGGGCGTAAGGGTTCATCCTATGGCTCACGTGAGCAAGGTCGCTATGCGCAAGAGTTTTATACGGTCGTGAAGACCAGCTACATCGGCTCCTGATCCACGTAATACCTGTGGGAGCTGGCCTGCCGGCGATAGCATCATCGCGGTGTGACTGACACACCGCGTGGCCTGTATCGCTGGCAGGCCAGCTCCCACAAAAGACCGACCAAAGAAGATTCACCCGCGCATAAAAATAATCAGTGGGAGTACATCTACAATGCAATCGACCAAGCCGACTCACGTCCGCTATTTGATCTTGCTCATGCTGTTTCTGGTGACCACGATCAACTACGCCGACCGGGCCACTATCGCAATCGCCGGCTCCAGCCTGCAAAAAGACCTCGGCATCGACGCGGTCACCCTCGGTTATATCTTCTCCGCATTCGGTTGGGCCTACGTGGCCGGGCAAATTCCCGGTGGCTGGCTGCTGGACCGTTTCGGTTCGAAAAAAATCTACGCGTTGAGCATTTTCACCTGGTCGCTGTTCACCGTGCTGCAAGGCTATGTCGGTGAGTTCGGCCTCTCTACGGCGGTGGTTGCGCTGTTCATGCTGCGCTTTTTGGTGGGGCTGGCCGAAGCGCCATCGTTCCCCGGCAATGCACGCATTGTGGCAGCCTGGTTCCCCACCGCTGAACGCGGCACAGCGTCTGCGATCTTCAACTCGGCGCAATACTTCGCCACTGTGTTGTTCGCACCGCTGATGGGCTGGATTGTCTATGCGTTTGGCTGGCAGCACGTGTTCATCGTCATGGGCGTGATCGGCATCGTCTTTTCGGGGATCTGGTTGAAGGTGATTTACAGCCCGCGCCAACACCCGATGATCAACGACGCCGAGTTCAAGCACATTGCCGACAATGGCGGCATGGTCGACATGGACCAGGACAAAGGCAAAGGCAAAAAAGGCGACGGTCCGAAGTGGGACTACATCCGCCAGCTGCTGACCAACCGCATGATGCTCGGCGTGTATCTGGGCCAGTACTGCATCAACGGCATCACCTACTTCTTCCTCACCTGGTTCCCGGTGTACCTGGTGCAGGAGCGCGGCATGACCATCCTCAAGGCCGGTTTCATTGCCTCGCTGCCGGCGATCTGCGGGTTTATCGGTGGCGTGCTGGGCGGGGTGATTTCCGATTACCTGCTGCGCAAAGGCCACTCGCTGACCTTCGCCCGCAAGACGCCGATCATCGCCGGCCTGCTGGTTTCCAGCAGCATCGTGGCCTGCAACTATGTCGACGTTGAATGGATGGTCGTCGGCTTCATGGCCCTGGCCTTCTTCGGCAAAGGCGTGGGCGCGTTGGGCTGGGCGGTGGTGTCCGACACCTCGCCGAAACAGATCGCCGGTCTGAGCGGTGGCCTGTTCAACACCTTCGGCAACATTGCGTCGATCACCACGCCAATCGTTATCGGCTACATCATCAGCTCCACCGGTTCGTTCAAATGGGCGCTGGTGTTCGTCGGTTGCAACGCGCTGGTTGCAGTCTTCAGCTATCTGGTGATCGTTGGCCCGATCAAACGTGTGGTGCTCAAAGAGCCGCCTGTCAGCGGTCCCGAAACCAACAGTAAATTGTCCGAAGCGCATTCCTGAGGAGCGGCGTCATGCAGTTGATTGAACATTCCGACTCGCCGCGCTACATCCGCCTGCACGAGCGGGACAATGTGGTGATCGTGGTCAATGATCAGGGCGTACCGGCCGGTACGGAATTCCCCGATGGCCTGGTCACCGTGGATTTCGTGCCGCAGAGCCACAAGGTCACTCTCGAGGACATTCCCCAGGGCGGCCAGGTGATTCGTTACGGCCAGACCATTGGGTATGCGTTGCAGCCGATCCCTCGCGGCAGCTGGGTCAAGGAAGATCAACTGCGCATGCCGACCGCGCCACCGCTGGACAGCCTGCCGCTGTCCACCGAAGTGCCGGTCGCGCAGGCACCGCTGGAAGGCTTCACCTTCGAGGGTTTTCGCAACGCCGACGGCACCGTTGGCACGCGCAACATTCTGGGCATCACCACCACCGTGCAGTGCGTTACCGGCGTGCTGGATCACGCAGTGAAACGCATCAAGGACGAGTTGCTGCCCCAGTACCCGAACGTCGATGACGTGGTCGCGCTGACCCACAGTTACGGCTGTGGCGTGGCGATCACCGCCACCGACGCATACATCCCGATCCGCACTGTGCGCAACCTGGCGCGCAACCCGAACCTGGGCGGCGAAGCGCTGGTGATCAGCCTGGGCTGCGAGAAATTGCAGGCCGGGCAGGTGATGCACGAAAACGATAGCTCGGTGGATTTGAGCGAGCCGTGGTTGTACCGCTTGCAAGATTCCAGTCACGGTTTCACCGAGATGATCGAGCAGATCATGGCGCTGGCCGAGACTCGTTTGAAGAAGCTCGACCTGCGTCGTCGGGAAACCGTGCCGGCGTCCGAGTTGATCCTCGGCATGCAGTGCGGCGGCAGCGATGCATTCTCTGGCATCACTGCCAACCCGGCGCTGGGCTATGCCTCGGACCTGTTATTGCGGGCGGGGGCGACGGTGATGTTTTCCGAAGTCACCGAGGTGCGCGACGCGATTTACCTGCTGACGTCCCGCGCCGAAACCGAGGAGGTGGCTCAGGAGCTGGTGCGGGAAATGGACTGGTACGACCGTTACCTGGCCAAGGGCGAAGCGGATCGCAGTGCCAACACCACGCCGGGGAACAAGAAGGGCGGGTTGTCGAACATTGTCGAGAAGTCGCTGGGTTCGATCGTCAAGTCCGGCAGCAGCGCGATCAACGGGGTACTGGGCCCCGGCGAACGGTTCAAGCGCAAAGGGCTGATTTTCTGCGCGACCCCGGCCAGTGATTTTGTCTGCGGGACGTTGCAGTTGGCGGCGGGGATGAACCTGCATGTGTTCACCACCGGGCGGGGCACGCCTTACGGGTTGGCGATGGCGCCGGTGGTGAAGGTGTCGACCCGCACAGAACTGGCGCAACGCTGGCCGGATTTGATCGATATCGATGCCGGGCGCATTGCGACCGGGCGGGCGTCGATCGAAGAGCTTGGCTGGGAGTTGTTCCACTACTACCTGGACGTGGCCAGTGGCAAGAAACAGACGTGGGCCGAGCAGCATAAGCTGCATAACGACATCACCTTGTTCAACCCTGCGCCTATCACCTGAGACCGAGTTATCGTTCTTCGCGGGCAAGCCTCGCTCCTACAGGATCGCGTCGTACGTATTTTCCGCGAACGACGCGATCCTGTAGGAGCGAGGCTTGCCCGCGAAGGCGTTCTACCAGACGCCAACGTCCCCAGTGGCTTATCATTAGCCCCCTAACGACGCCCACCCAAGGTTCCCCCGGCATGCTGGCTATTTTCCTCGAAACCCTGAACATCACCGCGCCGGTGTTTGCCATGCTGTTTCTGGGGGCGCTGCTCAAGCGCATCGACTGGATCAACGATAACTTCATTCATACCGCGTCGGCCCTGGTGTTCAACGTCAGCATGCCGGCGTTGCTGTTTCTGGGCATCTTGCATGCCGACCTGCATGCCGCGCTGCAACCGGCGCTGCTGATCTACTTCTCGATTGCCACGCTGATGAGTTTTGCGATTGCCTGGGGCTGGGCGATCTGGAAATGCCCGCGGGAAGACCGGGGCATCTATACCCAAGGCGCGTTTCGCGGTAATAACGGCGTTATCGGCCTGGCGCTGGCGGCGAGCATGTACGGTGGTTACGGGATTTCCCTGGGGGCCATTCTCGCGGCGTTGGTGATCCTGTTCTACAACACACTCTCGACCATCGTGCTGGCGGTTTACAGCCCGGTGATCAAGTCTGACCCGTGGAGCATCTGCAAAAGCGTGATGGTTAACCCGCTGATCATCAGCGTGTTTGCGGCGACGCCGTTTGCGTACTTCAAGATTGGTTTGCCGGGGTGGCTGGAAACGTCCGGCCAGTACCTGGCACAAACCACCTTGCCGTTGGCGTTGATCTGTATCGGGGGCACGTTGTCGCTGGCGGCGATGCGTAAAAGCGGCACGATGGCGCTCAGTTCAAGCCTGGTGAAGATGATCGGCCTGCCAGTGCTGGCAACACTCGGGGCCTGGCTCTGGGGGTTTCGCGGGGCGGAATTGGGGATTCTGTTTTTGTACTTCGGCAGCCCCACTGCGGCGGCCAGTTTCGTCATGGCCCGGCAGGCCAACGGCAATCATGAACTGGCGGCAGCGATCATCGTGATTACCACGCTGATGGCGGCGGTCACCACCAACGTCGGGATCTTTTTGTTGCAGTGGGGTGGATGGGCGTAGGAGCTGCCGAAGGCTGCGATCTTTTGATCTTGATTTTTGGCGTGCTCGAAGGTGACAAAGATCAAAAGATCGCAGCCTTCGGCAGCTCCTACAAGGCTGCGATCTTTTTCAATGCGGCGAAATTACTCCGGCTTCTGATAGCTATCAATCACTTCCTGCGCCGCCCGAAATGCATCGATCGCCGCCGGCACGCCGGCATACACCGCGCAATGCAGTAGCGCCTCGCGAATTTCTTCCACCGTGCAGCCGTTGTTCAGCGCGCCGCGCACGTGGCCTTTCAGCTCTTGCGGGCACTTCAACGCGGTCAGCGCGGCGAGGGTGATCAGGCTGCGGGTTTTCAGCGGCAGACCTTCGCGGTTCCACACTCCGCCCCAAGCGTGTTCGTTGACGAAGTCCTGCAGCGGCTGGGTGAACTCGGTGGCGTTGGCCAACGCGCGGTCGACGAAAGCGTCGCCCATCACTTGGCGACGGACTTCAACCCCAGGCTTTTTGTTGTCGGTCATGGCAATTCTCTCTTGTGGTGTTGGCGACGCCAGGCACGTAGCGAGGTGAACAGCAAAAACGCCCCCAGCGCCGGCAGGACGAAAAACAGCATCAGGCGTTCAAGCTTGCCGGCCAGCGGCATGCCGGTGGTGAACGACACCACGTGCAGCCCATAGGCCAGGTACAAACCCAAAAACAGCAGGCCCTCGGCGCGCGTCACGCGGTAGCCGGAATAGAACACCGGCAGGCACAGCACCGCGACACCGAGCATCACCGGCAGGTCGAAATCCAAAGCGTTCGGCGAGACTGACAGTGGCGACGGCGCGATCAATGTGGTCAGCCCGAGCACGCCCAACAGGTTGAGCAGGTTGCTGCCGATGACGTTGCCCACCGCGATGTCTCGCTGACCGCGCAATGCGGCGATCAACGAAGTGGCCAGCTCCGGCAGGGAGGTGCTGACGGCGACGACGGTCAGGCCGATGATCCGCTCCGATAACCCCAGGTCGGTCGCGACCGTCACTGCGGCGCCGAGCAGCAAGTGCCCGGCGAACACCAGCATCGCCAGCCCGGCGACAATCATCAGCAGGCTGCCGAACCAGGGTGCCTGCCGTGCCTCATGTGCGCCCGATGGCGGGCGGGCCGAGTGCCGTGACTGGCGCAGCAGCAAGCCCAGGTACAGCACCAGCGCGGCCAGCAGCATCATGCCGTCGAACCGGCTCAGTTCTTCGTTCCATGCCAGTACGAATACCAGCAGGCTGGCGCCGATCATCAGCGGGATGTCCAGGCGCACCAATTGCCGCGAAACCCGCAGCGGAATAATCAGCGCCGAGAGCCCGAGGGTGACGAGGATGTTGAAGATGCTGCTGCCAATCACGCTGCCGACGGCGATATCGGCGTTTTGCGCCAGGGTAGCTTGCAGGCTGACCGCCATTTGCGGTGCGCTGCTGCCGAAGGCCACGATGGTCAGGCCGATGATCAGCGGGCGCACCTGCAGTCGCGCGGCCAGGCGTACGGCGGCACGCACCATCAGTTCGGCGCCGGCAATCAGTAAAAACAGACCGCTGAACAATTCAATCACGCTGATCAGGGGTAAATCGGCCAGTCCGAAAATAGTCAGCGCTCCGTCTATCAGTCGTCGAGGGCTTGCACACGAACTTTAGCGGTGCCACTGCGCAACATGCCCAACTGTTCGGCCGCTTCACGTGACACGTCGATCAGGCGCCCACGCGAGTATGGCCCGCGGTCGTTGATGCGCACCACGCAGGATCTGTCGTTATTCAGGTTGGTAATCTTTACCCGGGTGCCGAATGGCAACTGGCGATGGGCGGCGGTGAGGCCGTGCTGGTTGAAACGCTCGCCGCTGGCGGTGCGTTTGCCATGGTGTTTGGCGCCGTAATACGAAGCTACGCCGGCCTTGTCGTAGCCGTGTGGATCGATGGTATCCGTACTGGCGCAACCGGCCAGCAAAGAGAGCAGGGCGCAGGCACTGAGCAGACGCTTCATTCAAAAAGCTCCCAAAATAGATGTGAGAGCGGGCTTATGTGGCGAGGGGGCTTGCCCCCGTTGGACTGCGCAGCAGTCCCAAAACCTGGATACTCGGTTTGTGAAATACAACCGCAATCCAGATGTTTGGGGTCGCTTCGCGACCCAACGGGGGCAAGCCCCCTCGCCACAAAAGCTCCCTCGCCACAAAAGCCTCTGGCTACAAAAGCCCGTTACCACAGCAATGGAGCCAATATTCAAAACTGGCTCCCTTCTCATCAGCCTTCGAGCTTGCTTTTAAGCAGTTCGTTGACCTGTTGCGGGTTGGCTTTGCCTTTGGAGGCTTTCATGGCCTGGCCGACGAAGAAGCCGAACATTTTGCCGCGCTTGGCTTCGTCTGCCGCGCGGTATTGTTCGACCTGCTCGGCGTTGGCCGCGAGCATTTCGTCCAGCACCGCCGAGATCGCGCCGGTGTCGGTCACTTGCTTGAGGCCGCGCTTGTCGATGATCTCATCCGCGCTGCCTTCGCCGTTGGCCATGGCTTCAAACACCACCTTGGCGATTTTGCCGGAGATGGTGTTGTCCTTGATGCGCAGCAGCATGCCACCCAGTTGCTCGGCCGAAACCGGCGACTGGTCGATGTCCAGGCCTTGTTTGTTTAACAGGCTGCCCAGCTCAACCATCACCCAGTTAGCCGCCAGTTTGGCGTCGCCGCTGATGTTCACGACTTTCTCGAAGTAATCGGCTTGCTCGCGGCTGGTGGCCAGCACGCTGGCGTCGTAGACCGACAGACCGAACTGTTCCTGGAAGCGCTCGCGTTTCTGTGGTGGCAACTCCGGCAGGGTGGCGAGCACCTCATTGAGGAACGAGTCCTCGATCACCACTGGCAGCAGGTCCGGGTCGGGGAAGTAACGGTAGTCGTTGGCTTCCTCTTTGCTGCGCATCGGACGGGTTTCGTCCTTGTTCGGGTCGTACAGGCGGGTCTGCTGGATCACCTTGCCGCCGTCTTCGATCAGCTCGATCTGACGCTGCACTTCACTGTTGATCGCTTTCTCGATAAAGCGGAACGAGTTGACGTTCTTGATCTCGCAGCGCGTACCGAATTCAACCTGACCCTTTGGACGGATCGACACGTTGCAGTCGCAACGTAGCGAGCCTTCGGCCATGTTGCCGTCGCAGATTCCCAGGTAACGCACCAGTGCATGGATTGCCTTGACGTAAGCCACGGCTTCCTTGGCGCTGCGCATGTCCGGCTCGGAAACGATCTCCAGCAACGGCGTGCCGGCGCGGTTCAGGTCGATGCCGGTGGCACCGTTGAACTCTTCGTGCAGGCTTTTACCCGCGTCTTCTTCCAGGTGCGCGCGGGTGATGCCGACACGTTTGACCGTGCCGTCTTCCAGCGCGATGTCCAGGTGGCCCTTGCCGACGATCGGCAATTCCATCTGGCTGATCTGGTAGCCCTTGGGCAAGTCCGGGTAGAAATAGTTTTTGCGGGCGAACACGTTGTGCTGGCCGATTTCTGCATCGATGGCCAGGCCGAACATCACCGCCATGCGCACCGCTTCCTGGTTCAGCACCGGCAATACGCCAGGCATGCCCAGGTCTACAAGGCTGGCCTGGGTGTTCGGCTCGGAACCGAAAGTGGTGGAGCTACCGGAAAAGATTTTCGACCGGGTGGTGAGCTGGGTATGAATCTCCAGCCCGATCACGACTTCCCATTGCATGTGTTTCTCCTCAGAAGCCGGTTGGTGTGCGGGTGTGCCAGTCAGTGTTCTGCTGATACTGATGGGCAACGTTCAACAGGCGGCCTTCCTGGAAATACGGGGCGAGCAACTGCACGCCGACCGGCAGGCCATCGACAAAACCTGCAGGCATGGACAGGCCCGGCAAACCAGCGAGGTTGGCGGTGATGGTGTAGACGTCTTCCAGGTATGCCGCGACCGGGTCGCTGTTCTTGGCGCCGAGTTTCCAGGCCGGGTTCGGCGTGGTCGGGCCGAGGATGATGTCGACCTCATTGAAGGCCGCCATGAAGTCGTTCTTGATCAGGCGACGGATTTTCTGCGCCTTCAGGTAGTAGGCGTCGTAGTAACCGGCCGACAGCGCGTAGGCACCGACCATGATTCGGCGCTGTACTTCCGGGCCGAAACCTTCGCCGCGGGAACGCTTGTACAGGTCTTCCAGGTTTTTCGGGTCTTCGCAGCGATAGCCGAAACGCACGCCGTCGAAACGCGACAGGTTGGAAGACGCTTCCGCCGGGGCGATCACGTAGTACGCAGGAATGGCGTGCTGCATGTTCGGCAGGCTGATTTCCCTGACCACGGCACCGAGCTTTTTCAGCTCTTCAACGCTGGCCATGACCAGGTCGGCGATGCGTGGGTCCAGGCCTGCGCTGAAGTATTCCTTCGGCACGCCGATGCGCAAACCTTGCAGCGAACCGTTGAGGCCGGCGCTGTAATCAGGCACCGGTTCGTCGATGCTGGTGGAGTCCTGCGGGTCGAAACCGGCCATGCCTTGCAGCAGGATCGCGCAGTCTTCGGCGGTGCGGGCCAATGGGCCGCCCTGATCGAGGCTGGACGCGTAGGCGATCATGCCCCAGCGCGAAACGCGACCGTACGTCGGTTTCAGGCCGGTGAGGTTGGTCAGCGCGGCGGGCTGACGAATCGAGCCGCCAGTGTCGGTGCCGGTGGCTGCCGGCAACAGGCGCGCGGCAACCGCAGCCGCCGAACCGCCGGACGAACCGCCCGGAACGTGTTCCAGGTTCCACGGGTTTTTCACCGGCCCGTAGTAGCTCGACTCGTTGGCCGACCCCATGGCGAATTCGTCCATGTTGGTCTTGCCCAGGGTCACGGCCCCGGCAGCAGCCAGTTTGGCGACCACGGTGGCGTCGTACGGTGCTTTAAAGTTGTCGAGCATCTTCGAGCCGCAGCTGGTGCGGATGCCTCGGGTGCAGAACAGGTCTTTGTGGGCGATCGGCGCGCCGAGCAGGGCGCCGCTCTCACCGTTGGCCCGACGAGCGTCAGCGGCTTTCGCCTGCTGCAGCGCCAGGTCTTCGGTGAGGCTGATGAAACTGTTGAGCTGCGGGTCGAGCTGGGTGATGCGCGCCAGCAAGGCTTTGGTCAGCTCTTCGGAAGAAAACTTTTTATCGGCGAGTCCGCGGGCGATCTCGGCCAGAGTCAATTGATGCATTGCAGGCTCTTTCCCTTTAGTCGATGACTTTCGGAACCAGATACAGGCCGTTTTCGACCGCTGGTGCGATGGACTGATAGGCCTCGCGATTATTGGTTTCAGTCACCACGTCTGCACGCAGGCGCTGGCTGGCTTCCAGTGGGTGGGCCAGCGGCTCGATACCGTCGGTATTGACCGCTTGCATTTCGTCGACCAGCCCCAGAATGCTGTTCAGGGCCGAAGTGATGTGTGGAAGATCGGCTTCATTGAGGCCAAGGCAGGCCAAATGAGCGATTTTTTCCACGTCGGAGCGTTCAAGCGCCATGGGATTCTCCAGTGGAAAACAGAACGGACGGCGTCCGTGTGTTAGATTGTCGGAACACTACCGCATTTCTACGGTCTCAAGGCCGCGATTGTGGGGCTTGGTGCACAGAAAAGCGGCCAATTTAACATATTGGCGCCTTGCCCAAAATCCCTGTCGTTGTTAGAGTTTGCCGCACTTTTTTACCCACGCGTTGCCTAGGGTCCCTTTCCCATGTTCAAGAAACTGCGTGGCATGTTTTCCAGCGATCTTTCCATTGACCTGGGCACTGCCAACACCCTTATTTACGTGCGCGAGCGCGGTATTGTCCTGAATGAGCCATCGGTTGTGGCTATTCGGACACACGGTAACCAGAAAAGTGTCGTTGCTGTCGGCACCGAGGCCAAGCGTATGCTCGGCCGTACGCCGGGCAACATTGCTGCCATTCGTCCGATGAAGGACGGTGTGATCGCCGACTTCAGCGTCTGCGAAAAAATGCTGCAGTACTTTATCAACAAGGTTCACGAAAACAGCTTTCTGCAGCCCAGCCCTCGTGTGCTGATCTGCGTTCCTTGCAAGTCCACCCAGGTTGAGCGTCGTGCCATCCGTGAATCGGCCCTGGGTGCCGGTGCCCGTGAAGTGTTCCTGATCGAAGAGCCGATGGCTGCTGCGATCGGTGCCGGTCTGCCGGTGGAAGAAGCTCGCGGTTCGATGGTTGTCGATATCGGCGGCGGTACGACTGAAATCGCGCTGATCTCCCTCAACGGCGTGGTCTATGCCGAATCGGTACGGGTTGGCGGCGACCGTTTCGACGAAGCTATCATCACCTATGTACGTCGCAACTACGGCAGCCTGATCGGCGAATCCACCGCCGAGCGCATCAAACAGGAAATCGGTACGGCTTACCCGGGCGGCGAAGTTCGCGAAGTCGACGTTCGTGGCCGTAACCTGGCCGAAGGCGTTCCACGCGCATTCACCCTGAACTCCAATGAAGTGCTCGAAGCTCTGCAAGAGTCCCTGGCCACTATCGTTCAGGCCGTGAAAAGTGCACTGGAGCAATCGCCTCCGGAGCTGGCATCGGATATCGCCGAGCGTGGTCTGGTGCTGACCGGTGGTGGCGCCTTGCTGCGTGACCTCGACAAGTTGCTGGCCCAGGAAACCGGTCTGCCGGTAATCGTCGCCGAAGACCCGTTGACCTGCGTTGCACGCGGCGGTGGCCGCGCATTGGAAATGATGGATAAACACACCATGGATCTGCTTTCCAGCGAATAAGCCGCCGGATCGCCTCTATGCTGTTGAGCGCGCAGGCAGCACTTTGCAGTGCTGCCTGTTGCGTTTATCTTCTGTCAGTCTGCATCCAGGCCGGTTTGATGCCGTATGAATAAAGAGAACATTTGCCTGGGAGGAGCGGCTTATTAAACCGCTTTTCACCAAAGGCCCCTCACTGGGCGTGCGCTTGTTGGTGCTGGCCGTGCTATCGGTCGCGCTGATGGTGGTCGATGCCCGCTTCACACTGCTCAAGCCAGTGCGTAGCCAAATGTCGCTGGTGCTGATGCAGTCTTACTGGATCACCGACCTGCCGCAGCGGCTATGGCAAGGTGTGGCCAGCCAATTTGGCAGCCGGACCGAACTGGTCGCCGAAAACGAAAAACTCAAAACCGAGAACCTGCTGTTGCAGGGGCGCATGCAAAAGCTGGCCGCCCTGACCGAGCAGAACGTTCGGCTGCGCGAGTTGCTCAATTCTTCCGCGCTGGTCAACGAAAAGGTCGAAGTGGCCGAGTTGATCGGCATGGACCCCAACCCCTTTACCCATCGCATCATCATCAATAAAGGTGAGCGCGACGGCGTGGTCCTCGGTCAGCCGGTGCTCGATGCTCGCGGCCTCATGGGGCAGGTGGTGGAGTTGATGCCCTACACCTCTCGCGTACTGTTGCTGACGGACACGACCCACAGCATTCCAGTCCAGGTAAACCGTAACGGGCTGCGGGCGATTGCCAGCGGCACCGGTAACCCGGAACGTCTGGAGTTGCGTCATGTGGCCGATACCGCCGACATCAAAGAAGGCGATTTGCTGGTCAGCTCCGGCCTCGGTCAGCGTTTCCCCGCGGGTTATCCGGTGGCGACGGTCAAGGAAGTGATTCACGATTCCGGTCAACCGTTCGCTATCGTCCGCGCGGTGCCGACCGCTGCATTGAACCGCAGCCGTTATCTGTTGTTGGTATTCAGTGACGGACGCACGCCTGAGGAACGCGCCAACGACGCCGCCCAGGCCCAGGAAGCGCTGGACCAGCATGGCGGCGGGCCGATCATCCCCGCGACCGTGCCCAAACCGTCCGTGTCGGTGATACCGGCTGCCGTGGCTGCCCCGGCGGTTGCACCTGCTGCCGCAACTCCGGCAAAACCAGCCGCTGCCCATGCTTCCAGTACGCCACCCGCGTCGGCACCAGCCGCCGTCAAACCATCGGCGGCCCAACCCGCTGCCGTGAAGCCAGCTGCCAAACCGCCTGTTTCCGCGCCGGCTACCACTGGGGGAAGAGAATAATGGGCGGTACTACTTCATCCCGAAATGGCTGGATGGTTTGGCTGACCTTCGCCATCGGCATGCTGCTCAGCGTCTCGCCGCTGCCACAGTTCATGGAAATCCTGCGTCCTCTGTGGCTGGCCTTGCTGTTGGCCTTCTGGGCGCTGGCCCTGCCGCAGAAAGTCGGCATGGTGACCGCCTGGTGCCTGGGGCTGGCCGAGGATGTGCTATATGGCACGTTGCTGGGTCAGAACGCGTTGACCCTCACGCTCATTACCTTCCTGGTGCTGTCGTTGCAACAGCGTTTGCGCATGTTCCCGATGTGGCAACAGAGCCTGGTGATCCTGGTGATCTTCGGCCTCGCCCAACTGGTGCAGTTGTGGCTGAGTGCCTTGACTGGCAATCGCCAGCCGACCCTGGCACTGGTGTTACCGGCACTGGTCAGCGCGTTGCTCTGGCCCTGGATCAGCTACGGTTTGCGCGGTTTGCGTCGACGCTACAAAATCAATTAATTCGGTCAGGCATTTGCCCATAACCTCGACAGGGAGATGTCTTGATGAAACAGCTGTACCTCGCCTCAGGCTCGCCGCGTCGGCGTGAACTGCTCACGCAGATCGGCGTGCCGTTCTCCGTCATCAGCGCGGACATCGATGAAACCCCCTTACCTGAAGAATGCCCGTCGGCCTACGTCGAGCGCCTGGCACGCAGCAAGGCCGAGGCCGGGCATGGCACGGTCATGTCCGGCGCCGATTTCTGCGTGTTGGGTGCCGATACCGCTGTGGTGCTGGACGGGAAAATTCTCGGCAAGCCGGTGGACGAAGCCGACGCATGCGCCATGCTTATGCTGTTGTCCGGGCGCGAGCATGAAGTGCTGACCGCCATTGCGGTGCGCAATGGCGAGCGCTGCGAGTCTTTGGTGGTGCGCAGTCTGGTGCGTTTTCGCCCTATCGACCGTGACGAAGCCGCGGCCTACTGGGCCAGCGGCGAACCCAGGGACAAGGCTGGCGGTTACGGGATTCAAGGGCTGGGCGCGGTGTTCGTCGCCGGGCTTAATGGCAGCTACTCGGCGGTGGTCGGATTGCCGTTGTGCGAAACCTGCGAGCTGCTCGGCCATTTCGGCATACCCTGTTGGCAAACCCTTAACGCGCGCTGAGCGTCGTACTGACAAGATGCGGCCATTATCGTGAACATGCCTGAACGAGACCCTGCCATGAGTGAAGAGATCCTGATCAATATCACGCCGATGGAATCGCGCGTGGCAGTGGTCGAAAACGGTGTCCTGCAAGAGGTCCACGTCGAGCGCACGCAAAAGCGCGGGATCGTCGGCAACATCTATAAAGGCAAAGTCGTGCGGGTATTACCAGGCATGCAGGCCGCCTTCGTCGATATCGGTCTGGATCGCGCCGCGTTCATTCATGCCTCGGAGATTTCCCTTCGCGAAGGTCCGACGGTCGAAAGCATCAGTGCGCTGGTTCATGAAGGACAGAGCCTGGTGGTGCAAGTCACCAAGGACCCGATCGGTTCCAAAGGCGCGCGCCTGACCACGCAATTGTCGATTCCGTCGCGCTATCTGGTGTACATGCCGCGCACCGCGCATGTCGGCATTTCCTTGAAGATCGAGGACGAAGCCGAGCGCGAACGCCTCAAGCAAGTGGTCACCGACTGCGTGGCCAAAGAAGGCATCAAGGAGGCCGGCGGTTTCATTTTGCGTACCGCTGCCGAAGGGGCCGGAGCTGACGAAATCCTCATGGATATCCGCTACCTGCGCAGGCTCTGGGATCAGATCAGCGAACAGATCAAGACCATCAGCGCGCCGAGTGTGATCTACGAAGACCTCGGTCTGGCACTGCGCACCTTGCGGGACCTGGTGAGCCCGAAGATCGAGAAGATCCGTATCGATTCCCGGGAAACCTTCCAGAAAACCACGCAGTTCGTCGCCGAACTGATGCCGGAGATTGCCGACCGTCTTGAGCATTACCCCGGCGAACGGCCGATCTTCGACCTGTACGGGGTCGAAGACGAAATCCAGAAAGCCCTGGAGCGCAAGGTACCGCTCAAGTCCGGCGGCTATCTGGTGGTCGATCCGGCAGAAGCCATGAGCACCATCGACGTCAATACCGGGGCCTTTGTCGGTCATCGCAACCTCGAAGAAACCATTTTCAAGACCAACCTGGAAGCCGCCACCGCCATTGCCCGTCAGTTGCGTCTGCGTAATCTGGGCGGGATCATCATCATCGACTTCATCGACATGGAAGATGAAGAACATCAGCGTCAGGTGTTGCGAACCCTGGAGAAGCAACTGGAGCGCGATCACGCCAAGACCAACATCATCGGCATCACCGAGTTGGGCCTGGTGCAAATGACCCGCAAGCGCACCCGCGAAAGTCTTGAGCAAGTGCTGTGCGAACCGTGCAGTAGCTGCCAAGGGCGCGGCAAGCTCAAGACACCGGAAACCGTATGCTACGAGATCTTCCGCGAAATCCTGCGCGAAGCCAGGGCCTATCAGGCCGAGGGCTATCGGGTGCTGGCGAATCAGAAAGTGGTCGATCGTTTGCTCGACGAAGAGTCGGGCAACGTCGCCGAGCTCGAAGGCTTCATCGGGCGTACCATTCGGTTCCAGGTCGAAACCATGTACTCCCAGGAACAATACGACGTGGTGTTGCTCTGAATCGTTGTGTTTCACCTCCACTAGAACGGCTGGCCTCAGCTTTTTGCAGTATTTTTGCCATGGGAGCCAACTGACATGGACCGTCTGACCCGCATTTTGGCCGCACTGACCCGCTGGGGTCTGGGCCTGTGTGCGTTGGTTTTGGTGCTGATGGCGCTGTTCGTCAGCCTCGGCCGAGAGTTGACGCCGCTGGTGGCCGAGTACCGTGTCGACGTCGAAGACAAAGCCAGCGATGCCTTGGGCATGCCCCTGCAAATCGGCAAGCTGGAAGGCAACTGGAGCGGTTTCGCCCCGGTTCTTTTGGCCCATGACGTGATGCTTGGCGCAGGTTCCAATGCCCTGCGCCTGGATCAGGTGCGCGCGGTGCCGGACCTCTGGGCCAGCCTGCTGGCGCGCGAAGTGCGCATCGCACACCTGGAACTCAACGGCCTGAAGATCAGCCTCAAGGAAGGCGAAGACGGTCATTGGGCGCTGGAAGGTTTGCCGGTGCAGCAGGATCAGCCACTGGATCCGGAGCAACTGCTCAATCGCATGCAGAGGGTCCGGCAGCTGTCGGTGCTCGACAGCCAGATCACCTTGCAGCCGTTGGGAGAGTCGCCGCTCACCCTGACCTACGTTGGCCTGAATCTGAAAACCGGTCCATCCCGTCAGCGGCTTGATGCTCGTTTGACTCTGCCCGACGGCCAACCGGTGGCGATGAGTGTGCGCACCCGTTTACGCGCAGCCCAATGGAAGGACGGTGAAGCGGACGCTTACCTGAGCCTGCCGCAAAGCGATTGGTCGAAATGGTTGCCAGAACGCCTGACCCAGCAATGGAATTTTTCCCGGATCAAGGCCGGTGGCGAGTTCTGGATGAACTGGAGCAACGGCACCGTGCAACGCGCTGCGATTCGTTTGAACGCACCGCAACTCAAAGGCGCCTATGCCGAGCGCAAGCCGATCCAGATCGACAACCTGGCGCTGAACGGGTATTTCCAGCGCAGTTCGACTGGGGTCCTGGTGACCCTGGATTCTCTGGCCATGAACCTGGGCGACAGCCGCTGGGAATCGAAACTGCAATTTCAACAGACTGGCGCGACAGACAAGGCGCCCGAGCTCTTGCATCTGCAAGCTGACCGTCTCGATCTCACACCGCTCACCCCGCTGCTGAACGCATTGGGCCCGCTGCCCGAGGGGATCGCCACGGCGGTCGAGCGGCTCAAGGTCACCGGCGTCTTGCGCAATGTGCTGATCGACTTTCGCCCAGCCGCTACCGATGACACTAAATTCAGCTTTGCCGCCAACCTGGAAAAAGTCGGCTTTGACGCTTATCGCGGCGCACCAGCGGTGCGAAATGTCAGTGGCAGTATCAGCGGCGACCTCGGGCAGGGCGAACTGCGCATGGACAGCAAGGATTTTTCCCTGCATCTGGACCCGATTTTCGCCAAGCCATGGCAGTACATTCAGGCCAACGCGCGGTTGACCTGGAAACTCGACAAAGAAGCTTTCACCCTGATCGCACCGTACCTGAAAGTGCTGGGCGAAGAGGGCAAGATTGCCGGCGATTTCCTGATCCGCCTGCATTTCGATCACACCAAGGAAGACTACATGGACCTGCGGGTCGGCCTGGTCGACGGCGACGGTCGCTACACCGCCAAGTACCTGCCGACGGTTCTCAGCCCGGGGCTGGACGAATGGCTGCGCACCGCAATTCTCAAAGGCGCGGTGGATGAAGGCTTCTTCCAGTACCAGGGTTCGCTGAACCACGGCGCCGCCGAAACGGCTCGCAGCATCAGCCTGTTTTTCAAGGTTCACGATGCCGAGCTGGCGTTCCAGCCAGGCTGGCCACATGTCAGCAAGGTCAGCGGCGATGTGTTCATCGAAGACAGCGGCGTGCGGATCGTCGCGAGCGAGGGCCAATTGCTCGACACTCAGGTCCGTGACGTCTACGTCAATATTCCTCGTGTGCCTGCCGGGCAGAGCACTCATCTGTTCCTTGATGGCGCCTTCGCTGGCGGGTTGGGCGATGGCCTGAAGATTTTGCAGCAAGCGCCCATTGGCACTGCCGAGACGTTCGCTGGCTGGGAAGGCGAGGGCGATCTGCAAGGCAAGCTCAAACTCGATATCCCGCTGGTCAAAGGCGAGCAGCCGAAAATCCTCGTCGACTTCAAGACCGCCAAGGCCCGTTTAAAGCTCAGTGAGCCCACCCTGGAACTGACGCAACTCAAGGGCGATTTCCGTTTCGACAGCACCAAGGGGCTGAGCGGGCAAAAAATCACGGCACGGGCCTTCGACAAGCCGGTGACCGCACAGATATTTGCTGAAGGCAGCCCGGGCAAGCTCAATACCCGGGTTACGGCGACGAGTGAGGTCGAGGTCAAAAAACTGGCTGAATGGCTGAATGTCACTCAGCCATTGCCGGTGGCGGGGACGATCCCTTATCAACTGCAATTGAACCTTGCTGGCGCCGACAGCCAATTGATGGTCAGCTCCAGTCTCAAAGGCGTGGCGGTTGATTTGCCAGCACCGTTCGGCATGGCGGCCGATGTCGGGCGCGATACCGTGTTCCGCATGACCCTGCAAGGGCCGGAGCGGCGTTACTGGGCCACCTATGGTGAACTGGCCAGTTTCACGTTTGCGGCACCAGCCGGCAATTTCACCGACGGTCGCGGCGAGTTGTTTCTCGGTGGCGGCAGTGCCGTGTTGCCCGGCGCCAAAGGCTTGCGCGTGCGTGGGGTACTGTCCGAGCTGGATGTCGCCCCCTGGCAGGATCTGGTGAGCAAATATGCTGGCCAGGATCCGGGCGGCAGTGCCAAGCAGTTGCTCAGTGGCGCGGATCTGAAGGTTGGGAAACTCACGGGTTTCGGCACCACCCTCGATCAGGCGTCGGTGAAGTTGATGCGTAAACCGGCCGCGTGGGCTTTGCAACTCGACAGTCAGCAGGCCAAGGGCAGCGTCGCAATTGCCGATGCGAAAGCCGCGCCGATTGCGGTCAATCTGCAATATGTGCGCTTGCCGGCACGAGACCCTGCAGCGCTGGCTGACGAGAATTCGCCGGATCCGCTGGCCTCGGTGGACCCGACGAAGGTCCCTGCGCTGGATGTCACCATTAATCAGCTGTTCCAGGGGCCGGACCTGGTGGGCGCGTGGCACCTGAAAGTTCGGCCGACCGCCAAGGGCATCGCTTTCAATTCCCTTGATCTGGGCCTCAAGGGCATCCTCTTGCGCGGCAGTGGTGGCTGGGAAGGCATGCCGGGTAATTCCAGCAGTTGGTACAAGGGCCGAGTCAGTGGCAAGAACCTTGCCGACGTGCTCAAGGGGTGGGGGTTTGCACCGAGCGTCACCAGCGAAGAGTTTCACATGAACGTCGACGGTCGCTGGCCTGGTTCGCCGGCGTGGCTGGCGTCCAAACGCTTCTCCGGCAGCCTTGATGCATCGCTGAATAAAGGTCAGTTCGTAGAAGTCGAAGGTGGTGCTCAAGCGCTGCGGGTATTTGGCCTGCTCAACTTCAACTCCATAGGCCGGCGCCTGCGCCTGGACTTTTCCGACCTGTTCGGCAAAGGCTTGAGCTATGACCGGGTCAAAGGTTTGCTGGTCGCCAGTAACGGCGTCTACGTGACCCGTGAACCTATTCTGCTGACCGGACCGTCGAGCAATGTGGAGCTCAACGGCACACTGGACCTGGTGGGTGATCAGATCGACGCCAAGTTGTTGGTGACTCTGCCGGTGACCAACAATCTGCCGATTGCCGCGTTGATCGTCGGTGCACCGGCCGTCGGCGGGGCGCTGTTCCTGATCGACAAGCTGATCGGTGACCGCGTGGCGCGCTATGCCAGCGTCAAATACACCGTCAAAGGCCCATGGAAAGATCCGAAAATCACCTTCGACAAGCCTTTTTGAATTCTTTTGAAAAAGCACTCTTTGGGCCTATGGAGTAGCATGTTTTCATGCGACGCCGCTTACTCCTGTAGGAGCTGCCGCAGGCTGCGATCTTTTGACTTTGAAGATCAGGATCAAAAGATCGCCGCCTCGTTTCACTCCGCAGCGCCTACCGGTATGCGTAGATTTCACATAGGGAATAGACCATGTCTGTAGCGGTGATTCAAATGGTCAGCCAGAGCGACGTGCTGGCCAATCTGGCCCAGGCCCGTCGTCTGCTCGAGCAGGCGGCGAGCGGTGGCGCGCGGCTTGCCGTGCTGCCGGAAAACTTCGCCGCCATGGGCCGGCGCGACATTGCCGACATCGGCCGCGCCGAAGCCTTGGGCGAAGGCCCGATCCTGCCGTGGTTGAAACAGACCGCCCGCGACCTCAAGTTATGGATAGTAGCCGGCACATTGCCGTTGCCGCCGGTGGATCAACCGACGGCCAAAGTGCATGCGTGCTCGTTGCTGGTGGATGACCTCGGCGAAACCGTTGCACGGTATGACAAGCTGCACCTGTTTGACGTAGACGTGGCGGATAATCGCGGGCGTTATCGCGAATCCGATGACTATGCTTATGGCAGTGGTGTGGTTATTGCCGACACGCCGGTCGGTCGAGTCGGCCTGACGGTGTGTTATGACCTGCGTTTCCCGGAGCTGTACAGCGAATTGCGTGCGGCCGGCGCGGAGTTGATTACCGCGCCGTCGGCCTTTACCGCGGTGACCGGCGCGGCCCATTGGGAGGTGCTGATTCGCGCGCGGGCCATCGAAACCCAGTGTTACATGCTCGCGGCCGCCCAGGGTGGGACGCATCCGGGGCCACGAGAAACCTTTGGTCACGCCGCCATCGTCGACCCATGGGGGCGTGTGCTGGCGCAACAGGATCAAGGCGAGGCCGTGCTGCTGGCCCAACGCGACAGCAGCGAACAGGCGTCCATCAGGGCGCGGATGCCGGTGTCCACTCACCGGCGCTTTTTCTCGCAGGGCGCCCAGCGACCTGCATCAGAACGACGAATTTAAGGCGTAAAAGCATATGAGCGAGTTGTTGTCCTCCGTCAGTGAACACCTCCTGGCGCCCGGCGGCGTAACGATCGAGAGCCTGCAAGGTGTGCTCGGCGATCTGGCCGGCCCGGGCATCGATGCCGCCGACCTGTATTTCCAAGGGCAGATTTCCGAATCCTGGGCGCTGGAAGACGGCATCGTCAAGGAAGGCAGCTTCAATCTTGACCAGGGTGTCGGCGTGCGTGCGCAATCGGGTGAGAAGACCGGTTTTGCCTACAGCAATGCGATCACCCTTGAAGCGCTGGGCGCGGCAGCCCGTGCAGCCCGTTCGATCTCCCGGGCCGGGCAGAACGGTACCGTGCAGGCGTTCACCACCCAGGATGTCACCCAATTGTACGGGCCGGATAACCCGCTGGAAGTGATGACCCGTGCCGAGAAAGTCGAGTTGCTCAAGCGCATCGACGTCGCGACTCGCGCCCTCGACCCGCGTATCCAGCAAGTCACTGTGAGCATGGCCGGGGTCTGGGAGCGGATTTTGATTGCTTCCACCGATGGCGGCCTGGCGGCGGATGTACGACCGCTGGTGCGTTTCAACGTCAGCGTGATTGTCGAGCAAAATGGCCGTCGTGAACGCGGTGGTCATGGCGGTGGCGGTCGTACCGATTACCGCTATTTCCTCAGCGATGACCGCGCCATGGGCTATGCCCGCGAAGCGTTGCGTCAGGCGCTGGTGAATCTGGAAGCGATCCCGGCCCCGGCGGGTACATTGCCGGTGGTGTTGGGTTCCGGTTGGTCCGGCGTGTTGCTGCACGAAGCCGTCGGCCATGGCCTGGAAGGCGATTTCAACCGCAAGGGCAGTTCGGCCTACAGCGGGCGCATGGGCGAGATGGTTGCATCGAAGCTATGCACCATCGTCGATGACGGGACCCTCGCCGGGCGCCGCGGTTCGCTGAGCGTCGACGACGAAGGCACGCCGACCGAGTGCACCACGCTGATCGAAAACGGCGTGCTCAAAGGTTATATGCAGGACAAGCTCAATGCGCGCCTGATGGGCGTGGCCCGCACCGGTAACGGGCGTCGGGAATCCTATGCGCATCTGCCGATGCCGCGCATGACCAACACTTACATGCTCGGTGGCGAAAGCGACCCGGCGGAAATCATCGCCTCGGTGAAAAAAGGCATCTATTGCGCCAACCTCGGCGGTGGCCAGGTGGATATCACCAGCGGCAAGTTCGTGTTCTCCACCAGTGAGGCGTACCTGATCGAAGACGGCAAGATTACTGCCCCGGTCAAAGGCGCGACGTTGATCGGCAATGGCCCGGAAGCCATGAGCAAGGTGTCGATGGTCGGTAACGATCTGGCGCTGGACAGCGGTGTGGGAACCTGTGGCAAGGATGGGCAGTCGGTGCCGGTGGGTGTCGGCCAGCCAACGCTGAAGATTGATGCGATTACTGTGGGTGGCACAGGGGCGTGAAAATATCCCCTGTAGGAGCCGCCGCAGGCAGCTCCTACAGGGGATGCGGGACGTTAGCGCAGACCGCGTTGAGTCTCGTCCAGCTGACGGATGTACTTGAAGATTTTACGGCTCGAAGCCGGTGGCTTGTTGGTCGCCAGTTCGTGCTGGGCCTGACGGATCAGGGAGCGCAATTGCTGACGATCAGCTTCCGGGTAGTCGAGCATGAACTTCTCCAGAACTGCATCGTCGCCCGCGATCAAGCGATCGCGCCAGCGTTCCAGGCCATGGAAACGTTCGTTGTACTGCCGAGTGGAGGCATCCAGTTGATCGAGCAGAGTCAGAATGGCTTCAGTGTCCTGATCGCGCATCAGTTTGCCGATGAACATAAGGTGCCGTTTACGCGCGATATTCGCGGTGTGCTTGGGCGCATCGGCCAGGGCCCGGCGCATAGCGTCGGTCAATGGCAGTTTTGCCAGCAAGTCAGGCTTGAGCGTTGTAAGGCGCTCGCCAAGGTCAACAAGCGCATGCAGCTCGCGTTTAACCTGGGATTTGCTTTTTTCTCCCGTATCGAGGGAGTCGTCGTAAGAATCAACCATGGTGGCCGTCCGCAAAGAAACGCCGCCATGATAACCAGTCGGGGGCCGCTTGTCCGGCCCGGTCGCTCGAAGGCCCCAGCCGAAAGCAGAATTTGAGTGGAGAACAGCATGAGTGCAGTTGAAAGCGTCGGCCCACAAGCGTTGCCGGCACTGCAAGAACAAGTCGAGCAGATCATCGCTGAAGCCAAGCGCCAGGGCGCCAGTGCCTGTGAAGTGGCCGTGTCGCTGGAGCAGGGCCTGTCGACCACGGTGCGTCAACGGGAAGTCGAAACCGTTGAGTTCAATCGCGATCAGGGCTTTGGCATCACCTTGTACGTAGGCCAGCGCAAAGGGTCGGCCAGCACTTCGGCCAGTGGTTCGGATGCGATTCGCGAAACCGTCGCCGCCGCCCTGGCCATTGCCAAGCACACCTCTGAAGACGAAGCCTCGGGCCTGGCGGATGCCGCACTGATGGCCAAGGATCTGCAGGATTTCGACCTGTTCCATCAATGGGACATTACCCCGGAGCAAGCCATCGAGCAGGCCCTGGCCTGTGAAGCGGCGGCGTTTGCCGCCGACAACCGGATCAAGAATGCCGACGGCACCACCCTCAGTACTCACCAGGGCTGCCGGGTTTACGGTAACAGCCACGGTTTTATCGGTGGTTACGCGTCGACTCGTCACAGTCTCAGTTGCGTGATGATCGCCGAAGCCGAGGGGCAAATGCAGCGCGATTACTGGTATGACGTAAACCGTCAGGGCGATTTGCTGGCCAGCCCGCAGAGCATCGGCCTGCGTGCAGCGCAACGGGCGGCGAGCCGTCTGGGGGCGCGTCCGGTACCGACCTGCGAAGTGCCGGTGCTGTTTTCCGCGGAACTGGCCGGTGGTTTGTTCGGCAGTTTCCTGTCGGCGATCTCCGGCGGCAGTCTGTACCGCAAATCCTCGTTCCTGGAAGGCACGCTGGGGCAGAAGCTGTTCCCGGAATGGCTGACCATCGATGAACGTCCGCATTTGATGCGCGCCCTGGGCAGTTCGGCGTTCGATGGCGATGGCCTGGCCACCTACGCCAAACCCTTCGTGGAGAAGGGCGAGTTGGTGTCCTACGTACTCGGCACTTACTCCGGCCGCAAGCTAGGCATGCCGAGCACCGCCAACGCCGGCGGCGTGCACAACCTGTTCGTCACCCATGGCGACGAAGATCAGGCCGCCTTGCTACGGCGCATGGGCCGTGGCTTGCTGGTCACCGAATTGATGGGGCAGGGCCTGAATATGGTCACTGGCGATTACTCCCGTGGCGCGGCGGGTTTCTGGGTCGAGAACGGCGAAATACAGTTCGCGGTGCAGGAGGTGACCATCGCCGGCAACATGCGTGACATGTTCAAGCAAATTATTGCAGTCGGTAATGACCTGGAATTGCGCAGCAACATTCGCACCGGGTCGGTATTGATCGAGCGGATGACGGTGGCGGGTAGCTAACCTCCGACTGCTGCACAAAAAGGCGCGCCATCTATCGGATGGCGCGCCTTTTTTATGGGGCGCAACACAGATCCTGTGGGAGCGGGCTTGCCGCGATAGCGTCATTTCAGTCGATATCGATGTTAAATCTTCAAACGTCATCGCGGGCAAGCCCGCTCCCACAAGGATTTCCGTGTTTCGTTGTGCTTGTTTTGGTTCTCATTATCATCTAATAATAAATCTCATTGCCGAGTGAGCCGGATTATGAGTTCTGCCTTGCACGAGCAGCCTTACCTCGAAAGCTGGCGCTGGATGAGTCGCCAGATCCGTTGCGCCATGGTCCCTGATGAGCCGCGCCTGATCGAACATTACCTGGCCGAAGGGCGGTATCTGGCGTGTTGCACGGCCACTTCTCCCTGGACCATCGCCGAAACCTCCTTCCGTTTATTGCTCGACACTGCCGCCGATGTCGCGCTGCCCTGGCACTGGCGCAGCCTGTGTCTGGATCAAGCCTGGCGGCCATTGCGCGATCTTGAACGGCAATCACTCTGCGGCTGCCGCCTCAAGCGCTGGCAAAGCTACGCCTGGCAACTGGCCACCTGCGAGTTGCAACCCTCCATCCCTCTCATAGAACTGGTGCAAGGATCTGCTGATGAATAACACACGTATTGAACGCGACAGCATGGGCGAACTTCAGGTCCCGGTTGATGCGCTCTATGGCGCGCAAACCCAGCGCGCAGTGGATAACTTCCCGATCAGCGGCCAACCGATGCCCATGCAATTCATCCGGGCGCTGATTCTGGCCAAGGCTGCGGCCGCCCGCGCCAACGTCGAGCTCAAGCAGATCAGCGAATCCCGGGGCAAGGCGATCGTCGACGCCGCCCAAGGCCTGCTCGAAGGTGATTTCATGCAGCATTTCCCGGTGGACATCTTCCAGACCGGTTCCGGCACCAGCTCCAACATGAACGCCAACGAAGTGATTGCCACCCTGGCCAGCCGCTTGTTGGGTGAGCCGGTGGATCCCAACGATCACGTCAACTGCGGCCAAAGCAGCAACGACATCATCCCGACCACCATCCATGTCAGTGCTGCATTGAGTTTGCATGAGCAATTGCTGCCGGCGCTGGTGCATCTGGTGCAGGTCATCGAGCACAAAGCCGAGCAGGTTCATCCATTCGTCAAAACCGGGCGTACCCATTTGATGGACGCCATGCCGGTGCGCATGAGTCAGGTGCTCAATGGCTGGGCGCAACAGCTCAAGGCCAATATCGGTCACCTGCAGGATCTGCTGCCGAGTCTGCAATCGCTGGCCCAGGGCGGTACGGCGGTGGGCACCGGGATCAATGCGCATCCGCAATTTTCGGCGCATTTCAGCCAGCAACTCAGCCAACTGACCCAGGTTCAGTTCACGCCGGGCAAGGACCTGTTTGCGCTGATCGGCTCACAGGATACGGCGGTCAGCGTTTCAGGGCAGCTCAAGGCCACAGCGGTTTCCTTGATGAAAATCGCCAACGACCTGCGCTGGATGAATTCCGGCCCGTTGGCCGGGCTTGGTGAAATCGAACTCCAAGCCTTGCAGCCCGGTTCGTCGATCATGCCTGGCAAGGTCAACCCGGTGATCCCGGAAGCCAGCGCAATGGTCGCCGCTCAAGTGATCGGCAACGACACGGTGATCACCATCGCCGGTCAGTCGGGCAATTTCGAGCTGAACGTCATGCTGCCGATCATCGCCCAGAACCTGCTGAGCAGTATCCAATTGCTGACCAACGCCAGCCGTCTGCTGGGCGACAAGGCTATCGCCAGCTTCAAGGTCAACGAGGCCCGGCTGAAAGAAGCGCTGTCGCGCAATCCGATTCTGGTCACGGCACTCAACCCGATCATTGGTTACCAAAAAGCCGCCGAGATTGCCAAGCAGGCTTATCGGCAGGGGCGACCGGTGATTGATGTCGCTCTGGAGCACACCGACCTTACACGCAGCCAACTGGAAGAACTGCTCAACCCAGAGAAGCTCACCGCAGGCGGCGTGTAATCACCGCGCACCGCTGGCCAAGGCGATCGATGAGCAACTGGGTGGTTCGACCGCTTCAAGGAGGCCTTCACTAAAGCTGCGCTGACCCGAGCATGACGCCGCAAAAGACCTTGATCGTTGAAAGCAGCGGCAACCAGGACAGCCCATTGATGAACGGCAATACGCCGATCCTTGGCCTGGACGTCTGGGAGCATGCTTATTACCTGTGCTCTCAGAATCGTCGTCGGATTACATCAATGCGTTCTACAACGTGATCAATTGGCCTGAAGTCGCTGCGCGTTATCAGGCTGCACTGGTTTAAGTCTTCTATAAAACCAATCCAGGGCTGACTATGAGTACTGAAACACTGGCGGTCGGAAGTGGACGAATGTTTCGTTATGCACTGGGATCGTTGTTGCTGCTGGCGGGCATGACGTTATTGGCGGCCCAAGGGCTGAGCTGGCTGGATCTCGAACCGAGACTGCAACGCGCCCTGCAAGGCGGGGCGATTTGTGCCCTGGGCACGGCTTTGGGCGCGGTGCCGGTGCTGGTGATTAGGCAGATGCCTCAGGCGGCCAGTGACCTATTGCTCGGTTTCGGAGCCGGTGTGATGCTCGCCGCGACAGCGTTTTCGCTGATCGTGCCGGGCATTACCGCGGCTGAAAATCTCGGGCTGACGCCTTGGGCGGCCAGTGGCCTGATCAGCTTCGGCATTCTGCTGGGTGCATTCGGGTTGTTTCTGGTGGATCGCAGGGTATCTGGCGCTACGCCCGAAATGCTCGCGGGGACACTGAAGCGATCGGTGATTCCACCGCGGATCTGGTTGTTTGTGTTTGCCATCATCGCCCACAACATCCCCGAAGGCATGGCGGTTGGCGTTTCGGCCGGGGGAGGCATGCCTGATGCCGACAGCCTGGCCATGGGCATCGCCTTGCAGGATGTGCCGGAAGGCCTGGTCATTGCGTTGGTGTTGGCTGGAGCAGGGATGTCGCGGGTCAAGGCGTTCCTGATCGGTGCGGCATCAGGGTTGGTCGAACCGGTTTTTGCCCTGTTATGCGCCTGGTTGGTGAGCCTGGCCGAACTGCTGTTGCCTTTGGGCTTGGCACTGGCGGCCGGTGCGATGTTGCTGGTGGTGACTCAGGAAGTCATCCCCGAATCGCGCCGCCATGGTCACGACAAACTGGCCAGCCTTGGGCTGCTGATCGGGTTTTGTCTGATGATGGTGATGGATACCGCGCTGGCTTGAAAAACAGGATCAAAAGATCGCAGCCTCGTTTCACTCGACAGCTCCTACTGTATGCAGATCCTTGTAGGAGCTGTCGAGTGAAACGAGGCTGCGATCTTTTGACTTTTACTCGCCTTCGTCGAAGTAGTTGTTGATCAGCTTCACCAGTGCATCCAGCGCTTCCTGCTCCTTTTCGCCTTCGGTAATCAGGTGGATTTTGGTGCCCTTACCAGCGGCCAGCATCATCATTGCCATAATGCTTTTGCCGTCGATCATTGATTCCGGCGTACGGCCAACCCTGATCTGGCAAGGAAACTGACCCGCCACACCCACGAATTTTGCAGACGCGCGGGCATGCAAACCCAGCTTGTTGATGATTTCGATTTCCAGAGCAGGCATCGCGATGTGAATCCTTTAACTGAGGTCGCGGTGGCGGACCTGGACGTTCTTCAAGGTTTTTTGCAGGACCTGACCCAGACGTTCAGTCAGGTAGACAGAGCGGTGATGCCCGCCTGTGCAGCCAATGGCAATGGTGACATAGGCACGATTGCTGGCGGCAAAGCGGGGTAGCCACTTGAGCAAGTACGAAGAAATGTCCTGGAACATCTCTTCGACGTCCGGTTGTGCCGCCAGGTACTCGGCCACCGATTGATCGAGCCCGGACTGTGCTCGTAGCTCCGGCTTCCAGTAAGGGTTGGGCAGGCAGCGCACGTCGAACACCAGATCGGCGTCCACCGGCATGCCACGCTTGAACCCGAAAGATTCCACCAGGAACGCAGTGCCGGGCTCCGGCTGGTTCAGCAGGCGCAACTTGATGGTATCGCGTAGCTGATACAGGTTCAGATTGGTGGTGTTGACCTTGAGGTCGGCCAGATCAGCGATAGGCCCCAGCAGATTGCTTTCATCCTGGATCGCCTCCGCCAGCGAACGATTGGCGCTGCTCAGCGGGTGACGACGGCGAGTTTCCGAAAAGCGCTTGAGCAAGGTTTCTTCGTCGGCGTCCAGATACAGCACATCGCACTGGATATGTCGGCTGCGGACCTCTTCCAGCAATTCGGGGAACCGTGACAGGTGGCTTGGCAGGTTGCGTGCATCAATGGACACGGCCACCAGCGGTTGGGCCAGTTCGGTGTGGATCAGCGCGCGTTCGGCCAGTTCCGGCAGCAAGCCGGCAGGCAAGTTGTCGATGCAGTAATAGCCGTTGTCCTCGAGCACGTCGAGGGCGGTACTTTTACCTGAGCCGGAACGGCCGCTGACGATGATCAGGCGCATGATTAGTGACCGTTCTGCTCGTCCAGGACAACCTGATACAAGGCTTCGTTGCTCGGGGCACTGCGCAGTTTTTCACGCACTTCCTTGCGATCGAGCATGCTGGCGATCTGGCGCAGCAATTCCAGGTGGGCATCGGTGGCGGCTTCGGGGACCAGCAACACAAACAGCAGGTCAACCGGGGCACCGTCGATGGCGTCGAAATCGATAGGGGCTTCCAGGTGCAGCAACGCACTGATTGGCGAGGTGCAACCTTTGAGCCGGCAATGGGGAATGGCGATGCCGTTGCCGAAACCGGTAGAACCGAGTTTCTCACGGGCAATCAGGGCCTCGAAGACGTCCTGCATTTCCAGATCCGGTACTTCGCGGTGGATAAGGTTGGCAATTTGCTCGAGGGCTTTCTTTTTACTGCCACCCGGCGCGTTCACTTGGGAACGGCCGGGGGTCAGGATGGTTTCTAGTCGGATCATGGATTGGGGGTGTTAACGACCGGTCGCGCCCTGGAGGAGGCTCTGGGTCTTTTCCTTATGCTTTTTGAGTTGGCGATCCAGCTTGTCGGTCAGCAGGTCGATGGCGGCATACATGTCCGTATGCTCGGCATTGGCGACCACTTCTCCGCCGGGAATATGCAGCGTGGCTTCGATTTTCTGCAGCAGTTTTTCGACGTTCATCGTGACTTGCACATTGGTGATCTTGTCGAAATGCCTCTCTAATCGGTCGAGTTTTTCGCCGATGTAGGTGCGCAGGGGTTCGGTCACTTCCAGTTGGTGTCCACTGATGTTGACTTGCATACAGCTTCTCCTTCGTTGCCAGTGCATAAAGCGGCAGGCAGAAATGCCTGCCACTGGAACGCTGTGGCCAGCCCGGCGGTTACATCAACCGCTTCCGTTCGCTGGAAGGCGCGATCCCCAGGGATTCGCGGTACTTGGCGACGGTGCGACGGGCTACCTGAATGCCTTGTGCCTCCAGTAAACCAGCGATCTTGCTGTCACTCAACGGCTTTTTCTGATTTTCCGCAGCAACCAGTTTTTTGATGATCGCGCGGATGGCTGTGGACGAGCATTCACCGCCTTCTGAGGTGCTGACGTGGCTGGAGAAAAAGTATTTCAATTCATAGATGCCCCGCGGGGTATGCATGAATTTTTGCGTGGTCACCCGTGAAATCGTCGATTCATGCATGCCGACTGCTTCGGCGATGTCATGCAGCACCAACGGCTTCATGGCTTCGTCTCCGTACTCGAGAAAGCCGCGTTGATGCTCGACGATCTGGGTGGCGACTTTCATCAGGGTTTCATTGCGGCTTTGCAGGCTCTTGATGAACCAGCGAGCCTCCTGCAGCTGATTACGCATGAAAGTGTTGTCGGCGCTGGTATCGGCGCGGCGCACGAAACCGGCGTATTGGGCATTGACCCGCAGGCGTGGTACCGATTCCTGATTCAGTTCCACCAGCCAGCGTTCGTTGTCCTTGCGCACGATCACGTCGGGAACAACGTATTCGGCTTCAGTCGACTCGATCTGTGAACCCGGCCGCGGGTTGAGGCTCTGGACCAATTCGATGACCTGACGCAGTTCATCTTCCTTGAGCTTCATGCGACGCATCAGCTGGCTGTAATCGCGGCTGCCGAGCAGGTCGATGTAATCGGTAACCAGGCGCTTGGCTTCGGCCAGCCAAGGGGTCTTGGCGGACAACTGGCGCAGTTGCAGGAGCAGGCATTCGCCGAGGTTGCGGGCGCCGATGCCGGCGGGTTCGAATTGCTGGATGCGGTGCAGGACGGCTTCGATTTCGTCCAGTTCGATGTCCAGTTCCGGGTCGAAGGCTTCGAGGATTTCCTCGAGGGTTTCGTCCAGGTAACCCTGATTGTTGATGCAATCGATCAGGGTCACTGCGATCAGGCGATCGGTGTCGGACATCGGTGCCAGGTTCAGTTGCCACAGCAAATGGCTTTGCAGGCTTTCACCGGCCGATGTGCGGGTGGTGAAATCCCACTCGTCGTCATCATTGCTCGGCAGGCTGCTGGCGCTGGTCTGGTAGACGTCCTCCCAGGCTGTGTCGACGGGCAATTCGTTGGGGATTCGTTCGTTCCAGTCGCCTTCCTCGAGGTTGTCCACCGTCGGGGTGGTTTCCTGGTAAGAGGGCTCCTGAATATCGGGGTTGGGTTTCTGTTCGGCGCTATCGGCCAAAGGATCGGCGTTATCGAAGTCGTCGCCTTCTTCCTGGCGTTCGAGCATCGGATTGGACTCCAGGGCCTCCTGGATTTCCTGTTGCAGGTCCAGGGTCGACAATTGGAGCAGGCGGATGGCCTGTTGCAGCTGCGGTGTCATCGTCAGCTGCTGGCCCATTCTCAAGACTAGCGATGGTTTCATGGCAGGGGCTTAACACCTTATTCGCCGGCGCACATGCGCCATCCACTACAGAGCGCCGAAGCGCCAAACATAAGCAAATTATATGCCCGAAACTGAAGTGTTTGCCTAGAGCGCTGTAACAATAAAAAGTTATTGATTTTTTATTGAAGCGAGCGCTCCCTCGACGACCCGGGGCAGCTCAGGTGCCTACAGGCGGAACTCGTGGCCCAGATACACTTCCTTGACCAGTTCATTGGCGAGGATGGTGGCGGAGTCACCTTCAGCGATCAATTGACCATCGTTGACGATGTAGGCGGTTTCGCAGATATCCAGGGTTTCACGAACGTTGTGGTCCGTGATCAGCACGCCAATGCCTTTGGCCTTGAGGTGGTGGATGATTTGCTTGATATCGCCAACCGAAATCGGGTCCACGCCGGCGAAGGGTTCGTCGAGGAGGATGAATTTCGGGTTGGTAGCCAGTGCCCGGGCGATTTCCACGCGGCGGCGTTCGCCACCGGACAGGCTCATGCCGAGATTGTCGCGGATGTGATGAATGTGGAACTCCTGCATAAGGCTTTCCAGCTCTTGGCGACGACCGGCCTTGTCGAGTTCCTTGCGGGTCTCGAGGATGGCCATGATGTTGTCGGCCACCGACAGTTTGCGGAAGATCGACGCTTCTTGAGGAAGATAGCCGATACCCGCCTTCGCACGACCGTGCATCGGCTGGTGGCTGACGTCCAGGTCGTCGATCAACACGCGACCCTGATCAGCCTGTACCAGGCCGACAATCATGTAGAAACAGGTGGTTTTACCGGCACCGTTAGGGCCAAGCAGGCCGACGATCTGACCGCTGTCGATGGACAGGCTGACGTCGCGCACGACCTGACGGCTCTTGTAGCTCTTGGCCAGATGCTGAGCTTTCAGAGTTGCCATTACTGGGCCTTTTGCTCGTCGGTTTTCTTCTTCGGCTGGATCACCATGTCGATGCGAGGACGTGCCTCGGTGACCTTGTTACCCGTGGCGCGACCGGCGCTTGCAAGCTTTTTGGCCGTGTCGTAGACGATTTTCTCGCCTTGGGTGACGTTGTTGTCCTTATCGATGACTTTGGCGCGATCGATCAGCACGACACGGTTTTGCGAGGCGTGGTACTGGATCGTTACGCCGTAACCCTGGACCGGCTTGGTATCGCCCGCCGTTTGCAGTTGCTCGAAGTAGGCGAGGTTGCCCACCGAGGTCACCACGTCGATGTCGCCGGCCGGGGTGCGGGTGATGGTCACGGTATTGCCGGTGACCTTCATCGAGCCCTGGGTGATGATCACATCGCCCTTGTAGGTGGCAACGCCGTTCTTGTCGTCCAGTTGGGCATCGTCGGCCTGAATGCGGATAGGCTGCTCTTGATCGTTCGGCAGAGCCCAGGCGCTCACGCTTCCCAGTGCTGCGCCCAGACTGAGCAAAATAGGGAGAGTTTTAACGAGCCTCATACTGTCCTCTTACGTTCGATAGCAGGTGTATCCTGCTTTCTTTCAAGTACGCTTTCATTCCGTTGCCTGTCGATACACCGCCAGCGCCGTCGATTCTAACGGGTTGATCGGTCTGCGCATATTGCTCCTGCGGGAACACTGTCATACGGGTAGTAGTAATCAGGGTTTTGCGGTTTTTTTCGTCGAAACGCGTAATGCGTACCGAGTCAATCAGCTCGACCTGAGTGCCATCCGGGTTGACTTCGCCGCGCTCGCTCTGGACGTGCCAGGGGAATTCGGTGCCCCGGAACATGTTCAGGTCCGGATTGGTCAGCAACGTGACTTCGCTCGCTTTCACGTGTTCGACCTTGTCCGAGGTCATCTCGTATTGCAGTTTGCCGTCTGGCAGGTACTGCACGCTGTGGGCGTTGATGGCGTAATAGTCGATCGCGCTTTCATCGACCTTCACAACTGGCTTGTCGAGGAAGCGTTCCGGGCTGATGTTCCAGTAGCCGACCGCCGCAAAAATTGCAGCGATGCAACCAAACACCAGGATGTTACGAATTTTTTTGCTCAGCATGATGGGCTCACAGGTACGCGGCGTTGGCCGCATCAAGGTGGCCCTGGGCGCGCAGGATCAATTCGCAGAACTCCCGAGCGGCACCCTCGCCACCGCGGGCCTGAGTGATGCCGTGGGCGTGTTCGCGCACGAAACTGGCGGCGCTGGCCACCGCCATGCCAAGGCCGACACGGCGAATCACCGGCAGGTCCGGCAGGTCGTCGCCCAGGTAGGCCACTTGTTCATAGCTCAGGTTTAGTTGGCCAAGCAGTTCGTCGAGTACCACCAGTTTGTCTTCGCGGCCCTGATAAAGGTGCGCAATGCCGAGGTTCTTGGCGCGCCGTTCAACCACGGGGGTCTTGCGGCCACTGATGATAGCGGTCTGCACACCAGCGGCCATCAACATCTTGATGCCCTGGCCGTCGAGGGTGTTGAACGTCTTGAATTCGCTACCGTCTTCGAGGAAGTACAGGCGCCCGTCGGTCAGCACGCCATCGACGTCGAACACCGCCAGTTTGATCTGTTTGCCACGTTGCAGCAGGTCGGTGCTCATTACATTACTCCCGCACGCAGCAAATCGTGCATGTTCAAGGCGCCGACCGGACGATCTTCATCGTCGACCACTACCAGTGCGTTGATCTTGTGGTCTTCCATGATTTTCAGGGCCTCGGCGGCGAGCATCTCGGGGCGGGCGGTCTTGCCGTGGGCGGTCATCACTTCATCAATGGTGGTGCTGTGGATATCGATGGTGCGGTCCAGCGTGCGGCGCAGGTCGCCGTCGGTGAAGATCCCGGCGAGCTTTCCATCGGTGCTTAATATGACGGTCATGCCCAATCCCTTGCGGGTCATTTCCATCAGGGCATCCTTGAGCAGCGTGCCGCACATCACCTGCGGCAATTCGGTGCCGGCATGCATCACGTTTTCCACTTTCAGCAGCAAGCGGCGGCCGAGGGCACCTCCCGGGTGGGAAAAAGCGAAATCTTCAGCGGTAAAGCCGCGCGCTTCAAGCAAGGCGACGGCCAGAGCATCACCCATGACCAGTGCGGCGGTGGTCGACGAGGTGGGTGCCAGATTCAGCGGGCAGGCTTCATGCTCGACGCTTGCATTGAGGTTGACTTCCGCTGCCTTGGCCAGCGGTGACTCGGGGTTGCCGGTCAGGCTGATCATTTGAATGCCCTGGCGTTTGATCAACGGCAGCAAGGTGACGATCTCGTTGGTGGAACCGGAGTTCGACAGCGCCAGAATGATGTCGTCGCGGGTGATCATGCCCATGTCACCATGGCTGGCCTCGGCCGGGTGCACGAAAAAAGCCGTGGTGCCGGTGCTGGCCAGGGTGGCGGCAATCTTGTTGCCGATGTGCCCCGATTTGCCCATGCCGACCACAACCACGCGGCCTTTGCTGGCCAGAATCATCTCGCACGCACGTACGAAATCGGCATCGATATGGGGTAGCAAGCCTTGTACGGCCTCCAGTTCCAAACGGATGGTACGTTGTGCGGATTGAATCAGGTCGCTGGATTGGTTCATGTCGGAAATCAAATAGCCTGATGAAAAGGCGGCGATTATAACGGTAATGATCAAAACCCTCACGCTAGTTCGTCGCGGTTTGTCATTCCTTGTTACCGAATCCTCTTTAAATAGATGATTTCAGGCGATCTTGTTGCTGAACATGCCCGGCTTGGGCCTTGGGCGCTTGAGCTTTGCAGTGATATAGTTCGCCGCCAGTTCGGCCTGCCCGGGAAGGTATGTGCTTTCGCCAGAAAGCCAGGCGTCCGAGTGAGAGGCTGCATCGCAAGGAGTTTAGATGAGTGCCGATAACGCCTACGCGGTCGAGCTGAAGGGACTGACCTTCAAGCGCGGTACGCGCAGCATTTTCAATAACGTCGATATCCGCATCCCGCGCGGCAAGGTCACCGGCATCATGGGACCTTCCGGGTGTGGCAAGACCACGCTGTTGCGGCTGATAGGCGCGCAATTGCGCCCCACCAGCGGCGAAGTCTGGGTCAATGGGCAGAACCTGCCAACACTGTCGCGCAACGATCTGTTCGATGCGCGCAAGCACATGGGTGTGCTGTTTCAGAGCGGTGCATTGTTTACCGACCTTGATGTGTTCGAGAACGTCGCCTTTCCGCTGCGTGTTCATACAGCGCTGCCCGAAGAAATGATCCGCGACATTGTCCTGCTCAAATTGCAGGCTGTTGGCTTGCGTGGCGCCATCGACCTGATGCCTGACGAATTGTCCGGCGGCATGAAACGTCGCGTCGCGTTGGCCCGGGCAATTGCGCTCGATCCGCGAATTCTTATGTACGACGAGCCCTTCGTCGGCCAGGACCCGATCGCCATGGGCGTGCTGGTGCGCCTGATCCGCCTGCTCAACGATGCCCTGAACATCACCAGTATCGTGGTCTCCCACGACCTGGCCGAGACCGCGAGCATCGCCGACCACCTTATCGTGGTGGGCGACGGGCAGGTGTTGGGTCAAGGCTCGCCCAAGGATCTGATGAAATCCGATGAGCCACGTGTTCGTCAATTTTTGACTGGCGAACCCGACGGCCCGGTCGCATACCACTTTCCAGCGCCGGATTACCGCGCAGATCTTCTGGGGAAGCGTTGATGCGCAAAATCACACTAATAGAAAGGGTACGCCGTTTCGGCTATGCCGGCATCGACGTGATGGCGGTGTTTGGGCGTTCGGCGTTGTTCCTGTTCCATGCCTTGCTCGGTCGTGGCGGCATCGGCGGCGGTTTTGGTTTGCTGGTCAAGCAACTGCATTCGGTGGGCGTGATGTCCCTGGTGATCATCGTGGTCTCCGGGGTGTTCATCGGCATGGTGCTGGCCCTGCAGGGGTTCAATATTCTGTCCAGCTACGGTTCGGAACAGGCCGTCGGGCAGATGGTTGCGTTGACGCTGCTGCGTGAACTGGGGCCGGTAGTCACCGCCTTGCTGTTCGCCGGGCGCGCAGGTTCGGCGCTGACCGCCGAAATCGGCAACATGAAGTCCACCGAGCAATTGTCCAGCCTGGAAATGATCGGGGTCGACCCGCTCAAGTACATCATTGCTCCGCGTCTGTGGGCCGGCTTCATTTCCTTGCCGGTGCTGACGACGATTTTCAGCGTGGTGGGTATCTGGGGCGGTTCGTGGGTGGCCGTCGACTGGCTGGGGGTTTATGAAGGCTCCTACTGGTCGAACATGCAAAACAGCGTGACGTTTGTCGACGATGTGCTCAACGGCATTATCAAAAGCATGGTATTTGCCTTCGTCGTGACCTGGATCGCCGTATTCCAAGGCTATGACTGCGAGCCCACTTCCGAGGGGATCAGTCGTGCCACTACCAAGACCGTGGTGTATGCCTCTTTGGCTGTGCTCGGCCTGGACTTTATCTTGACCGCCTTGATGTTTGGAGATTTCTGATGCAAAACCGCACCCTGGAAATCGGTGTCGGCCTTTTCTTGCTGGCTGGCATCCTGGCTTTGCTGTTGCTTGCGCTGCGGGTCAGCGGTCTGGCTCCGACGGCGAGCACCGATACTTATAAACTTTATGCATATTTCGACAATATCGCCGGTTTGACGGTCAGAGCTAAAGTGACCATGGCCGGTGTCACCATCGGCAAAGTCACTGCAATCGATCTGGACCGCGACAGCTTCACCGGTCGGGTGACCATGCAACTGGAAAAGCGCGTAGATAATCTGCCGACCGATTCCACTGCATCTATCCTGACCGCTGGCCTGTTGGGTGAGAAATACATCGGTATCAGCGTGGGCGGGGAAGAAGCCTTGCTCAAGGAAGGGGGAACCATCCACGACACGCAGTCGTCGCTGGTGCTCGAGGACCTGATCGGTAAATTCCTGCTCAATACCGTTAGCAAAGACGCTAAATGAGGAGCTTTTGAATGATCTCTATCTTGCGACGTGGCCTGTTGGTGATACTCGCGGCCTTTCCGTTGATGGCTAACGCCGTGGCGGCACAGTCGGCGCACGAACTGGTGCAAGACACCACCAACCGGTTGTTGGCGGATCTTTCCGCCAACAAGGAAAAGTACAAGCAGGACCCACAAGACTTTTATACGGCGCTCAATACCATCGTCGGACCTGTGGTGGATGCCGAAGGTATTTCCAAAAGCATCATGACGGTCAAGTATTCGCGCAAGGCTACGCCCGAGCAGATGCAAAGGTTCGTCGAAAACTTCAAAAGAGGCCTGTTCCAGTTCTATGGCAATGCTTTGCTTGAGTACGACAACCAAGGCATCGTCGTCGATCCTGCCAAGGAAGAATCGGGAGACCGTACCAGCGTTGGCATGACCGTCAAAGGCAGTAACGGCGCGATCTATCCTGTGTCTTACACACTTGAAAAGATCAATGGCGAGTGGAAACTGCGCAACGTGATCATCAACGGCATCAACATTGGCAAGCTGTTCCGCGATCAGTTCGCTGATGCGATGCAGCGCAATGGCAACGATCTGGACAAAACCATCGATGGTTGGGCCGGGGAAGTCGCCAAAGCCAAGGAAGTCACCGAGAAATCCACCGAGAATCAAACCCAATGAGTGAGTCGGCCATCCGCATGAGCGAAGCCGGCGAGCTGTTGCTCAGTGGCGTGCTGAATTACCGTACGGGCCCCAACTTGCGCAAGCAGGGGCAGGCGCTGATCAAGTCCAGCAACGCGGCTGCGCTGGTGGTCGACTGCTCCGCGGTGGAAAAGTCCAGCAGTGTCGGCTTGTCGCTGTTGCTGTGTTTCATGCGCGATGCCCAGGCGGCCGGAAAGGCCCTGAGCATTCGCGCGATGCCCGACGATATGCGCGAAATCGCTCAGGTCAGCGAATTGACCGAGCTGTTGGCGCACCCCTGAACCGCATCTATAAAGAAGCCCCCCGTCAGAGTCCTGTGAATGCGGGGTTCGCAGGCGCGGGGCTTTTTTGTATGATGTCCGACCCGCGCGCACAGGGCGCCGATTGAGGTTGAGCATGCAGGCCAACGAAGTAAAGAGCTTCCTTGAAGAAAAGCTGTCCGTTTCTCTGTCACAAGTGCAGGTGGAAGTTGAGGGCGAAGGCTGCAACTTTCAGCTGAACGTGATTAGCGATGAACTGGCGGCGTTGAGCCCGGTGAAGCGTCAGCAGCAGATCTATGCCCATTTGAACCCATGGATCGCCGATGGCAGCATCCATGCGGTCACTATGAAATTTTTCAGCAGCGCGGCCTGGGCCGAGCGCACCTGAGCCCAAGGGCGTCGAGATTCTTATGGATAAATTGATTATTACTGGCGGTGCTCGTCTTGACGGCGAAATCCGCATCTCCGGGGCAAAGAACTCTGCCTTGCCGATCCTGGCTGCAACCCTGCTGTGTGATGGCCCGGTGACCGTTGCCAACCTGCCGCACCTGCACGACATCACGACCATGATCGAGCTGTTCGGTCGCATGGGCATCGAGCCGGTGATCGACGAGAAGCTCAGCGTCGAAATCGACCCGCGCACCATCAAGACCCTGGTCGCGCCGTACGAGCTGGTGAAAACCATGCGTGCCTCGATCCTGGTGCTGGGCCCGATGGTTGCCCGTTTCGGTGAAGCCGAAGTCGCACTGCCTGGCGGTTGCGCCATCGGTTCGCGTCCGGTCGACTTGCACATCCGTGGCCTCGAAGCCATGGGAGCGGTGATCGACGTCGAAGGTGGCTACATCAAGGCCAAGGCTCCTGAAGGTGGCCTGCGTGGTGCGCACTTCTTCTTCGATACCGTCAGCGTGACCGGTACCGAGAACATCATGATGGCTGCCGCTCTGGCCAAGGGCCGCAGCGTGCTGGCAAACGCCGCTCGCGAGCCTGAAGTCGTCGACCTGGCGAACTTCCTGAACGCCATGGGTGCGAAGGTTTCCGGTGCCGGCACCGATACCATCACCATTGATGGCGTCGAGCGTCTGCACCCGACTACCTACAAAGTAATGCCAGACCGTATCGAAACCGGCACCTACCTGGTGGCGGCAGCGGTAACCGGCGGTCGCGTGAAGGTCAAGGACACTGATCCGACCATTCTCGAAGCCGTTCTGGAAAAGCTTCGCGAATCGGGTGCTGAAATCACCTGCGGCGAAGACTGGATCGAGCTGAACATGCACGGCAAGCGGCCAAAAGCCGTCAACGTGCGGACCGCTCCATACCCGGCGTTCCCGACCGACATGCAGGCGCAGTTCATCTCCCTCAACGCTATTGCCGAAGGCACTGGTGCGGTGATCGAGACGATCTTCGAAAACCGCTTCATGCACGTTTACGAACTGCACCGCATGGGCGCTCACATTCAGGTCGAAGGCAACACCGCCATCGTCACCGGTATCGAAAAGCTCAAGGGCGCGCCAGTAATGGCCACCGACCTGCGTGCTTCGGCCAGCCTGGTGATCTCGGCGCTGATCGCCGAAGGCGATACCCTGATCGACCGCATCTACCACATCGACCGTGGTTACGAGTGCATCGAAGAGAAACTGCAGATGCTCGGCGCGAAGATTCGCCGCGTACCGGGCTAGTTTCTGCTGCAAGGGTGCAGGGACGCGCCCGTTGAATTCGTTTCAAGTCGAGCCTGTTTCAGGTTCGATGTGTGTCCGGCGCCATTTGCGACCGGGCATCAGTAGCCTGATAAGGACTGACGTTTCCCATGCTGACTATCGCACTGTCCAAGGGCCGCATCCTTGACGACACCCTGCCGCTTCTGGCTGAAGCGGGCATCGTGCCGACCGAGAATCCGGACAAGAGCCGCAAGCTGATCATCCCCACGACCCAGGCCGATGTGCGCCTGCTGATCGTACGCGCCACCGATGTGCCGACCTACGTCGAGCATGGTGCCGCGGACCTCGGTGTCGCCGGTAAAGATGTGCTGATGGAATACGGCGGCCAGGGTCTGTACGAGCCTCTGGACCTGCGAATTGCCCTCTGCAAGCTGATGACCGCCGGCCGTGTCGGTGATGTCGAGCCCAAGGGCCGTCTGCGGGTAGCGACCAAGTTCGTCAACGTCGCCAAGCGTTACTACGCCGAGCAAGGCCGTCAGGTCGACATCATCAAGCTCTACGGCTCGATGGAGCTGGCGCCGCTGATCGGTCTTGCAGACAAGATCATCGACGTGGTCGACACCGGTAACACCCTGCGCGCCAATGGCCTGGAACCCCAGGATTTCATTGCCGACATCAGCTCGCGGTTAATCGTCAACAAAGCTTCGATGAAAATGCAACACGCCCGTATCCAGGCGTTGATCGACACCCTGCGCAAGGCAGTGGAGTCTCGACACCGCGGCTGATTTACCTGCGCGACCTTGAGTCGCGCCGTCTATCCGCCTCATAGCCAGAATTCTCAGGTGCCCAAGCGGATCGAATGTTAGCTTCGGGCGCCTGAGTTTTTGCCAATCCTATGAGGCTCTCGCTATGACCGCACCGACTGCAATTCGCCGACTCAACGCTGCCGACCCGGATTTCGCACATCATCTGGATCATCTGCTGAGCTGGGAAAGTGTGTCTGACGACTCGGTCAATCAGCGGGTGCTGGACATCATCAAGGCGGTGCGCGAGCGCGGCGACGCAGCGCTGGTGGAATTCACCCAGAAGTTCGACGGCCTGCAGGTCGACTCCATGGCAGACCTGATCCTGCCGCGTGAACGCCTGGAACTGGCCCTGACCCGCATCACCGCGCCTCAGCGTGAAGCCCTGGAAAAGGCCGCGACTCGCGTGCGCAGCTACCACGAAAAGCAAAAACAGGATTCCTGGAGCTACACCGAAGCCGACGGCACGGTGTTGGGCCAGAAGGTCACGCCGCTGGATCGCGCCGGTCTGTATGTGCCGGGCGGCAAAGCGTCATACCCGTCTTCAGTGCTGATGAACGCCATTCCGGCCAAGGTTGCCGGCGTGAGCGAAGTGGTCATGGTCGTGCCGACGCCGCGCGGCGAGATCAACGAGCTGGTGCTGGCCGCGGCCTGCATTGCCGGGGTTGACCGGGTGTTCACCATCGGCGGCGCCCAGGCCGTTGCGGCGCTGGCTTACGGCACCGAAAGCGTGCCGAAGGTCGACAAGGTTGTCGGCCCTGGCAACATCTATGTCGCCACCGCCAAGCGCCACGTGTTCGGTCAGGTCGGCATCGACATGATCGCCGGCCCCTCCGAGATCCTCGTGGTGTGTGACGGCCAGACCGATCCGGACTGGATTGCCATGGACCTGTTTTCCCAGGCCGAGCACGACGAAGACGCCCAGGCGATTCTGGTCAGCCCGGATGCCGAGTTCCTCGACCAGGTCGCGGCGAGCATCGCCAAACTGCTGCCGACCATGGAGCGCGCTGAAATCATCGAAACCTCGATCAATGGTCGCGGTGCGCTGATCAAGGTTCGTGACATGGAACAAGCCATCGAAGTGGCCAACCGTATTGCGCCCGAGCACCTGGAGTTGTCGGTTGCCGACCCGCAGGCTTGGTTGCCGCAGATCCGCCACGCCGGCGCGATCTTCATGGGCCGCCACACGTCCGAAGCCTTGGGCGATTATTGCGCTGGCCCGAACCACGTGCTGCCAACGTCCGGCACCGCGCGCTTCTCTTCGCCGCTGGGTGTTTATGACTTCCAGAAACGTTCGTCGATCATCTTCTGCTCAGAGCAGGGTGCCTCCGAACTGGGCAAAACCGCTTCCGTGCTGGCCCGTGGCGAGTCGTTGACCGCCCACGCCCGCAGCGCCGAATACCGCATCGTTGACGATAAGAAGGGCAGCTGAGCATGAGTAAATTCTGGAGTCCCTTCGTCAAGAACCTGGTGCCTTACGTGCCGGGCGAGCAACCGAAGCTGGCAAAACTGGTGAAGCTCAACACCAACGAAAACCCATACGGCCCATCGCCCAAAGCGTTGGCCGCGATGCAGACCGAACTGAACGACAACCTGCGTCTGTACCCGGACCCGAACAGCGACCTGCTCAAGCAGGCTGTCGCCAGGTACTACGGCGTGCAGGGCAATCAAGTGTTCCTCGGCAACGGTTCCGATGAAGTCCTGGCGCACATTTTCCACGGTTTGCTGCAACATGATCAGCCGTTGTTGTTCCCGGACATCAGCTACAGCTTCTACCCGGTTTACTGCGGCTTGTACGGCATCGCATTCGACGCGGTGCCGCTGGATGAACAGTTCCAGATCAATCCGGCGGATTATGCCAAGCCGAATGGCGGGATCATTTTTCCGAATCCGAACGCACCGACCGGTTGCCTGTTGGCGCTGGACGCGGTCGAGCAGATGCTCAAGGCCAGCCCGGATTCAGTGATCGTGGTGGATGAGGCTTACATCGATTTCGGTGGTGAAACGGCGATCACGCTGGTAGACCGGTATCCGAACCTGTTGGTGACTCAGACCCTGTCCAAGTCCCGTTCACTGGCAGGCCTGCGGGTTGGCCTGGCGGTCGGGCATCCGGACCTGATCGAGGCGCTGGAGCGGATCAAGAACAGCTTCAACTCCTACCCGCTGGACCGTCTGGCGATTGTCGGGGCAGCCGCGGCGTTCGAAGATCGTGAGTATTTCGACAAGACCTGCCGGTTGGTCATCGAAAGTCGCGAGAAAGTGGTCGCGCAGCTGCAAGCGAAAGGATTTGAGGTGCTGCCCTCGGCGGCAAACTTCATTTTTGCCCGTCATCCGAAGCACGATGCGGCAGGGCTGGCGGCGAAGTTGCGCGAACAAGGCGTGATCGTGCGGCACTTCAAGCAAGAACGGATTGCCCAGTTCCTGCGGATTACCATCGGTACCCCGGAGCAGAATCAGGCACTGATCGACGCACTGGGCGACCTGTAAAACCCCCAGACTGATCATTCCCATGCTCCGCGTGGGAATGCATCCCGTGACGCTCCGCGTCACAGTGGACGCAGAGCATCCATGGCGGCATTCCCACGCAGAGCGTGGGAACGATCATTCGGGTTAATCGTGATGCGCTTCGCCCACAAAAGTCAGCGACGTGAACAGCCCACGTGTCGCCACATCCGGATTGTCCTTCAGCGGAACTTCCACCTGCGCCGCAATCACATTCAACCCTTCATTACGCACCAATACTTGCGCCCGACCCTCTGCATCGGTCTCGGTGCTTAACGTATCCGGCGCGCTGCGATAGTCGCCCACCAACTTCACGCCCGCCGCCGGCTTACCGTCCAGCAGCACTCGAACCGGCAACGACTTACCCGGCCCCACGGTTAGCGGATCAACTTCCGGCACAATCAGCAGTTTCATCTGATCGAGTTTCGGCAGCTTCGCCCCCGGCTGGTAGATTGCCAGGCTGTATTTGAACGTCTCGGTCGACTCGATGGCCCCCGGCACTTTGCTGCGTCCTTCGTTGATCCATTGCTTATCCGCCGTTTGCGACCACATGCCATTGTTCAGCGCTACCGCCATCACTGCTGGTGGTTTCAACGGTTGCAGGCGGGCATGGTCGGCCAGACGTTGCACATCAACCGGGATCATTTTTCCGGCAACGTCATACGCCCAGGCGCCACTGATTTTCTGCGCCTTGAAGGCGTTGTCTTCGGCGCCGTGGCCGTAGATGACTTCGATGTTGCTGCGACGTTGTTCGGTCCAGAGACCGTGGGCCGAGACTTGACTGGCGCTTAACAGGCCGAGCAGCAGACCAGGCAGTGCCAGGGATTTCAGATGTTGCATGGTGGACGTCCTTTTACAGGTTGAGTGTCAGGCTGAGGGTAAAATTGCGCGGTTCTCCGGGATTGACCCAGTAGTTGCTGTAGGAGCGCTCGAAGTATTTCTCGTCGAAAAGGTTGTTCAGGTTCAGGCCCACGGTGAGGTTTTCGCTGGCCTTGTAATGGGCCAGCAGATCCACGGTGTGATACGCCGGCAATTGGAAATCGCTGCCGGCTTCACCCGAGCGATCGCCGACATAGGTGAACGCTGCGCCAAGGTCCGAACCGCGCAGATGGCCGTCCTGGAATTCATAAACGCCCAACAGACTGCCGCTGCGTTTGGCCACGCCAAGAATTCGGCTGCCGGTGGGAATCACCTTGTCGCCTTGGGTGACTTCGGCGTCGATGTACGCGAAAGCACCGATCACTCGCACGGCGTCGGTCACTTGCCCGGTGACTTGCAAATCGAACCCCTGGCTGCGGGCCTTGCCCATGGCGCGGCTGGAGTCGGTGCTTGGGTCGAGGGCCAGGACGTTTTCCTTTTCGATATGGAAGGCGGCGAGGGTGGTGCTCAGGCGATCGTCGAACAGCTCACTCTTGACCCCGACTTCGTAACCGACGCCTTCTTCCGGGTCGAAGGATTTACCGGCGGCGTCCAGGCCGTTGTTCGGTTTGAATGAGGTGGAGGCGTTGGCGAATAACCCCACTTCGGGCGTCAGTTGGTAGAGCAGACCGGCTCGCTGGGTCAGCGCGTCGTGGCGCTGGCGGCTGGTGGCGTTGCGGCTGTGATCGTCGATGCTTTGTTCGAAATGTTCGACGCGCGCACCGAGCAAGCCGCGCAGTTTGTCGGTGAAGACGATCTGGTCCTGAAGGTTCAGCGCCCGGCTTTCTACATGCTCGAAGAAGTCAGTCCCTGAGCGTGCGCCATTGGGTTTCGGCTGGCCGTAGATCGGTCGATAGATATCGACCGCGTAAGGGCCGCCGGCAATGGTCGTGACCCGTTCGTTCTTGCGGAAATTCTCGTATTCGCTGCCGATCAGCAGTTCGTGTTGCCAACTGCCGATGTCGAACAAACCGCGCAGCTCGAGTTGAGTGATGCTGTCATGCCAGTTGGAATCGCGCTCACGATAGCGACGGTTGACGGTATGGCCGTCGGCGTTCAAGGGACGACTTTCGGAGGCGAAGCCCCAGAGTTTGCCTTCTTTGTAATGGCTGGCGAGGCGCAGTTTCCAGCGGTCGTTGAGCTGATGTTCGAGGGCGGCTTGCAGCAGATTGTTGTGGTTGTCGATATCGCCATCGTTGGGTTCGCCAAGGAAAGTCGAACGGGAGACGCCGCTCCATTTGTTGTTCGGCGCGACGACACCGCGATCGAAGGTCGAGCTGTGGCGCACGAATTCGCTTTCCACCAACAGGCTGGTGTCCGGGTTCAGTTGCCAGCTGAAGGAAGGCGCAACGAACACACGCTGGCTGTCGACATGATCGCGAAAGCTGTGGTTGTCCTCGACGGCCAGGTTCACGCGGGACAGAACGTTGCCCTGATCATCCAGTGGCGTATTGACGTCCACCGCGGTGCGATAGCGATCCCAGCTGCCAGCGCTGGTTTGCAGCGTGGTGAAGGCTTCAGGCTGGGGTTTCTTGGTGACGATGTTCACCGTGCCGCCCGGATCGCCACGACCGTAGAGGCTGGCGGCCGGGCCTTTGAGCACTTCGACGCGTTCGATGTTGGCCACGTCCGGCGTGCTTGGATAGCCGCGGTTGGCACTGAAGCCGTCCTTGTAGAACTCCGACGTGGTGAAGCCGCGAACGCTGTATTCGTAGAGCGTCAGGCCGCCGAAGTTGTTCTGCTTCGACACACCGCCGGCAAATTCCAGTGCGCGCTCGACGCTGGTGCTGCCCAGGTCCTTGAGCACACTGACGGGAACCACACTGATCGATTGCGGGATATCGCGAATGGCCGTGTCGGTTTTGGTTGCACTGGAGGAGCGCGTGGCGCGGTAACCCTTGACCGGGCCGGTGGGGGATTCGTAGTCGGAGGTGACGCTGATGGCGTCCAGTTCAACGGTTTTCGATTCTTCGGCGAAGACCGGATTCCCCAGCAAACCGAGGGCCAGGCCTGCGAGGGAAGCCATTGTTCGAGACGACATGTTATGTTGTTCCAATAATTTTATTGAAACAATATAACATGCCTAATGAGAATGTCTGCTGTTAACAGCTTCGCAGTTATGGAGCTGCTGAGGGCGCAGCTCCTGGCGGCTTACTCGCCTTCTTTTTCCTTGATCGGCGCGGGTGGCGGACGCAGACCGATCTCCGCCGTGAGCTTGAGCTCTTTACCGTTGCGCATCACCTGTATGGTGACCTTGTCGGTCGGCTTGATTCGCGCTACCTGGTTCATCGAGCGGCGACCGTCGCCGGCCGGTTCACCGTCGATGCTCAGGATCACATCGCCCAATTGCAGGCCGGCCTTCTGTGCCGGGCCGTCACGGAAAATCCCCGCAACCACGATCCCCGGACGCCCGGACAGCCCAAACGATTCCGCCAGTTCCTGACTCAACGGTTGCACTTCGATACCGAGCCAGCCGCGAATCACCTGGCCGTGTTCGATGATCGACTTCATCACTTCCATCGCCAGTTTGACCGGGATGGCGAAGCCGATGCCCTGAGAACCGCCGGACTTGGAGAAGATCGCCGTGTTGATGCCGGTCAGGTTGCCATTGGCGTCCACCAGCGCACCGCCGGAGTTGCCGGGGTTGATCGCGGCGTCGGTCTGGATGAAGTCTTCGTAGTTGTTCAGCCCCAGCTGATTGCGCCCGGTGGCGCTGATGATGCCCATGGTCACGGTCTGACCGACGCCGAAGGGGTTGCCGATGGCCAGGGCCACATCGCCGATGCGGATGTTGTCGGAGCGGCCGACGGTGATCGATGGCAGGTTTTTCAGGTCGATCTTCAATACCGCGAGGTCGGTTTCCGGGTCGCTGCCGATAACCCGGGCCAGGGTTTCACGACCGTCCTTGAGCGCCACCACGATCTGGTCGGCACCGCTGGTCACGTGGTTGTTGGTCAGCAGGTAACCTTCCGGGCTCATGATCACCCCCGAACCGAGGCTCGATTCCATGCGCTTCTGCTTGGGCGAGTTGTCGCCGAAGAAGCGGCGGAACTGCGGATCTTCGAACAGCGGATGGCTGGGCTTGTTGACCACTTTGGTGGTGTACAGATTGACCACCGACGGCGCAGCCGTGGTCACCGCGTCTGCATAGGACACCGGGCCCTGCTGCAGACCGAGGGTTTGTGGGGCTTGCTGCAGATTGACATCCAGGTTCGGTAGCCCGACCCATTGCGGATAACGCTGCATAATCAATAGAGCGATAAGAACGCCGGCTAACAGCGGCCAGCCGGAAAAACGCAGCGCCTTGAGCATTAAGCAAGTCCTACAAAGGTTGCAGGCGGTGTGAGACCGCCCATAATGTCGCGCATTATACGAGGCCGCGCGTGCCTCTGAACGGGATATTTAGGAGTCTTTTATGGCCGTTGCCCTGAGTACTCTGGTCGAAGAAGCCGACCGCTACCTGGCAAGTGCGAAGATCGCCGATTACTGCCCTAATGGTTTGCAGGTCGAAGGCCGGCCGCAAGTGATGCGCATCGTCAGTGGGGTTACCGCAAGCCAGGCGTTGCTGGACGCCGCGGTGGAGGCCCAGGCCGATCTGGTGCTGGTGCATCACGGCTATTTCTGGAAAGGCGAGAACCCGTGCATCACCGGCATGAAGCAGCGCCGGTTGAAAACCCTGCTCAAGCACGATATCAGCCTGCTGTCCTACCACTTGCCGCTGGATCTGCACCCGGAAGTCGGGAACAACGTGCAGCTTGCCCGGCAACTGGACATCACCGTCGAAGGCCCGCTGGATCCGGATAATCTGAAAGTCGTTGGCCTGGTCGGTTCGTTGAGCGAACCGATGACTCCTCGCGATTTCGCCCGTCGCGTGCAGGAAGTCATGGGGCGCGAGCCATTGCTGATCGAAGGCAGCGCGATGATTCGTCGGGTCGGTTGGTGCACCGGTGGCGGCCAGGGGTACATTGATCAGGCGGTATTGGCCGGCGTCGATCTGTACCTCAGCGGCGAGGCCTCCGAGCAAACGTTCCACAGCGCCCGGGAAAACGACATCAGCTTCATCGCTGCCGGCCATCACGCCACTGAACGTTACGGCGTGCAGGCTTTGGGCGATTACCTGGCGCGACGTTTCGCGCTCGAGCATATCTTCATCGATTGCCCGAACCCTATTTGATTTCAAAACTGAAGGGGGTTGGCCTGTAGGAGCGAGGCTTGCCCGCGGAGAACGATAACGCGGTGCATCAGGCATACCGCGTAATCGTTCTTCGCGGGCAAGCCTCGCTCCTACAGGGGGAGAGCCCCAAACGAGGGGGTATATTCATATACCCTTTCGATCTAGTCCGCGGCCTGATTAGAAGAGAGCGCTGTGCTAGGATTCCCCGCTCGAACACGGCCCGCAGGCCGTCCATAAGATCGTTTTCGTGAGTAGCCATGGTCGACAAACTGACGCATCTCAAACAGCTGGAGGCCGAAAGCATCCACATCATCCGCGAGGTCGCCGCCGAGTTCGATAACCCGGTGATGCTGTACTCCGTCGGTAAAGACTCCGCCGTGATGCTGCACCTGGCACGCAAGGCGTTCTTCCCGGGCAAACTTCCGTTTCCGGTGATGCACGTCGACACCCAGTGGAAGTTCAAGGAAATGTACGCGTTCCGCGACCGCATGGTCGAAGAACTCGGCCTGGACCTGCTGGTGCACGTGAATCCCGAGGGCGTTGCGCAGGGTATCAACCCGCTCACCCATGGCAGTGCCAAGCACACCGATATCATGAAGACCGAAGGCCTCAAGCAGGCCCTCGACAAGCATGGTTTCGACGCCGCATTCGGTGGCGCCCGTCGCGACGAAGAGAAATCCCGGGCCAAGGAGCGCGTGTATTCCTTCCGTGACACCAAGCACCGCTGGGACCCGAAAAACCAGCGTCCCGAGTTGTGGAACGTCTACAACGGCAACGTCAACAAGGGCGAATCGATCCGCGTATTCCCGTTGTCGAACTGGACCGAGCTGGACATCTGGCAGTACATCTACCTCGAAGGCATCCCGATCGTGCCGCTGTATTTTGCAGCCGAGCGCGACGTTATCGAGATGAATGGCACCTGGATCATGATCGACGACGAGCGCCTGCTCAACCACCTGAGCGATGAAGACAAGGCGCGCATCGTCAAGAAGAAGGTCCGTTTCCGTACGCTGGGCGACTACCCGTTGACCGGTGCGGTCGAGTCCGAGGCCACCAGCCTGACCGACATCATTCAGGAAATGCTCCTGACGCGAACTTCCGAACGCCAGGGCCGGGTCATCGATCACGATGGCGCCGGTTCGATGGAAGAAAAGAAACGTCAGGGATACTTTTAAGCTTCGAGTTACAAGCGGCAAGCTGCAAGTTAAGGGCGGTACGCGTAATTTCGCAGTTTGATGCTTGCAGCTGGGTGTTGCGAGCCGTTATCGGATGACTCGCAATGGATTTCGAGAAGCTGATTGTCTGGCAGAGAAGCAAGTGTTTGGCAGTAAGGATCTATAGAGAGTTGTCGAGATGTGGGGACTTTGGCTTCAAGGATCAAATTACCCGCTCTGCACTTTCGGTGCCTTCCAATATTGCTGAAGGAATGGAGCGTTGTGGTCCCAAGGAAAAAGTACATTTTCTTTGGGTGGCGAAAGCTTCATGCGGTGAGTTGCGCACTCAGATCCTCATCGGCCGTGAAATTGCCTACATCGCTGATCCTCTGGCTGACGATTGGATTACAGAAACCCGCGAGCTTTCAAGAATGCTATGCGGCTTGATCAACAAAATTTCTGAGTAGCTGTACGCCGACAAGCTTGCCGCTTGAAGCTTACAGCTTGGAGCTCGAATGCAATGAGTCACGCATCTGATTTGATCAGCGAGGACATCCTCGCCTACCTGGGCCAGCACGAACGCAAGGAAATGCTGCGCTTTCTGACCTGTGGCAACGTCGACGACGGCAAGAGCACCCTGATCGGGCGCCTGCTGCACGACTCCAAGATGATCTACGAAGATCACCTGGAAGCCATCACCCGCGACTCGAAAAAAGTGGGCACCACCGGTGAAGACATCGACCTGGCGTTGCTGGTCGACGGCTTGCAGGCCGAGCGTGAGCAGGGCATCACCATTGATGTCGCCTACCGTTATTTCTCCACCGCCAAACGCAAATTCATCATCGCCGATACCCCCGGCCATGAGCAGTACACCCGCAACATGGCCACCGGTGCCTCCACCTGTGACCTGGCGATCATCCTGGTCGACGCCCGCTACGGCGTGCAGACGCAGACTCGTCGCCACAGCTTTATCGCCTCGTTGCTGGGCATCAAGCACATCGTTGTCGCCATCAACAAGATGGACCTCAACGGCTTCGACGAAAGCGTGTTCGAGTCGATCAAGGCCGATTACCTGAAGTTCGCCGAAGGCATCGCATTCAAGCCGACCACCATGGCGTTCGTGCCGATGTCCGCGCTCAAGGGCGACAACGTCGTGAACAAGTCCGAGCGCTCGCCCTGGTACACCGGCCAGTCGCTGATGGAAATTCTCGAAACCGTCGAGATCGCCAGCGATCGCAACTACACCGACCTGCGTTTCCCGGTGCAGTACGTCAACCGTCCGAACCTGAACTTCCGTGGTTTCGCCGGCACCCTGGCCAGCGGCATCGTGCACAAGGGCGACGAAGTCGTGGTGTTGCCGTCGGGCAAGAGCAGCCGCGTTAAATCCATTGTCACCTTCGAAGGTGAACTGGAGCATGCCGGTCCCGGTCAAGCGGTGACGCTGACCATGGAAGACGAAATCGACATTTCCCGGGGCGACTTGCTGGTGCATGCCGACAATCAGCCGCAAGTGACTGACGCCTTCGACGCCATGCTGGTGTGGATGGCCGAAGAGCCGATGCTGCCGGGCAAGAAATACGACATCAAACGCGCCACGACCTACGTGCCGGGTTCGATCACCAGCATCGTCAATCGCGTGGACGTGAACACCCTGGCCGAAGGTCCCGCTAGCTCGCTGCAGTTGAACGAGATCGGTCGGGTCAAGATCAGCCTCGACGCGGCCATCGCGCTGGACGGTTACGACAGCAACCGCACCACCGGTTCGTTCATCGTCATCGATCGACTGACCAACGGCACGGTCGCGGCCGGCATGATCATCGCCCAGCCGTTGAGCCATGGCAGCAGCACCCACCACGGCAAACTGGCGCATGTGGCTACCGAAGAACGTGCCCAGCGCTTTGGTCAGCAACCGGCCACCGTGTTGTTCAGCGGCTTGTCGGGCGCGGGCAAAAGCACCCTGGCCTACGCGGTTGAACGCAAGTTGTTCGACATGGGCCGCGCGGTGTTCGTGCTCGATGGCCAGAACCTGCGTCATGACCTGAACAAAGGTCTGCCACATGATCGCGCCGGGCGTACCGAAAACTGGCGTCGTGCGGCGCACGTCGCCCGGCAGTTCAACGAAGCCGGTCTGCTGACCCTGGCGGCCTTCGTTGCACCGAGTGCTGAAGGTCGTGAGCAGGCCAGGGAACTGATCGGCAAAGAGCGTCTGCTGACGGTCTACGTCCAGGCCTCTCCGACGGTCTGTGCCGAGCGTGATCCGCAAGGTCTGTACGCGGCGGGTGGCGACAACATTCCGGGCGAATCCTTCCCCTACGACGTGCCGCTGAATGCCGATCTGGTAATCGACACCCAGTCGCTGTCGGTGGAAGAAAGCGTCAGGCAAGTGCTGGATCTGCTGCGTCAGCGTGGCGCGATCTAAGCGTTAGCCGGTAAAAAGAAACCCGCCGATGAGTGATCATCGGCGGGTTTTTTTGTGTCTGGGAGGACGCCTTCGCGGGCAAGCCTCGCTCCAGGTTAATTGCAATCACCCCGACTTGTAGGAGCGAGGCTTGCCCGCGAAGAGGCCGGTACAAACACCTCAAACCTTGGCGGGATACTCACGGTGCATCTGCCCCAGCAACGCATCCTTGTCGTTCCACAGCTGATTGATCCAGCCCTGAAACTCAAGCCGATACACCCCATCCTGGTCGTAGTTCTTGCCAACGAACTGCGGTGGAATCTTCAGCTCCTGAAAATGCACGACCACATCCTTCACGTTCCCACAGAGCAAATCCCAATAACCCGGACGCCCCGCCGGATAGTGAATGGTCACGTTGACGATGGCTTCCAGCTGGTCGCCCATGGCATCCAGCACGAAGGCAATGCCACCCGCTTTCGGCTTGAGCAGGTAGCGGAACGGTGAGCTCTGCTGTACGTGCTTGCCCTCGGTGAAGCGCGTGCCTTCGACGAAGTTGAAAATCCCCACCGGGTTATGGCGGAACTTGTCGCAGGTCTTGCGGGTGGTTTCCAGGTCTTTGCCTTTCTTCTCGGGATGCTTCTCCAGATAGGCCTTGGAATAACGCTTCATGAACGGAAAACCGAGCGCCCACCACGCCAGGCCAATCACCGGCACCCAGATCAGCTGCTGTTTGAGGAAGAACTTCAGCGGGCGAATCTTCCGGTTCAGCACGTACTGCAACACCATGATGTCGACCCAGCTCTGGTGGTTGCTGGTGATCAAATACGAGTGCTGATAGTCCAGACCTTCCAGCCCGCTGAGCTGCCAGCGCGTGTGCCCGAGCAGGTCCATCCAGGCTTTGTTGTTGCTGATCCAGGTTTCGTGGATGTGGCCCATCAGCCAGTTGGTGAAACGCTGGGCGGCGGGAAAGGGCAGCAGCAGTTTGAAGATCGCCACCACGAACAGCGGCGTGCAGCAGACAATCGTGTTCAGTGCCAACAACAGCGAGGCGATCACGCCGCGCACGGGTGCAGGTAGAAAATCCAGCATTTAAACATCCATCGGTCGGTTGGCAGCTTGGATCGCGGTCAACGCGATGGTGTAGACGATGTCGTCGACCTGCGCGCCGCGCGGCAGGTCGTTCACCGGTTTGCGCAAGCCTTGCAGCATCGGCCCGAGGCTGACGCAGTCGGCGCTGCGCTGCACGGCTTTGTGGGTGGTGTTGCCGGTGTTCAAGTCGGGGAACACGAACACCGTGGCACGACCGGCCACCTGGCTGTTCGGCGCCAGTTGCCGGGCAACGGTTTCGTTGGCGGCGGCGTCGTACTGCAACGGGCCGTCGATCAGCAGCGAGTTTTGCTGTTCGTGGGCGAGCAGTGTGGCTTCACGAACTTTCTCGACTTCTTCACCGCTGGCTGACTCGCCACTGGAGTAACTGATCATCGCCACGCGCGGCGTGATGCCAAACGCTGCGGCCGAATCGGCGCTTTGCAGGGCAATCTCGGCCAGTTCGCTGGCACTCGGGTGCGGGTTCATCACGCAGTCGCCGTAAACCAGCACTTCTTCCGGAAACAGCATGAAGAACACCGAAGATACCAGGGTGCAGCCTGGCGCGGTCTTGATCAGTTGCAAGGCGGGGCGGATGGTGTTGGCGGTGGAGTGAATGACCCCGGACACCAGCCCGTCGACTTCATCCAGCGCCAGCATCATGGTGCCGATCACCACGGTGTCTTCCAGTTGTTGCTCGGCCATCGGCGCGTTGAGGCTTTTAGTCTTGCGCAGGGCAACCATTGGTTCGACGTAACGCTCGCGAATCAGGTCCGGATCGAGGATTTCCAGCCCCGGCGGCAACTCGATGCCTTGGGCGCGTGCGACCGCTTCGACGTCCGCCGGTTTGGCCAGCAACACGCAACGGGCAATGCCGCGGGCCTGGCAGATCGCGGCGGCCTGCACGGTCAACGGCTCGCTGCCTTCGGGCAACACGATGCGCTTGTTGGCGGCTTGGGCGCGCTGGATCAACTGGTAGCGGAACACCGCTGGCGACAGGCGCATTTCCCGTGGCGTGCCGCAGCGCTGGTGCAGCCAGTTGGCGTCGAGGTGGCTGGCGACGAAATCGGTGATGATCTCCGCACGTTCGCGGTCGTCGATCGGAATTTCCTTGTTCAGACCGTTCAACTGGTTGGCGGTCTCGTAGGAACCGGTGCTGACCGACAACACCGGCAGGCCGGCCTGCAAGGCGCCACGGCACAGATCCATGATGCGTGGGTCGGGCAGGGTGTCGCTGGTCAGCAACAGGCCAGCCAGGGGCACGCCGTTCATCGCTGCCAGGCTGACGGCAAGGATGATGTCGTCACGATCGCCGGGGGTTACCACCAGCACACCGGGTTTAAGCAATTCCACGGTGTTGCGCATGGTTCGCGCGCAGATGATGATTTTGGTCATGCGCCGGGTTTCGTAATCGCCGGCGTTGAGCACTTGAGCGCCCATCAGGTCGGCCACGTCGCGGGTGCGCGGTGCGTTCAATTCCGGTTGATACGGGATGCAGCCGAGCAGGCGGAAGTCGCCACTGCGCAACAACGGCGAGTGTTCCTTCAGGCGCGAGGCGAAGGCCTCCATGCTTTCGTCGGTCTTTACCTTGTTGAGAATCACGCCCAGGACTTTCGGGTCTTTCGGCCCGCCGAACAATTGCGCCTGCAACTCTACCCGGCCGGATAACTCAGTCAGCACTTCGTTTTCCGGTGCCGAGACCAGAATCACGTCGGCGTCCAGGCTCTTGGCCAAATGCAGGTTGACCCGCGCAGCGTAGCTGGCGCTGCGGGTCGGGACCATGCCTTCGACGATCAGCACGTCTTTGCCGACAGCGGCTTGCTGATAAAGGGTGATGATTTCTTCCAGCAGTTCATCCAGCTGACCGTCGCCGAGCATCCGCTCGACATGGGCCAGGCCCAACGGCTGAGGCGGTTTCAAACCGTGGGTGCGGGCCACCAGTTCGGTGGAGCGTTCAGGGCCCGTATCGCCTGGGTGCGGCTGGGCAATCGGTTTGAAAAAGCCCACTTTGAGGCCGGCCCGCTCAAGCGTACGCACCAGCCCGAGGCTGATGGAGGTCAGACCCACACCAAAATCGGTGGGCGCGATAAAAAAAGTTTGCATGCGGATTCTCTGCAGGTGCATGTGGGCAGTCGTGGCCGCCAGGTGATCATCTATAAATGACGATCTACCGATATTCAGTCGTCAAGGTTATCGCTAACCGAGCCTTGTGCGCACCATCCGCAATCAAAGGGCAGGCCTATTTTTTCCTGACGTAACGCAGGGTCCAGCACCCAGGCTCGGGATTGCCAGGGCGGCTGGTGGCGCAGATGCTGAGTATGGCCACAGGAAAGCTCGGCTACCCAGTGTCCGTCTTCATCCTGATGGAAGCCTGTGACCGTCGATCCTTTTGTCGCACCCCGTCTGTCCGGGTTGTGTTCGCTTTCGGCCGATTGCTTCGCTAAACTTGGACATTCATCATTCTTATACAAAAGGTTTCGCCCCATGCTGATCGCCGCCAATAAGGCTGTCTCTATCGACTATACCCTGACCGACGACGCTGGTAAGGTCATCGACAGCTCCGCCGGCGGCGCGCCGCTGGTCTATCTGCATGGCGCAGGTAACATCATCCCGGGCCTGGAAAAAGCACTGGAAGGCAAAGCAGTCGGTGACGAACTGAAGGTCGCCGTAGAACCTGAAGACGCCTACGGCGAATACTCCGCGGAACTGGTCAGTACCCTGGACCGCAAGAATTTCGAAGGCGTCGATGAGTTGGAAGTGGGCATGCAGTTCCACGCATCCGCTCCGGATGGCCAGATGCAGATCGTCACCATTCGCGATCTGGACGGCAACGATGTCACTGTCGACGGCAACCACCCGTTGGCCGGTCAGCGCCTGAATTTCCAGGTCAAGATCGTCGACATCCGTGACGCCAGCCAGGAAGAAATCGCTCATGGTCACGTCCATGGCGAAGGTGGCCATCACCACTGATTTTCTGCGCTAAGCTTTCGAGAGCTGGAGAGGCGCCTGAGGGCGCCTTTTTAGTCCGCGGCTGTCGTTGATGGCACCGCCAAGTGGCTGTTTTGAGAAGAACACTGGAATTTGGAGTTCGTCATGAGTGCTTTTCACGACCTTAAACTGACAGCCCTGGATGGCCAGGAGCTACCTTTGGCGCCCTTCAAGGGGCATGTCGTGCTGGTGGTCAACGTCGCCTCCAAATGTGGTTTGACGCCACAGTATGCGGCGCTGGAAAAACTCTACCAGCAATACAAGGACAAGGGTTTCAGTGTGCTGGGTCTGCCGTGCAACCAGTTTGCCGGACAGGAACCGGGTACCGAGCAAGAGATCCAGACATTCTGCAGCCTCAACTATGGCGTGACCTTTCCATTGTCCAGCAAGCTGGAAGTCAACGGTCATGAACGTCATCAGTTATACAAACTGTTGGCGGGTGAAGGTGCGGAATTCCCGGGCGACATCACCTGGAACTTCGAGAAATTCCTGCTGGGCAAGGACGGTCGCGTGCTGGCGCGGTTCTCGCCGCGTACGGCGCCGGATGATCCTGCTGTCATCCAGGCGATCGAAAAAGCGCTGGGCTGACATCCCCTCTGTGTAGGAGCGAGGCTTGCCGGCAAAGCGTCATGTCATTCAACATTGATATCGACCGACATGACGCCTTCGCGGGCAAGCCTCGCTCCTGCAATGCTTCTTATCTTTTAGACCTTAATCACCGCAATCAATAGTGCTGTGCATCGCTTGCCGCGCCGCATATTATCGCCGTCATAAAGTCTATGTCCCGTGGAGCGTCCCATGCCTGTCAAAGCCCTGTTCAAGCCTTTTCGTCTTGGCGCTCTCGAGTTGCCGACCCGCGTCGTCATGGCGCCGATGACCCGCTCGTTTTCGCCGGGCGGCGTGCCTGATTCCAAAGTGGTCGAGTACTACCGTCGTCGCGCCGCTGCCGGGGTGGGTTTGATCATCACCGAAGGCACCACCGTCGGTCACAAGGCCTCCAACGGCTATCCGAACGTGCCGCATTTCTATGGTGAAGCGGCTTTGGCCGGCTGGAAGAAAGTCGTTGATGCAGTGCATGCCGAAGGCGGCAAGATCGTTCCGCAACTGTGGCATGTGGGCAGCGTGCGCCGCATCGGCACCGAACCGGACGCCAGCGTGCCGGGCTACGGTCCGACGGAAAAATTGAAGGACGGTCAGGTCGTGGTTCATGGCATGACCAAGGACGATATTCAGGACGTGATCGCCGCGTTCGCCCAAGCCGCCAGGGATGCTCAGAGCATCGGCATGGACGGCGTGGAAATCCACGGTGCCCACGGCTATCTGGTAGACCAGTTTTTCTGGGAAGGCAGCAATCAGCGCACTGACGAATACGGTGGCAGCCTGGCGAACCGTTCGCGCTTCGCCATCGAATTGGTTGAGGCGGTGCGCGCAGCGGTCGGTGAGGGGTTCCCGATCATCTTCCGTTTCTCCCAGTGGAAGCAGCAGGACTACACCGCACGTTTAGTGCAAACCCCGCAAGCTTTGGGCGAGTTCCTCAAGCCATTGTCCGACGCTGGCGTGGACATTTTCCATTGCTCGACGCGGCGTTTCTGGGAGCCTGAATTCGACGGTTCCCAACTCAACCTGGCCGGCTGGACCCGCCAGCTCACCGGCAAACCGACGATCACTGTCGGCAGCGTCGGCCTGGATGGCGAGTTCCTGCAGTTCATGGTCAACACCGACAAGATCGCGCAACCGGCCAGCCTGGAAAAACTGCTGGAGCGTTTGAATAATGATGAATTCGATCTGGTGGCAGTGGGGCGTGCCTTGCTGGTGGACCCGGACTGGGCGCAGAAAGTGCGCGACGGTCGGGAGCAGGACATTTTGCCGTTCAGCCGTGAGGCGTTGATGACGCTGGTTTAAGTAGCGTCTGGAAGGGCCTCTTCGCGGGCAAGCCTCGCTCCTACAGAATTTGTGTCGTTCGCCATATTGCGAGCGACGCTAACCTAATGAAATGGCTACCCCCGCCTCCCCCCCTGTGATCGCCCACTAAGCTTTCACCGGGGGCTCATCGGAGATCATTGCCATGAACAACGTAGCTATCGCCGCCATCGACCTAGGAAAAC
>NZ_JACHYG010000010.1:0-90386 GCF_014192635.1 Pseudomonas sp. Tn43
GCTACGTTGTTCATGGCAATGATCTCCGATGAGCCCCCGGTGAAAGCTTAGTGGGCGATCACAGGGGGGGAGGCGGGGGTAGCCATTTCATTAGGAAGGCTCCTACAAGGAAGGCTTGGTGGTGACACCAGTGGAAATGACCCAACGCAAACCCTCCCCCGGCCGATTGAGTTAAACTGGCCGCCGAGATTCTTCCCGGAGGTCAGCATGACTACCCAACGTCACTACTCGCCGATTGACCGTCTTCTACTGCAAGCCGATGCCGCGATGCGGACTTTGCTGCCCTTCAGTGGTCAGCCTTACCGTCCGTCGCCTGCCATCGTGCAGCCGGATGCGCAAATGAGCGACGAGGACACCCGACACGTCGCCGGGTTGATGCGCATCAACCATACCGGCGAAGTCTGTGCCCAGGCGCTGTATCAAGGCCAGGCCCTGACCGCCAAGCTGCCGAAAGTGCGCGCCGCCATGGAGCATGCCGCCGAAGAAGAAATCGATCATCTGGTGTGGTGCGAACAACGCATTCATCAATTGGGCAGCCACACCAGCATCCTCAATCCGCTGTTCTACGGCATGTCGTTCGGGATTGGCGCGGTCGCCGGGTTGATCAGCGACAAGGTCAGCCTGGGTTTCGTTGCTGCCACCGAGCACCAGGTCTGCAAACACCTGAATGAACACCTTGAGCAACTGCCGGCCGAGGATGAAAAATCCCGGGCGATTCTGGAGCAGATGCGTATCGATGAAGAGCATCATGCTGAAAGTGCGCTGGATGCCGGCGGATTTCGTTTTCCGGCACCGGTGAAATTCGGCATGAGTCTGTTGGCCAAGGTAATGACCAAGAGTACGTATCGGATCTAAGTATTGCAGCGCCCGCGACGTCCAATCGCGGGCAAGCCCGCTCCCACAGGAACCGCGTTTCGCAACAAAAAAGGCGACTACCTCGAGGTAGTCGCCTTTTTTTGTACTCGGAACTCTTGGTTCGGCATGTTGCGCGCGTAGAAAATCTGCCTCACCTGCGTCTGCACGTCGATTCAACCAAGCTCGATGATTTCATAGTCATGGGTAATCGCCACGCCAGCTGCGCCAAGCATGATCGAGGCCGAGCAATACTTTTCGGCCGACAACTCGATGGCGCGCTTGACCTGGGCTTCTTTCAGCCCGCGGCCCTTGACCACGAAGTGCATGTGAATCTTGGTGAAAACCTTCGGATCCTCGGTCGCACGCTCGGCTTCGAGGAAGGCTTCGCAGCTTTCGACGGCCTGACGGGACTTCTTGAGAATGCTGACCACATCAAAATTGCTGCAGCCGCCAACACCCAGCAGGAGCATTTCCATCGGCCGGACACCCAGGTTACGACCGCCGGCATCGGGCGGACCGTCCATGACCACGACATGACCGCTGCCGGATTCGCCGAGGAACATGGCTTCGCCAGCCCATTGGATGCGTGCCTTCATCGCCAAGACTCCACTGTCTAAAAAAGGGTCGCCAGCTTAGCACAGGGTCTTTGATTGGCAGCGCTTCGCCTTCCTGGGACATAACCATATGCGTCGTAGGCAAATTCTCGAATCTTGAAGGAATACGTCTGTTAAGCTGACGCCAATTCAATGGCGCATTGCCAGCTTTGTGGCGAATCCCGAAAGGATCGCAGGCCTGGCCAGCGCCTACAAAAGAACAAACACACCGTGCAGTCTTTTCGGGATACAACCATGGTTGCCATTACTCCCACACCCAAAATCAAGAACCTCGACAAACTGTTGATGCACTGCCAACGCCGTCGCTATGCCGCCAAGAGCAATATCATTTGTGCCGGTGACCGTTCGGACACGCTGTTTTTCATCATCAAAGGTTCGGTCACCATACTGATTGAGGATGACGACGGCCGTGAAATGATCATCGCCTACCTCAACTGTGGGGACTTTTTTGGCGAGTTGGGTCTGTTTGAGCAAGCGGGCCTGGAACAGGAGCGCAGCGCCTGGGTACGCGCCAAGGTCGAATGTGAAGTGGCGGAAATCAGCTACGCGAAATTCCGCGAGCTGTCCCAACAGGATCCAGACATTCTTTACGTGCTCAGCGGACAAATCGCACAGCGCCTGCGCAATACCACGCGCAAGGTCGGTGACCTGGCCTTCTTCGACGTGACCGGTCGCGTTGCACGCTGTCTGCTGGAACTGTGCAAACAGCCCGATGCCATGACTCACCCCGACGGCATGCAGATCAAAGTGACCCGTCAGGAAATCGGCCGGATTGTCGGTTGTTCCCGCGAGATGGTCGGCCGCGTGCTCAAAGACCTGGAAGAGCGCAACCTGGTCGACGTCAAAGGCAAGACCATGGTGGTCTTCGGTACGCGCTAATCCCGAAAATCAAGCTCTGGGTACTTAAGCTCCCAGAACTTTAGCTCCGAGAACTTTAGCACCGAGAACTTAAACCCCGAGCATTTCTGCCAGTAACTGTCGGTACAACATCTCCAGCCGTTCCAGCGCATCAGGAGCGGCGAATTTTTCGTGCAGGGCGATGTGGCTTTCAGCGCGAACCCGCGCCTCCAGGCCACAGGCTTCATTGAAGCGATTGACCGCCGCGACCATCGACTCTCGCTCGTTATCGATCAACATCGCCCCGTGCACCAGGCCGACCGGACGCTGACCGCCCTTGCTCTGGCGCCACCGCTGGGCGGTGCCAACCATCTTTCGGCCATCGAGGTTGACGTTGAAACGGCCGTCGCAGAACGCCCCCTCAATCTCGCCCAACGACGAAGTGCCACCCAGCTCATCGAGCAACTGACAGATTGGATCGCACAGCCGACGGTAGCCGGTTTCGATACGGTTCAAATCGCCTTCGCTGCGCGGCGGGGCATAAACCAGTGCGATGTTGAGGGTCGAGGCCGATTGCGGTACGGGCTCACCGCCGGTTTCGCGCAGCAATACCGGCCAGCCGGCGGCGGCGGAGACTTCGCAGGCGGCCTCGAATTGTGGCAGACGATTCAAGCGACGAGGCATGACCAATGCGCGGTCAGTGGGTTGCCAGAACAGCAAGCCGAATTCCGACTCACCGGTGCACACATGAGCCAGCAGATCCTGCTCGGCGAGCAGGCCGGCTTCAATGGTCAGGGGGATTGGTGAGGTCATAAGGTATTCCGTTGGACATGAAGTCTGTGGCGCTACTTATGCCGCCATCGCAAGCAGGCTCGCTGCCACCGGATCTCTGATTTGAGTAGATCTCTTGTGGGAGCGAGCCTGCTCGCGATGGCGTCGACTCAGTCTGCGTTGTAGTCAGTCGAGCGTAGAGCCGCTCACTGGAACGCCACGCTCGGGAAAGAACAGGCGCTGCAGTTCGGTACCCGGGTTTTCGGCGCGCATGAACGCTTCGCCGACCAGGAACGCATACACGTCGCTGATTTCCATCAGCTCGACATCGGCCCGGTTAAGAATGCCACTCTCGGTTATCACCAGACGATCACGCGGAATACGCGGCAACAGATCGAGGGTGGTTTCCAGATTGACTTCGAACGTGTGCAGATTGCGGTTGTTCACGCCCACCAGTGGTGTGTCGAGTGTCTTCAAGGCCCGCTCCAGCTCATCGCCGTCATGGACTTCCACCAGCACATCGAGACCGACGCTTTTGGCCACCGCCGCCAGCTCGGCCATTTTCACGTCATCCAGTGCGGAAACGATCAGCAGCACGCAGTCGGCCCCCAGAGCACGGGACTCGACGATCTGATACGGGTCGATCATGAAATCCTTGCGGATCACCGGCAGCTTGCATGCCGCCCGAGCCTGTTGCAGATACGCATCGGCGCCCTGAAAGTAATCGATGTCGGTGAGCACCGACAGGCAAGTCGCCCCGCCCTTCTCGTAACTTTTGGCGATGTCGGCGGGAACGAAGTTCTCGCGAATCACGCCTTTGCTTGGCGAAGCTTTCTTGATTTCCGCAATGACCGCCGGCTGTTTCGTTTTGGCCTGATCGATCAATGACTTGGCAAAGCCACGGGGTGCATCGGCCGCCTTGGCCAGATTTTCCAGCTCCGCCAGGCTCACACGGGCGCTACGCTCGGCGACTTCCTGAACTTTGCGGGCCAGAATATTTTCCAGAACCGTCGGCACACTCATCCCTCATTCTCCACTTTGAATACCGCGGTAAATGCACCCAATTCCTCAAGTTTTTCCCGAGCGAGGCCTGTGTGCAGCGCATCGTGCGCCAGGGCAACGCCTTCTTTCAAACTGCTGGCAACATCAGCGGCGTACAGCGCGGCACCGGCATTGAGCACGATCATCTCGGCGGCTTTCTGACCGTTTTCGGTCTTGCGCTTGCCCAAGGCATCGCGAATCAGCTCAAGGGAGGCCGCCGGACTTTCCACTGCCAGACCGTGCAGGCTCTGGCTCTTCATCCCCAAATCTTCGGGTTCGACCCAGTATTCGGTGATCTGGTCATTCTTCAATTCAGCCACAAAAGTCGGTGCTGCCAGACTGAACTCGTCCAGGCCATCCTTCGAATGCACCACCAGCACATGTTTGCTACCCAAGCGCTGCAAGACTTCGGCCAACGGCCGGCACAACGCCTGACTGAATACACCCACCACCTGATGTTTCACACCGGCCGGATTCGTAAGCGGGCCGAGCATGTTGAACAGCGTGCGCAAGCCCAGCTCGCGGCGCGGGCCGGCGGCGTGCTTCATGGCGCTGTGGTGAGTCTGGGCAAACATGAAACCGATGCCCACGTTGTCGATGCAACGCGCCACCTGAACCGGTGTCAGGTTCAGGTAGATCCCCGCCGCCTCAAGCAGGTCGGCGCTGCCGCTTTTGCCCGACACAGCACGGTTACCATGCTTGGCCACGGTGCAGCCGGCCGCCGCGACCACGAACGAGGAAGCGGTGGAGACGTTGAAAATGTTCGCACCGTCGCCGCCAGTGCCGACCACATCGACCACGCCATCAAGGGTGTTGAGTTCAACCTTGTCCGCCAACTCGCGCATCGCCGTCACGGCGCCGACGATCTCATCGATGCTTTCGCTCTTCATGCGCATGGCCATCATGAACGCACCGATCTGCGCATCCGTGCATTGACCCGTCATGATTTCGCGCATGACATCGCGCATTTCATCGGTACTGAGGTCGAGGTGGCCGACGATACGGCTCAGGGCTGTCTTGATATCCATGGAAAGTCCTTAGCGCGTGCCGCCGGTTTGTTTGAGGAAGTTGGCGAACAGCTCGTGGCCCTGTTCGGTGAGGATAGACTCTGGGTGGAACTGCACACCCTCGATGTTCAGCGTTTTGTGGCGCAGCCCCATGATTTCGTCGACCGAGCCGTCTTCGAGCCGGGTCCAGGCGGTCAGTTCCAGGCAATCGGGCAGGGTTTCACGCTTGACGATCAACGAGTGGTAGCGGGTGACTGTCAGCGGGCGATTCAGGCCTTCGAACACGCCCTTGTCCTCGTGGAATACCGGGCTAGTCTTACCATGCATGACTTGACGGGCACGAACCACATCGCCACCAAAGGCCTGGCCGATGGACTGGTGACCCAGGCAAACACCGAGAATCGGCAACTTGCCGGCGAAGTGCTTGATCGCTTCGATGGAAATACCGGCTTCGGTCGGTGTGCAAGGACCGGGCGACACGACGATACGCTCAGGCTTGAGGGCTTCGATGTCGGCTATGGTGAGTTCGTCGTTGCGCACGACTTTAACCTCGGCGCCCAACTCGCCAAGGTATTGCACAACGTTGTAAGTAAAAGAGTCGTAGTTATCGATCATCAGCAACATGGCGTTAAGAACCTCTTGAATTCACTGACTTTTAAGACGGCCTTCGAATGATTTACCCGCAGTGCGCTGCGCTTTGTCAGGTGCGGGAGCGGCGCCAGCAAAGCGGCATTTCATACAGGTAAAGAAGGCAAAGCGGTACAGGCCCGGCCAGGCCGGCAGAAAAGATTCAGGCGCGCCAACGCCAACGGGCGTGTGCCTTGATGACTTGATCCAGGAGTTTGCTGACGATCAACACGGGGAAGGTCTCATTCATACGTCTCGGCACAGTAACTTAGCTGGGCAGAGCGTGCAATATGGTCGGGGCGACAGGGCGCGAAACAAGCGAAGGGTTCGCGATAGATGGCAAAGGGCCGGAAGTTTTTGGTACTGTCGTTTCGTTTACAACAACAATAATTAAACGGACTTGCTCATGATCAAACAGACATTGCTTGTACCGCTCGCCGGATGCCTGCTCGCTGCTGCCTGTGCCCAGGCGATCGCCGCGCCCAACCCTTATTCGAATTTCGTGGTCTTCGGCGACAGCCTCAACGATGCCGGGCAGTTTACCGACACGGGCGGCCCTGCCGGGGCGACCCAGCGTTTTACCAACCGGACCGGGCCGGTCTACCTGGATGGCAGTGGTGAATTTCGCTCGCTGAACTCCACCCAACTATTGGGTGGACGTCTGGGGTTCTCAGCAGACCAGACCGCCGCCTCGACTTCGGCTGTGCGCGCCAATCAAGGGTTGGTGGATGGCAACAACTGGGCCGTGGGCGGTTACCGCACCGACCAGATTCTGGATTCGATCACTACCGAATCCGCCACGGGCGAACGCACCCGACCAGGCTATCTGCCGACGAATAATTTCCGCGCCGATCCGAATGCGCTGTATTACATCTCCGGGGGCGGCAACGATTTCCTTCAAGGCCGCGTACTCAATACCGCTCAGGCCAACACCGCGGCGAATCAACTGGCCGACAGCGTGCAGACTCTGCAAACCGCCGGCGCCAAATACATCGTGGTCTGGCTGCTGCCTGACCTTGGATTGACGCCCGCCGTCAATGGCACCCCGCTACAAGCCTCGATCTCGCAGCTCAGTACCGACTTCAATCAGCAGTTGGTCACACGCCTGGCGGGGATCAATGCCGAAATTATCCCGCTGAACATTCCACTGCTGTTGCAGGAAAGCTTCGCCGACCCGGCACGTTTCGGCCTCGCCACCGACCAGAACCTGACAGCCACCTGTTTTAGCGGCAGTGGTTGTACGCAGAACGCCGTGTATGGCATCAACAGTGCCACCCCGGATCCGAGCAAGCTGATTTATAACGACTCGGTTCATCCCACTGAAGCCGGGCAAAAGCTGATAGCCGACTACGCCTATTCCTTGCTGTCGGCGCCCTGGGAACTGACGCTGCTGCCGGAAATGGCCCACGCCACCTTACGCGCCCATCAGGATGAATTGCGTAGCCAGTGGCAATCCGATTGGGAGAACTGGCAGGCCGTTGGCCAATGGCGCGCGATTGTCGCCGGCGGTGGTCAGCATCTGGATTTCGATAGCCAAAGCAGCGGCGCCAGCGCCGATGGCAGCGGCTACAACCTGAATATCGGCGGCAGCTATCGCCTCAATGAAGCCTGGCGCGTGGGTGTGGCAGCAGGCTTCTATCGTCAGAACCTGGACGCCGGCAGTAACGATTCGGACTACAAACTCAATAGCTATCTGGCGACCGCCTTCGCCCAGTTCCAGCAGAATCGCTGGTGGGCCGATGCCGCATTGACCGGTGGCAAGCTGGACTACGACAACCTCGAACGCAAATTCGACCTGGGTGCGGGCGAAGGTGGGGAAAAGGGTGATACCGACGGCCATCTCTGGGCTTTCAGCACTCGTCTTGGCTATGACATTGCGCAACCGGGCAGCGAATGGCACCTGTCACCGTTCATCAGCGCCGATTACGCCGAAGTGGAAGTCGACGGCTATTCGGAAAACAGCACCCGCTCCACGGCCCTGACCTTTGATGATCAGACCCGAGATTCGAAACGCCTGGGTGTCGGCTTGCAAGGCAAATACAACTTCACTCCTCAGACCCAGGTATTTGGCGAATATGCCTATGAGCGGGAGTATGAAGATGACGTTCAGAAGGTAAACATGGCCCTCAATAGCCTGCCGGCCAATGACTTCACACTGGAAGGTTATACGCCGCAAAGTCACTTGAACCGCGTGAGCCTGGGGGTCAGCCATAAGTTGACCGCCGACCTGGCCCTGCGTGGCGGTTATACGTTCCGCAAGGATGATGACTTTACCCAACAGGGCATCAGCGTTGGGGTGGCGCTGGACTTCTGACCCAGGCACAAAAAACGCGGTGCCCTTAAAGGCGCCGCGTTTTTTATGGTGAGCACTTATTGTGGCGAGGGGGCTTGCCCCCGTTCGGCTGCGCAGCAGCCGCAAATCCAGGCGACTTGATCAGCCTGAAAGGGAAAAATGCGGGGGGCCGCTTCGCGACCCAACGGGGGCAAGCCCCCTCGCCACAGAAGCTCCCCCGCCACAAAGCCCGTTCCTACAGGTTTTGCGTACTCAGTTGTCTGGCGTCTGCTCGGCCAAGGCTACTGCGCGGAACATGGCGCGGCGCTTGTTCAGGGTTTCTTCCCATTCCAGGGCGGGCACCGAATCAGCGACGATGCCGCCACCGGCCTGTACGTGCAGTTCGCCGTTCTTGATTACTGCGGTGCGGATCGCAATCGCAGTGTCCATGTTGCCGTTCCAGGCGAAGTAACCGACCGCGCCGCCGTACACACCACGCTTGACCGGTTCCAGCTCGTCGATGATTTCCATCGCGCGAATCTTCGGCGCGCCAGACAAGGTGCCGGCCGGCAGGATCGCCCGCAGTGCGTCCATCGCCGTCAGGCCGGCCTTCAACTGACCGGTCACGTTGGACACGATGTGCATCACGTTGGAGTAACGCTCGATGACCATCTTCTCGGTCAGTTTCACCGAACCGATTTCGGAGACCCGACCGGTATCGTTGCGGCCAAGATCGATCAGCATCAAGTGCTCGGCGATTTCCTTGTCGTCCGACAGCAGGTCCTTTTCCAGCGCCACGTCAGCCTCTTCGTTGGCGCCTCGCGGACGGGTACCGGCAATCGGGCGCACGGTGATCAAGTTGTCTTCGACCCGCACCAATACTTCCGGCGAACTGCCGACCACGTGGAAGTCACCGAAGTTGAAGAAGTACATGTAAGGCGTCGGGTTGAAGCAGCGCAGCGCCCGGTACAGGTCGATAGGCGCAGCCTTGAAGTCGATCGACATGCGCTGGGACGGCACGACCTGCATGCAGTCACCGGCCAGGATGTACTCCTTGATGGTGTCGACGGCTTTTTCGTAATCGTTCTGGGTGAAGCTGGAGCGGAACACCGGGTCAGCCGATTGCTGTTTACTGAAGTCCAGGCCACGGCGCGGGGTGATCGGCTGACGGAGTTGTTCGAGCAGCGCTTGCAGACGCGCCTGACCTTGTTCGAAGGCGTCTTCCTGCGATGGATTGGCCAGGACGATCGCGTGCATTTTGCCGGCGAGGTTATCGAACACCACCACCGCGTCGGACACCATCAGCAGAATGTCCGGTACGCCCAGCGGATCCGGGTTCGGGCATTTGCCCAGACGCTTTTCCACATAGCGTACGCAGTCATAACCGAAATAGCCCACCAGACCGCCATTGAAGCGCGGCAGACCGGCGATGGTCGGCACGTTGTAGCGCGCCTTGAAGGTTTCGACGAAGGCCAATGGATCTTCAACGTCGTGGCTTTCAATCTCGACGCCGTCGTGGGTCACGCTGACGTGGTGATCATGAACCCGCAGCACGGTGCGGCACGGCAGGCCGATGATCGAATAACGGCCCCATTTCTCGCCGCCCTGCACCGACTCCAGCAGGTAGGAGTTGGGCTCGTCGGCCAGTTTCAGGTAGATCGACAACGGCGTGTCGAAGTCGGCCAGGGTTTCGCAGGCAAGCGGGATGCGGTTGTAGCCGGCAGCGGCCAAACGCAGGAATTCTTCGCGGATCATGAGGTGCCTCGTGGTTTGAGGGTCTAACGGTCAGGTGTGCAAACGCGCCGGTACGCCGGCCAGGAACCAGTCAGGCGCGCCAACGCCAGCGGGCCAGGGCCTTGATGACTTTCATCCAGAGTTTGCGAGTGACCACCACGATGGCGTTTCCAGGGGGGGATTGAACAGCGTCGGGCAACGTTATCTCAGCGGCCGGATCCAGGCAACCGGGAATTAGTTTGCGCAGATCATCGATCACCAGCGCCGGTGATTCTTCGGCGATTGGCCGACCATGGTTATAGCCGTAACTGAGGGCCACGCATTTGACCCCCGCCGCTTTCGCCGCCAGCACGTCACTGCGCGAGTCGCCGACGAACAACGATTGGGACGCTGGAATGTTGGCCATTTTCATCACGAAAAACAGCGCGGCCGGGTCGGGCTTCTTGTTCGGCAGGGTATCGCCACCGATGATCCATTTGAAGTAACGGCCGATCTTCATCTGATCCAGCAGCGGCGCGACGAAGCGTTCCGGCTTGTTGGTGATCAGCGCCATTTCGACGCCTTGTTTGTTCAGCCACTTGAGGGTGTCACGCACGCCGGGGTAAACCACCGTCAGTTGGTGACCGTCCTCATAAAAGCCGTTGAACAATTCCAGGGCATGCCCGGCTTCGACCTCATCGACACCCTCGCCATCGATGTGGTTGGCCAAGGCCCGGCGCACCAGCAGGTGCACGCCGTTGCCGACCCACTCCCGTACCGCTTCGATACCGGCAGGCTGACGCCCGAGTTTGAGCAGCATGTTATCCACGGCCGCCGCCAGGTCGGGGACCGAATCGACCAGCGTGCCATCCAGATCGAACATCACCAGCCGTGGCAGACGCCCGGGGAACAGCTGCTCAAACCCGCTCATGGGCGAGCCAGTGCCAGTTCGGCGCGCATTTTTTCAATCACTTCCTGATAGTTCGGCGCATTGAAGATCGCCGAGCCGGCCACGAACGTGTCGGCGCCCGCCGCCGCGATTTCGCGAATGTTATTCACATTCACACCACCGTCGATTTCCAGACGAATGTCACGCCCGGAAGCATCGATCAGCGCCCGCGCCTCACGCAGTTTGTCGAGGGTGCCGGGAATGAACTTCTGCCCGCCGAAGCCCGGGTTGACGCTCATCAGCAACACCATGTCGACCTTGTCCATCACGTACTTGAGCACGTCCAGCGGGGTCGCCGGGTTGAACACCAGGCCGGCCTTGCAGCCGCCTTCGCGGATCAGTTGCAGGGAACGGTCGACGTGCTGCGTGGCTTCCGGGTGGAAAGTAATGTAGGTCGCACCGGCTTCGATGAAGTCACCGACGATGCGGTCCACCGGGCTGACCATCAAGTGCGCATCGATCGGCGCGGTCACACCGTACTTGCGCAGCGCGGCACACACCATCGGGCCGATGGTCAGGTTGGGCACGTAATGATTGTCCATGACATCGAAGTGCACGAAGTCGGCGCCGGCGGCCAGGACGTTGTCCACTTCCTCGCCCAGGCGGGCAAAATCGGCGGAGAGAATCGACGGAGCAATGACGAAGGGCTGCATGACGCACCTTTTTTGAGCAGAATCACGATGGCGCGCATTGTATACCTCATGCTTTGACGCGCGCACCGTGCTGCGATGATTGGGTACTAATAGGCCGCTCGGTAGATCTTCTCGATATCGACGGCACTCAACTTGCGCGGATTGTTGCGCATCAGACGCTCGATGCCAGCGGCTTCCACAGCCATGGCCGGGATCGCGTCCTCTGGCACCCCGAAACTGCGCAGGCCCAACGGGATTTCCACCGCGGCGCACAGCTCGGTCATCGCCTCCACGGCTTTGTCCGCCGCTTCGTTGGCGCTCAGATGAGCGGTCTTCACCCCCATGGCCTCGGCAATATCTTGCATGCGCTCCACGCAAGCCATTTTGTTCCAGGTCATGACATACGGCAGCAGCAAGGCATTGCTGACGCCATGGGCAATGTTGAAACGCCCGCCCAAGGGATACGCCAACGCATGCACAGCGCCGACCCCGGCATTGCCGAACGCCATGCCGGCCATCAGGCTGGCGGTGGCCATGTCTTCGCGGGCTTGCAGATGGGAAGGATTGGCGTAGGCCTTGGGCAATGCTTGGGTAATCAGCTTGATCGCACCAATGGCCAAGGCATCAGTGATGGGCGAGGCATTGAGCGACAGGTAGGACTCGATGGCATGCACCAGCGCATCGATGCCACTGGCTGCGGTGACACTGCGCGGGCAGGTCAGGGTCATTTGCGGGCTGATCAGTGCGACATCCGGCAACAGGTAATCGCTGACAATACCTTTCTTCAATTGCGCGACCTTATCGGAGAGGATGGCCACGTTGGTCACTTCCGAACCGGTGCCGGCAGTGGTTGGGATGGCAATCAGTGGCGGGCCTTTGCGCGGCACCTGATCGACGCCGAACAAGTCCTCCAGGGCGCCGTGGTAACCGGCATAGGCTGCAACACTCTTGGCGATGTCGATGGCACTGCCGCCACCCAGACCAATCAATCCGTCATGCCCGCCTTCACGGTAAACCCGCATGCAATCTTCGACGATGGCGATTTCCGGATCCGGCAGCACCCGGTCGAAAATCTCGTAGCTGCGCTCGCCCAGCTGCGCCAGCGCCAGCTCTACCGTGCCGGACTTGACCAGTGCGACGTCGGTAACGATCAACGGGTTATCGATGTCCAGGCGTGTGAGTTCAGCCGCCAGTTGCTCGATGGCACCTGCGCCGGTGATCAGTTTATGGGCGATTTTGAAAGAGGAAAGACTCATGTGCGCAGCCTCTTATAGATAGGGGAGCTGGGCACAATAGTAGCTGGGGATTGGGGTTTGTCTGCTATTCAGTTGGCGAATGATCGAGGTGTTTCCGTAGGAGCTAGGCTTGCCCGCGAAGAACGATAACGCGTTCTTTCAATTCAACCGGGGCGTCCCCTTCGCGGGCAAGCCTCGCTCCTACAGAGATTGATCGTTCCCGGAGCGGGGGAACGATCATCTGGCCGTCAGACCTGCGCGGTACGCAGTTTTTCGCTGCGCCCACGCAGCCACTCCAGTGTCAGCAACAAGACCACCGAGAACGCAATCAGCAGCGTCGCGGCAGCGGCGATCGTCGGGCTGAGGTTTTCACGGATGCCGCTGAACATCTGCCGAGGCAAGGTCGCTTGTTCAGGACCGGCGAGGAACAGCGTCACCACCACTTCATCAAACGAGGTAGCGAAGGCAAACAGCGCACCGGAAATCACGCCCGGCGCAATCAACGGCAAGGTCACCCGCCGGAACGCGGTCAGCGGCGAAGCCCCAAGGCTGGCAGCGGCCCGCACCAGGTTCTGGTTGAACCCCTGCAAGGTTGCCGACACCGTGATGATCACAAAGGGTACGCCCAACACCGCATGCACCACGATCAGCGAGAAAAAGCTGTTGCCCAATCCCAGCGGCGCAAAGAACAGATAACTCGCCACACCAATGATGACCACCGGCACCACCATCGGCGAAATCACCAGCGCCATCACCAGCGGTTTACCCGGGAAATCACCCCGGGTCAGGCCGATCGCCGCCAACGTGCCAAAGATCATCGCCAGTACCGTCGCTGCGGGGGCCACGATCATGCTGTTCTTCAACGAACGCATCCATTCCGCCGAAGCAAAAAAATCCTCGTACCACTGCAACGAGAAGCCTTGCAGGGGATAGACCAGAAAGCTGCCGGAGTTGAACGACAGCGGAATGATCACCAGCACCGGCAGGATCAGGAACAACAGAATCAAGCCGCAGAGAATCCGCAAGCTGTAGAACCACACCCGTTCGATGGGCGACATGTAAGGACTCAGCATTTCGTTCTCCCCTTAGCTCAGACGCAGGCGACTGGCGCCCACCAGCCGGCTGTAAATCAGATAAAGCACCACGGTCGCCAGCAACAACAGCCCACCGAGCGCGGTCGCCATGCCCCAGTTGATGCTGGTGTTGGTGTAGAAGGCGACGAAATAACTGACCATCTGATCGTTCGGGCTGCCCAGCAACGCCGGGGTGATGTAGTAGCCGATGGCGAGGATGAACACCAACAGGCAACCGGCGCCGACACCGGCATAGGTTTGCGGGAAATACACCCGCCAGAAACTGGCGAACGGGTGGCAGCCGAGGGAAATTGCCGCGCGCATGTAAGTTGGCGAGATGCCTTTCATCACGCTGTAGATCGGCAGAATCATGAACGGCAGCAGGATGTGCACCATCGAGATATAAACGCCGGTGCGGTTGAACACCAGTTCCAGCGGCTTATCGATGATGCCCATGGCCATCAGCCCGCTGTTGATCAAACCGCCCGACTGCAACAACACGATCCATGCGGCGACCCGCACCAGAATCGAAGTCCAGAACGGCAACAGCACCAGAATCATCAACAGATTGCTTTGCCGCGATGGCAGGTTCGCCAACAGGTAGGCCAGTGGATAGGCCAGCACCAGGCAGATCACGGTGATGACCAGGCCCATCCAGAAGGTCCGGGCAAAGATATCGAGGTAGATCGCCTGATCAGGGGTGGCCGGGGCCAGCTCACCGAGGTCGTCGATACGATGATCGACAGCGGCCAGCAGGTAATAAGGCGTCACATTACTGGTATTGCGGCGTATGACCTGCCAATAGGCCGGATCGCCCCAACGCTCGTCCAGCGCTTCGAGCGCTTCCTTGTAGGATGTCGGCTCGGTGGCGAACGGCAAGGCGCGGGCGGTTTTGGTCAGCAGGCTGCGATAGCCGGCCAACTCCATGTTCAAGCGCTTGGACAAGTCACCCAAGGTCTGATTCTTGCGGGCTTCGGCGAGGTCTTCGCTGGCGGCCTTGTACACAGGCTCTGCCGGCAGGCCTCGGCCATCCCAACTGGCGATGGCTGCCACGGTGCGCGGCATGGCGCCGACCACTTCGGGGTTACCGACGCTTTTATAGAGCAGCGCCACGATCGGCACCAGGAACACCAGCAACAGAAACAACACCAACGGTGCGATCAAGGCTTGAGCTTTCCAGCGGTTGATCCGCTCGGCGTGCTTGAGCCGCTGCTTCAAGGTGGGGTCAGTGCCCGCGTTCACGGGAACGGCGATAGCCATGGCGTACTCCGAAAATCTTTGATCGTTACAGAGGCGACAAACGCCGCCTCGAACATTTGGTACTGATCGTTCCCACACTCTGCATCACAGGGACGCGGAGCGTCCCAGGCGGCATTCCCACGCAGAGCGTGGGAACGATCATCGCATCACCCCTGTAGGAGCGAGGCTTGCCCGCGAAGGCGGTGTGTCAGTCAACATTGATGTTGAATGTGCTGACGTCTTCGCGGGCAAGCCTCGCTCCTACAAGAGTGGGTAAGCCCACGGAGTGGTCTTACTTCGCAGCCCAGGAATTGAAACGCTGCTCCAGTTGCTCGCCGTTGTCAGCCCAGAAGCTGACGTCGATCTGCACCTGGTTGGCGATGTTTTCCGGGGTGGTCGGCATGTCTTTCAGGACATCCTTGGCCAGCAACGGCACAGCTTTGGTGTTGGCCGGGCCGTAGGCGATGTTTTCCGAGTAGGTCTTCTGTTGCTGCGGTTGCACGGTGAAGGCGATGAATTTCTTCGCTGCTTCAGCACGGGTCTTGTCCAGACCTTTTGGAATCGCCCACGCGTCGAAGTCGTAGATACCGCCGTTCCACACCACTTTCAGGTTGCTTTCTTTCTGTACCGCGGCGATCCGGCCGTTGTAGGCAGAGCTCATGACCACGTCACCGGAAGCGAGGTACTGCGGCGGTTGAGCGCCGGCTTCCCACCACTGAATGCTCGGCTTGAGCTCATCGAGCTTCTTGAACGCACGGTCCTGACCGTCCTTGCCGGCCAGTACTTTGTAGACGTCTTTCGGCGCAACACCATCGGCCATCAAGGCGAACTCGAGGGTGTACTTGGCGCCTTTACGCAGGCCACGTTTGCCCGGGAATGTCTTGGTGTCCCAGAAATCGGCCCAACTGGTCGGTGCGGTTTTCAGTTTGTCGGCGTTGTAGGCCAGCACGGTCGACCACACGAAGAAGCCCACACCGCACGGCTGGATAGCGCCTTTGACGTAGTCTTCGGTATTGCCGAACAGCGCAGGGTCGAGTTGCTCGAACATGTCTTCGTCGCAACCACGGGACAGTTCTGGCGATTCAACTTCCACCAGGTCCCAGGACACACTCTTGGTGTCGACCATGGCTTTGACCTTGGCCATTTCGCCGTTGTACTCGCCCGCCACGATCTTGCCGTTGCCCGCCGCTTCCCATGGTGCGTAGAAGGCTTTGACCTGCGCCGCCTTGTTCGCCCCGCCAAAGGACACCACGGTCAGGTCCGGGCCCGCCGCCATCGCGTGTGCCGCGCCGATCATGCCCATGACCAAAGCGGTGAATTTCAGGGATCTCAACATTTATTGTTCTCTCCACGTGCAGGTTGGTGTTGTTGAAGCAGGGGGGCGATCAATGCGCCTCTAGAAGTGGGTCGAGCGCGCGAACGTGTTCGACCTGCCAGCCAAGCGGTACCACATCGCCGACAGCGAGCGCGGGATCGAGCTCGGCAATCGGTTGTTTCACGAAGAAGTCGGTCTTGCCGCAGACTTCCAGGCGAACCCGGACGTGGTCGCCCAGATAGATGAATTCCGCCACCCGCCCTGAGAAGCGGTTGACGCAGGATTCGCTCGAACCATTGAGACTCACGCGTTCGGGGCGAATCGACAACGTGACAGGTTCGCCAGTCTTGCCGACATTGACCGCCAGGGCTTCAACCTTTTCACCGCGACCGAGTTCGACGACGCAGCGGTCACCGGTGTGGCTGTGCAACCGACCATTGAGACGGTTGTTCTCGCCGATGAAGTTGGCGACGAAGGTGTTTTTCGGTTCTTCGTAGAGGGAGCGCGGTGGTGCGATCTGCTGGATCTCGCCCTGGTGGAACACCGCCACACGGTCGGACATGGTGAGGGCTTCGCCCTGGTCGTGGGTCACATAGACCACGGTCACACCGAGGCGCTGGTGCAGGTGCTTGATTTCCATCTGCATGTGTTCGCGCAGTTGTTTGTCGAGTGCGCCGAGCGGTTCATCCATCAGCACCAGTTGCGGCTCGAACACCAACGCACGGGCCAAGGCCACACGCTGTTGCTGGCCGCCGGACAGTTGCGCCGGATAACGCTGAGCGAAGGTGTCGAGCTGAACCATGCTCAAAACACGTTTGACTCGGTCACTGACGTCATTCTTGTTCAAGCCGCGCACGGTCAGCGGGAACGCCAGGTTCTCGGCGACCGTCATGTGCGGAAACAACGCGTAGTTCTGGAACACCATGCCGATGTCGCGTTTATGCGGCGGCACGTTGTTGATGGAACGCCCGGCCAGCTGAATTTCGCCGGCGGTCGGCGTTTCGAAACCGGCGAGCATCATCAGACTGGTGGTCTTGCCGGAGCCGGACGGCCCGAGCAAGGTGAGGAATTCGCCTTTGCGAATATCCAGGTTGAGGTCTTTGACGATCAGGTTCTCGCCGTCGTAGCTCTTTTGCACTCCACGAAAGCTGACCAGAATATTGCTGGCCCCTGCGCTTGAATCAACCTGGCTCATACCCACACCTTTGTTATTGATGACTGCTGTGGATTAAGCCTAGTGGACGCTGGGAGCGGCGCAAATCGGGGCGCAGGAGAGATTCGCCTCAGACGTATGGAAGTTTGGGGGTAGGGATTGCCCTACAAGGATGGCGGGGATGGATAGGAGCAGCGGCAAGCTTGAAGCTGCAAGCCGCAAGAATGGGTAAAAGCGGCTTTGTGTGCATGTCGTAAATGGACATGCCACAACAATCCCGCAGGAGCGAGGCTTGCCCGCGAAGGCGCCCTCACTGACGCTAAAAGCTTCGCGGGCAAGCCTCGCTCCTACAGGGGACCGCGCTCAGAATCAGAGGAGCTTGTGCTCCATTGCGTACTTCACCAGCTCGGCCAGGGAGGTGATGTTGAGTTTTTGCATCAACCGCGCTTTATGGGTGCTGATGGTTTTGCTGCTCAAAGCCAGTTGCTGGGCGATGTCGTTGACGTTGGCACCTTGGGCCAGGCGTTCGAACACCGAGAATTCACGCTCCGACAACAATGAGTGCAATGGCCGCGAATCCGTCAGGCCGACTTCGAAGACCATCCGGTCAGCCAGCTCCGGGTCGATGTATCGCCCGCCCGCCGCGACTTTGCGGATTGCCGTCAGCAGCAAGGCCGGATCGCTGTCCTTGGTCGCATAACCTGCAGCCCCAACCTTCAATGCCCGGGCGGCCATTTGTGCTTCGTCGTGCATCGACAACACCAGGATCGCCGGGGGATTGTTCAGTGCGCGAATCCGCGGGATCGCTTCCAGGCCGTTGACCCCAGGCATGGAGATATCCAGCAACACCACTTCGCAGGGAACATGGCGCAAGGTCTCGAGCAACTGTTCACCATTGCTCGCCTCTCCTACTACCAGCAAATCCTTGGCCAGGCCGATCAATTGCTTGATGCCTTCACGAACGATGGTGTGGTCTTCGGCTACCAGTACACGGATCACGTTCTTCTCCATTCTTCTTATGTCAGAGCCAAGATCTATCGCGGGCAAGCCCGCTCCCACAGTGATTTGGGGGTGTCAAAGATCTGTGCACTTACACAAACCCCTGTGGGAGCTGGCTTGCCCGCGAAGGCGCCAGCTCAAACAATACAAAATCATCAGGCTTCATCCAGCGGCACTCTTACCGTCAGGGTCGTACCCTCCCCCGGCTCACTCTCAAGCGATAACTGCCCGCCCATGATCAACACCCGCTCACGCATGCCGACCACACCGAAGGACGTCGGCCTGCCAGTGGCGGCGACAAATCCTACGCCATCATCGCTGACAGTCAGGCAGAGTTCATCGCCCTCAAGGGCCAGCGTCAGTTCAACAGTATGCGCCTGAGCGTGGCGCATGACATTGGTCAGGGCTTCCTGAAGGATCCGGAACAGCCCAATGGCTTTGGCATCGCTGAGCACCGGCAAGTTATCCGGCACTTGCACCAGACACGGGATTTGCGTGCGCGCCTCGAACCGCCGCGCCTGCCACTCGATGGCCGAGGCGATCCCGGCGTCAAGAATCGGCGGTCGTAGCGCCGTGGCCACATCGCGCACCAATTGAAACAGCTGAGCGATCAGCCGCTTCATGCTGTTCAAGCGCTCGTGCAGCCCCGGATCGAGCTGGGCATAGGCCAATTCGCACATGGACGTTTCCAGCTTCAACACGGTCAGCATCTGACCCAATTCATCGTGAACTTCCCGGGCGATGCGGGCCTTTTCCTCTTCCCGAACGCTCTCCAGGTGGGCGGACAACTCGCGCAATTGCTCGCGGGAGCTGGCCAGTTCCAATTCGATGCGCTTGCTCTCGGTGATGTCCCAGACGATCCCGTCCCAGACATAGGCGCCATCTTCAAGTCGGCGGGTAATGGCCTTGATCTCGGCCCAGCGCTGTTCGCCCTGACGGGTCAGAATCCGGCCCTGCCACGACCAGTCACTGTCGGTGTCCAGCGCGTGATCCTGGGTCTGGTGATAACTGGCCCTGTCGTCCGGATGCACCAGGCTGCGCAGGCCTTTGTCGCGATGGGCCAGTGTCGCGGGCGAGTAACCCACCAGGCTCTCGCTGCCTTCACTGATGTAGGCAAAATCGATCTGCCCGGTCACCGGCGCGCGCTCCAGGCGAAAGACCAGGCCGGGGACGTTGGCGGCGATCCCTTGCAGGCGCGCTTCGCTTTCCTGCAACGCGGCCAGGGCGCGACGACGCTCGGTGACGTCATTGAGGTAAACCACCAGGTATTCGCCATCGCGAAAACGCAAGAAGCTCAATGAAACATCCGCCGGCAGAATACTGCCGTCCGCTCGCACGCATTGGGTCTCGAAACTTTGCGGCGCTTCGTCACTGGCCCGGGCGCGTTTCCACAGGCTCAGCCAGCGGTCCATGTGCAAGCCGGGTTCGAAATCGATCAAGGGCCGATCAATGATCCCGCCCACCGGGTAGCCGAGCATGGTTTCGGCCGCCCGGTTGGCATAGCGCACATGGCTGTCCCAGTTAACCCAAAGGATGCCGACGGTGCTCTGATCGATGGAAAACTGCGTGAGGCGCAAGGCCTCTTCGCTGGCCTCGCGCAGGGCAATGTCTTCGCGCGCCGCCAGCAATCGTTGCTCCAGACTGTGTTGTTGACGGCGCTGCCAGAACACAATGGCCATGCTGCTCAACAGCAACACCACCAAGAGCAGGCAGAGGTTTTGCCAGAAACCCGGCGACTCGGACAGCCGCGGATACTTGGGTTGCACCCATTGATTGTGCAGTTGCTCCAGATCCTTGGCCGGGATCGCCCGCAGCGCGATTTCGACGATGCCGGCCAACTCCGGCCAGTCCCGGCGCGTGGCCACCCGCAGCAACTGCGGGAAACCGATATCGCCCACCACCGCCAAGCCGGAGAACTCGGGCTCGGCAGACAGTCGTCCGAACTGCGCTTCATCGACTACCGCGTAACCGGCCTGCTGACTCAACAACAGTTGCAGCGCCTGGCGCTCCAGTGGCACGCCCTGCAAGTTCAGATGGGGATAATTGCTGCGCAGATAATCGGCGGTGACGCTGGGCATGCGCACGGCAACGCGGGTCTGGCTGTCGAGTTTTTCCAGTTCTACCGCCCCGGTGCTTTTCTGGTCGCTGACCACCAGTTGCGACACCCGCATGTATGGGTCGGAAAATTGCCAGAGCCGCAAACCCACGGGGGTTTGCGTCAGTCCTGGCGCGATATCGATGTCGCCTTCACGGGCGGCGGCTTCCAGTTGCGCAAGATCGGGATAATTACGCCAGCTCAGTTCGAGCTTGAGCGCCTTGGCCAGCCACTTCATCAACTCGATGTTAACCCCGGACAGGCGCTGCAGACGGCGATCGTATTGGGCATAGGGCGTTTGCAACACCACGCCGACCCGCAACTCGCGATGCTGCGCCAGCCATTGCTGTTGCGCTGGCGACAGTTGCACGACATGCGCCGGTGGCGCGGGCGCCGCCCAGCCCATCAAGGGAAACCACAAACAGCCGATAACCCACAGGCAGCGAAAATGCATCATCGAAGTCTCACACACTGACAAATACTGACCAACCCATTAGGCTGCCGGAATCACTTCTGGCCTGGAATATCCGATGCCCCCTGTCTACCGCCTGGCACTGCCAGCATTGTGCCTGTCGTTGATCCTGCCTTGCGCGTTTTCCGTCGAAGCGGCTGACCCGGCACCTGCCACCGCGGAGAAACCCGCAGAAGAAAAACCGGTTGAACGCCAGCCGCTGCTTGAGCGTAGTCAGGAAGAAGCGGCAGCACTTGAGCGAAAAATCCCTGCACAGGAACAGCAACAGCTGCAAGCCGGCACCGACAGCTTTCTCGCCTTGTGGAAACCGGCCAATACCGCCGACCCCAAAGGCGCGGTGATTATCATCCCGGGCGCCGGCGAAACCGTTGACTGGCCGCAAGTGATCAGCCCATTGCGCCATAAATTGCCGGACGCCGAGTGGAGCAGCCTGAGTATCACCTTGCCCGATTTGCAAAGCGACACCATTGCGCCTCGTATCGTCGAAGTGGCACCAGTGCCCAAAACCCCTGATGCCGGCAGCAAAGACGCGACGACTGCGGCGCCCATCGAACAGGCGGCCGGCGGCGAAGTGGAGGTGGCCGACAAGGCCATCGTCGAAACCACCGAAGAACACGCCAAAGCCGACGCGCAGCGAATTTTCGCCCGTATCGATGCAGCCATCGCCTACGCCGAACAGCAAAGCGCTCGCAGTATCGTCGTGCTGGGCCATGGTACCGGCGCCTACTGGGCCGCGCGTTATCTGAGCGAGAAGCAGCCATCGCAAGTCGAAAAATTCGTGATGATTGCCGCCCAGACGCCTGTTACAGCAAAACCGGGGCTGGCTGAGCTCACACCCACGTTGAAGCTGCCTACCGCAGACATCTTTTATAGGGACAAGCCGGTGGATCGTAACGCGGCGCTGGAACGTTTGCAGGCCAGCAAACGCTTGAAAACCTCGGGGTTCAGCCAGGTGTCACTCAAGGCTTTGCCGGGGAATGCCAAGGCCGAGCAAGAGCAATTGGCGCGGCGGGTGCGCGGTTGGTTGAATCCGCAGCCGGTGGCGGACTGATAGACCGAGTCGCCCTCATCGCGGGCAAGCCTCGCTCCCACAGGATTTGAGTCGTACGCAATTTTTGCTATCGACATAAATCCTGTGGGAGCGAGGCTTGCCCGCGATGGCGGCATCACTAGCGACACAAACCTTTGGCTAACGAAAATCCCGCCGTTCACGAATCAACGTATAAGCGGTATGCAATTCACGGGTCTTGTCCGTCGCCTCACGAACCTGCAACGCCGTCGCACCGCTGCCGGCAATCTTGTCCGGATGATGCCGACTGAGCAGGCGTCGATAGGCGCGCTTGATTTGTGCCGGCTCACTGGTGGCAGACACGCCCAACAGCCGCAGGGCATCCTGATACGTGATCGAGCCAGTGACCAACGGTCGCTTCTGCGGCTCGTAATCGCTGGCCAGTGCCTGCACTTGATGCGATGTCCAGCCGAGCCATTTGCCCCACTGGGCAATCAGCTCGCGCTCATTGCTACCGGCGCGACCATCCGCCCAGACCATCCGCCAACAGGCACGCAACACCCCTTCGGCCGCATGGGGTTGAGCACTCAGGCGTCGCAGATAACCGCGCAACCGGTCGTGTCCCGATTTACCGCGATTGAATGCCGCAATCGCCCGACGTTGCGCCGACTCGGTCATCTCCAGCGAGCGCATTTCCTGCCGCGCCTGCTGGATGTGGCCATCCACAACCCGTCCATCGCTCTTGGCCAATCGGCCCAGCAACACGAACAGCAGTTCATCGTTGCGCAGTACCGAGCGACCACCGAATTTTTCCCATAAATGCGCCCAGCTTTGCAGGTGCAGACGACGGTCCAGCGCCTGTCCCAATAAAGCGCCGAGCATGGCCCCCGGAATGCTGGCTATGGCAAAGCCCGCTCCGGCTCCAATCAGAGTCCCTGGCCACAACATGTCAGCGTCTCGCTTCTATCAGAGCTTCTACTTCTGCCAGGCGCTCGTGGGTGCCGACATCCACCCAATGCCCATTCAGGCGTTCGCCGGTCACTTGCCCGTCAGCCATGGCTTTGCGCAGCAGTGGCGCAAGTTTGAAGGCACCGGCCGAGCACCCGCCAAACAGCTGCGGATGCAGCACGGCGATGCCGCTGTAGGTCAAGGTTGATGTATCCGGTCGACCGTCCTGCACATGGCCATCGATTAAAGTGAAATCTCCATTTGGGTGATGCGCCGGGTTGTCCGCCAATACCAAATGAGCGAGCCCGGCGATGGGCTGATGCAACACGCTGAAATCGTAATCGGTCCAGATGTCACCATTGACCACCACAAAGGCCTCGTCACCCAACAATGGCAAAGCACGAAAAATACCGCCACCGGTCTCCAGTGGCTCGCCTTCCGCCGAATACTGAATGCTCACGCCGTACCGCGAACCATCGCCCAGATAATCTTCGATCTGCTGACCGAGCCAGGCATGGTTGATCACGATCTCCCTGAACCCGGCTGTCGCCAATGCGCGCAGGTGATATTCGATCAGGGGCGCTCCGCCGACGCGAACCAGCGGTTTTGGCGTGGTCAGGGTCAGTGGACGCATGCGCTCGCCTTTACCCGCCGCCAGAATCATTGCCTTCATGCCGTCGCTCCAGCACGCAGACTGGCCAGCAATTCACCCAGCTCCGCCAGCTCAGGGCGACGGGCGATGACCGTGTCTATATAAGCAAAGAAGCGCGGCACGTCACCGAGGTAACGCGGCTTGCCGTCGCGATGGCAGATGCGGGCAAAAATACCGATGACTTTCAAGTGCCGTTGCACACCCATCAGGTCGCTGGCGCGCAGGAAATCTTCAAAGTCTGGCTGCACCGGGATGTCGAGCGCGCCTGCTTGCTGCCAGTAATCTTCCAGCCAGCCGCGCACGCGCTCTTCAGGCCAGCTGAGGAAGGCATCCTTGAACAGGCAGGTCACGTCGTAGGTCACCGGGCCATAAACCGCGTCCTGGAAATCCAGCACACCGGGATTTGGCTCGCTGAGCATCAGGTTGCGCGGCATGAAGTCGCGATGCACCAGGACTTTGGGCTGGGCCAGAGCGCTGTCGATCAGCAAGTCGCTGACCTGCTGCCAAAGTGTTTGCTGCGCCGAGTCAAACTCAATGCCCAGCTCGCGCTTCACGTACCACTCAGGGAACAGTTCCAACTCACGACGCAGCAGCGCCACGTCATAACTTGGCAGCGGTGCCACCATCGGCAACTGCTGGAAAGCCAGCAGTGCTTGCAGGGCATCCTTGAACAAATCGTCGGCGTTTTCGCTGTCGATCACGTCCAGGTAAGTCTTGTTGCCCAGGTCATTGAGCAAAAGAAAACCCCGCTCGAGGTCTTCGGCATAAATTTTCGGCACGTTTATTCCGGATTTCGCCAGCAGAAAAGCGATATCCACGAAGGGTTTGCAGTTTTCCTGGGGCGGTGGCGCGTCCATCACGACAAAACTTCTGCCTGCGCCTTCCCAGCGGAAATAGCGCCGAAAACTCGCGTCGCTACTGGCCGCAGTCAACGTGGCCGGGGGCACAACGCCCCAACTTTGTTCTGCATAGAGGATAGCCAACTGTTCATCGAGCCAAACTTTCAGGTGTTGCAAGCGTACATCTTGGTCAGGCATTGCAAGGGTCTCCGACGGCGCTAGCCGTCAAGCGGGTCATGCTTTATTATCCAGCATCTTTTTCAGACCATCGAGAGGCGTGCGGCCCACACCGCGGGCAGATGGCACGCAGGAAGCCCGGACTAATAAGATGGCATTGAAATCCCCCGCGTTTCGTAAAAAATTTCCGTTGTTGGTTACCGGCAGTCTGCTGGCCCTGCAACCTCTAGCCACTTCGTTCGTGGTCGCTGCGCAACAGTATGACTGCTCAGTCTCTGCTTCGGGCGCCTGGGATTGTGCGCCAAAGGCACCGGCCGCTGCATTGCCGCCACGCCCAGTCCATGACGGCAGCACAGTTTCCGCCACTGGCGAAGCTGCGGCAGATACCGGCTCCAGCGCAGACACCGGCGCCAAACCAGTCCTGGTGACCGAGTCCAAGGGCCGTGGCCTGAAGTCGCGTAGTGAAGACTACAGTCACCTCGACTGGGTTCCACGCGAGAAGCTCACCGCAGCGCAATTGGCCGAAACCGGTCCTTACTGCGCTGGTTCCTATATCGAACCGATTCGTCCTGGCATGAATGACCAGACGGATAAAAGTGACGCGCCAACCTTTATCGGCGCCAAGGCTTCCCGCTATAAGCAGGAAGAGCAGATTGCTACCCTGGCCGGTGACGTGGTCATGCGTCAGGGCAGCATGCAGGCCGAAGCCGACGAAGCGAACCTGTACCAGGCCGAAAGCCGTGGCGAACTGAACGGCAACGTGCGCATTCGCGACAACGGCGCACTGATCGTGGGCGACCACGCCGACGTGCAGCTCGACACCGGCGAAGCCAAGGTCGACAACGCCGAATACGTGATGCACAAATCGCGTATCCGTGGCAACGCGCTGTACGCCAAGCGTGCCGAGAACGCGATCATCCGTCTCAAGGATGGTACGTACACCACGTGCGAACCGGACAGCAATGCCTGGCAGCTCAAGGGCAACAACATCACCTTGAACCCGGCGACCGGTTTCGGTACCGCGACCAACGTGACGCTGCGGGTCAAGGACATTCCGGTTCTGTACACGCCGTACATCTACTTCCCGATCGACGACCGTCGTCAGTCCGGCTTCCTGCCGCCGACGGTGGGCACCGGCAGCGATACCGGCTTCCTGCTCGTTACCCCGTATTACTTCAACCTGGCACCGAACTACGACGCCACGTTGTACCCGCGTTACATGAGCAAGCGTGGCCTGTTGATGGAAGGCGAATTCCGCTACCTGACCAAGTCCAGCGAAGGTCAGTTCGGCGCCGCGTACCTCAACGACGAGAATGACGATCGCAAGCTGCAGACCGACTACGAAGAAACCCGCTACATGTACAACTGGCAGCACAAGGGTGGCCTGGACTCGCGCGTAATGACTCAGGTCGATTACACCAAGATCAGCGATCCGTATTACTTCCAGGACCTGCAGACTGATCAGATCGGTGTGAAAAGTGCCGACTTCGTGAATCAGCAGGGTTCTGTCACCTATCGTGGCGACAGTTATACCGCTCGCTTGAATGCCCAGGCTTATCAGCTGGCAACCGTTTCGAACATCACGCCGTATGATCGTTTGCCGCAGATCACCTTCAATGGCCAGCTGCCGTATCATCCGCAAGGTCTGGATTTCGATTACGAGACTGAAATCGTCCGGTTCGACCGTGATTTGAAAAATGGCAACTTCGTTAACGAAGATGGCACCGTCGAACCGCGTCTTGATAACAACGTGACCGGCCTGGCTCGCGCCACCGGCGACCGTTTGAATCTCAAGCCAGGTGTCAGCCTGCCGTTGAACTGGACCTATGGGTTCCTGAAGCCATCGCTCAAGTATCAGTACACCCAGTACCAACTGGATCTGGACGGCAAAGGTAAAAGCGACATCGCGCTGCAGGATGCAGAGGCGGACCGTGTCAATGGTACGTTCAGCAGCAATCAAAACCGTGGCGTACCCATTGCCAGTATCGACAGCGGCCTGTATTTCGATCGCAATACCCAATGGTTCGGCAAAAACTATCGCCAGACCCTGGAACCTCGCCTGTTTTACCTCTATGTACCCGAGGAAGACCAGGAAGACATTCCGGTATTCGACACAGGCGAATACACCTTCAACTACGCCTCGCTGTTCCGCGACAACCGCTTCTCCGGCTCCGACCGTGTCGGCGACGAGAACAAACTGTCGCTGGGCGTGACCAACCGCTGGATTGAAGACAACGGCTTCGAACGTCAACGCATCAGCGTCGGCCAGGCCTTCTACTTCAAGGACCGCGAAGTACAGTTGCCAGGTATCGATGCGAAAACCCGCGACGACGCAAAATCCAGTGTTTCGCCTTATGCGCTGGAATACGAATACCGCTGGAACCGCGATTGGCGCACCACCGCCGATTACAACTGGGACCCGGACAGCCGCAGCCCTCGCTCGGGCAGCGCGATGTTCCACTACCAGCCTGAAGACAACCCGAACAAGGTCATCAACGCCGGTTATCGCTATCGCAATGACCAGGTTCGTTATGACCAGAACACCGGCAAATGGTCGGTGGGCGGCGGTGACTACGGCACTCCGGGCACTCCCGGCTACGTGAAGGACTACTACAAGATCGAGCAGCACGACTTCTCGGTGATCTGGCCGATCGTGCCGCAGTGGAACGCTATCAGCCGCTGGCAGTATGACTACAACCGCAACCGTACTCTGGAAGCCTTCGGTGGTTTCGAATACGACAACTGCTGCTGGAAATTGCGCCTGATCAACCGTTACTGGGTCAGCTATGACGAGTTCAGTCAGAACGCCCCGGAAAACGAAAAAGGCGACCACGGCGTCTTCCTCCAAATTGTTCTGAAGGGACTCGGCGGCCTCACCGGCGCCAAGGTAGAGAGCTTCCTCGACAAAGGCATCCAAGGTTATCGTGAACGTGAAGACCAAGCTTTCTGATTGTCTGCGCCCGCTGCTGCTGGGCGCGCTGTTCCTGGGTACTGCGGCCAACGCCGCGGTACAGTCCATCGATAAAGTGGTGGCCATCGTCGACAACGACGTGGTCATGCAGAGCCAACTGGACCAGCGTGTTCGTGAAGTTCAGCAAACCATCGCCAAGCGCGGTGCCGCCGTACCACCTGCGGGCGTACTGGATCAGCAGGTGCTCGAGCGCCTGATCGTCGAAAACCTGCAATTGCAGATCGGCGAGCGTTCCGGCATTCGCATTACCGATGAAGAACTGAACCAGGCAGTCGGCACCATTGCCCAGCGCAACAACATGTCGATCGATCAGTTCCGCGCCGCCTTGTCTCGCGACGGCCTGTCTTATGACGACGCTCGTGACCAGATCCGCCGCGAAATGATCATCAGCCGTGTGCGTCAGCGCCGGGTGGCCGAGCGTATCCAGGTGTCCGAGCAGGAAGTGAAGAACTTCCTGGCGTCCGACCTGGGCAAGATGCAACTGTCCGAAGAGTTCCGTCTGGCCAACATCCTGATTCCTACCCCGGAAAGCGCCAACTCCGACGCGATTCAGAATGCAGCCAAACAAGCCGACGCGGTGTACCAGCAGCTCAAGCAAGGCGCTGATTTCGGTCAGTTGGCGATCGCCAGATCCGCCAGCGAAACCGCGCTGGAAGGCGGCGACATGGGCTGGCGTAAAGCCGCCCAACTGCCACCTCCGTTCGATCGCCTGCTGAGCACCATGTCTGTTGGCGACATCACCCAGCCTATGCGTACACCGGGCGGCTTCATCATTTTGAAGATCCTCGACAAGCGTGGCGGCGAGACCCAGGTGCGTGACGAAGTGCACGTGCGTCACATCCTGGTCAAACCAAGCCCGATCCGCGACGAAGCAAAAACCAAGGCTCTGGCTGATTCGCTCTATTCCCGTATCGAAGCAGGCGAAGATTTCGGCGAGCTGGCGAAAAGTTTCTCGGAAGATCCGGGTTCCGCCCTCAATGGTGGCGACCTGAACTGGATCGACCCGAATGCACTGGTACCGGAATTCCGCGAAGTGATGGCCAAGACACCACAAGGTCAGCTGTCCAAGCCATTCCAGACTCAATATGGCTGGCACGTTCTGGAAGTCCTTGGTCGCCGCGCTACCGACAGCACCACCCAGGCCCGTGAACAACAAGCGATGACCGTACTGCGTAACCGCAAATACGACGAAGAGCTGCAAACCTGGCTGCGTCAGATCCGTGACGAAGCGTATGTAGAAATCAAGCTCCCTGGCGCAGACCAGGCAACGCAGTGAAACCCAAGCGTTTCGCGTTGACCCCCGGCGAACCGGCCGGCATAGGTCCCGACCTGTGCCTGCTGCTCGCCTCGCAAGCTCAGCCACATCCCCTGATTGCCATTACCAGCCGCGACCTGCTCATCGAGCGGGCCGCGCAGCTGGGCGTGGTTGTTGATCTGCTGCCGGTAACACCCGACAGCTGGCCGGACGTTCCCGCACCCGCCAACAGCCTGTATGTGTGGGATACGCCACTTAGCGCCAAGGTCACCGCCGGGCACCTGGACAAGGCCAATGCGGCTTTCGTCCTGGAAACCCTCACGCGTGCTGGCCAGGGCTGCCTCGACGGGCATTTCGCCGGCATGATCACCGCCCCTGTGCATAAGGGTGTGATCAATGAATCCGGGATCGCCTTTTCCGGGCACACGGAATTTCTCGCAGACCTGACTCATACCGCGCAAGTGGTGATGATGCTCGCCACCCGCGGTTTGCGCGTGGCATTGGTCACCACTCACCTGCCCCTTCGCGAGATTGCCGATGCAATCACACCGGAGCGACTGGAGCGGGTCACGCGGATTCTGCACGCCGACCTGCAAGAAAAATTCGGCATCGCCCAGCCGCGCATCCTGGTTTGCGGACTCAACCCGCACGCCGGTGAAGGCGGTCATCTGGGCCATGAAGAAATCGACATCATCGAACCTACATTAGAGCGCCTGCGCGGCGAGGGCATGGACCTTCGCGGCCCCCTGCCCGCCGACACTCTGTTTACCCCAAAATATCTGGAGCACTGCGACGCAGTGCTGGCGATGTACCACGACCAGGGCCTGCCCGTGCTGAAATACAAAGGCTTCGGCGCGGCAGTCAACGTGACCCTCGGGTTGCCGATCATCCGCACTTCGGTCGACCACGGCACCGCCCTGGATCTGGCCGGCAGCGGCAAAATCGATACCGGCAGCCTGCAAGTCGCCCTGGAAACCGCCTACCAGATGGCCGAGACCCGTTTATGACCGAGCATTACCAACACCGGGCGCGCAAGCGCTTCGGCCAGAACTTCCTGCACGATGCCGGCGTCATCGACCGCATCCTGCGTTCCATTCACGCCAAACCTGAAGACCGTCTGCTGGAAATCGGTCCGGGCCAGGGCGCATTGACCCAAGGCCTGCTCAACAGCGGCGCCCAACTGGACGTGGTGGAGCTGGACAAGGACCTGATCCCGATCCTCAACCAGCAGTTCGCCAGCAAGAGCAACTTCCACCTGCATCAGGGCGACGCACTGAAGTTCGACTTCAACAGCCTGGACGCCGCGCCGAACAGCCTGCGAGTGGTCGGCAACCTGCCGTACAACATCTCTACCCCGCTGATTTTTCATCTGCTGCACAACGCAAGCCTGATTCGTGACATGCACTTCATGCTGCAAAAAGAAGTGGTCGAGCGTCTGGCGGCGGGACCTGGCGGCGGTGACTGGGGTCGCCTGTCGATCATGGTTCAGTACCATTGCCGGGTCGAGCATCTGTTCAACGTCGGCCCGGGGGCATTCAATCCGCCGCCGAAAGTCGACTCGGCCATCGTGCGCCTGGTGCCTCACGCGGTACTTCCGCATCCAGCCAAAGATCACAAACTGCTGGAGCGCATCGTGCGCGAAGCCTTCAACCAGCGCCGTAAAACCCTGCGCAACACGCTGAAATTGTTGCTGAGCAACGCTGAAATCGAAGCCGCCGGCGTCGATGGCAGCCTACGTCCCGAGCAGCTCGATCTGGCGGCCTTCGTTCGCCTGGCCGACAAGCTCAGCGAACAAGCCCTGCACAAGCCTGCCACCGACTGACAGGCGATGAGCGCTATCGGGTAGGACGCCACTCTGGTTTACTACCCGATACTTGGCCTAGACTGAGTTCTATCAGCTATGCCCCGCGTCCCGCTTCGTTTCTAAGGCCTTTTGCATGTCCGATCCTCGTTATCAGGTCGACGTCAGCGTCGTCACCCGCTATCTGGCAGAACAATCGCAACCCGAGCAAAATCGCTTTGCCTTCGCCTACACCATCACCGTACAGAACAATGGCCTGGTGCCCGCCAAACTGCTTTCACGGCATTGGGTGATCACCGACGGTGACGGGCATGTCGAGGAGGTTCGTGGTGCAGGCGTCGTCGGCCAGCAGCCGTTGATCGACGTGGGCAAAAGCCACACCTACAGCAGCGGCACCGTCATGACCTCCAAGGTCGGCACGATGCAGGGCACGTATGAGATGGTCGCCGCGGACGGTAAATATTTCGACGCCGTCATCGCTCCGTTTCGCCTGGCCGTACCCGGAGCCTTGCACTGATGGCAACGTATGCCGTCGGCGATTTGCAAGGCTGCCTTGAGCCACTGCAATGCCTGCTCAAGCAAGTCGCTTTCGACCCGGCAAAGGATCGCTTGTGGCTGGTGGGCGACCTCATCAACCGTGGCCCACAGTCGCTGGAGACCTTGCGCTTCCTTTATAGCATCCGCGAATCGCTGATCTGTGTACTCGGCAACCATGACCTGCATTTGCTGGCGGTCGGGCAAAACATCGAACGCCTGAAGAAGGCCGACACGCTGCGCGAGATTCTTGAAGCACCCGATTGCGGGGAGCTGCTGGAGTGGGTTCGCCAACAAAAGCTCATGCATTACGACGAGCAGCGCGATATCGCCCTGGTCCATGCCGGCATTCCGCCTCAATGGTCGCTGCGCAAAGCCTTGAAGTGCGCCGCCGAAGTCGAAGACGCCCTGCACGATGACAGTCGCTTCGCGCCTTACCTTGACGGCATGTACGGCAATGAACCGGTGAAATGGGACAACGACCTCAAAGGCGCGGCCCGCCTGAGGGTCATCACCAATTATTTCACCCGGATGCGTTTTTGCACCAGCGACGGCAAACTCGACCTCAAGGGCAAGGAAGGCATCGACACCGCACCGCCGGGTTATGCGCCATGGTTTGCCCACAAGGAGCGCAAGACCAAAGGCCTGAAGATCATCTTTGGCCATTGGGCGGCGCTCGAAGGCCAATGCAATGAGCCAGGCCTGTTTGCGCTCGACACCGGTTGCGTCTGGGGTGGCGCCATGACCCTGATGAACGTCGACACCGGCGAGCGCCTGCAATGTAAATGTGACGCCCGGGGCAATACCCGGCCGCCGGTCGCCGCCTCTATCCCCGAACAAACGTCAGCCAACGCCCCGCGCTAGACTGCGCATTCAGCCGAGCCACAGGAGCCCGCCATGAGCGAATTCAAACGTATCCCCCCAGAACAGGCCCAAGTCTTGCGCGAACAAGGCGCGGTGGTGGTCGATGTCCGTGACCCGGCAACGTTTGCCGCACTGCACATCGCCGGATCCAAGCATCTGGATAATCATTCCCTGCATGCGTTCATTCAAGGCGCCGACCTGGACGCGCCGACGGTAGTGGTCTGCTATCACGGTAATTCCAGCCAGGGCGCGGCGGCCTATCTGATCAGCCAGGGCTTCTCCGACGTCTACAGCATGGATGGCGGTTTCGAACTGTGGCGTACGACTTATCCTTCGGAAACGGCGCAAGGCACTTCCGAATAATTTTTTTCAATGCGCGCAAGCCCCGGTCCCCGCGGGCTAGCGCGGTGACAGACGAACGGTCTGCCACAACTTATTACGCATCTTGCATTTCCCTTCCAAATTCCCAACTATCCTTAAGCGCAGGCCATCCAAAACAGGGGAGAGCCGGTACACCGGCGCACGGGTCATCGGGAGTAGCTTTCGGAGTTGTCATCTCCGGGAGAGTTCTGGGGGGTAAACAGCAACTGCCTGTTCGGTTGCTGCCAGCATCGACTGAGTGATCCGGCGTCGGCTCCACGTATCGAGCGAGGTGACGTCATGAGTATCTTTAGCCACTTCCAACAACGCTTCGAGTCCACGCGCCAGGAAGAACTCTCGCTGCAAGAGTATCTGGAACTGTGCAAAAAGGACCGCAGCGCCTACGTTTCCGCCGCCGAGCGTCTCTTGCTGGCTATCGGAGAACCGGAGCTGCTCGACACCTCGACCAACTCGAGACTGTCGCGAATCTTTTCCAACAAGGTGATCCGCCGCTATCCGGCCTTTGAAGACTTCCACGGGATGGAAGAATGCATCGACCAGATCGTGTCGTATTTCCGCCATGCGGCCCAGGGTCTGGAAGAGAAGAAACAGATCCTCTACCTGCTCGGCCCTGTCGGTGGCGGTAAGTCGTCCCTGGCCGAAAAACTCAAACAATTGATCGAGAAAGTGCCCTTCTATGCCATTAAGGGCTCGCCGGTTTTCGAGTCGCCCCTGGGTCTGTTCAACGCCACTGAAGATGGCGCGATCCTCGAGGAAGACTTCGGCATTCCCCGGCGCTATCTCAATACCATCATGTCGCCATGGGCTACCAAGCGCCTGGCCGAATTCGGCGGCGACATCAGCCAGTTCCGCGTGGTGAAACTCTATCCATCGATCCTCAACCAGATCGCGGTAGCGAAAACCGAACCGGGCGATGAAAACAACCAGGACATCTCGGCGCTGGTGGGTAAGGTCGATATTCGCAAACTGGAAGAGTTCCCGCAGAACGACGCCGATGCCTATAGCTATTCGGGGGCGCTGTGCCGGGCCAACCAGGGCTTGATGGAATTCGTCGAAATGTTCAAGGCACCGATCAAGGTGCTGCACCCATTGCTGACAGCCACCCAGGAAGGCAACTACAACAGTACCGAAGGTTTGGGGGCGATTCCGTTTACCGGGATCCTGCTGGCCCACTCCAACGAATCGGAATGGCACACCTTCCGCAACAACAAGAACAACGAAGCATTCATCGACCGGATCTATATCGTCAAAGTACCGTACTGCCTGCGCGTCAGCGACGAGGTGAAGATCTACGACAAACTTCTGTTCAACAGCTCATTGGCCAAGGCCCATTGCGCGCCCGATACCCTGAAAATGCTCGCGCAGTTCACCGTGCTCTCGCGCCTCAAGGAGCCGGAAAACTCCAACATCTATTCCAAGATGCGTGTGTATGACGGCGAAAACCTCAAGGACACCGATCCGAAGGCCAAGTCGATCCAGGAATACCGCGACGCAGCGGGTGTCGACGAAGGCATGAACGGTCTGTCGACCCGCTTCGCCTTCAAGATTCTGTCGAAGGTCTTCAACTTCGATCCGCATGAAATCGCCGCCAACCCGGTACATCTGCTTTACGTACTGGAACAGCAGATCGAACAGGAACAGTTCCAGGCAGAGACCCGCGAACGCTATCTGCGCTTCCTGAAGGAGTATCTGGCACCGCGTTATATCGAATTCATCGGCAAGGAGATCCAGACTGCCTATCTCGAGTCTTACAGCGAGTACGGCCAGAACATCTTCGATCGCTACGTGCTGTACGCCGACTTCTGGATTCAGGATCAGGAGTACCGCGATCCGGAAACCGGCGAGATCCTCAACCGGGTAGCCTTGAACGAAGAACTGGAGAAAATCGAAAAACCGGCCGGCATCAGCAATCCGAAGGATTTCCGCAACGAAATCGTCAACTTCGTACTGCGCGCGCGAGCCAACAACAACGGCAAGAACCCAACCTGGCTCAGCTACGAAAAACTGCGGGTGGTCATCGAGAAGAAAATGTTCTCCAACACCGAAGACTTGCTGCCGGTCATCAGCTTCAACGCCAAGGCCAGCAAAGAGGACCAGCAGAAGCACAACGACTTCGTCACACGGATGGTCGAGCGGGGCTACACCGACAAACAGGTACGACTGCTGTCCGAGTGGTACTTGCGGGTCAGGAAATCGCAGTGAGGCAGCTGCAAGCGGCAGGCTACAAGCCTCAAGCACACCGTATGGGCGCTTGAGGCCCTGTTTCGTGGCTCTGCTTGCTTTGAAAGCTTCGAGCTTGCAGCTTGAAGCTTGTTACTGGTAGCTGCCCGGAGGGCTCCCTATGAGCTATGTGATCGACCGACGTCTCAATGGCAAGAACAAGAGCACGGTAAACCGTCAGCGGTTTCTGCGGCGCTACCGTGATCACATCAAAAAGGCTGTCGAAGAGGCGGTCAGCCGGCGTTCCATCACCGATATGGAGCACGGCGAGCAGATCAGCATTCCCGGTCGCGACATCGACGAGCCGGTGCTTCACCATGGTCGTGGCGGCAAGCAAACCATCGTGCACCCCGGCAACAAGGAATTCACCAGCGGTGAGCACATTGCCCGCCCGCCAGGAGGAGGCGGCGGCAGAGGCCCTGGCAAGGCCGGTAACACCGGCGAAGGGATGGACGAGTTCGTCTTCCAGATTACCCAGGAGGAATTCCTCGAATTCATGTTCGAGGACCTTGAACTGCCTAACCTGGTAAAACGCCACCTGACCGGTACCGACACCTTCAAGACCGTACGCGCCGGTATCAGCAACGAAGGCAACCCGTCACGGATCAACATTATCCGTACGCTGCGTTCGGCCCATGCCCGGCGCATTGCCTTGTCCGGCAGCAGCAGGGCGAAGCTGCGCGAAGCCAAAGAGGAACTGCTGCGGCTGAAACGGGAAGAACCGGACAACTTCGGCGATATCCAGGACCTCGAAGCAGAAATCGAGAAACTCAGTGCGCGCATTCACCGAGTGCCATTTCTCGACACCTTCGACCTCAAGTACAACCTGCTGATCAAGCAGCCGAACCCTAGCTCCAAAGCAGTAATGTTTTGCTTGATGGACGTATCCGGCTCCATGACCCAGGCGACCAAGGACATCGCCAAACGCTTCTTCATCCTGCTGTACCTGTTCCTCAAGCGGAACTACGACAAAATCGACGTTGTATTCATTCGCCACCACACCAGCGCCCGCGAAGTGGATGAGGAGGAGTTTTTCTATTCTCGGGAAACCGGCGGCACGATCGTCTCCAGCGCCTTGAAACTGATGCAAGAGATCATGGCCGAGCGTTATCCGAGCAACGAATGGAATATCTATGCCGCCCAAGCGTCAGACGGCGACAACTGGAACGACGATTCGCCGATCTGCCGCGACATCCTGATCAATCAGATCATGCCGTACGTGCAGTACTACACTTATGTTGAGATTACCCCGCGCGAACATCAGGCCCTGTGGTTCGAATACGAACGCATCGCCGAAGCCTTCTCTGACACTTTTGCCCAGCAGCAACTGGTCTCGGCCGGGGATATCTATCCGGTCTTTCGTGAACTCTTCCAGCGCAGGTTAGTGACATGACCGCCAAAGAGCAGAAGCGCCAACCCATTTCCACCGGCTCCGAATGGACATTCGAGCTGATCCAGGCCTACGACCGCGAAATCAGTCGTCTCGCGGCCCGCTACGCGCTGGATACGTATCCCAACCAGATTGAAGTGATCACCGCCGAGCAGATGATGGACGCTTATGCCTCTGTCGGCATGCCCTTGGGTTATCACCATTGGTCCTATGGCAAACATTTCCTCAGCACCGAAAAATCCTACAGTCGCGGCCAGATGGGGCTGGCCTACGAGATTGTGATCAATTCGGACCCCTGCATCGCCTATCTGATGGAAGAAAACACCATTTGCATGCAGGCTCTGGTGGTAGCTCACGCGTGCTATGGCCATAACAGTTTCTTCAAAGGCAACTACCTGTTCCGCACCTGGACCGACGCCAGCTCGATCATCGATTACCTGGTGTTCGCCAAGCAGTACATCATGCAGTGCGAAGAACGCCATGGCATCGACGCGGTAGAAGACTTGCTCGATTCCTGCCATGCCCTGATGAACTACGGAGTCGACCGGTACAAACGTCCTTATCCGATTTCCGCCGAGGAAGAACGCCGTCGGCAGAAGGATCGGGAAGAGCATCTGCAAAAGCAGATCAATGATTTGTGGCGGACCATTCCAAAAGGCGCGGACAAGTACAGCGACAAGGACAATGCACGCTTCCCCGCCGAACCTCAGGAAAACATCCTGTATTTCATCGAAAAACACGCGCCGTTGCTGGAGCCCTGGCAGCGCGAGATCGTGCGGATCGTACGCAAGATTGCCCAGTATTTTTATCCACAGCGCCAGACCCAGGTGATGAACGAAGGCTGGGCAACGTTCTGGCATTACACTTTGATGAACGACTTGTATGACGAAGGCCTGGTCACTGACGGTTTCATGATGGAGTTTCTGACCTCCCATACCAGCGTGGTGTTTCAGCCCGGTTTCGACAGCCCCTATTACAGCGGAATCAACCCCTACACCTTGGGTTTTGCCATGTATCGCGATATCCGCCGGATATGCGAACACCCCACCGAAGAGGACTATCGCTGGTTCCCGGAAATCGCCGGTACCGACTGGCTGTCCAGTATCAAATTCGCCATGAGCAGTTTCAAGGACGAGAGTTTCATTCTGCAGTACCTCTCGCCCAAGGTGATCCGCGACCTAAAACTGTTCAGCATCCTCGATGACGATCAGAAAGACGATCTGCTGGTTCCGGCGATACACGACGAAGAAGGCTATAGAACCATTCGCGAAACCCTGGCGGCGCAATACAACCTGGGCAATCGCGAACCCAACATACAGATCTACAGCATCGACCGGCGTGGCGACCGCTCTCTGACCTTGCGTCACCAGCAACACGACCGCAAACCGCTGGGCGATTCCACCGACGAAGTACTCAAGCACCTGCACCGCCTCTGGGGCTTCGACATTCACCTGGAAACCTTGCAAGGGGATCAGGTAATGAAAACCCACCATATTCCGCCCAGAAGTGAACACGGCGAGGGGGATTATGGCCGGCTGGACCTGGCAGTCATTCATCTTTGATCTGCTTTTCTGCCTCCGCAAGTTCGACGCAAAGGTTATTCTGTCGGGCTAACGGAGGCTCTCTATGCAGATTTATAAAGTCGGCGGTGCGGTCCGCGATCGCCTGCTAGGCAAACCTGTCACCGATATCGACTGGGTTGTTGTAGGCGCCACCACTGAAGAAATGCTCGCCAAGGGCTTTCGTCCGGTGGGCGCAGACTTTCCGGTGTTTCTTCACCCCAAAAGCGGCGAGGAATACGCCCTCGCCCGCACCGAACGCAAAAACGGGCGCGGCTACGGCGGCTTCATCTTTCACGCCAGCCCGGATGTCACCCTCGAAGAAGATCTGATTCGCCGTGACCTGACGATCAACGCCATGGCCGAAGACGATCAACAGAACCTGACCGATCCTTACCATGGCCAACGGGATCTCGAAGCTCGCTTGCTGCGCCACGTTTCCCCCGCGTTCGCCGAAGATCCGCTCCGTGTTTTGCGCGTTGCCCGCTTTGCCGCGCGTTATGCGGAACTGGGTTTCACCGTCGCCCCCGAGACTCTGGAGCTGATGCGTCAACTCAGCGAATCAGGTGAATTGGAGGCATTGACGCCCGAACGCAGCTGGAAAGAAATCGCCCGCGCACTGATGGAAGACCAGCCCCAGGTATTCATCGAGGTGCTGCGCGAATGCGGCGCGCTCAAGGTGTTGATGCCGGAAGTCGACGCGCTGTTCGGTGTACCGCAACCTGAAGCCCATCACCCGGAAATCGACACGGGCGTGCATACCCTGAGCGTGTTGGAGCAAGCGGCGCTGCACAGACAACCGCTGACTGTACGCTGGGCCTGCTTGCTGCATGACTTGGGCAAAGGTTTGACGCCTGAGGAAGAATGGCCCCGCCACATCGCTCACGAGCACAAAGGCCTGAAGCTGATCAAAGCGGTCAATGAGCGCTTCAAGGCACCCAAAGACTGTCAGGAGTTGGCGCTGTTAGTGGGCAAATATCACACCCACGGCCATCGTGCGCTGGAGTTGAAAGCGTCGACCTTGCTGGAGTTGCTGCAGAGTTTCGACGTCTATCGTCGACCTCAGCGCTTTGAGGAGTTTATCGCGGCGTGCGAGATGGACGCTCGAGGGCGTAAAGGCTTGGAGCAGCGAAGTTATCCACAGGCGGATTATTTACGGGGCGCGGCAACTGCAGCGCGAAGTGTTGCCGTTCAGCCGTTGCTGGAGAAGGGATTCAAAGGACCGGAATTGGGTGAGGCAATCAAAGGCGAGCGGCTCAAGGCGTTGAAGGCTTACAAAGCGGCGGCGCCTGCTTGAAAAGCATCGCGGGCAAGCCTCGCTCCTACAGGTGATGAACGGCGTCACCTTTAGGAGCGAGGCTTGCCCGCGAAGGCGTCTTGCGCCTCACAACAAATTCGAAGGAGTCAACTGCTTACCGCGCCACTCAAAAGCCACCGGCGCCAACACCTGATCGATCTGCGCTTCATCCCACAGAGTGGCAAAGCTCTTGCCTACACCCGGATGCACACGATCCGGTGCAATCAACGACAACGGCCACAGCACGAAGGCGTTTTTCAGAATCTCTGCCCTGGGCAAGATCAAGCCATCGAAGTTGCCCACCAGATCGCCGAACAGCAGCACGTCGATATCCAGCGGCAAGCCCTTGCGGTCGGGCGCGTACCGACCGTTATCCGCCTCGATGAATTTCAACCGTCGATCCAGTTCCATCAGCGGCAGATCGGTGAAGGCCGAGACCACGAAGTTGAAAAACGGCCCGCTCTTGATCCCTACCGGCTGGCTTTCGAATACCGCCGAACAGCGCATATCCACCAGGAAAGCCGCCAGGGCATCCAGGCCTGCCTGCAAATGGGCTTCGCGCTCGATATTGCTACCGAGCCCGAGGTATACCTGAGTCAGCGACATCCGCGCTCGATCTCCACGCCCACACCACCGGTGGCAGCCGGGATGGCACCTGGCTTGGTCAGCTTGAGGCGCATCCAGGTGATCTTGAATTCGCTCATCAGCACTTGCGCCAGACGCTCGGCAAAAGTTTCGACCAGTTGAAACTGAGCCTGCTCGGCAAATGCCTGGATGCGCGACGAAACGCTCGCGTAGTCGAGCGCCAGGGTCAGGTCATCACCGGCTGCGGCCGGACGATTGTCCCAAGCGAAGCTCAGATCAAGTCGCAGACACTGTCGGATGCCTCGTTCCCAGTCGTAGGCACCGATTACGGTGTCGACTTCCAGGCCCTCGATAAACACTCTGTCCAAGCACTTCTCTCCACTGCACGACAAGGGCGCAATGCGCCGTTAGAATCAGGGCGTCCTCGCCCGGAATAGTTAGCATGTTTTGGTTACTGGCGATCCTCGCCTACCTGCTCGGCTCTCTGTCCTTCGCCATTTTGCTCAGCCGCCTGACCGGTAACCCCGATCCGCGAATGAGTGGCTCGGGCAATGCCGGTGCCACCAATATGTTGCGCCTGGCCGGCAGGAAACTCGCCATCCTGACCTTGCTCGGCGACCTGAACAAAGGTCTGCTACCCGTATTGATCGCAGGTGCAGCGGGCCTTTCGCTGCAGCAACAAGCCTGGATCGGCGTCTGCGCCGTTATCGGGCACCTGTTTCCGCTGTACTTCCGCTTTCGCGGTGGCAAGGGTGTCGCCACCGCGGCCGGCATGCTGCTGGGACTCTACCCGCCCGCCGCACTGCTGGCGGTCTGCGCCTGGCTGCTGACGTTCTACCTGACCCGCACCAGCTCACTCGCAGCCCTGATTGCCACACCACTGACCCTGCCGCTGCTTGCCTGGCAAGAACCGGCGGCACTGCTCCCCATGAGCGCGCTCACAGGCCTGATCGTCTGGCGTCATCGCGGCAATCTACGCGACCTGTTTGCCGGGCGCGAACGGCATTTTTAAATACCGCACGTGAACGCCGCTCATTACAACGCCGACAATTGCTCCATCGGCCAGCGCGCCTGCACGCTGATCGCCAGGCTTTCATGCTGGCCTGCCTGCAAGCGCTGGCAACCGGCAAACGCGATCATCGCGCCATTATCGGTGCAGAACTCCGGACGGGCATAAAACACTTCACCCTTCATGTCGCCGAGCATTTTTTCCAGTGAAGCCCGCAGCGCCTTGTTGGCGCTGACGCCCCCTGCGATGACCAGACGCTTGAGACCCGCCTGTTTCAGCGCACGCTTGCACTTGATGGTCAAAGTCTCCACCACGGCCTGCTGGAACGCCAGCGAGATGTCGCAACGGGCTTGCTCGCTGTCGTCCTCGGCGCTGACGCTCTGCTGCCAAGTGTTCAGAGCGAAGGTTTTCAGGCCGCTGAAGCTGAAAGCCAAGCCTGGACGATCACACATCGGACGCGGAAAAGTGAAACGTCCTGCAACGCCCTGCTCCGCCAGACGCGCGATTTCCGGGCCACCCGGGTAATTCAGGCCCATCATCTTCGCTGTCTTGTCGAATGCTTCGCCGGCAGCATCGTCAAGGGTCTCGCCAAGGAGCGTGTATTGGCCAATCCCGTCGACCTGAACCAGCTGTGTATGACCACCTGACACCAACAAAGCGACGAACGGGAACTCAGGCGGTTGCTTCTCCAGCATCGGCGCCAGCAAATGTCCTTCCATGTGATGCACACCCAGGGCCGGGATCCCCCAGGCAAAGGCCAGCGCCTGTGCGCAGGAAGCTCCCACCAGCAAGGCCCCCACCAAGCCGGGACCGGCGGTATATGCGATGGCGTCGATCTCGGTCGGCACACAGTCGGCCTCGGCCAGGACCTGACGAATCAAGGGCAGCATGCGTTTGACGTGATCACGGGACGCCAGCTCCGGCACCACGCCACCATAGGCACGATGCAGATCGATCTGACTGAACAACGCGTCGGCCAACAGCCCGCGTTCACTGTCGTAAAGTGCGACACCGGTTTCGTCGCAAGAGGTTTCTAATCCCAGTACTAGCATGGGTTTGCGCCTTGTAGAGGCTGAATTCGAAGGCGCGCATAATAGTCGTCGCGTGATGCCCCGACCAGCGGTTTTCGATCAGAGGCTTTGCATTCCGAGCGATGAGGGGTTAACATCCGCAACCCTTAAAAACCGACGTCTTCAAGTGCTCTTTTGCCGCGAGGATGTTGACCCCGGTAATGAATGAAGGTAGCTCTGGATGCCAGCCGTCAAAGTAAAAGAGAACGAACCCTTCGACGTAGCTCTGCGTCGTTTCAAGCGCTCCTGCGAAAAAGCCGGTGTACTGGCTGAAGTTCGTAGCCGCGAATTTTACGAGAAGCCAACTTCTGAGCGTAAGCGCAAGGCAGCAGCCGCTGTTAAGCGTCACGCCAAGAAAGTTCAGCGCGAACAGCGCCGCGCCGTTCGTCTGTACTAATATACAGACGATCGTAGCAAGCTTCTGCCAAGCCCGGCCCTCAGCCGGGCTAATGGCATTTGCGGACAACGCTTGATGCTTCACCGTCAAAGCCGCAGACGCGACCGAGACAAACCTGCTTCACAGCGTCAGACCTGGCTCTTTTGCCAGCGGTGCACGTCTTTTCTGACGAGCCTTCCAAGGCTACTGACGAGCACACCCACTGATTCCTCTCACGACGATCAGCCCAAGGCACCTTCTTGCGTGCCCGCTTATGAGCTATCCGAGGCCAATGACTGGCCGTCGCCGGATTCAGCGAAACACTTTCAAATAGTCGAATACTGATTGGTATTAACGTCAGTGGATTTTCGGCAGATACACTTCCCGACAGCGATACGCAGACGACACAGGTCGAGCCGCACACCTTGCGCGCCTCGAACAACGACCCGCGTTTGGCCGCCTTTCGTTTTGGGTCCATTTCAGCGCAGATGACGAGAACGCCATGGCCGGGCTAATTCCCCAGAGCTTCATTGACGACCTTCTGAACCGCACCGACATCGTCGACGTGGTCAGCTCGCGCCTGCAAATGAAAAAAGCCGGCAAGAACTACACGGCCTGCTGCCCGTTTCACAAAGAGAAAACCCCCTCCTTCAGCGTCAGCCCCGACAAACAGTTCTATTACTGTTTCGGCTGCGGCGCTGGCGGTAACGCCCTCGGCTTCATGATGGACCATGACAATCTGGATTTCGTCCAGGCTGTCGAAGAACTGGCCAAAGCCGCCGGCATGGAAATTCCCCGCGAAGAAAGCGGTCGGCCGCACAAACCGCGCCAGCCTACCGATTCGCCGCTGTACCCGCTGCTCACCGCCGCCGCCGACTTTTATCGTCAAGCCCTGAAAAGCCATCCGTTGCGCAAAGCCGCCGTGGATTATTTGAAGGGTCGCGGACTGACGGGCGAAATCGCCCGAGACTTCGGCCTCGGTTTCGCCCCGCCCGGCTGGGACAATCTGTACAAGCACTTGAGCAGCGATACCCTGCAGCAAAAGGCCATGATCGATGCCGGCCTGCTGATCGAGAACGCCGAAACCGGCAAGCGCTATGATCGCTTCCGCGATCGAGTGATGTTCCCGATCCGCGACAGTCGCGGGCGCATTATTGCCTTCGGCGGCCGGGTACTGGGCGACGACAAGCCGAAATACCTGAACTCCCCTGAAACTCCGGTATTCCATAAGGGCCAGGAACTCTATGGCCTTTATGAAGCACGCAAGAACAATCGCAACCTCGACGAAATCATCGTCGTTGAAGGCTACATGGACGTCATCGCCCTCGCCCAGCAAGGCCTGCGCAATGCCGTCGCAACACTGGGCACCGCCACCAGCGAAGAACACATGAAACGCCTGTTTCGCGTCGTGCCCAGCGTATTGTTCTGCTTTGATGGCGACCAGGCAGGCCGAAACGCCGCCTGGCGGGCACTGGAGGCAACTCTGTCATGCCTGCAAGACGGCCGTCGGGCGCGCTTTCTGTTCCTGCCTGAAGGCGAAGATCCGGATACCCTGATCCGATCTGAGGGCACTGACGCCTTCCGCGCACGGATCAATCAGCACGCCCAGCCGCTGGCCGATTACTTTTTTCAACAGCTGACCGAGGAATCGGACCCGCGCTCCCTGGAAGGCAAGGCCCACATGGCCACCCTCGCCGCGCCGCTGATTGACAAAGTCCCGGGTGCCAACCTGCGTATCTTGATGCGCCAGCGCCTGAGCGAAATTACCGGGCTTAGCGGTGAAGCCGTGAGTCAACTGGTTCAAAGTACGCCTCATCCTCAGGAAGCGCCCCCCGCTTATGATCCAGGCATCGATTACGATGCCATGCCGGATTACAGCGACTACCATCAGCCGCAGGCACAAGAGATGTACGCGCCGCAGCAGGAATGGACGCCGAAGAAACCTGGCGCAAGCGGCAAGAAATGGGACAAGAAGCCGTGGGACAAGAATGGCAAACGGGGTGGTGATCGCGATCAACCGCGCGCACCACGGATTCCGGCCGCTGTAGAGCCGCCCACCCTGGCCGCCTTGCGTACGCTGCTGCATCACCCGCAACTGGCTGAGAAAGTCGAGGATGCCGGGCACTTCGCCGCCGAGGACCATACCAACACGCAACTGTTGGTCGCGCTGCTCGAAGCCGTGCAGAAGAATCCCAAGCTAAACTCATTTCAATTGATTGCTCGCTGGCACGGCACCGAACAAGGCCGACTGCTAAAAGCGCTGGCAGAGAAGGAATGGCTGATTGATGGAGATAACCTTGAACAACAGTTTTTCGACACCATAACTAGTTTGTCAGCACGCCAACGCGAGCGAAACCTGGAACAACTTCTTCGAAAAGCACGTCAAAGTGAATTGAATACCGAAGAGAAAAACCAACTGCGCGACCTTTTAAGTCGCAATGTTTCCGCATCAAACCCGACCTCAACTGGCGCGTGAGGTCATAGCTCAGGTATAATCCTCGGCTTGTTTTTTGCCCGCCAAGACCTTCAGTGGATAGGGTGTTATGTCCGGAAAAGCGCAACAGCAGTCTCGTATCAAAGAGTTGATCCTATTGGGTCGTGAGCAGGGCTACCTGACTTACGCTGAGGTCAACGACCACCTGCCGGAGGATATTTCAGATCCGGAACAGGTGGAAGACATCATCCGCATGATCAATGACATGGGGATCAACGTATTCGAGGTTGCGCCAGATAAGGATGCCCTTATGCTGGCCGACGCCGATACCGACGAGGCGGCCGCGGAAGAAGCGGCGGCAGCGTTGGCGGCGGTCGAGACCGACATTGGTCGCACCACCGACCCCGTGCGCATGTACATGCGGGAAATGGGTACGGTAGAACTCCTCACGCGTGAAGGCGAAATCGAAATCGCCAAACGTATTGAAGAGGGCATCCGCGAAGTGATGGGCGCAATCGCGCACTTCCCTGGCACGGTTGACCATATCCTCTCCGAGTACGCTCGCGTCACCAGCGAAGGTGGCCGCCTGTCCGACGTCCTGAGCGGTTATATCGACCCGGACGACGGCATTGCGCCGCCTGCGGCCGAAGTGCCACCGCCTGTCGATCCGAAAGCCGTGAAAGCGGACGACGACACCGACGACGATGACGCCGAAGCGAGCGATGACGAAGAAGAAGCCGAAAGCGGCCCGGATCCGGTCATCGCCGCACAGCGCTTTGGCGCTGTCGCCGATCAGATGGAAATCACCCGCAAGGCCCTGAAAAAGCACGGTCGTGGCAACAAGCTGGCAATTGCCGAGCTGGTAGTCCTGGCTGAGTTGTTCATGCCGATCAAACTGGTGCCGAAGCAATTCGAAGGCCTGGTCGAGCGTGTTCGCAGCGCCCTGGATCGTCTGCGTCAGCAAGAGCGCGCGATCATGCAACTGTGCGTTCGTGATGCCCGCATGCCGCGTGCCGACTTCCTGCGCCAGTTCCCGGGCAACGAAGTCGACGAAAGCTGGACCGATGCACTGGCCAAAGGCAAAAGCAAATACGCAGAAGCCATTGGTCGCCTGCAACCGGACATCATTCGTTGCCAGCAAAAGCTGACCGCGCTGGAAACCGAAACCGGTTTGACGATCGCCGAGATCAAGGACATCAACCGTCGCATGTCGATCGGTGAGGCCAAGGCCCGCCGCGCGAAGAAAGAGATGGTCGAAGCGAACTTGCGTCTGGTGATCTCCATCGCCAAGAAGTACACCAACCGTGGCCTGCAATTCCTCGATCTGATCCAGGAAGGCAACATCGGCCTGATGAAAGCGGTAGACAAGTTCGAATACCGCCGCGGCTACAAATTCTCGACTTATGCCACCTGGTGGATCCGTCAGGCGATCACTCGCTCGATCGCCGACCAGGCCCGCACCATCCGTATTCCGGTGCACATGATCGAGACGATCAACAAGCTCAACCGTATTTCCCGGCAGATGCTGCAGGAAATGGGTCGCGAACCGACCCCGGAAGAGCTGGGCGAACGCATGGAAATGCCTGAGGACAAGATCCGCAAGGTATTGAAGATCGCTAAAGAGCCGATCTCCATGGAAACCCCGATCGGTGATGACGAAGATTCTCATCTGGGTGACTTCATCGAAGACTCGACCATGCAGTCGCCAATCGATGTCGCCACTGTTGAGAGCCTTAAAGAAGCGACTCGCGAAGTCCTGTCCGGCCTCACTGCCCGTGAAGCCAAGGTTCTGCGCATGCGCTTCGGTATCGACATGAATACCGACCACACCCTTGAGGAGGTTGGTAAGCAGTTCGACGTGACCCGTGAACGGATTCGTCAGATCGAAGCCAAGGCGCTGCGCAAGCTGCGCCACCCGACGAGAAGCGAGCATTTGCGCTCCTTCCTCGACGAGTGATCACAAAACCCCCGGCCCTGGCCGGGGGTTTTGCTTTATGCAGATTAAATGCCCCGTACATCCCCCCCGCCGCATAGCCCGTCTACACTCGAAGCATTCCCCCAAGCCGTAACGAGACCGTTATGCCCAGATGGCCGACCGTGCTTTTTTTGCTGTCGCTAATGACCTGGACCGCAACGGCTGGCGCGTTGACTCTGACCGACGAAGAACGTAGCTGGCTAACGGCTCACCCGGAATTGCGCCTGGGCGTGGACGCGTCCTGGCCGCCGTTTGAGTTTCGCGACGAGCACGGGCGTTATCAGGGCCTGGCAGCGGACTACATCAACGTCATCCGTCAACGGCTGGGCACCAAACTTACGCCCATCGAGCCGGTCAGCTGGACTGAAGTCTTGCAGCAGGCCAAACAAGGCAAGCTAGACATCTTGCCGGGCATCATGTCGACCCCCGAGCGTCAGACGTATCTGTCGTTCACCCGCCCCTATCTCGACTTTCCGATTGTCATTCTGGCTCATGTCGGAGGCCCCCAACCGCGCAAACTCGAAGACCTGTACGGCCTGAAGATCGCCGTGGTGGAAAACTACGCCCCCCATGAACTGTTGCGCACCCGCCATCCCGACCTGAATCTGGTGGCAATGCCCAATGTCAGCTCGGCGCTGCAAGCGCTTGCCACCGACGCTGTGGACGCCGTAGTAGGCGATCTTGCCTCCAGTGTCTGGAGCCTGCGCCAGCTCAAGCTCGACGGCCTCTACGTCAGCGGTGAAACACCCTATCGCTACCAGTTGGCGATGGCCGTGCCACCGAACAACAAGCTGTTGGTCAGCATCCTGGACAAAGTCCTGGCGGACATGACTCCAAGTGAAATCAGTGCCATCCAGGAACATTGGGTCGGTAACGTCCTGGATCATCGGACCATCTGGCTCGACGTGCTGACTTACGGCCTGCCTGGATTGCTGCTTCTGATGATCGTGCTGGCGGTGGTTATCCGGATCAATCGCCGGCTCAGCTCGGAAATTGCCCGGCGGGTCGCTCTGGAACAGGAGCTGCGCAGCAGCGAATACCATTATCGCGGGCTGGTGGAGAGTCTTTCGGCCATCGCCTGGGAAGCCCGGATCAGCGATTACACCTACAGCTACGTCTCACCCCATGCAGAGGAACTCCTTGGTTACCCCCTGTCCCACTGGCTGATTCCAGGCTTCTGGCGCAACATCATCCACCCGGCGGATCTGACCCGCGCCCAAACCTTTTGCGACCGTGAAGTAGCCGCCGGGCGCGATCACAGCGTCGATTACCGGGTCATCACCGCCGACGGCCGCTGCCTGTGGGTCCGCGATATCGTCAGCCTGATCGAGCATGCCCATGAACCGGTACTGCGCGGGCTGATGATCGACATCAGCGAAGCCAAGCGCACCGAAGAGGCATTGCGCCTGTCGGAACAGAAGTTTGCTTCAGTGTTCCAGCAATGCCCGGATATTCTGGTGATTGCGCGGCTTTCCGACGGTTGCCTGCTGGAAGTCAATGAAGCGTTCGAAGAACAGATCGGTCTCAAGGCCGAAGACGTCGTCGGCCAGACCGCCACCGACCTGAACATCTGGGGCGTTCCCGGCGTGGGGCCAGGTTTGTTGCAGCGTTTGCAGGCCGGCAGCATCCGCAACCTGGAGATGCCCTTTCGCCGCAGCAATGGTCAGATGTTTACCGGCCTGATTTCCGCCGAGCCCTTCGATCTCGATACGACCCCGGCCCTGGTGGTCGTCGTGCGGGACATCAGCCAGCTCAAGGAAACCCAGCAACAACTGCAAACCTCCGAAGAAAAATTCGCCAAGGCCTTTCATGCCTCCCCCGATGGCTTGCTGCTGTCCCGGCAGAGCGATGGTTTGTTATTGGAGGTCAACGAAGGTTTCAGCCGTATTACCGGTTTCAACAGCGCGATGTCCGTGGATCGGTCAGCCCTGGACCTGGGGATCTGGGTCAACCTCAACGAACGAAAACAGATGCTCGAGCTGTTGCACCGGGACGGTTTCGTGCGCGACTTCAGTTGCCACATCCGCCGCAAAGACGGGCAGATCAGGCTCTGTGAGGTTTCCAGCCGGCCGTTACCCATCGGCGATGAAGACTGCATGTTGACCATTGCCCGGGACATTACCGAGCGGCACCTGATGCAGGAGAAACTGCAACAGGCCGCCACGGTGTTCGAGAGCACTGCCGAGGGTGTCCTGATCACCGACACCCAGCAGCACATCAGCGCGGTCAATCGTGCCTTTACCGAAATTACCGGTTACAGCGAGAGCGAAGCGCTGGGCCATACCCCTCGCCTGCTTGCCTCGGGGCTGCATGACAGCGCCTTTTATGCGGCGATGTGGCATCAATTGACCGCCGATGGTCATTGGCAGGGCGAGATTTCCAACCGACGCAAGAATGGCGAGCTTTACCCGAGCTGGCTGACGATCAATGCAGTGCGCAACCGAGACAAATTCATCACCCACTTTGTTGCGGTGTTTGCAGACATTTCCAGCCTCAAGCACGCTCAGGCCAAACTCGACTACCAGGCGCACCACGACCCGCTGACCGGCCTGCCCAACCGCACCTTGTTCGAAAGTCGGCTGCTGACTGCACTGAACAGCCAGCAGGAAAACGGCGGCCAGGGCGCCGTGCTGTTCCTCGACCTGGACCGCTTCAAGCACATCAACGACAGCCTCGGCCACCCGGTCGGCGACTTGTTGCTCAAAGGCATCGCCGTGCGCCTCAAGGAGCAGCTACGCGATATCGATACCGTGGCGCGACTCGGTGGCGATGAATTCATCATTCTGCTTCCGGGGCTGCAACAGTCCAGCGATGCCGACAACATTGCCACCAAGCTGCTCAATTGCTTTTCCGCCCCTTTCCAGGCCGGCGAGCACGAGTTTTTCATCAGCGCCAGCATTGGCACCAGCCTGTATCCCAAAGACGGCTGCGACGTCGCGACGCTGGTCAAGAACGCCGATGCCGCGATGTACCGCTCCAAGGCCAAGGGTCGTAACCGGGTTGAAAGCTACACCCGCGACCTCACCGCCCAAGCCAGCGAGCGCGTGGCGCTGGAACATGAACTGCGGCGTGCCATCGAGCGCAATGAGCTGTTGTTGTACTACCAGCCTAAAATCAGTCTGGATGACCATCGAGTGGTCGGTGCTGAAGCGCTGATCCGCTGGCGTCATCCCACCTTTGGCGATGTCCCTCCCGAGCACTTCATTCCCCTCGCCGAAGAAAACGGCATGATCCTGCAAATCGGCGATTGGGTGCTGGAGACCGCCTGCCGACAGATGTACGAGTGGAGTCAGGTCTATGAGTGCCTGGGCCCACTCTCCGTCAATCTCGCGGGCGCGCAATTGCGCCAGCCGAACCTGCTTGGCCGGATCGAACAATTGCTCAAAGACAACCACCTCAATCCCGGCTTCCTGCAACTGGAAATCACTGAAAACTTCATCATGAGCCAGGCCGAAGAGGCGCTGGCGGTGCTGCATCAACTCAAACGCCTGGGTGTGCAACTGGCAATCGATGATTTCGGCACTGGCTATTCGTCCCTGAGCTACCTCAAACGCCTGCCGCTGGACATCCTCAAGATCGACCAATCCTTCGTCCGCGGCCTGCCGGACGACCCACACGACGCGGCCATTGTTCGCGCAATCATCGCCTTGGGCCGCAGCATGCAATTCACCGTCATCGCCGAAGGTGTCGAAACCCAGGCGCAGCAGCAATTTCTCACCGCCGAAGGCTGCGAACAGATCCAGGGTTACATCGTCAGCGTGCCACTTCCCCCCGAGGAATTTGCTGCGACGTTTCTTCGTACAGCCATATTGGATTTTTCGGATAGCACAGCCGAGAAACCATCGCTATAATCCGCGGCCTACTGAGGGCCTATAGCTCAGTTGGTTAGAGCAGGGGACTCATAATCCCTTGGTCGTAGGTTCGAGTCCTACTGGGCCCACCAAACAAAAAAGCCGCGTAAATACGCGGCTTTTTCGTGCCTGACGTGTAGGTTTGTTTTGCTGAAGGTGTCGCAATATCGGATGACGCCCGCAGACCTTGTAGGCAAACTCCGATAATTGCGTAATGGGTGCGTTTAGGCGCTTTTCCGCCTTGTTGGGCTTTTCTTCAACGGGATACTCTCCGGACGTCGCTGCATATGCAGTGATCGGGTGTGGTAACCCGGCGGCTAAGCGCAACAGCGTCCCCAATCACGACTTCAGGCGTTTTCTACACCTGCAATCCTGTGTTATGGCGGCTGTGCGTGGGAGACCTTCGGGTCTGCCGGTTCCTTGGCTCCCGGTTTACCACCCTGCGTACAGCTGCCACCCATTCGTGTGGTAACGAATGCGGCAGCTCCTCGAGTTAAGGAGCGAAACAATGAGCAAAGCAATTCCGTCCGCATAAGAACTAAAAACCATCGGTTTCACGCCCTTCATCTATTGCTCGGATCAGCCACTGTTCCACGTCAGCGCTGGCGTCCCCATCCTCGACGCATTGACTCAGGCCTCCGATCTGCTGTTCCTCGCCAAATCATTTGCCGAGGACGCAGCCTACGCAAAAGACACCGACCGCCACGCCTGGGCCGCGCACTATCTGACGGCGATGAGCAAAGCGGTGATTGATGATGTGGTAAAGGTACTTACGCCGCGACCGGCTCGGACCAAAGACGAATCCGATGCTTAGTCGGACCAATCAGAAAGCCACGCAATGCGTGGCTTTCACCTGAAAAAGATCAGTTCCCCGCCAACAAGAGCATCGAGATCACTCATGCAAAACCAGGTACATCCGCCTATCGAGCCTTCAGCAAAAAACTTGCAAACCAATGCGGTTGTACCTAGTCTTGCCCGCAACACACCCGCCATGCCTATGGTTGCTTCGGCAGCTAAGCACAAATTGCGCGGGTTTTTTTTGCCTGGAGCTTTTAGGGCATGAGAGTTTTCCATAAGCCCGTCATCGATATCACCGCACAGATCGAATTGCTCAAGCAGCGTGGGTTGCATATTCAGGATGACACACGGGCTCGCCACTTTTTACAGGCAGTGAGTTTCTTCCGCCTAACCCCCTACATGCGAACTTTCCAGCAAGCGGAGGACGAAGACCACCCCTTCCGCAAAGGCGCTGGGTTTCGTGACCTGACCACGCTTTATGATTTCGACCGCCGCCTGCGCCTACTTGTCATGGATGCCATCGAACGCGTCGAGGTTGCAGTTCGCTCTCTGATCAGCAATCACATGGGACCGAATCATGGTGGGCACTGGTACATGGAGGCGCGGTTGTTTCAGCACTCCTACGACCATGCTCGATTGCTGGAAACCATCCGTACCAAGCAAAATGCTGCTAGACGCGATTACGAAAAAGAGTGTCAACGGATAGATCGCTTACAAACCGATGAAGGGCGAAAGGATCATCTAAAACACCAACGAGCCAAGGAAAGCTACGCGCGGCACTATCCAGTAACGTATGACCAGCCGTCACTGATGCCCGGATGGGCCATGCTGGAAGAACTGACCTTGGGTGATCTGTCACATCTTTATAAAGGGCTGGCGCGAGACGCCGACAAGAAAGTCATCGCCAGATGCCTCGAACTGCCAGCACCACTGTTGCAGTCATGGCTGCATACATTGACGACCATCCGTAATATTTGCGCCCATCATGCGAGGCTGTGGAATCGAGAGCTGGGTATACGGCCAGAACTGCCCAAGAAAACTGGCTTCTCGTGGCCGCTTGCATTACTTCAGCAGGCACAGCATCCACGGATTTTTTCGGTTTTGTGCATTCTCAATCACCTGATGCGCCAAGTGAGCCCGCACACCAGCTGGGATCGTCGCTTGCGGGACTTGATGCAGGAGTTTCCAAATGTGAATCAGCGAGCAATGGGGTTTCCACAAGATTGGCACCAAGACCCATTCTGGCAAATAGCTGAGTAATTCAATAGAAAACCAAAAACTCCGGTGCTCACCAAGACCAAGACTCTAATGAATATCAGCCGCTCATTTACGACTTACCCCATGCGCCCAGCGGCCACCTGGATACTTACTCCCAAACACTCAACGCTGGTATCGCCCGCACGGGCACCAGCCCTTCAAGCACGTCACCCGTCAACACAACCTCATACGTATCCGCCCCCCTACCCCACTGCTCCACAATGACCATGCGCTCTACCAGAAGCCCTGCCAATCCAGTAATCGTATCGGCCAATGCCTCTACGATTTTTTGAGTCCGCAACCACAAGCGATCATTAATCTCTGTCAGCTCAGCAATGACGCTGTCAGACGACGCTGGGTCCGTATCGGGGTAGGAGATATTTCGAAGCAAATACCGAAGCTCTCTTATTTTCGCGTAGTCCTGTTCCGCTCCAAACTCTCCTTTCAGGATGGCTGCCGCTTTCGACTTATCGACGCGTTTTTCGGGCGAATGCTTTGCAGGTAATGTCTGCGCCATGGAGCCGGCGAAGAGGACCATTATCCGAGCCTCCAAATGTTCCTTCATGCCGTCGATCGACGAAATTGACCGCGTCAAGGTAATGGAGGCCCCTCCATGGTGCGTTAGGCCCATGGTCACTTTCAGGGTCACATCACCCGTTTCAAAGCCCAGGGCTCGGGCGACTACGTAGTGCCCCATTTCGTGATTCGCAATCTGCAGTGCATAGTCTCGCAGAGCCGCTGGCATGCTCTTCATTTCGATCCCCTCGCTTCATAGCCCTTGGTTGCGCATTCGACTACGAGTGACAATTTGTGTCCATCCAATTAACCCGCTGAGGGCATGGAGTGCCTGTAACATGCCTGCCCATTGCTCTATACCGCTGGAGATGCCCTTTGCCTGACACCCGCCCGCCCGTCCTTGACGAAATCGACCGCCAATTGATCGCGGCCTTGCAGATTAATGCCCGCGAAAGCGTGGCCATGCTCGCCCGTCAACTGGGCATCGCCCGCACCACCGTCACATCGCGCCTGGCGCGGCTGGAAAAGGCCAAGGTGATCACCGGTTACGGTGTGCGCCTGGGACAGCGCGTGGTGGATGGCGGATTGCAGGCATACGTCGGGATCACGGTGCAACCACGGTCCGGCAAGGAAGTGTTGCGTCGTCTTAGCGCCATGGCGCAGGTGCAGCAGTTGTGTGCGGTGAGTGGCGAATTCGATTACGTGGCGTGGTTGCGCACCGATTCGCCGGAGCAGCTGGATCAGTTGCTGGATCAGATTGGCAGTGTGGATGGGGTGGAGAAGACGACGACTTCGATCATCTTGAGCAGCAAGATTGATCGGGGGCAGCCGGTTTGAGTTTCTGCCGGTAGGTCTTCGGTGTCTGGGTGGGCCTCTTCGCGGGCAAGCCTCGCTCCTACAGTATGTAGCGGTACGTCGTCATATTGATCAAGTTATTAGCAAAATGACGACACATTGCGTCTTATTAACGTGTTCTACGCTCTTTAGAATGGCTGCCATCTTTTCCTATACTCAGACGCGCAGTCAGCGTCAGCGCCAGCAAGGTCAGCCATGAACAAGAACAATCGCCATCCTGCAGACGGTAAAAAACCGGTCACGGTTTTCGGCCCGGACTTTCCTTTCGCTTTCGATAACTGGATCGAGCACCCGGCCGGGCTGGGCAGCATTCCTGCCCACAACCACGGCGCCGAAGTGGCGATTGTCGGTGCAGGCATTGCAGGCCTGGTGGCCGCCTACGAATTGATGAAGCTGGGCCTCAAACCCGTCGTCTACGAAGCCTCGAAGATGGGCGGCCGTCTGCGTTCCCAGGCGTTCAACGGTGCTGAAGGCATCATCGCCGAACTCGGCGGTATGCGTTTCCCGGTATCGTCGACCGCGTTTTATCACTATGTCGACAAGCTCGGCCTTCAAACCAAACCCTTCCCGAACCCGCTGACGCCTGCGTCGGGCAGCACGGTAATCGATCTGGAAGGCAAAACTCATTACGCACAGAAACTGGCGGATCTTCCTGCACTGTTCCAGGAAGTCGCTGACGCCTGGGCGGATGCCCTGGAAGCCGGCTCGCAGTTCTCTGATATCCAGCAAGCGATCCGTGACCGCGATGTGCCACGCCTCAAGGAGCTGTGGAACACCTTGGTGCCGTTGTGGGATGACCGCACCTTCTACGATTTCGTTGCCACCTCCGAAGCCTTCGCCAAGCTCTCGTTCCATCACCGCGAAGTATTCGGTCAGGTCGGTTTTGGTACGGGCGGTTGGGACTCGGACTTCCCTAACTCGATGCTGGAAATCTTCCGGGTGGTGATGACCAACTGCGACGATCATCAGCACTTGGTCGTCGGCGGTGTGGAACAAGTGCCGCTGGGTATCTGGCGCCATGTGCCGGAGCGTTGCGTGCATTGGCCTGAAGGCACCAGCCTCAGCTCATTGCACAGCGGCGCGCCACGTTCCGGCGTGAAGAAAATCGCCCATGCGCCGAACGGGCGTTTTAAGGTCACCGATAACTACGGCGACACACGCGAATACGCGGCCGTACTGACCACCTGCCAGAGCTGGCTGCTGACCACCCAGATCGAATGCGACGAAAGCCTGTTCTCGCAAAAGATGTGGATGGCCCTGGACCGCACCCGCTACATGCAATCGTCGAAGACATTCGTGATGGTCGATCGCCCATTCTGGAAGGACAAGGACCCGGAAACCGGTCGCGACCTGATGAGCATGACCCTCACCGATCGCTTGACCCGCGGCACCTATCTGTTCGACAACGGCGACGATAAGCCAGGGGTGATTTGCCTGTCGTACTCGTGGATGAGCGACGCCCTGAAAATGCTCCCGCACCCGGTGGAAAAACGCGTGAAGCTGGCGCTGGATGCGTTGAAGAAGATTTACCCGAAAGTTGATATCGCCGCGCGGATCATCGGCGATCCGATCACCGTGTCGTGGGAAGCCGACCCGCATTTCCTCGGCGCCTTCAAAGGCGCCCTGCCCGGTCATTACCGCTACAATCAGCGCATGTACGCGCACTTCATGCAGGACGACATGCCGCCCGAGCAACGGGGGATTTTCATCGCCGGCGATGACGTTTCGTGGACGCCGGCCTGGGTTGAAGGCGCGGTGCAGACGTCGCTCAACGCGGTGTGGGGGATCATGAAACACTTCGGTGGTGAAACTCACGCCGAAAACCCGGGTCCAGGAGATGTGTTCAACGAGATCGGTCCGATCGCCCTGCCTGAGTAAGAGGAATCCGAAATGCGCGTAGCCCTTTACCAATGTCCACCGCTGCCCCTGGATGTCGCAGGTAATCTGCAACGCCTGCATCAACTGGCGCTGGAGGCCAAGGGCGCAGACTTGCTGGTGCTGCCGGAGATGTTCCTGACCGGCTACAACATTGGCATCGATGCGGTCAGGGTGCTGGCGGAAGTGCACAACGGTGAATCGGCGCAGCAAATCGCGCGCATTGCCAAAACGACGGGGATCGCCATCTTGTATGGCTACCCGGAGCGTACCGAAGACGGGAAGATATACAACGCCGTGCAGTTGATCGACGCCAATGGCGAGCGGCTGTGCAACTACCGCAAGACTCATTTGTTCGGCGACCTCGACCACTCGATGTTCAGCCCCGGGCCGGATGAGTTTCCGCTGGTTGAACTCAATGGCTGGACGCTTGGCTTTTTGATCTGCTACGACCTGGAGTTCCCGGAGAACGCCCGGCGCCTGGCGTTGGCCGGCGCCGAGCTGATTCTGGTGCCGACGGCGAACATGATTCCCTACGATTTCATTGCCGACGTCACCGTCCGCGCACGGGCCTTCGAAAACCAGTGTTATGTGGCTTATGCCAACTACTGCGGGCAAGAAGGCGATATCCAGTATTGCGGCCAGAGCAGCATCGCCGCGCCAGATGGCAGCCGCATCGCCCAGGCCGGACTTGATGAAGCGCTGATTGTCGGCGAACTGGATCGTCAGCTGATGATCGATTCCCGCGCCGCCAATCGTTACTTCCACGATCGCCGTCCCCAGCTATACGGCGAGCTGAACAAGCACTAATCCGCTAGCATGAGCGCTTCCCTGTTCTGGAAGTGCTCATGCCTGCGCTGAATCATCCTCGCCTCCACACTGAAACCCTCGCCAACGGCCTGCGGGTGACGCTGCGCCACGCTCCCGATTTGAAGCGTTGCGCCGCAGCGTTGCGGGTCGCCGCTGGCAGTCACGACGTGCCACTGGCCTGGCCGGGGCTGGCGCACTTTCTTGAGCATTTGCTGTTCCTGGGCACTGAGCGCTTTCCCGCAGGGCAAGGGCTGATGGCCTACGTGCAAGGTCATGGCGGGCAGGTAAATGCGCGAACCAGTGAACGTACGACGGACTTTTTTTTCGAGCTGCCACCTCAGGCGTTCAGGGGTGGGCTGGAGCGTCTGTCAGACATGCTCGCTCATCCGCGTATGCATCCGGACGATCAGCGGCGGGAACGGGAAGTGTTGCACGCCGAATTTGTCGCCTGGTCACGGGATGCGACGGCCCAACGACAGTTCGCGCTGTACGATGGACTCTCGGCGGCTCATCCGTTGCGGGCGTTTCATGCGGGAAACCGTTACAGCCTGCCGGTGCCGCAACCGGAATTTCAGCAAGCGTTGAGGGGCTTTTATCAGCAGTTTTACCGGACCGGGCAAATGACGCTGAGCCTGGTCGGGCCACAGCATCTCGATGAGTTGAAGGAGATGGCGCAGGCGTTTGCCGTTGCTATTACCCCGGGCGAAAAAGTCCCTCAGACAAAACCCGCCGTGTTGATGGATGCTTCAGACAATAGTTATCAACAGGCTGGAGAGCGTCGGCTGGACCTGCTGTTCGCCTTCGAAGCACTGCCCGATTCATCGCCCCAAGCGCTGGGGTTTCTGTGTCATTGGCTGAATGCGGAAAAATCCGGCGGCCTGGTGGCACAGTTGCGAGAGCAAGGGCTGGCGGACACCCTTAAAGCCACGCCGCTCTATCAGTATGCTGGCCAAGCTGTGCTGCATGTCGAATTCACGCGATCCGCCCGCGCCACGCAACCGGACAACGTGATCCGCGAACGGCTTCTGGATTGGCTGGGCTTTTTTGCCTCCTGTCAGGATTGGGTTGAGCTGCGCGAAGAGTATGCAGCCCTGCTGCAGCGCCAACAGCAAGTCAGTAGCGCCTTGCAACTGGCCCAACGAGACAGCGAACAGCTTGAGCTCGGACTGTCCGTACAGGGCGTTGTCGCCCTCAAGGCCATCCTCAAACAAATCGGCGCTGTGGATAACGTTACCGGCCAGTGGCAACTGCCGACTCCTAACCCGTTTCTGCGCGCCGAAACACCAGCCCCGAATGCCGGATTGATTCGCGGCCAGACCAGCGCCCACCGCGGCCTGCGAACGTTTGCCCAGGATCGCTCACGCAGTCGCCGAGAACGATCGCCGATGCAGTTCAGTCTGGCGTTGCCGGATAACACGGATCAAGGTGCGGTGTATCTGCGCTGGCGCCTGGAGTTCATCCCTCACAGCCGCCTTCAGTCGAATCTGGAAAACAATCTGCGCAGGCTGCGCGAAGATGCGCGTCAGGCCGGTGTCGACTTTTCCTTCAGTGCTTCGGGCAACGAATGGCTATTGAAAATGACGGGGCTGCAGGAACCGATGCCGACAGTCCTCGAACATGCGCTGAAAGAACTGACAAAACCTGATGCCGATTTCTCACAGGAAGCGCCAGCGGCCGTTGCATTGATGCCGATTCGACAGCTTCTCAAAGCATTGCCCGATCTATGCCATGAGCACAGCGTAGTCTCGGATGACCTGCAGCAACTCTGGTCGAGCGCACGCTGGGATGGCCTGGCGGTCGGCCTGTCTGCCCAGACACAAGCGGCGATGGGGCTTGCGTTGAGTCGTATCCCCGGCATTGCGGACAATCAACTGACATCGCCTGCCTCGATTCGCTCGCAGCATCTGTGGAACGCCGTCGATACCGGCTCCAGTGAACACGCGCTGTTACTTTTTTGTCCGACAGCAACCCAAGACATCGCCGATGAAGCCGCCTGGCGTGTGCTCGCACACGTATGCCAGACGCCGTTCTACCAGCGCCTGCGGGTGGAGCTGCAACTTGGGTATGCCGTGTTCAGCGGACTACGCCAGATAAACGGTCAGACCGGGCTGCTGTTCGGCGTGCAATCACCGAGCGTCGCGCCTCTGGATTTACTGGAACACATCGAACAGTTCCTCGGCGAATTGGAAGGGATGATCGAATGCATCGATGAACCGACCTTCATCGCTCAGCGTCAAGCCCTGGTCAATCAATTCGACAGCATCGCCCTGCCCAGCGACCAGGCCGCCGAGCTGCTCTGGCAAGGCAAACTGGCTGGCCATTCATCTGATTACCTGCAGCGTCTGCCTCAGGCGATTCTGATGATCGATCGTGAAGCCTTGCTGGCGGCGGCCCAACGACTGAATCGGGCCGAAGGCGGGTGGCGCTGCCTGGCAAACGGACCTTGTTCCGGGGCGCCTTGGCAAGTGGCAAAATGATCATTACCGGCGCTGCAATTAGCTTTATCAAAGATTCGTGGCCAATCGCTCTGTAATTTTGAGTAACATAGCCACCTAACTATCTGAACATCTCCGGCTGGAGGTGGACTATATGTATAGGTCTCAACTGTCCCATCCACCTGAAGGAGCGTTTCTATGTCCTGGTCCAAACCTGCTTACACCGACCTGCGTATCGGCTTCGAAGTCACCATGTACTTCGCAAGCCGCTAAGTTCTGCCGTCTGGTAGAGATGCAGTGCTACGCCTCGGCTCGCCGGGGCGTTTTTATTTTCAGCTTTCAATGATGGAGCGGCCATGTTTGTCCAGATTCTAGGTTCCGCCGCCGGCGGCGGTTTCCCCCAGTGGAACTGCAACTGCGTGAACTGCGCAGGTTTTCGCGACGGCAGCCTGCGGGCCGAGGCGCGTACCCAGTCGTCCATCGCGATTTCCGATGACGGCGTGAACTGGGTGCTGTGCAATGCTTCACCGGACATCCGCGCCCAGCTCCAGAGTTTCGCGCCAATGCAGCCGGGCCGCGCGCTGCGTGACACCGGCATCAGCGCAATCATCCTGATGGACAGCCAGATCGACCACACCACCGGCCTGCTCAGCCTGCGCGAAGGTTGCCCGCATCAGGTCTGGTGCACCGACATGGTCCACGAAGACCTGAGCACCGGTTTCCCTCTGTTCACCATGCTGACGCACTGGAATGGCGGGTTGAACTGGAACCGCATCGAACTCGATCAGAGCTTCACCGTTCCGGCCTGCCCGAACCTGCGCTTTACTCCCCTGCCCTTGCGCAGCGCCGCGCCACCTTACTCGCCGCACCGCTTCGACCCGCATCCGGGCGACAACATCGGCCTGATCGTGGAAGACCTGAGCACCGGCGGCAAACTGTTCTATGCACCGGGCCTGGGCAAGGTCGATGCAGCGCTGCTGAAGATCATGGCCAGCAGCGATTGCCTGTTGGTGGATGGCACGATGTGGGACGACGACGAAATGCAGCGCCGTGGCGTCGGCACCCGCACGGGCCGGGAAATGGGTCACTTGGCGCAGAACGGCCCTGGCGGCATGCTCGAAGTGCTGGAACAGTTGCCCAAACAGCGCAAAGTACTTATCCATATCAACAACACCAACCCGATTCTCGATGAGGATTCCCCAGAGCGTGCGGAGCTGGTTCGGCGCGAGGTTGAAGTGGCGTATGACGGCATGAGTATTGTGCTGTAGCGGATGGCCTCTTCGCGGGCAAGCCTCGCTCATACAGGTTCGGCGCTATCCCCAGTAGGAGCGAGGCTTGTCCGCGAAGACGTCAGACCAGACACCAAAGAATCCACCGGTTGTACCCGGAGAACCGCAATGACTGACACCGCAATGTCCCTCGCCGAATTCGAAGCGGCCCTGCGCGCCAAGGGCGCCTATTACCATATCCATCACCCGTATCACGTGGCGATGTATGAAGGACGGGCGACCCGCGAGCAGATCCAGGGCTGGGTCGCCAACCGTTTCTATTACCAGGTGAATATTCCACTCAAGGATGCCGCGATTCTGGCCAACTGTCCGGACCGCGAGATTCGTCGTGAGTGGATTCAGCGTTTGCTGGACCATGACGGCGCCCCCGGCGAAGAAGGCGGCATCGAAGCCTGGCTGCGCCTTGGCCAAGCGGTCGGCCTCGACCCGGATCAACTACGCTCTCAGGAACTGGTGCTGCCCGGCGTGCGTTTCGCCGTGGATGCCTACGTCAACTTCGCCCGCCGGGCCCGTTGGCAAGAAGCCGCCAGCAGCTCCTTGACCGAGCTGTTCGCCCCGCAGATCCACCAATCGCGCCTCGACAGTTGGCCGCAGCATTACCCGTGGATCGACCCGGCCGGCTACGAATATTTCCGCACGCGCCTGGGCCAGGCGCGCCGGGATGTGGAGCACGGTCTGGCGATCACTTTGCAGCATTACACGACGCGGGAAGGCCAAGAGCGCATGCTGGAAATTCTCCAGTTCAAACTGGACATTCTTTGGAGCATGCTCGACGCCATGAGCATGGCTTATGAACTGAATCGCCCGCCGTACCACAGCGTGACCGAACAGCGGGTCTGGCATAAAGGAATCATCGTATGAGTTTCGATCGCAGCAAAACCCCGACCTGGCGCCCAGGCTATCGTTTTCAGTTCGAACCGGCACAGAAAGGCCATGTGCTGCTCTATCCGGAAGGCATGATCAAACTCAACGACAGTGCTGCGTTGATTGGCGGTTTGATTGATGGTCAGCGGGATGTCGCGGCGATCATCGCCGAATTGAAAACGCAATTCCCCGACGTGCCCGAGCTCGGTGACGACATCGAGCAATTCATGGAGGTCGCCCGTGCTCAGCACTGGATCGAACTTGCCTGACGGTACGTCAGACACGTTACCGCCCAAGCCTGAAATCGGCCTGCCCCTCTGGTTACTGGCCGAGCTGACCTATCGTTGCCCGCTGCAATGTCCGTATTGCTCCAATCCATTGGATTTCGCCGAGCAGGGCAAAGAGTTGTCCACCGAGCAGTGGATCAAAGTCTTTCGCGAAGCCCGGGAGATGGGTGCCGCGCAGCTGGGCTTTTCCGGCGGGGAGCCGCTGGTGCGCCAGGACCTTGCCGAGCTGATCCTTGAAGCGCGCAAGCTGGGTTTCTACACCAACCTGATCACCTCGGGCATTGGCCTCACCGAGCAAAAAATCAGCGATTTCAAAAAGGCCGGGCTCGATCATATCCAGATCAGTTTTCAAGCCAGCGACGAGCAGGTGAACAACCTCTTGGCCGGTTCAAAAAAGGCCTTCGCGCAAAAGCTCGAAATGGCCCGCGCGGTAAAGGCTCATGGCTACCCGATGGTGCTGAACTTCGTCACTCATCGGCACAACATCGACAAGATCGACCGGATCATCGAGCTGTGCATTGCCCTTGAAGCGGACTTCGTCGAGCTTGCGACATGCCAGTTCTACGGTTGGGCCCAGCTCAATCGGGTCGGCCTGTTGCCGACCAAAGAACAATTGGTTCGCGCCGAACGCATCACCAACGAATACCGCGCCAAACTGGAAGCCGAAGGGCATCCGTGCAAGCTGATTTTCGTGACGCCGGACTATTACGAAGAACGCCCGAAAGCCTGCATGAACGGTTGGGGCAGTATTTTTCTGACCGTCACGCCGGACGGAACCGCACTGCCTTGTCATGGTGCCCGACAGTTGCCAGTGCAGTTTCCCAACGTGCGTGACCACAGCATGCAGCACATCTGGTACGACTCGTTCGGCTTAAACCGCTTTCGCGGTTACGACTGGATGCCCGAGCCGTGCCGCTCCTGCGACGAGAAAGAAAAGGATTTTGGCGGCTGCCGCTGCCAGGCATTCATGCTCACGGGTGACGCGAGCAACGCCGACCCGGTGTGCAGCAAGTCGGCACATCACGGCGTGATCCTCAAGGCCCGCGAAGAAGCCGAACACGCCACCCAGACCATCGAACAACTGGCCTTTCGCAATGAACGAAACTCACGCCTCATCGCCAAAAGCTGAACCCTTGAGCGCCGCCAAGGCTGTTGCGGCGGGCATCGACTTCGCCGAGTTGCAGGTCGGGCAACATGGCCTGTTCTGGAACGAATACCGCCCCGAGGACGCCGCCTGCCGGATATGGCAGTGGCGCGACGGCCAGGCTCGTTGCCTGACGCCGCCCACCTTCAGTGCGCGCAGCCGGGTGTACGAATATGGCGGCGGCGCGTTTTGCCTGACTGATGACGGGCTGGTTTTTGTCAATGAGGCCGATCAGCAGCTGTATCGCCAATCACTGACCGGTGAGGCGCCTGAGGTGCTGACTTCAAGTGAATGCCGCTACGGCGATTTGCATTTCGCCAACGGGCAGGTGCTGGCGGTGGAAGAAAACCGCGATCGACATCGCCTGGTGGCTATCGATCTGGCTGACGGCCAGCGTCATCTACTGGCCGAAGGCGCCGATTTCTACGCAGCTCCGACCCTGAGTCCTGACGGTCAGCGTCTGGCCTGGATTGAGTGGAACCGTCCGGATCAGCCCTGGACCGCCACCCGCCTGATGGTTGCCGAACGCCAGAGCGATCAAACCTTTGCGTCACCGCGCTGTGTGGCTGGCGACAATGCCCAGGAGTCGTTGCAGCAACCACGATTCGATGCCAGTGGCCGTCTGTTTTGTCTGACCGATCGCGGCGGTTTCTGGCAGCCGTGGGTGGAGTCCGGCAACGGCTTGAGCCCACTCCCAAGCGCTGCCGCCGACCATGGTCCAGCGCCTTGGCAACTGGGTGGTTGCACCTGGCTCCCGCTGGACGAAGACACTTGTCTGGCGAGTTGGACTGAAGAAGGTTTCGGTCGGCTGGGGCTTTGTCATGGCGATGGTTCCCATGACGACTTCACTGGCGACTACAGCCGTTTCCGCCATCTCGCACAGGATGAGCGGTTCATCTACTGCATCGCCGCTTCGCCGGTCAGTTCGTCTGCGGTGATTGCTATCGACCGTAAAACCCGGCAGGTCAAGATTCTGGCTGGCGGTGTTGCGCCATTGCCTGCCGAGCAGATCAGCCGCCCGCAGCCCCTGCGCTATCCCAGCGGTTCGGGCGAGGCCCACGGTTTCTTCTACCCGGCGATGAACGGTGACACGGACACGAAACCGCCGTTGGTCGTGTTCATTCACGGCGGCCCGACTTCAGCCTGCTACCCGATGTTCGACCCGCGGATCCAGTACTGGACACAACGCGGTTTCGCCGTGGCCGATCTCAACTATCGGGGTAGCAGCGGTTATGGCCGCGCTTATCGCCAGGCGTTGCATTTGAGCTGGGGCGATGTGGATGTGCAAGATGCCTGTTCGGTGGTGGGCTACCTCGCCGACCGGGGGCTGATCGACGGCGACAAGGCGTTTATCCGTGGAGGCAGCGCCGGTGGCTACACCACGTTATGCGCACTGGCCTTTCACAAGGTCTTTCGGGCGGGTGCCAGCCTGTATGGCGTCAGCGATCCCGTTGCGCTAGGCCGCGCCACCCACAAGTTCGAAGGCGACTATCTGGATTGGTTGATCGGCGACCCGGTGCAGGACGCTGAACGCTATGCCGCGCGCACGCCATTGCTGCACGCGAACAACATCAGCGTTCCGGTGATTTTCTTTCAGGGTGAACTGGACGCCGTGGTAGTGCCACAACAGACCCGTGACATGGTCAAGGCTTTGCAGGACAACGGCATTCTGGTCGAAGCGCATTACTACGCCGACGAGCGCCATGGCTTTCGCAAGGCCGGTAACCAGGCCCATGCGCTGGAACAGGAGTGGTTGTTTTATCGGCGGGTGATGGACTTGGCGGGCTGAATCGCATCGCGCCCTTCGCGGGCAAGCCTCGCTCTTGCACAACGAGCGAGGCTTGCCCGCGAAGGCTATTTACCTGACGCAGCAAAACTCAGCGCTTGGCGATGATGTACACCGCATGCACGATGCCCGGAATGTAACCGCACAACGTCAGCAGAATGTTCAGCCAGAACGCCCCAGCAAAACCGACTTGCAGAAACACACCCAAGGGCGGCAACAGAATGGCGATGATGATGCGAATAAAATCCATGGGGTAGCTCCTGATTGATGTTGGCTCTATGGGCCATACAGTTTATCGACACTGGGGTGTTCTTCAGGGTTCAGCCTGGAATCGGATTACAGCTTTGGTTGCGGACTTTGCTGGAGAAAATAGAAGTCCGGCGATAGTGGACGGGTTGAGCTGAATACTTTTTTGCGGACAAAAGAAAACCCCGCCGAAGCGGGGCTTTGCAGACTGTTTCCCTGACATCCATTTCACTCCGCCGTCCTGGCAGAATCCTACGTGTCCGTGTTGTTGCTTTGCGCTTCCTGCGCGACGTCCATGTGAAGTAGATTAGCCCTGGATCCAATCCTCGCCTATGGGAAAACAGCAGCACGTTATGTAAGAGAATGCTTACATACCGTTACAGGATCAGAATTGTCCTGCATCCAGCAGGAACAGCGATTCGCTGCCCGCCTTTACCGATGCGCTCAACGAATGAATACGCGGCAGCAGACGGGCGAAATAGAACCGTGCCGTACCGAGTTTGCTCGCGTAGAAGTCGTCCTGCGCTTCTTTACCGAAGGCTGCCTTGGCCATCAACGCCCACATGTAGGCATAGGCCATGTAGCCGAATGCTTGCAGGTACTCAACCGACGCCGCACCGATCTCGTTCGGGTTGTTTTTCGCCCGATCCAGCAACCACGCGGTCAGTTCGTCGAGGGTGTCCACCGCATTGTTCAGCGGCTGGGTGAATTCCGCCAAGTCAGCATTGGCTGTCGCGATGAAATGACGAATCTCGTCAGCGAACAGTTTGTAAAACGCCCCGCCGCTGCCGACAATTTTGCGTCCCACAAGGTCCAGCGCCTGAATACCGTTGGTGCCTTCATAGATTTGCGTAATGCGAACATCGCGCACCAGTTGTTCCTGGCCCCACTCACGGATGTAGCCGTGACCGCCAAACACCTGCTGGCCGTGAACCGTGGTTTCCAGACCCAGGTCGGTCAGGAATGCCTTGGCCACCGGGGTCAGCAAGGCAACCAGGTCTTCTGCGCGCTTGCGGGTGGTGGCGTCTTCGCTGAATTTGGCGGTGTCCAGTTGCATCGCCACATAAGTGGAGAAGGCACGGCCGCCTTCGTTCGAGGCTTTCATGGTCAGCAGCATGCGACGCACATCCGGGTGGACGATGATCGGGTCAGCGACCTTGTCTTTGTTTTGCGCGCCGGTGGGCGAGCGGCTTTGCAGACGGTCGCGAGCATATTCGATAGCGTTCTGATACGAGCGCTCGCCAGTGGCCAGGCCCTGGATGCCGACGCCCAGACGCTCGTAGTTCATCATGGTGAACATCGCCGCCAGGCCTTTGTTCGGCTCACCGACCAGGTAACCCACGGCTTCGTCGAAGTTCATCACGCAGGTCGCGGACGCCTGGATGCCCATCTTGTGTTCGATCGAACCACAATTTGCCGGGTTGCGTGCACCCAGGCTGCCGTCGGCATTGACCATGAACTTGGGCACCAGGAACAGCGAAATGCCTTTCGGCCCCGCCGGTGCATCCGGCAGTTTGGCCAGTACCAGGTGAATGATGTTCTCGGTCAGGTCGTGTTCACCGCCGGTGATGAAGATTTTGGTGCCGCTGACTTTGTAGGAACCGTCGGCCTGAGGCTCGGCCTTGGTGCGGATGATCCCCAGGTCAGTACCGGCATGCGGCTCGGTCAGGCACATGGAGCCGGACCAGACACCGGCATACATGTTTGGCAGGTACGCCGCTTTCAGCTCTTCACTGGCGTGAGCGTTGATCGACAAGCAGGCACCGGCGGTCAGCATCGGGTACAGACCGAAGGACAGGCTCGCGGAGTTGACCATTTCTTCGACCTGCGCCGAAACCGCTTTGGGCATGCCCATGCCGCCATAGGCCGGATCGCCACCGACACCGACCCAACCGCCTTCAGCGTAAGTCTGATAAGCCTGCGGGAAACCGGCCGGGGTGGTGACGGCACCGTCCGCCCAGTGGCAACCTTCTTCGTCAGCGGCACGGCTCAGGGGCGCGATGCTTTTGCTGGTGACCTTGCCGGCTTCTTCGAGAATGGCTTCGACCGTTTCCGCATCGACGGTCTCGGCCAGCGCAGGCAGTTCGGCCCAGAGTTTGGCGACCTCGAAAACTTCATTGAGGACGAAGCGCATATCGCGCAGGGGCGCTTTGTAGTCAGCCATGGCAAACCTCGCAAGATCTAAACAGGTGGTTCGTAGAATGTGATTTCGTTGTGTCCGAGTGTACCTCAACAACTTTTACGACACATAGGGTCAGCCCATGACCGTTTTGTTATTTTTAGTCATCGGCATTTCATCTGAGATAGTTTTCGCCTGCCAGAGCGCATTCGCGGGCAAGCCTCGCTCCTACAGGTCGTGTCGCACGCATTTCACAGGGACGACATAGAACCGTAGGAGCGAGGCTTGCCCGCGAAGCTTTTCGGGTAACCGTCAGAGCGCAAACAACTCCGCCGGCAGCTTCATCAGGCAATCGCTGCCCGCCTCGATGGCCGCCCGATGAGCGGCGGTACGCGGCAGTAAACGCTTGAAGTAAAACTCGCTGGTCGCCAGTTTGCCTTTGCAGTAATCGGCATCGCCGCCGCTCGCATCCAACTGCGCCTGAGCCACCAACGCCATGCGTAGCCACAGGTAGCCGAGGATGATGTAGCCGCTGTACATCAGGTAATCCACCGAGGCAGCGCCGACTTCGTCCGGATTTTTCATCGCCGCCATGCCGACCTTGGTGGTCAATTCGCCCCACTGCTGGTTCAGACCATTGAGCTGCGCCACATAGCTGCCGAGTTGCGGATGTTCAGCGTTTGCCGCGCAGAATTTATGGACAATTCTGGTGAAGCCGCGCAGCAGTTTTCCCTGACTGCCAAGGACTTTGCGCCCAAGCAAGTCCAGCGCCTGGATGCCGTTGGTGCCTTCGTAGATCGGCGCGATCCGGCAGTCGCGAACCAGCTGCTCCATGCCCCACTCACGAATGAAACCGTGGCCGCCAAACACCTGCATGCCGAGGTTGGTCACCTCCAGCCCGGTGTCGGTCATGAAGGCCTTGCAGATCGGCGTCAGGAATGCCAACAGGTCTTCGGCCTCCTGACGCGCCGTTTCATCCGGGCTCAGATGAGCGACGTCCAGCAACTGCGCGGTGAAATAAGTCAGCGCCCGGTTGCCTTCATTGAAGGCCTTCATGGTCAGTAACATCCTGCGTACATCGGGATGTACGATGATCGGATCGGCGACTTTTTCCGGGGCTTTCGGGCCGGTCAGCGAGCGCATTTGCAGGCGATCGTTGGCGTATTTGATCGCGCCCTGGAAACTTGCCTCACCCAGACACAGACCTTGCATACCAGTGCCCAGGCGCGCGTGGTTCATCATGGTGAACATGCAGTTCAGGCCCTTGTTCGGCTCACCGATCAAGAAACCCTTTGCCTCGTCGAAATTCAGCACACAGGTGGCCGAGGCCTTGATGCCCATTTTGTGTTCGATCGAGCCGCAGGAAACACCATTGCGCTCACCCGCCTCGCCCTCGGCATTGGGTAGATATTTAGGAACGATAAACAGCGAAATGCCCTTGGTACCGGCAGGCGCGTCCGGCAATTTGGCCAGCACTAGGTGAATGATGTTGTCACTCATGTCGTGCTCTCCGGCGGAGATGAAAATCTTGCTGCCGGAAATCGCGTAACTACCGTCAGCCTGAGGCACGGCGCGGGTCTTGATGATGCCCAGATCGGTGCCGCAATGGGCTTCGGTCAGGCACATGGTGCCGGTCCATTGGCCGGCAGTGAGTTTGCTCAGATAGGTGTGTTTCTGTTCTTCGGTGCCATGGGCATGGATCGCCGACATCGCACCGTGAGTCAGGCCGGGGTACATGCCCCAGGAGGTATTGCTGGAACCGACCATTTCACTGATGACCAGCCCCAAAGAACTGGGTAAACCCTGGCCGCCGTAAGCCGGATCCGCCGCCAGACCGTGCCAGCCGCCTTCCACGTACCGCGCGAAAGCCTGCTTGAAACCTGTAGGTGTTGTGACCACACCGTTGTCGAAATGGCAGCCTTCCTCGTCGCCGCTTCGGTTCAGCGGTGCGAGAACGTTCTCACAGAATTTCGCGCCTTCTTCGAGGATCGCATTGATCATGTCCGGGCTGGCATCGGTGGCACCCAGCGCGGCGTAGTTGCTGTGAAAATCGAAGACGTGGTCGATCAGAAAGCGCATATCGCGCAGGGGAGCTTTGTACGCGGGCATGGTCATTTCTCCGGCAGCAGATTGCTCAAACCTACTGGCGCGCACCACGCCTCACAATCACAGTCCAGACGCTGAATGCGCCATCATCACTCAACCCGCAGCGGCGTCCATGCGCACCGCGCCACGGCGGTTCTGACCGAAAGCCATCACACAGTTTCGCCCCGCGCCTTTGGCGCTGTAGAGCGCCTGGTCAGCGGATTTGAGTACTTCTTCCGGCGTGCGCTGCTCCAACCGTTCGGCGACCCCGATGCTGACGGTGACCGATACACTCGAGGCGCCTGAACCCGCACGACGCTGGCGTCCCTGCTGGTCATCCTGGGGGCGACTGTCCTGATTGCGCAGCTGGATATTGTAGGTGGCGATGGAGTCGCGGATGACTTCCAGATGCGGCATGCACTCTTCGAGGGTTTTACCTGCGAACACCAGAGCAAATTCTTCACCGCCGTAGCGATAGGCCCTACCGCCTCCGCCGATTTTCGACAGCTTGCTGGCGACCAGTCGCAGCACCTGATCGCCGACATCGTGGCCGTGGGTGTCGTTGAATTTCTTGAAGTGATCGACGTCGCTCATGGCCAGCACATAAGTGCGTCCCAGCCGTTGCATGCGCTCATTCAGGGCACGACGACCCGGCAGACCGGTGAGTTCGTCGCGGAACGCCATTTGATAGGCTTCATGGGCAACTGCAGCGGCAATCATCAACATCACCTGGCTGCACATGATGTTCAGGGTAAATGGCAGGATGAAGGTTTTCGGCAACATCCAGAACAATCCCGACAGCCCCACCAACTGCGCGGCATGCAAGGGTCTTGGGTTGCGCCAGTATTGCCAGGCCAGTAACAGGAACGAGGCGATGAATACCGGATAGGACAATTGAATCAGGCTCATCCAGGCACCATGCAGGGCAGGCCAGCGGATCTCCGAGAGCCATATCAACAGCGCCTGTGGGTAACTCTGTTCCAGCCCCAGCGCCACGCTGCCGAACGCCAGCAATACGGCGAAACGCGCCACCATATCTTGAAACAGATGGGTGCGCTCCTGCCAGGCGGCGAACAAGCCGAAGAGTAATGGCAGCAACAGACAACACAGATGGAAGACCACGGCGGCATCTTCACGGACTTTAGCGTTGTCGCGGTAATAGTCGGTCTGGGTGTCGAGCAGGAAGTAGGCAATGTACACCGTGACCATCAGAAACAGTTCACGTTGACGTCGGTAAACCGCGCAATACGCCCCGCCGAGCAGCAGCACCAGCGTCGGCAGCACGTTGAACAGCGAGGTGAAGAAGACGTTGAGATCCTTGACGTAGGCAGCCGCCAGCCCCGCCAGTAACAACAGCAGCGATGGCAAAAAGTGACTGAAACGTACAGCGGAAGAACGCGGCAAGGGTAAAGCTCCGACCCGTCAAACAAAGATGGCGTTGTGCCTGCAACTTGAGCAGCTAAGCACAGGCAATGTGACGTATGTCACATTGCCATCCTCTTTAACGGCAGCAACGGCGTTCTTCTTAGCGTTTTAGTCAGGAATTTTTACAGGCGCAGCCGGTTTGCCTCAGGTACAAAAAAACCGCTGCTCCCCGAGGAAGCAGCGGTTTTGTGAAGAGACTGCGTAGGGCTTAGTAACCCAGTGCGAAATCTTCTTCTTTCATGTCCATCAGGTTGTTGGCGCCCGACAGCATGGTTGCAACGTGAGTGCGGGTACGCGGCAGAATGCGCTGGAAGTAGAACCGCGCAGTCTGCAACTTGGCGGTGTAGAACGCCTCTTCGGTGGTGCCGGCAGCCAGTTTTTCGGCAGCCAGACGCGCCATGTCAGCCCAGAAGTAGGCGAGGCAGGCGTAACCGGAATACATCAGGTAATCCACCGATGCCGCGCCGACTTCTTCGCGGTCTTTCATGGCGGCCATACCGACCTTCATGGTCAGCTCGCCCCATTCTTTGTTCAGCGCAGCCAATGGTTCGACAAACTCTTTGACCGCGTCGTTGCCTTCGTTGGTCTGGCAGAACTTGTGGACGATCTTGGTGAAGCCTTTGAGCGCTTCGCCTTGAGTCATCAGCACTTTACGGCCCAGCAGGTCGAGTGCCTGGATACCGGTGGTGCCTTCGTACAGCATCGAAATGCGGCTGTCGCGAACGTTCTGTTCCATGCCCCACTCGGCGATGAAGCCGTGGCCGCCGTAGATTTGTACGCCGTGGTTAGCGGATTCGAAACCGACTTCGGTCATGAAGGCCTTGGCGATCGGAGTCATGAAGGCCAGCAGTGCGTCGGCTTTCTTCTTCTCTTCTTCATCTACACCGTACTTGACGATGTCGACTTGCTTGGCGGTGAAGTAAACCATCGCACGGTTGCCTTCGGCGAACGCCTTCATGGTCAACAGCATGCGACGTACGTCAGGGTGAACGATGATCGGGTCAGCGGCTTTGTCCGGCGCTTTCGGGCCTGTCAGGGAGCGCATTTGCAGACGATCGCGAGCGTATTTCAGACCACCCTGGAAACCGATCTCGGCGTGGGCCAGACCTTGCAACGCGGTACCCAGACGTGCGGTGTTCATGAAGGTGAACATGCAGTTCAGGCCTTTGTTCGCCGGGCCGATCAGGTAACCGGTGGCCGCGTCGAAGTTCATCACGCACGTGGCGTTACCGTGGATGCCCATCTTGTGCTCCAGGGAACCGCAGCTCACCGCGTTGCGTGCGCCGATCGAGCCGTCCGCGTTCGGCAGGAATTTCGGCACGATGAACAGGGAAATGCCTTTGGTGCCGGCCGGTGCATCCGGCAGACGTGCCAGAACGATGTGAACGATGTTGTCGGCCATGTCGTGTTCGCCGGCCGAGATGAAGATCTTGGTGCCGGACACTTTGTAGGAACCGTCGGCCTGAGGCTCGGCCTTGGTGCGCAACATGCCCAGGTCAGTGCCGCAGTGCGGTTCGGTCAGGCACATGGTGCCGGTCCATTCGCCGGAGACCAGTTTGGTCAGGTAAGCCTCTTGCTGCTCAGGCGTACCGTGTTCGGAAATGGTGTTCATCGCGCCATGGGACAGGCCTGGGTACATGCCCCACGACCAGTTGGCTTCGCCAACCATTTCGCTGACGGCCAGACCCAGAGACTCTGGCAGGCCTTGACCGCCATGCTCTACGTCGTGAGCCAGGCTTGGCCAGCCACCTTCGACGAACTGCTTGTAGGCTTCTTTGAAACCGGTCGGGGTTTTAACGCCGGACTCGCTCCAGGTGCAGCCTTCGGTGTCACCCACGCGGTTCAGCGGAGCCAGTACCTGCTCACAAAACTTGGCGCCTTCTTCGAGAATGGCGTCAACCATGTCCGGAGTTGCGTCTGCACAAGCCGGAAGGCTCTGATAGTGCGCTTCGTAGCCGAGCAGTTCGTCACGAACGAAGCGAATATCACGCAAGGGGGCCTTGTAGTCAGGCATAGCGATAAACCTCTGCTGATGTAACCGGGAATGAACGACCGTGTTGATTTGTTGTGACGGTCAAACAGTTGTTTGAAACATACGTTTACGCCCAATTCTTGTCAAGCGCCGATCTTTTGCCGTTCGTCATCGCGTCATGAAAACCTCGGCCATGCAGTCGCGCACCGCCGTTGATTGAGCAACATGCCATGTAGGAGAGATTAGTTGAGGCAGAAGGACTTACGCAGAAAAACGCCGCGAACAGGCGCGGCGTTGGAGTAGCGAATTCAGCGAGGGTTCAGGCAAAGGTATCGATCAGCGTACCGAGCATTTCATCGGATGCCTTGGCGACTTTGACGCCCAGCTCCACCTGGAACTTGCCTTGGGACATCTCGACCATATTGCTGGCCAAGTCCGATTGCTGGCTGCGGTCTACCGAACGCAGGCGATCGACCTGAACCTGGGAGGACTGACTGGTGACCGAACGCTCGATAGTGTTGTTGGCGATCTGACCCGAAGCCTGATCGACGCGGTTCTGCCCGGTCTGAATAGTGCTCAGACCGGCATAAAAAGCGGTGTTTCCTGAGATTTCCATGGGAGAACTCGTCCTGCAAAGGATCAACAGCGGCCATTGAATCAGACACACCAACAAAAGGCCCGACAAAAACACTAATGGCACAGTGCCTTGTCATAGCTAAAACCCGAGCCAGCAAATTCAGTCCAGCAGGTCCAGCTGCAGATGCGCGGCCACCGCGTCGGCGGTCACCGACTTGAGTTTTGGCACTCGTCCCAGGCATGGCGCAGGGATGCGCTCGGCCAATGTCGCGAGGTTTTCTTCAAGGCGCGACGTCTTCGGATCGATGATGTTGGCCACCCATCCTGCCAACTGCAAACCATCCCGGGCGATCGCCTCGGCTGTCAGCAGAGCATGATTGATGCAACCGAGCCGTACACCAACCACCAGGATCACCGGCAGACCCAGCGCCATGGCCAGGTCCGACAGATTGTCCTGATCCGCCAACGGCACTCGCCAGCCGCCGGCGCCTTCGATCAAGGTGAAGTCCGCCTGCATATCGAGAATCTGCCGCATCGGTGTCAGCAGCGATTGCACGGTCAATGCCACGCCAGCCTCTCGCGCCGCCAGATGCGGTGCAATCGCCGGTTCGAACGCAACCGGATTGACCTGATCGTAGGTCAACGGTATCGAGCACTCGGCAAACAATGCCAGCGCATCGGCGTTGCGCAATCCCTTGGGCGTCCGCTCGCAGCCGGAGGCCACCGGTTTGCCCGCTGCCGTGCTCAAGCCCGCCAACCGCGCGGCATGCAGCAACCCTGCGGCGACGGTGGTCTTGCCGACATCGGTGTCCGTACCGGTGATGAAATAGGCTGCGCTCATAAGGGTTTCTCCAACACGGCGTAAACCACTTGATAAGTCGCCGGCAATCCCTGTGCCTGACGATACTGCTCGTAAGCCTGAATCAGGCCGAGGATTCGCGCCCTGCCGGTCAAACCACCCGGCCGACCGGGGTTCAAGTTGTGCGCCCCAAGTGCCTTGAGCTCATGGGTCAGGCTGCGAACATCGGGGTAATGCAGCACATGCGGCTGCGTTTCAAGGCTGATGCCCCTCAAGCCACTTTCCGCGCAAAGCTGCTGATAAACACCGAACTCGCGGAAGCGGTTGACGTGCACCATGCCGTCCACCTGACGCCAGCTGTCGCGCAATTCGTACAGCGTGCCTACACACAGACTAGCAAACGCGAAAATTCCGCCCGGTTTCAGTACCCGATACGCTTCATTGAGCACCGAGGCGAAATCTGCGCACCATTGCACCGCCAGGCTGGAGAAGACCAGGTCGCAAGTTGAATCCTGCAATGGCAAGCGTTCGGCATCACCCGCGATGAAATGGGTCGCGCCGCCCAAGGGACGTGCGTGATTGAGCATGCCTTCTGCGATATCCAGCGCCACTCCGGCGCTCCCAGGAAACCTCTGCGCCAAGGCTCGGCTGAAATACCCGGTGCCGCAGCCCATATCCAGCCAGCGAGCAGGGACAAACTCTTGCGGTAACCGACGTATTAACTCGCTACCCACATCGCGCTGCAATTCGGCCACGCTGTCGTAGCTCGCCGCCGCACGGGAAAAGGACGCCGCCACCTGGCGTTTGTCGGGCAAGCCGCCGGGCAGGTTGGGAAGGGATAAATCAGTCATCACCGAACTCATGCAAAAAAGCCTGAATCGCCCCCGCCAAACCGTGGGGGTCTTCCAGAAGAAACCCGTGACTGGCCTGTTCAATCAGACCGATTTCGACATCCGGCAGCAGTGCCAGCAAATCCCCTGCCGCTTCGGCCGGGACCAATCCGTCGAGGCCACCAAACAAGTGCAATTGCGGACCGCCAAACGCCTGCAACGCTTGCCGGGTGTCCAGTTGTGCGAGCAACTCCAGGCCGCTCATCAGTACCGGCGAAGACGTATGCGGTGCGCCAGCGAGCAACAGTCGCGATAGTGCGCGCGGGTCTTTGCCACCTTGGGCGCATAGCAGCGAAAAACGTTTCAAGGTCATGCGCGGGTCAGCCTTGCAACCGGTCAGAAACGCATCGAAGGTCTCATCGGGCATCGCACTCGACCATTGTTCATGGGCGACAAAAGAAGGGTTACTCGCCAGCGTCACCAGACCACAGCAGCGGTCACCGCGTCGCGCCGCCAACTCGGACGCCAGCATGCCGCCCAATGACCAGCCACCGAGCCAGGTATCCTGGGGCAACGTCGCGTCCAACTCATCGAGCCATTCTTCAAGGTCGCTCGACTCCAGTTCCGGCAACGGCTCGATATCGACGCGCAGGTGCTCATCCAATCCCAGCAAGGCCGCCGCCAAGGGTTCGAGCGGCGAAATCCCGAGGCCCCAGCCTGGTAGCAGAATCAGACGATCACGCATGGCTTGGCTCCGGTCCCAGTTGCTGAAAACAATCGGCCAGTCCATTTAACAATAGCTGTACCTGCGCTTCGCTGTGAGCGGCGGTGAGGGTTACGCGCAAACGTGCGCTGCCCGCGGGCACGGTCGGCGGACGAATCGCAGTCACCATAAGTCCGCGTTCGCGCAGCATCTGCGACAGGCGAACCGCACGCCCGGCGTCGCCAATCATGATCGGCTGGATGGGCGTGAAGCTGTCCATCAACTCCAGGCCAATCTGTTCGGCACCTTGGCGGAACTGGCGAATCAGCGTCTGCAGATGCTCACGTCGCCAGTGTTCGCTGCGCAACAGCTCCAGGCTTTTCAGCGTCGCGCAGGCCAGCGCCGGCGGTTGGCTGGTGGTGTAGATGTAAGGGCGAGCGAACTGGATCAGGCTTTCGACCAGCTCCTCACTGCCGGCAACAAAAGCACCCGCCGTACCGAAAGCCTTGCCGAGCGTGCCGACCAACACCGGCACGTCTTCCTGGCTCAAACCGAAATGCTCGACGATCCCGCCGCCATTGGCACCCAGCGGACCAAAACCGTGGGCGTCATCGACCATCAGCCAGGCGCCTTTGGCCTTGGCTTCCCGCGCCAGCGCCGGCAGGTCGGCGATGTCACCGTCCATGCTGAACACGCCATCGGTGACCACCAGCGTATTGCCGGTGGCCTTCTCCAGGCGCTTGGCCAGACTGGCCGCGTCGTTATGCAGATAACGATTGAAACGCGCACCGGACAACAACCCGGCATCCAGCAACGACGCATGATTGAGCCGGTCTTCCAGCACCGTATCGCCCTGCCCGACCAATGCGGTGACCGCGCCGAGGTTGGCCATGTAACCGGTGGTGAACAGCAAGGCTCGCGGGCGGCCGGTGAACTCGGCGAGGGCTTCTTCCAGTGCGTGATGCGGGCCGCTATGACCGATCACCAGATGCGAAGCACCACCGCCCACGCCCCATCGCGACGCGCCGGCGCGCCAGGCTTCGATCACTTGCGGGTGATTGGCCAGGCCCAGGTAATCGTTGTTACAGAACGCCAGCAACGGCTGACCATCGACCACCACTTCCGGCCCTTGAGGGCTTTCGAGCAGCGGGCGCTGGCGATAAAGGTTTTCGGCACGACGGGCAGCAAGGCGTGCGGCGAGATCGAAAGACATGCAGGCCTCGACGGTCATTTGACAATCTGATGCAGGAACAATGGACGTGACTGCAAACCGAGTCGCGGCCATCGCGGGCAAGCCACGCTCCCACAGGTTCTATGCAGTTCCTTGTGGGAGCGAGGCCATGACTTCCAACATCAGAAGAATCGGTGAAGGTTTCAGACAGCCGCGTTATAGAACATCTCGCTGCTCTTCTGCTCCACCAGCGCCTGTTCGATGGCGGCCTGATGCACTTCGTCGGCGTGCTCTTCGCGGGCTTCCGGCAGGATGCCCAGACGCGAGAACAGTTGCATGTCCTTGTCCGCCTGAGGGTTGGCGGTGGTCAGCAGTTTTTCGCCGTAGAAAATCGAGTTGGCGCCGGCAAAGAACGCCAGGGCTTGCATCTGCTCGTTCATCGCTTCACGACCAGCGGACAGACGCACGTGGGATTTGGGCATCAGGATGCGGGCGACAGCGAGCATGCGGATGAAGTCGAACGGGTCGACGTCGTCAGCATTTTCCAGCGGCGTACCGGCAACTTTCACCAGCATGTTGATCGGCACCGACTCTGGATGCTCAGGCAGGTTAGCCAACTGGATCAGCAGGTTGGCGCGGTCGTCGAGGGACTCGCCCATGCCGAGAATGCCGCCGGAGCAGATCTTCATTCCCGAATCACGCACGTAAGCCAGGGTTTGCAGGCGTTCGCTGTACGTACGGGTAGTGATGATGCTGCCGTAGAACTCCGGCGAGGTGTCGAGGTTGTGGTTGTAGTAGTCCAGGCCGGCTTCGGCCAGGGCGACTGTCTGGTCCTGATCGAGACGACCGAGGGTCATGCAGGTTTCCAGGCCCATGGCTTTCACGCCTTTGACCATTTCCAGCACGTAAGGCATGTCTTTGGCCGACGGGTGCTTCCACGCCGCGCCCATGCAGAAACGGGTCGAACCGATGGCCTTGGCGCGCGCGGCCTCTTCGAGGACCTTCTGCACTTCCATCAGCTTTTCTTTTTCCAGGCCAGTGTTGTAGTGGCCGGACTGCGGACAATATTTGCAATCTTCCGGGCACGCACCGGTCTTGATCGACAACAGCGTCGAGACCTGGACACGGTTGGCGTCGAAATGCGCGCGATGCACCGTCTGCGCCTGGAACAACAGGTCGTTGAATGGCTGAACGAAGAGTGCTTTGACTTCGGCCAAAGACCAGTCATGACGCAGGGTTGCAGTGGTGCTGGCGCTCATGGGCGTTTCCTTGTTTATGCTTGGCAAGCGGCTGGGGAATGGAATACCCACAGACGCGACACGGATGTTCGGCATATTTAAGGAAGAGCGATGCGCTGTCAACCACGATACGTAGGACCGGTTTACATCTGGTTAAACAATAACCAACACTGCTTACTCTGCAGCGAAGCGACAGAAGATGTCCGGCCAATCTGCATGGCCTGCGAAACCGACCTGCCCTGGCTGGGCGAGCATTGCCAGACGTGCGCCTTGCCCTTGCTTGCCACGGGCCTGACGTGCGGCCAATGCTTGAAACAACCGCCAGCCTTCGAGCGAGTCGCAGCGCCTTGGACTTACAGCTTTCCCGTCGACAGTCTGATCACGCGCTTCAAGCACAGCGCGAAGTGGCCGTTTGGTCGCCTGCTCGCCGAGCTTCTCGCTCAGTTCCTGCAACATCGCTTCGATGAGGATCTGGATCGGCCCGCTGCGCTGATACCGGTACCATTGGCTTCCAGGCGTCTGCGCCAGCGGGGTTTCAACCAGGCGGCGATGCTCGCCCGCTGGCTCAGCGTCAGCCTCGACATTCCCTGTGATGAAACGCTGTTGCAGAGGATTAAGGACACCAGCGCGCAACAAGAGCTGAATGCCGACGCCCGTAAAAAGAACTTGCGCCACGCCTTTGCCCTGGCGCCTGCGGCCTCAATCAAGGGCCGCCACTTCGCCTTGGTCGACGACGTGCTGACTACCGGCGCCACCGCCCAGGCCCTGGCTCGCTTGTTGAAGGAGGCAGGCGCCGCGCAGGTCGATGTCTATTGCCTGGCCCGAACCCCAAAACCTGGCGATGGAGACTGACTTGACTCCCGCACGCCAAGCCGCCAACGTCCTGTCCATCGTCACAGCCCAAAGCGTCTCGCCATGTCCTTGCCTACGTTGTTGTCCCAGCACATTGCCCGCCGCCCGCAGCGCATCGCGTTGCTGCAACACATCGCCGAACAAGGCTCGATCACCCGCGCGGCGAAAAGCGCGGGCCTGAGTTACAAAGCGGCGTGGGATGCCATCGACGAGCTTAACAATCTCGCGCAGAAACCGCTGGTGGAGCGTAACGTCGGCGGCAAGGGCGGTGGCGGCGCCAAGCTATCCAGCGAAGGTGAGCGTGTATTGCGCCTGTATCAAAAGCTGCAAGCCTTGCAGACGCAGGTGCTGGAAGCCGCCGAAGAGGCCAGTGACCTGGACCTGCTCGGTCGGCTGATGCTCAGAACCAGTGCGCGTAACCAACTGCACGGCAAAGTCGTGGCGATCGACGCACAAGGACGCAACGACCGCATATGCCTTGAACTGGCCGAAGGTTTGCGGATCGATGCACAGATCACCCATGACAGCACTCTGCGCCTGGAACTGCAGACCGGCACCGAAGTGGTGGCACTGATCAAAGCCGGTTGGCTGGAATTGCTGGGCATCGATCAAGCCGCGACGCCCGGCAACAACTGCCTGAAGGGCATTATCGAAGAAATCCTTGACGCCGATGACGGCCCCAGCGAAGTGCGCATCGGCTTGCCCAATGGCCAGACACTTTGCTCCCTGGCCGAGCAGCGGCACTTGAAAACCCTCGAACTCACCGCCGGAAAACCGGTGCAGGTGCAATTCGCTCCGTCCAACATTCTGCTGGGCACACCGCTGTAGGAGCTGCCGAAGGCTGCGATCTTTTGATCCTGAATTTAAGATCAAAAGATCGCAGCCTTTGGCAGCTCCTACGAAGATCAAAGCATCGGCTGCAACAAAAGCTTCATCGACCACCATTAAGGTGGCTGCAAAAACCCGCAGGGAGCCTGATGTGAGCTTATTAGAAGACAACCAACCCACCGACCTGGAAAAAATGGTCGGCCTCAGCCGTCGTGGCTTCATCAGCGCGGGTGCCCTCTGCGGTGCGGCGATGTTTCTCGGCGGCAACCTGCTGAGTCGCAGCGTACTGGCCGCCAGCGTCAGCGCCGGCTCCAGCAATCTGTTGGGTTTCGACAGCATCGCCGCTGCCACGACCGACACTATCACTTTGCCGCCGGGCTACAAATCCTCGGTACTGATCAGTTGGGGCCAGCCGCTGCAAAAGAACGGTCCGGCGTTCGACCCAAGCGGCAACGGCACGGCCCAGGCACAGGAAGTCCAGTTCGGCGACAACAACGACGGCATGAGCCTGTTCGAATTCCCCGGTGAAAAAGACCGTGCGCTGATGGCAATCAACAACGAATACACCAACTACCATTACCTTTACCCCCACGGCGGCATGCCGCAATCGGCGCAAGACGTGCGCAAGGCCCTGGCCTGTGAAGGCGTGTCGGTCATCGAAGTGCAACGCAAGAACGGCCAGTGGCAGTTCGTCCAGGGCTCGCGCTACAACCGCCGCATTCACGGCAACTCGCCGTTGCACCTGAGCGGTCCGGCGGCGGGTCACGAGCTGATGAAAACCAGCGCCGACAAACACGGCAAGAACGTCCTCGGTACCTTCCAGAACTGCGCCAACGGCAAAACGCCGTGGGGCACTTATCTGACCTGCGAAGAGAACTTCACCGACTGCTTCGGCAGCAGCAATGCCGAGCAGAAGTTCGACGCTGCGCAGAAACGCTACGGCGCGGTAGCGGCCAGCAAAGAGATCAACTGGCATCAACACGATCCGCGTTTCGACCTGGCGAAAAACCCCAACGAACTCAATCGTCATGGCTGGGTGGTGGAAATCGACCCGTTCGATCCGCAATCAACGCCGGTCAAACGCACCGCGCTGGGCCGCTTCAAACATGAAAACGCCGCCCTGGCCGAAACCAATGACGGTCGCGCTGTGGTGTACATGGGCGACGATGAACGTGGCGAATTCATCTATAAATTCGTCAGCCGCGACAAGATCAACCACAAAAACCCCAAGGCCAACCACGACCTGCTGGATCACGGCACCTTGTACGTGGCGCGTTTCGACGCGGGCGATGGCAATGTTGATCACCCCAAAGGCCAAGGCCAGTGGATCGAACTGACCCATGGCAAGAACGGCATCGATGCCAGCAGCGGTTTTGCCGATCAGGCCGAAGTGCTGATTCATGCACGCCTCGCAGCCAGCGTTGTGAGCGCTACGCGCATGGACCGCCCGGAATGGATTGTCGTCAGCCCCAAGGATGGCCAGGTGTATTGCACCCTGACCAACAACGCCAAACGCGGCGAAGAAGGCCAACCGGTAGACGGGCCCAACCCGCGCGCGAAGAACGTCTACGGGCAAATCCTGCGCTGGCGCACCGACCATGATGATCACGGCTCGAAAAGCTTTGCCTGGGACTTGTTTGTGGTCGCCGGCAACCCGAACGTGCACGCCGGCACGCCGAAGGCCGGCTCGTCGAACATCACCCCGCAGAACATGTTCAACAGCCCGGACGGCCTGGGCTTCGACGAGGCCGGTCGCCTGTGGATCCTCACGGATGGCGACTCGAGCAACGCAGGCGACTTTGCGGGAATGGGCAACAACCAGATGCTCTGTGCCGACCCGATGACGGGCGAGATCCGTCGCTTCATGGTCGGCCCGGTGGGCTGCGAGGTGACGGGGATCAGCTTCTCGCCGGATCAGAAAACCTTGTTTGTCGGGATTCAGCATCCGGGGGAAAATGGCGGCTCGACGTTCCCTGAGCACCTGCCCAACGGCAAACCGCGGTCTTCGGTGATGGCGATCTCCCGCGAGGATGGCGGGATCGTCGGCGCCTGATCGGGCCTCTTCGCGGGCAAGCCTCGCTCCTACAAGGGATCACGCTGCACCTGTAGGAGCGAGGCTTGCCCGCGAAGGCGTCATCCCAAACACCACTGATCTCAACCCCACCCCCTAAAGAAGCCCCGTCTGCGCTACCATGTCTGGCCCGACGCGGCAGCCTGCCGCGCGCAGGAGTCAGCATGGCCCACCCGTTTGCAACGCTTACCCCAGACCTCGTGCTCGATGCCGTCGAAAGCATCGGCTTTCTCAGCGACGCCCGCATTCTGGCGCTCAACAGCTACGAGAACCGTGTCTATCAAGTCGGCATCGAAGACTCCGAGCCACTGATCGCCAAGTTCTACCGCCCGCAACGCTGGACCAACGAAGCGATTCTCGAAGAGCACCAATTCACCTTCGAACTCGCCGAGTGCGACGTACCGGTGGTCGCACCGATGATTCACAACGGTACCAGCCTGCACGAACACAACGGCTTCCGTTTCACCCTGTTTCCCCGTCGCGGCGGCCGTGCGCCGGAGCCAGGCAATCTCGATCAGCTGTATCGCTTGGGGCAACTGCTGGGTCGGCTGCACGCGGTCGGTTCAACCAAACCGTTCGAGCACCGTGAAGCGCTGGGAGTAAAGAACTTCGGTCAGGATTCGCTGACGACTTTGCTCGAAGGCAATTTCGTACCCAAAAGCTTGCTGCCGGCCTACGAGTCCGTGGCCCGTGACCTGCTCAAGCGTGTCGAAGAGGTCTACAAGGCCACGCCGCATCAGAACATCCGCATGCACGGCGATTGCCACCCCGGCAACATGATGTGCCGCGATGAGATGTTCCACATCGTCGACCTCGACGATTGCCGCATGGGCCCGGCGGTGCAGGATATCTGGATGATGTTGGCCGGTGATCGTCAGGAATGTCTGGGGCAGTTGTCGGAATTGATGGACGGCTACAACGAATTCCACGACTTCGACCCGAGGGAACTGGCGCTGATCGAACCGCTACGCGCCTTGCGCCTGATGCACTACAGCGCCTGGCTCGCCCGTCGCTGGGACGACCCGGCCTTCCCCCGCAGCTTTCCGTGGTTCGGCACCGAGCGCTATTGGGGCGATCAAGTGCTGGCATTGCGTGAGCAATTGGCTGCGCTGAATGAAGAACCACTGAAACTCTTCTAAACCCCACACCCCCTGTAGGAGCGAGGCTTGCCCGCGAAGAACGATGATGCGGTTCGTCAGACAAACCGCGTTATCGTTCTTCGCGGGCAAGTCTCGCTCCTACAAAAAACATGACACATCTATACAATCCCCTCTTTGTTAGCTGCCTAAGCAAGGATTCTCATGCAAGCCGCCAACCTGCGTCGCGGGTATATCCTGGGCCTGAGTGCCTACATCATCTGGGGCCTGTTCCCGCTCTACTTCAAAGCCATTGCCAACGTACCCGCCGTAGAGATCATCATCCACCGAGTGCTCTGGTCCGCGCTGTTCGGCGCTTTGCTGCTGCTCGTCTGGAAACATCCCGGCTGGTGGCGCGAGCTGCGTGATAACCCGCGACGGCTGGCAATCCTGGCCCTGAGCGGCACGCTGATCGCGGCCAACTGGCTGACTTATGTCTGGGCGGTGAACAACGGGCGCATGCTTGAAGCCAGCCTCGGTTACTACATCAACCCACTGGTCAACGTGTTGTTGGGGATGCTGATCCTTGGCGAACGGTTGCGGCGCATGCAATGGCTGGCGGTTGGCCTCGCGGCGATCGGTGTCGCGCAGCAAGTGTGGCAAGTCGGCAGCTTGCCGTGGGTGTCGCTGGTGCTGGCGTTGACCTTCGGTTTCTACGGACTGATCCGCAAGCAGGCACCGGTCAAGGCGCTACCGGGGCTGGTGGTGGAAACCTGGATGCTGGTGCCGATTGCCATCGCCTGGTTGTTGTTCAATCCAACGGCAAGCAGTGCGCAAGCCGAATTCTGGACCACCTCCGAAGCCTGGTGGTTGGTGGCTGCCGGTCCCGTGACGCTGGTGCCGCTGGTGTGCTTCAACGCCGCCGCCCGACACCTGCCCTACACCACGCTCGGATTTCTCCAGTACCTGGCGCCCACGCTGGTGTTGTTGCAGGCCGTTCTGCTGTTCGGCGAGCACTTGTCATCCAGCACGCTGGTGGCGTTCATCTTTATCTGGGCAGGTCTGGCGGTTTACAGCGTCGACGCGTGGATAAGTCTGCGTCGCCGCAGCTGATCAGAAAACGTACAAACCTCTACAGGCCACGTCTTCCGTGGCCTGCATCGATCAGCCCCAAGGTTATCCACAGCGTGATCCCCGGCGATTGTGCGCAAGTCACTGAAACTGCTGGTTTTTTGATCAAATCCTGAAGACCCTCGGCCGGCGTGGCCTGGCGAGGTGTCTCTACAGGTTATCCACAGGCCGGTGCACGTATAACTTGGATAACCTTTTCAGGGTTCGCTGCGCAGGACCAATTCGACCATCAGATCGTCGGCCAGGGTTTCCAGGCTCGATTGCAGCTTCTCCAACGATAAGGTCAGCGGTACCGCGAGAATCGCTTCAGCGCGGAATAAAGGCTCGCTGCTCATGGGCGCCGGTTGAACTTCGGTCATCAGCTGTTCCAGGTTCACGCCCATCTCACTCAGCAGGCGCGTAATGTCTCGCACGATGCCCGGCCGATCATTGCCCACCAGTTCCATGGCAATCGGCTTCCAGGTGCAGGACTGTTCGATGCCGCTTTCGGCAATCAGTACACGGATGCCATGGGTCGATAATCCGTGTAGGGCATCGACCAGTTCGTCGTAGGCTTCGGCCGGCACACCCACCCGAAGAATCCCGGCGAACTGTCCAGCCATGCGCGACATGCGGCTTTCCAGCCAGTTACCGCCATGCGCGGCAATGCATTGAGCGATGCGCTCGACCTGCCCGGGCTTGTCTGGAGCAATTACAGTGAGTACGAGATGGTCCATGGCGCAGCCCTCTGGTCATGACTTTTGTTATAGAAAAACAAGTATAGGCAAGGGTTGATCATGCGCTGAATCGGATGATGTCTTCGCGGGCAAGCCTCGCTCCTACAAGTCAGCGTTGGCATGAACGACGCAGATCTGTAGGAGCGAGGCTTGCCCGCGAAGGGGCACCTCCAGCAATTCTGCCAAACCATAAATCGTGTACAAGTTTTTATATTTAACTGGAACAATCCAATGGTTTTTTGAGAACATCCTGTTCCTCGCCATGACCGCAATGCGTCATGGGGTCGCAGAACGACGTATTTAGTCTAATTTTCACAACCGCAATTCATCATGTAGTATGCCGCAGCACGCACTACATAACGCTGGATCGATGTCTGCCGCAGGTCCGTCGCAACCCCTCAAAGCCCTGTCAGCAAGGCCGCAAAGCCGTTGATCGGATCGAACCCAGCCGCCAGCAATGGCATGTACTGGTAGAAGGGGTTTGTGGTTTAAATGGCCAGGGGCTTCATTGTTAAATTGAAGAGCTGAAAAGCGAAATAGCTGAGCAGAGTGAGGCAAGCAATGACTGAACACGTTCAAGTCGGTGGCCTGCAGGTCGCCAAAGTCCTGTTCGACTTCGTGAACAACGAAGCCATTCCCGGAACCGGCCTCACCGCCGACACGTTCTGGGCCGGTGCCGACAAGGTCATCCATGACCTGGCGCCGAAGAACAAAGCCCTACTCGCCAAACGTGATGATTTCCAGGCACGTATCGATGCCTGGCACCAGGCTCGTGCAGGTGTTGCGCACGATGCGGTGGCTTACAAAGCCTTCCTGCAAGACATTGGTTATCTGCTGCCAGAAGCGGCCGATTTCCAGGCAACGACGCAAAACGTCGATGATGAAATCGCCCGCATGGCCGGCCCACAGCTGGTGGTGCCGGTGATGAACGCGCGCTTCGCGCTCAATGCTTCGAACGCCCGCTGGGGCTCGCTGTATGACGCGCTCTATGGCACCGACGCCATCAGCGAAGCGGACGGCGCGGAGAAAGGCAAAGGCTACAACAAGGTTCGCGGCGACAAGGTCATCGCCTTCGCCCGCGCCTTCCTCGACGAAGCGGCCCCACTGGCGGCCGGCTCCCATGTCGACTCCACTGCGTACAAAATCATCGACGGTAAACTGGTCGTCACGCTCAAGGGTGGCAGCAACAGCGGCCTGCGTGACGATGCCCAACTGATCGGTTTCCAGGGCGATACCTCGGCACCGATCGCTGTGCTGTTGAAACACAACGGCCTGCACTTCGAAATCCAGATCGATGCCAGCACCCCGGTCGGCCAGACCGATGCGGCCGGCGTCAAAGACATCCTGATGGAAGCCGCGCTGACCACCATCATGGATTGCGAAGACTCGGTTGCCGCGGTCGATGCCGATGACAAAGTGGTGATCTACCGCAACTGGCTCGGCCTGATGAAAGGCGATCTGTCGGAAGAAGTCGCCAAGGGCGGCCAGACTTTCACCCGTACCATGAATGCCGATCGCACTTACACCAGTGTCGATGGCAAAGCACTGAGCCTGCACGGTCGTTCGCTGTTGTTCGTGCGCAACGTCGGTCACCTGATGACCATCGACGCGATCCTCGATAAAGACGGCAACGAAGTGCCTGAAGGCATTCTCGACGGTCTGGTGACCTGCCTCGCGGCGATGCATAGCCTCAACGGCAACAGCTCGCGCAAGAACAGCCGTACCGGTTCGGTCTATATCGTGAAGCCGAAGATGCACGGCCCGGAAGAAGCGGCGTTCACCAACGAGTTGTTCGGTCGCATCGAAGACGTGCTGGGCTTGCCGCGCAACACCCTCAAAGTCGGAATCATGGACGAGGAGCGCCGTACCACGGTCAACCTCAAGGCCTGCATCAAGGCTGCCAGCGAACGCGTAGTGTTCATCAACACCGGTTTCCTCGACCGCACGGGCGATGAAATCCACACCTCCATGGAAGCCGGCCCGATGGTGCGCAAGGCCGACATGAAGGCCGAGAAATGGATCAGTGCCTATGAGAACTGGAACGTCGACATCGGCCTGAGCACCGGCCTGCAAGGTCGCGCCCAGATCGGTAAAGGCATGTGGGCCATGCCGGACCTGATGGCCGCGATGCTCGAACAGAAAATCGCTCACCCGATGGCCGGTGCCAACACCGCCTGGGTTCCATCGCCGACCGCCGCCGCGCTGCACGCGCTGCATTACCACAAGGTCGACGTGTTCGCCCGTCAGGCCGAACTGGCCAAACGCGCTCGCGCTTCGGTGGACGACATCCTGACTATCCCGTTGGCGGTCAACCCGAACTGGACGCCGGAGCAGATCAAGAACGAACTGGACAACAACGCCCAGGGCATTCTTGGCTACGTGGTGCGCTGGATCGACCAGGGCGTGGGTTGCTCGAAAGTGCCGGACATCAATGACGTCGGCTTGATGGAAGACCGTGCGACGCTGCGTATTTCCAGCCAGCACATCGCCAACTGGCTGCGCCACGGCATCGTCACTGAAGATCAGGTGATGGAAAGCCTCAAGCGCATGGCGCCGGTGGTTGACCGTCAGAACGCCAACGACCCGCTGTACCGTCCGCTGGCACCGAATTTCGACAGTAACATCGCCTTCCAGGCGGCGGTCGAACTGGTGGTCGAAGGCACCAAACAGCCAAACGGCTATACCGAGCCGGTGTTGCACCGTCGTCGTCGCGAGTTCAAGGCTGCCAATGGCCTTTGAGTAAACGCTGATGTCGTAAATGAAAAAGCCCTGATCGAAAGATCGGGGCTTTTTCATTTGTGCATGCTTTTCCTGTGGCGAGGTCCTGTGGCGAGGGGGCTTGCCCCCGTTGGGTCGCGAAGCGACCCCATGCATTCTTTCGTACGCAGCATCGGCAGAATCTACGACTGCTGCGCAGCCGAACGGGGGCAAGCCCCCTCGCCACAACGGCGACGTGCAACAACTGAGAGCCGCTACACATCCATCCCCAGCTCATGCTTGACCAATTCAAGCAGTTTGCCGCTGTCGATGGGCTTGAGCAGAAAGTCCACTACGTGCAAGTGCATGGCTTCGATCGCATCTTTCACGTCGGCATCACCGGAAACGATGATGACCGGCAACGCTGCTCGCGCCGACTCCCGTACCTGACGAATCAGTTCCAGACCATCGACGTTCGCCATCCGCAGGTCGGTTATCACCAGCCCGATTGATGACTTCGTCTCCAGCAATTTGAGCGCCGCTTTGCCACTGGCTGCCGTCATGCAGTGAATGCCGTCCAGCCCCAGAATTTCCGACAACAACTCCCTGGAGTCTTTATCGTCATCGACGATCAGCACCCGTTGCGGCGGCAAGTCTGGTTCCAACATGACGGAACTGAGCGCTTCGCGCTCGGCATCACTCAAAATATCGTGGTCGGACATGGCTTTCTCAACGTTTTTGATTCGAACCCTGACACAGTGTGTCTGACATCGCTCAGCAGAGCTTCAATGTGCACTTCGTCGGAAATTGTTCCAATAGACAATGTAGGGGGTTTTTCCCACAATCGTGTCGGACCTTTCCCGTATTTCGGCCGCTGCACTGCCTACCTAGACTTACGTCCAATGGGCACCCTGCCCGTAGGGGCCGACCATGCCCGTAACGATCTGACACAACGATCCGACACAACAATTCAAAAAAGACTGCGGTAATGGTTATGAGTAAAGCGGACGCCTTCACCCAGGCAGGGAAAACCGCGGTGTTGCAGAACATCCAGGGCACTTTGCAATTCCTGCAGCGCTTCCCGCCATTCAATCAGATGGAAAACGCCCACTTGGCCTATCTGGTCGAGCAATGTCAGCTGCGTTTTTATGCCCCCGGCGAAAGCATCATCAAACCCGCCGATGGCCCGGTTGAGCATTTCTACATCGTCAAACAGGGCCGGGTCGTGGGCGAACGCCCGCACACGGCCAAGGGCGGGACCGAAACCACTTTCGAAATCACCATCGGCGAATGTTTCCCCCTCGCCGCGCTGCTGGGGGAACGGGCGACTCGCACCGAACATCTGGCGGCCGAAGACACCTTTTGCCTACAGCTCAATAAGCTGGCGTTCATCAAACTGTTCGCCCTTTCCAGCCCGTTTCGTGACTTTGCCCTACGCGGGGTCAGCAGTTTGCTGGATCAGGTCAACCAGCAAGTCCAGCAAAAAGCCGTGGAAACCCTCGGCACCCAGTACTCGCTCAATACCCGACTGGGTGAACTGGCCATGCGTCACCCGGTGACTTGCAGCCCGACCACTGCGCTGCGTGAAGCCGTAACGCTGATGCACAATCAACAAGTCGGCAGCATTGTGGTGGTTGATGAGCACAAGGCGCCGCTGGGCATTTTCACCCTGCGCGACTTGCGACATGTGGTGGCCAACGGCACCAGCGACTTCAATGAAGCCATCGAAGGGCATATGACCCGGGCGCCGTTTTACCTGACGCCGGACCACAGCGCTTTCGATGCCGCGATTGCCATGACCGAACGGCACATCGCCCACGTCTGCCTGGTCAAGGACCAGCGCCTGTGCGGCGTGGTCTCGGAACGCGACCTGTTTTCCCTGCAACGGGTTGATCTGGTGCATCTGGCGCGGACTATTCGCAGCGCCCAGAAGCTGGAAAACCTGGTAGCGATGCGCGGTGAAATCGGCCAATTGGTGGAGCGGATGCTGGCCCATGGCGCGTCCTCGACCCAGATCACCCACATCATCACCCTGCTCAACGACCACACCGTGTGCCGGGTAATCGAACTGGTGCTCGCCGAGAGAGGTGACCCCGGCGTGCCCTTCAGTTGGTTGTGCTTCGGCAGCGAAGGCCGCCGCGAGCAAACGCTGCATACCGATCAGGACAACGGCATTCTGTTCGAGGCCCGCGACGCGGCCCACGCCGCCGAGATTCGCGGCAAGTTGCTGCCCATCGCCCAGCAAATCAATCAGAACCTGGCGCTGTGCGGCTTCACCCTGTGCAAAGGCAAGATCATGGCCGGCAACCCCGAACTGTGTTTGTCCCGGGCCGAATGGGCGCGACGTTTTGCGGCGTTTATCCGCGAGGCGACGCCGGAAAACCTCTTGGGGTCGAGCATTTATTTCGACCTGCGCGTGGTCTGGGGCGACGAGCGAGGCTGCGAGCAACTGCGCCAAGGCATTCTCGATCAAGTCGGCGACAACCGCTTGTTCCAACGGATGATGGCCGAAAACGCCCTGCGTAACCGTCCACCCGTAGGACGTTTCCGCGAATTCGTGCTGGCGCGCAAGAATGGCGAGAAAGCCACCCTCGACCTGAAACTCCAGGGCTTGACCCCGTTCGTCGATGGCGCTCGAGTACTGGCCCTGGCCCATGGCATCGACGCCAACAATACCCTGGAGCGCTTTCGCCAATTGGTGGACAAAGAAGTCATCGAGCGGCTGGACGGCGCGGCGTATGAAGAGGCGTATCACTTCATCCAGCAAACCCGCATGCAGCAACATCAGCTACAGACCCGGGAGAATTTTCCCTACTCCAACCGCGTCGATCCCGACAGTCTCAACCATCTGGATCGACGCATCCTGCGTGAATCCCTGCGCCAGGCCCAACGCCTGCAAAGCAGCCTGACCCTGCGGTATCAGTTATGAGCCTTTTTTCATGGCTGCGCCCGGTCAGCCCCATTTTGCCCGGCGAACTGCAACAACGTCTGGAGCGTTTGCCTGCCGTGACCGAGCTGTGCGATTGCAGCCTGCGCGAACAACGCTGGGTGGTGCTCGACCTGGAAACCACCGGGCTGAACCTGAATAAGGATCGGCTGCTGTCCATCGGCGCGGTGGTGATCGAGGACGGAGCGATCGATTTCAGCCAGCAGTTCGAACGCACGCTGCAATGCACCGAACTCAAACTCGGCCCCAGCGTGTTGATTCACGGTCTGGGCCCGAGCGCCATTGCCGCCGGCAGCGACCCGGCGCAAGCCTTGCTCGAATTCATGGAGTTCGTCGGCGACAGTCCGGTGTTGGCGTTTCATGCGCCGTTCGACCAGCACATGCTGGGGCGCGCGCTGAAAGAACATCTGGGCTATAAGTTGCAGCATCCGTTTCTGGACGTGGCCGACATCGCGCCGCTGCTTTGCCCACAGGCACACATCCGCGAGGCCGGGCTGGACGAGTGGATCGACTGGTTCAAGCTGGAGGTTTTCGAGCGGCACAACGCCAGTGCCGATGCCTTGGCGACGGCGGAACTGGTGCTGATTCTGTTCAGCCGGGCGCGACAGCAGCAGATTCATAGCCCGTTGAATTTGCAGCAGCGGCTGAGCCAGTGGAAGCGGCGGCGGCAGGCTCCGTCCTTCTAGATTTTCGGTGACTGTTCGGGCCCCATCGCGGGCAAGCCACGCTCCCACAGGTTTTTCGTCGTCCGCCAATTTCGCAAACGGCACGAAACCTGTGGGAGCGGCGGCGGCAGCTCCGTCCTTCTAGATTTTCGGTGACTGTTCGGGCCCCATCGCGGGCAAGCCACGCTCCCACAGGTTTTTCGTCGTCCGCCGATTTCGCAAACGGC
>NZ_JACHYG010000010.1:90483-133894 GCF_014192635.1 Pseudomonas sp. Tn43
CGCACGAAACCTGTGGAAGCGTGGCTTGCCCGCGATGAACGATAACTCGGTCTGACTTGAATTCACTCCTCGCAAAAACCGCCCGACCAGCGCCAATTGCTTACCTCCCCCGCCTCTGCCACAATCGCGAACAATTCTCGTTACTTAACACTTCCCCTTCGGTGATGTTGCGTGTCGTCAGTCCAAAGCCCCCAGAGTGAGCTCGTTGGTGCGTTGTATCGCGACCATCGCGGTTGGCTATTAGCCTGGCTGCGGCGCAACGTGGCCTGTCCGCAACGGGCCGAAGACCTGAGCCAGGACACCTTCGTGCGCTTGCTGGGCCGTGACGAGCTGAAGGCGCCTCGCGAACCTCGGGCATTTCTGGTGGCGATCGCCAAGGGCCTGCTGTTCGACTATTTCCGCCGCGCCGCACTGGAACAGGCCTACCTCACCGAATTGATGCTGATCCCCGAAGGCGAACAACCGTCTGTGGAGGAACAGCAACTGATCCTCGAAGACCTCAAAGCCATCGACCACTTGCTGGGCAAGCTCTCGAGCAAGGCTCGGGCGGCGTTTCTCTATAACCGTCTCGACGGTCTCGGTCACGCCGAAATCGCTCAGCGGCTGGGAGTATCGGTGCCGCGGGTTCGCCAATATCTGGCCCAGGGCATTCGCCAGTGCTACATCGCGCTTTACGGTGAACCGGTATGAGCCCGGTCAATTCCAGGCCCGTGTCGGCCCAGGTGCTGGACGCCGCGATTGCCTGGCAACTGTCGCTGGACTCCGGCAATGCAGTCGAGCGGGAAGAGTTCGCCAAATGGCATGCCGCCCACGAAGAACATGCGCGGGCCTGGCGTCAATTGGGGATGCTCGACCAGCGTTTCAGCGTCGCCAACGGCCCGGCCCGCACCGCCTTGCTGCAATCGCGTGAAAGCATTCGCAGGCGCGTACGCAAGCTCGGCAGCGGTCTGGCCAGCATTGTCGCGGTGATTGGCCTGGCGCTGTTCGCCGGTGATCGGTATCTGCCGATCGACTATTGGCTGGCTGACCAGCGCACCGCCACCGGCGAGCAGCGAACCTTGCGCCTGACTGACGGCACGCTGATCAACCTCAACACCCACAGCGCAGTGGATGTGCGCTTCGATGAGAAGCAGCGGTTGATCGTCCTTCTGGAAGGGGAAATCCTCGTCGAAACCGGTCATGGCGATCCGCGGCCGTTTATTGTCGAGACCCGCGAAGGCAGCATGCGAGCACTGGGGACACGGTTCCTGGTCAAGCGTGAAGACCAAGGCACGCGCCTGAGCGTGCTGAAATCAGCGGTCGCCGCCCATCCCGAATCGAGCCCCGAGGAACAGATTCTGCGCGAAGGCCAGCAAGTACTGATGCGCAGCAATGGCCTGGACCCGATCATCGCCCTCAACCTCGGCGCCGATGCCTGGACTCGCGGCATGCTGGTGGTGGACAACGCGCGGCTGGAAGATCTGGTCCAGGAGCTCGCGCGCTATCGTCGCGGGCATCTTGGTGTTGCCCCAGACATCGCCGACCTGCGCATCACCGGCAGCTTTCCGCTAAACGATACCGACAAGGCGCTGAGTGCACTTTTACCGACCCTGCCGGTGCAGATCGAACAGCACACGCCGTGGTGGGTAACGGTTGCAGCAAAAACTGACGCTAAATGATCGTTAAATGATCGTTCCCACGCTCTGCGTGGGAATGCAGCCCGTGACGCTCCGCGTCACATGCCGAAGCGGACGCGGAGCATCCATTGAGGCATTCCCACGCAGAGCGTGGGAACGATCCCTTAGTGACTGGTTTACTGAATAGAAATTATTTTCATCTTGCCCTATCACTTTTGGTTTTTCGTCCGGCACACAGGCAATTGAGAAATATTTCCATTCAGGAGCCGCTGTATGTCCCGTTCGCTAGACACTGTGTTGCGCCCCCGTTTATTGGCAATCGCCATCGCCCTTTGCGCCCCTTTGGCCAGCGCTCCACTGATGGCCGCCGAACAGGCGTCCAGCGTTCGCGCCTACAACCTGCCGGCTGCGCCATTGGCCAGCACCCTGAACCAGATTGCCAGCCAGGCCGGTCTGGCGCTGTCGTTGAATCCGTCGCTGGCGGCGGGTAAGAGCTCGGCCCCGGTGAAGGGCCAGTTCGACGCCACCGGCGCCCTGCGTGAAGCCCTGCGTGGCACCGGTCTGCAACTGGAACAGAGCAGCGCCGGCACCTTCAGCCTGGTGGCCGTGCCCGAGGGCGTGATGGCCTTGCCGGAAACCGCCGTCATTGGCCTGGAAAATGCGGAAACTGCCTGGAGCCCGGTCGAAGGTTACGTGGCCACGCGCACCGCCGCGGGCACCAAGACCGACACCGCGCTCGTCGAAGCGCCGCGTTCGATTTCCGTCGCTACCCGCCAGCAAATGGAAGATCGCGGTGTACAAAACCTCGATGACGCTGTGCGCTACATGCCTGGCATCGTTGCCAGCAGCTACGGCAGCGACGCCCGCGCCGACTGGTTGCTCGTGCGCGGTTTCGAACCGACGCAATTCCTCGATGGCCTGCCACTGCCAAAAGGCGTGTACGCCAATCCGAAACAGGAAACCTGGAACCTTGAGCGCCTCGCCCTGTTGCGCGGGCCGGCCTCTTCGGTTTACGGCCAGACCCCGCCGGGCGGTTTGCTGGACATGGTCAGCCGCCGTCCCAGCGCCGAATCGAGCAATGAAATCCAGCTGCAATACGGCAGCGACAACCATCGTCAAATCAACTTCGCCAGCACCGGCAAGATCGATGACGAAGGTCGGTTTATCTATAGCCTGAGCGGTGTACTGCGCGACAGCGGCACACAGATCGATCACATCGACGACAAACGCTACAACATTGCACCGAGCCTGACCTGGAACATCGACCCGGACACCAAGTTCACGTTGCTGACGCAATTTACCCGCGACGACACAGGCATCACCAGCCAGTTCCTGCCAGTGCAAGGCACGAAGATCGACTCGCCGCTCGGCGATATTTCCCATCACAAAAACCTCGGTGACCCGGACTGGGAATACTACGACCGCACCTATTACGCACTGGGTTACGCCTTTGAACATCGCTTGAATGATGTCTGGCAGTTCAAGCAGAACCTGCGTTACACCAAGTCGGACCTGTCCTTCCAGGCCCTCACCCCCGGCGCCTACCCGTTCACCCAAGTGGATGCCGAGGGCAACGTTGGCCGCTCGAGCACCAGTGTCGAGGAGGACATCAGCCAGTTCGCCGTGGATAACAACTTGCAGGGCGACTTCGCGACCGGCGACATCCGTCACACCCTGTTGATCGGCCTCGATCACCAGCGCACCAATACCAATTACCTCTCGATCTACGGTGACGGTCTGACGACTAACGTCAACAACCCGATCTATGGCCAGCCAATCGTTCGCCCGCCGCGCTCGACGGCGTTCTATGACTATGACCAGAAGACCTACCAGACCGGTTTGTACGTCCAGGACCAAATGGCCCTCGACCAATGGCGTCTGACCCTCGGCGGTCGTGAGGACTGGGTCCACACGGGCACCAAATTCTTCAACAAGGGTGATGCCACCAATACCGAACGGGACAAGAAATTCAGCGGCAACGCAGCGATCAGCTATGTGTTCGACTCGGGCTTCGTGCCCTACTTGTCCTACGCCGAGTCGTTCCAGCCGACGAGCAAAGCCACGGCATCGCCGACCGAGTCATTCAAGCCCACTGAAGGCAAGCAATGGGAGCTGGGCATCAAGTACCAACCGCCAGGCAGCAACACCCTGCTGACGGCTGCGGTTTATGACCTGACCCAGAAAAACGTCTCCGTCACCACGACCAACGCGGACAACGTCTCGATTACCAGCCAGACCGGCGAAGTGAAGGTCAAGGGCCTGGAGCTGGAAGCCGTTTCCGACGTCACCGACAACCTGAAAGTCATCGCCGCCTATACCTTGGCCAAGTCCGAAGTGCAAAAGGGTGACTACAAGGGCAATCGTCTGCAGCTGATGCCTAACCAGCAAGCTTCTCTGTGGGCTGATTACACCTGGCACAACGGTGTACTGAATGGTTTCGGCATCGGTGCCGGCGCACGCTACACCGGAAACACTTATGGCGACCAGGGCAACACCTGGCTGGGCAAGGCTGATGCCTACACGGTGTTCGATGCGGCGGTTCATTACGATTTGGGCCGTCTGGATAACAGTCTGAAAGGCGCGTCACTGGCATTGAATGCCACCAACCTGCTCGACAAGGACTACATCTCCACTTGCGACAGCTTCTACTGCTACTACGGCGACCAACGCAGCGTTGTCGCCAGTGCTACGTACAAGTGGTGATCGCCTGAACTGACACGCCCAAGACCCGAGCCGTCCTGCCTGGACGGCTTTGGTATTTCTGAAGGCTATGAAGTGAAATGAAAAGTAAAACCATCCGCCGCTGGTCATTCGTTCATACCTGGACCAGCCTGATCTGCACGGTCTTCCTGCTGATGCTGGCGCTGACCGGCCTGCCGCTGATCTTCCACCACGAGATCGACCACTTGCTGGGCGATGCTGCTGAACTGAAGCAAATGCCGGCGGACACCCCGCAGTTGAATTTGGCGCAGCTGGTGCAAGCGGCTGAAAAGCATCGCCCCGGCGAGGTGATGCAGTATTTCGGCTACGACGACGAAGACCCTAACGGCATGATCGCGATCATGGCGCCCACCGCCGGCACCGAGCCGAATTCGTCCCACACCTTCATGCTCGACGCTCGCACCGGTGAAGCCTTGGAAATGCCCTCGGCCAATGGCGGGCTGATGATGGTCATGCTGCGTTTGCACGTGGACATGTTCGCCGGCCTGCCGGGCAAGTTGCTGCTGGCGTTCATGGGAATTCTGTTTGTGCTGGCGATCGTTTCCGGGACGGTGCTGTACCTGCCGTTCATGCGCCGTTTGAAATTCGCCACCGTGCGCCACGACAAATCCACCCGCCTGCGTTGGCTCGACCTGCATAACCTGATTGGCGTGGTGACGCTGACCTGGGCGCTGGTGGTCGGCGTGACGGGCGTGATCAGCGCCTGTGCCGACCTGTTGATCGAAGCGTGGCGCAACGACAGCCTGAGTGCGATGGTTGCGCCGTATCGCGACGCGCCGCCATTGACACAACTGGCACCCGCCACCCGCTTGCTCGACATCGCCAAGGAAGTCGCACCGGGCATGCAGCCCGACTTCATCGCCTTCCCCGGTACGCGGTTTTCCAGCGAACACCATTACGCCGTGTTCATGAAAGGCAGTACCCACCTGACCTCGCACCTGCTGACCCCGGTGCTGATCGACGCTAGCACTCTGCAAGTCACCGCGGTTGCCGAGCGGCCGTGGTACATGGACGCCATGGGCATGTCGCAGCCGCTGCACTTCGGGGATTACGGCGGTATGCCGATGAAAATCCTCTGGGCGACCCTCGATGTGCTGACCATCATTGTGCTCGGCAGTGGGGTCTATTTGTGGGTGGTGCGGCGCAAGGTGGCGAAACCGGTACTCGAAAACGTGGAGAGTCCGGCATGAGACCGAGACAGTCGAGCTTCTGGAAGGTCTTCGCCACGCCCACCGTCATCGCCCTGCTCAGCGCCGCGGGGCTGTTTGCCGCGTTGCTGGGCGATGGCGTGTGGGATGCATTGAGCTGGCTCGGGCTGGGCATCCCCGCCGTCCTCGCCTTGCGCGGATTTCTGCAACACCGCTAAAAACGCTAGGAGCGAGGCTTGCCCGCGAAAGCGGAGTGTCATTCAACGCTGATGCCGACTGGCACTCCGCTTTCGCGGGCAAGCCTCGCTCCTGCAAAGGTTAAAGCCATCTTGAGCTATCGGGTCAACGCGCTATGCTGCCGACATTGCCCATGATCGAGATTGTTGCCATGTCCGCTCCCAGCATGACCTTGTTCCACAACCCCGCGTCGCCCTTCGTTCGCAAAGTCATGGTGCTGCTGCACGAAACCGGTCAAATGAACCGAGTGGCGCTGCAAGCCAGCCAGCTCACGCCGGTCAGCCCGGATCAGGCCCTCAACAAAGACAACCCGCTAGGCAAGATTCCAGCCCTGCGCCTGGCCGACGGCAACGTGTTGTATGACAGTCGGGTGATTCTCGACTATCTCGATTACCAGCACGTCGGCAACCCGCTGATTCCTCGTGAGGGCTCGGCGCGCTGGCGGCGTCTGACCCTGGCCTCGCTGGCCGACGGGATCATGGATGCCGCGGTGATGGTTCGCTACGAAGTGGCCCTGCGCACCCCGGAAAAGCACTGGGACGAATGGCTCGACAATCAGCGCGACAAGATTCGTCGCGCGCTGGCATCACTGGAAGCCGACGCGATTGCCGAGCTGACCAGCCATTTCGATGTGGCGGCGATCAGTGTGGCCTGTGCCTTGGGTTACCTGGATCTGCGCCATCCGGATCTGCAATGGCGCAAAGACAATCCGAAACTGGCGGACTGGTATTTTGAGGTGAGTCAGCGGCCATCGATGATTGCGACGATGCCCAAGGCCTAGGTCTTTACTGACCCCAGCAGCCTCATCGCGAGTATCAGCAGTCGGGTTTGTCTGCCGTGAAACGCCGTGCCGGATTCACCGCCGCACCGAATTCACGCAGTGCTTTGGCGCCGATCAGCAGCGGGTAATTGAAGCTGCTGCGGTCGGTGAGATTGACTTCGACGGTGCGCTTGACGTTACCCAGGCACAGCTCCAGATCGACCACCGGGCGCTTGGTGGGTTCGATCGCTTCCTTGTCATCGTCGTCTTCTTCGGCGCGGGTCTTGATCTTGCTGATCCGCGCGACCTTGTGTTCGTAGACCTTGTTGCTCGCGCCTTTGGTGGCGAGGCGGAAACGCACCCATTCGTCGCCGTCGCGGGTGAAGGTTTCGATGTCCTTGGCCGACAGGGATGCGGTCAGGGCGCCGGTGTCCATTTTGGCCTTGAGGACTTCGCCGCCGATTTCCGGCAGCGCGATGTATTCGTAACGCCCGTAGAGGGTCGGTTCAGCGGCCAGGACCGGCAGGGCCACGAGGGAAAGCAGTGCAAGGAGAGATTTCACGTAACGGGCTTCCTTGAAGAGTGGGCAGCGGGATTTTAGAACCCCGGCCTTTGAATTCGTTCGTTGGATGATCGTTCCCATGCTCTGCGTGGGAATGCCTCATGGTGACGCTCTGCGTCACGCTTTGGGGACGCGGAGCGTCCCGGGCTGCATTCCCACGCAGAGCGTGGGAACGATCGCTATTCAAATTCGCTCAAGCATACCGCCGCAAACGTGAAACATTCGTCACCACCGATTTGGCCTGCCGCCTGAAGCTGCTTATCATGGCGCGCCCATACGTTTTCAAGAGTGACTTATGCGCCGCCTGCTCACCGGCTGTTTCGTTACCCTGCTGCTATTGCTCAACACCCTGGTGCTGTTCGGGCCTTTGATGGTGTTCGCCGTGCTCAAACTGATCCTGCCCGGGCGCTTTCGCGATCACGCTTCGGCGGCGGTGATGTGGATTGCCGAAACCTGGGCCGAAATCGACAAGTTGATCTTCCGTCTGTGCATTCCCACCCAATGGGACATTCGCGGCGGCGATGATCTGCGCCGCGACACCTCGTATCTGGTAATCGGCAACCATCAGTCCTGGGTCGATATTCCGGCGCTGATCCAGGCGCTTAACCGGCGTACACCGTTCTTCAAATTCTTCCTCAAAAAAGAACTGATCTGGGTGCCGTTCCTGGGCCTGGCCTGGTGGGCGTTGGACTATCCGTTCATGAAGCGCTACACCAAAGCGTTTCTGGCAAAGAACCCGGAGCTGGCCGGCAAGGACCTGGAAATCACCAAAAAGGCCTGCGAGCTGTACAAGCGTCAGCCAGTGACGGTGGTCAATTATCTGGAAGGCACCCGCTACACCTCGGCGAAAAGCGCCCAACAGCAGTCACCCTTCACCCACCTGCTCAAGCCCAAGGCTGGCGGCGTGGCTTTTGTGCTGGCGGCAATGGGTGAACAGCTGGATGCCGTTCTCGATGTGACAGTGGTGTATCCACAGCAGCAGATTCCGGGGTTCTGGGATCTGATCAGCGGCAACGTGCCCAAGGTGATCATCGACATCCAGACCCGCGAACTGGACCCGGCGCTGTGGCAAGGCGATTACGAAAACGACCCGGTATTTCGCGAGAAGGTCCAGAACTGGGTCAACCAGCTCTGGATCGAGAAGGACCGGCGCATCAAGGCGCTACGCGCCGAGGGCTGATTCAGCTGCCTATACCGGTGCCGGTGCCAGTACCTATGCCGGTGCCGGTGCCGGTGCCGGTACCCCAGATCCCGCCAAGATTTTGCAGCAGCGAACCGGCGACGCCTTGCTGACCCAGGTATTGCAGAATCACCGGGGCAAACACGCCGATCATGCCGGTGTCCATGCCCAACGCGCTGAAGGCATTGTTCAGGTCATTGGTGTCCTTGACGTTACCCAGCAAGCCATCAAGCAACGCATTCTTGTCCGAACCCGCGCCGAGCAGCCCACCCAGCCCGTTCAGGCCACCGATGGCGCTGTTGCCAGCGATCTGACTGAGGCCCGGCACGTTTTTACTCAGCTCGGAGAAGTCTTCGCCGCTGAGTTGATTCCTGGCCAGGCCCAACATCGCACCGGCACCGCCCACGGCCTGCTCCGGCGTGATATCGAGCTGCGAGCCCAGGGTATTGAGCAAACCGGCCGCCTTGGGCGCCGCCGCCACAGCGCCTTCGCCCTCATTGGTTGGGTCGCCCTGCATCGCCGAAATCACACTGGCTGCATCGCTGAGGCTGAACTGTGCAAAGGCCGGATTGGCGGCCAGCGTTGTCAACGAAACGACAGCCAGGAGCGATGCCAGCACAAAACCGCGTGAAACATTCATCCAGACATCCTCTTGTGCCATGAGAACCACCCGGGAGGGCAGCAAAACTGCCGATTTGACCGGGTATCGAGTGGCATGTTCCTCGTGTGCGCAGGCATTTTTCCTGAGAGGACGACTTTTGTGGCGAAGGGACTTGCCCCCGTTCGGCGACGCAGCCGTCGTAAACACAGGCATTGCATGTTGTCTGACACACCGTGGGGAATGGTTTGGGATTGCTTCGCAGCCCAACGGGGGCAAGCCCCCTCGCCACAGGGTCAGTGTGACGCAAAACAAAAACGGCGACCCGAAGGTCGCCGTTTTGTTTTGCGTGAAGCCTTACGCCGCGCTGAACATCTTGTGCGGATCGATCACAAACTTCTTCGGCACGCCCGCATCGAACTCGCCATAACCACGTGGCGCGTCATCCAGGCTGATGACTTCAACACCCACGATGTCAGCAATCTTGATGCGGTCCCACATGATCGCCTGCATCAGTTGGCGGTTGTACTTCATCACTGGCGTCTGGCCGGTGTGGAAGCTGTGGGATTTGGCCCAGCCCAGGCCGAAGCGGATGCTCAGGCTGCCCATTTTCGCGGCTGCATCCACAGCACCCGGATCTTCAGTCACGTACAGGCCAGGGATACCGATTTTGCCGGCCACGCGAACCACGCCCATCAGCGAGTTGAGCACGGTGGCCGGAGCCTCGTGCTTCACGCCGGCATGGCCGTGACCGCGAGCTTCGAAGCCTACGGCATCGACGGCGCAGTCCACTTCCGGTTCGCCCAACAGTGCAGCGATTTGTTCGTGCAGTGGGGTGTCTGTCGACAGGTCGGCGATTTCGAAACCCTGAGCCTTGGCATGGGCCAGGCGGATCGGGTTGACGTCACCGACGATCACCACCGCAGCACCCAGCAGACGAGCGGAAGCGGCAGCTGCCAGGCCAACCGGGCCGGCGCCGGCGATGTACACGGTGCTGCCTGGGCCAACGCCGGCAGTCACTGCGCCGTGGTAACCGGTGGGCAGGATGTCGGAGAGGCAGGTCAGGTCACGGATTTTTTCCATGGCCCGGTCGCGATCTGGAAGTTTCAGCAGGTTGAAGTCGGCATACGGCACAAACGCGTATTCGGCTTGGCCACCGGTCCAGTCACCCATGTCGACATAACCATAGGCACCGCCCGGACGCGCCGGGTTAACGCTCAGGCAGACGCCAGTATGTTGCTCTTTGCACGAACGGCAACGGCCACAGGCTACGTTGAAAGGTACCGACACCAAGTCACCGATCTGCAGGTTCTCGACACCGCTGCCCTTCTCGATCACTTCACCTGTGATCTCGTGGCCCAGCACCAGACCGGTCTGAGCCGTGGTACGCCCGCGCACCATGTGCTGATCGGAACCACAGATGTTGGTGGAAACTACGCGCAGGATGACACCGTGCTCGATCTTCCTGCCGCGCGGGTCCTGCATTTTCGGATAGTCGATTTTCTGTACTTCGACCTTGCCAGCGCCGAGATACACCACACCACGATTGCCAGACATGCTTTCACCTCGCTGTTGTTTTTATGTAGCGGTCGCGTCGCCAGGAAGGGGCGGCACGTTGATTGCTCGGGTTGTTGCTATCTTGTGTTGTCTGTTATGCCGCCATCGCGGGCAAGCCCGCTCCCACAGTGGATCGGGGGGTACGCAAGGTCTGTGAACAACACAAAACCTTGTGGGAGCGGGCTTGCCCGCGATGGCGATCTACAGAACGACGGTGCGATTGGCGTTCAAAAACACCCGTCGTTCAATGTGATAACCAACGGCCCGCGCCAGGGTCAGCCCTTCGATATCCCGCCCTTTGGCGATCAGATCTTCGGGGTAATGACTGTGATCCACAGCCTCCACGCCCTGGGCGATGATCGGGCCTTCGTCCAGGTCGTTGTTGATGTAATGCGCCGTGGCGCCGACCAGTTTCACGCCCTTGTTGTAAGCCTGGTGATAGGGCTTGGCACCCTTGAAACCCGGCAGCAGGGAGTGATGAATGTTGATTGCCTTGCCGTCGAGTTTGCGGCACAGCTCCGGCGACAGAACCTGCATGTAACGGGCAAGGATCACCAGTTCGGCACCGGCCTCCTCGATCACCTGCCAGACCTGACGCTCCTGGGACGGCTTGTCGTTCGGGTCCAGGGGAAAGTGGTAATACGGAATCTGATGCCAGTCAGCCAACGGCTTGAGGTCCGGATGGTTGGAAACCACGGCGACCACGTCCATCGACAACTGGCCGATGCGCTGGCGGTAGAGCAAGTCGTTGAGGCAGTGATCGGCCTTGGAGACCATGATCACCACTTTGGGCCGGTGATGCGGCGGGGTCAGTTCAAAGACCATCCCGAAGGCGTCACCGCGTTCCGCCAGGCCTGCGCGAAAGGCTTGTTCGTCAAAGCCGTCGGGCTGACGGAATTCCACCCGAATGAAAAAACGACCCGAAAGCCGGTCATCAAAGGAATGGTGCTCGGTGACGTAGCAGCCCTGCTCGAACAGAAAGCGGGTCACCGCATCCACGGTGCCGAGGACGCTGGGGCAATCGGCGGTCAGAATCCATGTGTCTGGGGCGCGGCTCATAATGCGGTGACTCCTGTAGCGAAACTGATCGTTCCCACGCTCTGCGTGGGAACGCCGCCATGGACGCTCTGCGTCCGCTTTGGGACGCGGAGCGTCCCGGGATGCATTCCCACGCAGAGCGTGGGAACGATCTTTACCCTGTGTTACGCCTGGACGCTAAGCCCGTATTCAGCGGACGCATCCTGCAACCACAACCACCAGTAATCCGAGAAGCTGCGGCGGATCAGCAGTTCCCAGGTGTCTTCGGCGGTGTGGCGAATAACCAGTTGCGACTTGGCAAACACGGTGCCCACAGCCTTGCCCACCGGGAAGTTGTTGGGGTGCACGTCGTAGCTGGTGGATTTCATCAGCACTTGACGCACGTTCGGGCCGCTGAGTTCGAGGATCTGCTGGCCACCGCTGACGTTGACGATCTGGATGTGCAAGTCGCCCAGTGCCTTGCGCAGCTTTTGCTCGGCAGCAAATTCTTCGCCGGTCGGCACGATCAGCAGCCATTCATCCGGCCCCATCCATTGCAGGCTGGTTTCGCCTTTGATCACCACGGTCAGCGCGGCGGGCAGTTCCAGGCCCAGGGCCTTGTGCACGCCAGCAGCGAACGCTGGGTCATGGGCATCGCCACGGATGGTCAAGTGGCCGAGGAGTTTTTTCTCACGCACGATCACGCCGGCGTTCTTGCGGCCCTTGCCCACCAGGCTGGCGAGGTCTGCATGATGCAGCGACGACTCGGCCTTGGCCCCGGTGGTTGGGCGTTGTTGGTAAACATTGGCTGCGGTCATAAAGCACCTTTCTTTTGTTGATCGTTCCCACGCTCTGCGTGGGAATGCCGCCATGGACGCTCTGCGTCCGCTCTTGGGACGCGGAGCGTCCCGGGATGCATTCCCACGCAGAGCGTGGGAACGATCGACTTACACGTTCTGGCGATCGCCCTTCGGATCGAAGAACACCGAAGAAACGATTTCCGCCTCGATCACGCTGCCGTCGGCCAGCGGCGCAAACACCCGCTCACCCATGCGCTTCAAGCCGCCCTTGACCACACCCATGGCAAACGAATAGCCCAGGGAGTTGTGCAGGTAACTGGAAGTCACGTGACCGACCATGGTCATCGGGATGGTTTGCTTGGTGTTGAACACCAGTTGCGCCCCTTCCGGCAGCCATTTGGTCGGATCGATCGGCTTCAGGCCAACCAACTGTTTGCGCTGATCACGCACGCAGTCTTCGCGGTTCATGCCACGCCAGCCGATCCACGAGAACGGTTTGGTGCGACCGACACACCAGCCCATGTTCAGGTCGTCCGGGGTCATCGAGCTGTCAGTGTCCTGACCGACGATGATGAAACCCTTCTCTGCCCGCAGCACGTGCATGGTTTCGGTGCCGTACGGAGTCAGGTTGTACTGCTTGCCGGCCTCGACGATTTTCTCGAGTACGCCCATGGCGTAGTCGGCCTGCACGTTGACTTCGTACGACAGCTCACCGGTAAACGAAATCCGGAATACCCGCGCCGGCACACCACCGACCAGACCTTCTTTCCAGGTCATGAACGGGAAGGCTTCGTTGCTCAAGTCGATGTCAGTAACTTCGCTGAGCAGCTTGCGGCTGTTCGGCCCCGACAGGGTCATGGTTGCCCAGTGATCCGTCACGGAAGTGAAGTACACCTTCAGCTCTGGCCATTCAGTCTGATGGTAGATTTCCAGCCATTGCAGCACGCGTGCAGCGCCGCCGGTGGTGGTGGTCATCACGAAATGGTTGTCGGCCAGGCATGCAGTCACGCCGTCGTCGAACACCATGCCGTCTTCTTTACACATCAGGCCATAACGCGCCTTGCCCACGTCGAGCTTGGTCCAGGCGTTGGTGTAGATGCGGTTGAGGAACTCACGGGAATCCGGGCCCTGAATGTCGATCTTGCCCAGGGTCGAAGCGTCCAGCAGGCCGACGCTGTCGCGCACGGCTTTACATTCGCGTTTTACCGCGGCGTGCAGGTCTTCACCGTTTTTCGGGAAGTACCAAGGACGTTTCCATTGACCGACGTCTTCGAATTCGGCGCCGTTCTTCACATGCCAGTGATGCAGCGCGGTGAAGCGAACCGGCTCGAAGATGTGCCCACAGTGACGACCGGCCACGGCGCCGAAAGTCACCGGCGTGTAGTTCGGACGGAACATGGTGGTGCCCATCTGCGGGATGGTCACGTTCAGCGAACGGGCGGCGATGGCCAGACCGTTGACGTTGCCGAGCTTGCCTTGATCGGTGCCGAAGCCCAGTGCGGTGTAGCGTTTGACGTGCTCGACCGATTCGAAGCCTTCGCGGGTCGCCAGTTCGATGGCGGCAGCGGTGACGTCGTTCTGCAGGTCGACGAATTGCTTCGGCGCCCGTGCAGTGGCTTTTTCGTGAGGCACCTGGAACAGCGCCAGCGTCGGTTCTTCCAGACGGCTCAGGGCTTTCGGCAAGGTGCCTTCGACCACACTGAAACCGGCTTCGCTGGCAGCGCGAGCACCGCCTGCAAAACCATCGGCCAGCGAATCGCCGAGGCCGTAGACGCCGTTGATGCCACCCACGCATACGCGTTTCTGCGGTGCTTCGCCCGGTACGAAACCGAGGATGTCTTCACGCCAGATCGGCTTGCCGCCCAAGTGCGAGGCCAGGTGAACCACCGGGCTGTAACCGCCGGAACTGGCGACCAGGTCGCAATCGAGCCATTCGCCCGGGCTGGTCACGGTGTGTGCTTTTACATCGATCGCGGCAACGCGAGCGGCGGTGACGTGCTTGCTGCCACGGGCTTCGATCACGGCGCTGCCGGTCAGGATGCGGATGCCTTTGGCGCGAGCCTCTTCCACCAGCGCACCACGTGGGTTGCTGCGGGCGTCGGCAATCGCAACCACTTGCAGGCTGGCGTCGAGCCAATCCAGTGCCACGCGGTAGGCGTGATCGTTGTTGGTCGACAGCACCAGTTTCTTGCCCGGAGCCACGCCGTAACGACGAACATAAGTCGACACAGCACCGGCGAGCATGTTGCCCGGCACGTCGTTGTTGCCGTAAACCAGTGGACGCTCGTGAGTACCGGTCGCCAGCACTACACGCTTGGCGCGAACCCGGTGGACGCGCTGACGCACCTGGCCGATCGGGGCACGGTCACCGAGGTGATCGGTGAGGCGCTCGTGAATGGTCAGGAAGTTATGGTCGTGGTAACCGTTGACCGTGGCGCGGGGCAACAGCAGCACGTCCGGGGTGTTTTTCAGCTCGGCGATGACGCTGGCGACCCATTCGGTGGCAGGCTTGCCGTCGAGGCTTTCGCGGGAATCGAGCAGGCTGCCGCCGAACTCTTCCTGCTCATCGGCCAGGATCACACGCGCACCGCTACGGGCAGCCGCCAGTGCAGCCGCCAGACCCGCTGGGCCCGCGCCGACGATCAGCACGTCACAGTGCTGGTTCATGTAGTCGTAGGTGTCCGGGTCGTTCTCGGTCGGCGAGCGGCCAAGGCCGGCAGCCTTACGAATGTACTTCTCGTAGGTCATCCAGAACGATTGCGGGTACATGAAGGTTTTGTAGTAGAAGCCCGGCGGCATCAGCTTGCCGCCGACCTTGCCGAGAATCCCCATCATGTCGTTGTTCACGCTCGGCCAGCCGTTGGTGCTGGTGGCGACCAGGCCTTGATACAGCGCTTGTTGCGTGGCGCGTACGTTAGGGATTTGCGTGGCTTCGGTCGCACCGATCTGCAGCACGGCGTTCGGTTCTTCGGCACCGGCGGCGAAGATGCCGCGAGGGCGCGAATACTTGAAGCTGCGGCCGATGATGTCGACACCGTTGGCCAGCAAGGCTGCGGCCAGGGAGTCGCCTTCAAAGCCTTTGTAGATCTGGCCGTTGAAGGTGAAGCTCAGCACTTTGTTGCGGTCGATGCGTCCGCCGCTGGACAGGCGATTGATCTGGCTCATACCTTCTCTCCCAGAGCCGTGGCGGCCGCTTTCGGGCTGTCGGTCTTGTCGGTGAACTGCGGCTTGGCGCCGATCTTGTAGGTTTCGAGAATCTCGTAGGTCACGGTGTCACGGGTCACGTTGAAGTACTGACGGCAACCGGCGACGTGATCCCACAGTTCGTGGTGCAAACCGCGAGGGTTATCGCGGAAGAACATGTAGTCGCCCCACTCCTCGTCGGTGCAGCTGTTCGGATCCAGTGGGCGCGGGATGTGCGCCTGGCCGGATGCATGGAATTCCTCTTCGGAGCGCAGTTCGCCACAGTGAGGACAGAAGATATGCAACATAGGGATTTCTCCTGTTAGTGGGCGACTGCTGCAGCGCCGTGTTCGTCGATCAACGCACCGCTATGGAAACGGTCGATGGAGAAAGGTGCGGCCAATGGGTGCATTTCACCCTTGGCCAGGCTTGCGGCAAACACGTTGCCCGAGCCAGGTGTTGCCTTGAAGCCACCGGTGCCCCAACCGCAGTTGAAGAACATGTTCGGGACCGGGGTTTTCGAGATGATCGGGCACGCATCCGGCGTGGTGTCGACGATGCCGCCCCACTGACGGTTCATGCGTACGCGCGACAGCACCGGGAACATTTCGACGATGGCCTGGATGGTGTGCTCGATCACCGGGTACGAACCACGCTGGCCGTAGCCGTTGTAGCCGTCGATACCGGCGCCGATCACCAGGTCGCCCTTGTCGGACTGGCTGATGTAACCGTGTACGGCGTTGGACATGATCACGCTGTCGATAATCGGCTTGATCGGCTCCGACACCAGCGCTTGCAGCGGGTGGGATTCGATCGGCAGACGGAAACCGGCGAGCTTGGCCATGTGCCCGGAGTTACCGGCAGTGACCACACCGACGCGCTTGGCGCCGATGAAGCCCTTATTGGTTTCCACACCGATGCACACGCCGTTTTCCTTGCGGAAACCGATCACTTCGGTCTGCTGGATCAGGTCCACGCCAAGTGCGTCGGCGGCACGGGCAAAGCCCCAGGCCACGGCATCGTGACGGGCCACGCCGCCGCGGCGCTGGACGGTTGCGCCCATCACCGGGTAGCGAGTGTTCCTGGAGCAGTCGAGGTACGGAATCTCGTCGGCCACCTGTTTGGCATCGAGCAGTTCACCGTCGACGCCGTTGAGGCGGTTGGCGCTGACCCGACGCTCGGAGTCACGAATGTCTTGAAGCGTGTGGCACAGGTTGTAAACGCCACGCTGGGAGAACATCACGTTGTAGTTCAGGTCCTGGGACAGGCCTTCCCACAATTTCATCGCGTGTTCGTACAGGTGCGCCGACTCGTCCCACAGGTAGTTGGAGCGAACGATGGTGGTGTTGCGCGCGGTGTTACCGCCGCCCAGCCAGCCTTTCTCGACCACGGCCACGTTGGTGATGCCGTGTTCCTTGGCCAGGTAGTAGGCGGTCGCCAGACCATGCCCGCCACCGCCGACGATGACCACGTCATAGACCTTTTTAGGGGTCGGCGTGCGCCACATCTTCTGCCAGTTTTCGTGATGGCTGAGGGAGTGTTTGAAGAGGCCGAAGCCCGAATAGCGTTGCATAGTCATTTACTCCAAAACCGCGCTCAGCGATAAACCGGGAAGTCCGCGCACAGGGCTGCCACATGCTGCGCGACATTGGCCTCGACATCGGCGTCGCCGAGGTTGTCGAGGATGTCGCAGATCCAGCCGGCCAGCTCAACGCACTGGGCCACTTTGAAGCCGCGAGTGGTCACCGCCGGGGTGCCAATGCGCAGGCCCGAGGTCACGAACGGCGACTGTGGATCGTTCGGGACAGCGTTCTTGTTCACGGTAATGTGGGCGCGACCGAGTGCTGCGTCCGCCTCTTTACCGGTGAGGCCCTGACGGATCAGGCTGACCAGGAACAGGTGGTTATCGGTACCGCCGGACACTACATCGTAGCCGCGTTTGATAAATACGCCGGCCATCGCCTGGGCGTTGTCGATCACTTGTTGCTGGTAAGCCTTGAAGCCTGGCTCCAGCGCTTCCTTGAAGCACACCGCCTTACCGGCGATAACGTGCATCAGCGGGCCGCCCTGAGCGCCAGGGAACACGGCAGCGTTGAGCTTCTTCTCGATTTCTTCGTTGGACTTGGCCAGGATCAGGCCGCCACGCGGACCACGCAGGGTCTTGTGGGTGGTGGTGGTGACCACGTCGGCGTACGGCAACGGATTAGGGTACAGGCCGGCAGCGACCAGACCGGCAACGTGCGCCATGTCGACGAACAGCAGTGCACCGACCTTGTCGGCGATCTGGCGGAAGCGCGGGAAGTCGAGGGTCTTGGAATAGGCCGAGAAGCCGGCAACGATCATCTTCGGCTTGCACTCGACGGCCAGGCGCTCGACTTCGTCGTAGTCGATCAGACCGGTATTGGTGTCGATGCCGTACTGCACGGCGTTGTACAGCTTGCCCGAGGACGACACTTTGGCGCCGTGGGTCAGGTGACCGCCATGGGCCAGGCTCATGCCCAGAATGGTGTCGCCGGCTTGCAGCAGGGCCAGGTACACGGCGCTGTTGGCCGAAGAGCCGGAGTGTGGCTGGACGTTGGCGTAGTCGGCACCGAACAGTTGCTTGGCGCGTTCGATGGCCAGGGCTTCCACCTTGTCGACGTGCTCGCAGCCGCCGTAGTAGCGCTTGCCTGGATAGCCTTCGGCGTATTTGTTGGTCAGGCCGCTGCCTTGCGCTTGCATCACGCGCTTGCTGGTGTAGTTCTCGGACGCGATCAGTTCGATGTGATCTTCCTGGCGTTGCTCCTCGGCATTCATCGCCGCCAGCAGTGCATCGTCGTAACCTTGGATCTGGTCTTGCTTGCTGAACATCGCGTCTCTCCCAGCGGCATCTATGCGCCATTCGTCTCGGTAAGGCCCTGGCATTACGGCAGTGCCCTTTGGAAGCGATGGTATGACCGGCGCAGACAGGTCAAATGCCTATGGACGCCACGCAAAGGTGCGTTTACGACATGGCGAGAAATGGCATGCCGAACACAACCTTCAAATCAGAAAGGATCCCTGTGGGAGCGGGCTTGCCCGCGATAGCGGTGGGTCATCTGACATCAATGCTGGATAGGATGCCGCCATCGCGGACAAGCCCGCTCCCACGGGGTTTTGCGCCCCTCTTTAGAAGCCCAGGGGTCAGGCGATAAGCTGGCGCAAGGCCAGAAGCACGAGGAAATGTGCGGGATAGAGCCCATACGCCCAACGGCGCATCGGCGGCGGCCGAATGTCTTGGGCGTGTCGCAATAGCAACAGCCCCAGCAATGGCGCGATCAGACAAGCGGCAATCCCGAGGATGGCTGGATTGCTGTGAAGTCGCGCAGCGTAATACAGCACTTGCCACTGATTCGCCGCCAGGCAGACCAGCCCCGGCAGCAGGCTGAAATACCACGGGCGGTTAATCACCCACAACATCGTCAGCGGCAACAGCACGCCAAAGAAACCGAACATCAGTCGCTCCGGGAACAGTGCCGCCAACAACAAGGCACCGGCCGCCAACAGACGCGACGCAAGCATCCGGTTCTGCCAGCCAAGGGCGACCAACAGCCCCAGAATCAGCGTGGGCAACACGTTTAAGGTGTTGTGATCCGGAATGTACATCCGATAAGGGATTTCGCTGACCGCGCTAAACAGCAACAACCAACCGAAGTAGCGCCACTGCCCGTCAGTGGTTACCGGGCGAGCCCGCGACAGGTTCGCCGCCATCGCCAGGCAGAACCAGGGGAACGCCATTCTGCCCGGCACATACAGCAGATCGACGGAGTAACCGACATATCGCAGGTGATCGAGCACCATGCTCAGCAGCGCCAGCCATTTGAGCAGATCCAGCGCCCCGTCCCGTTGCGTCATGTGCATAATTGCCCGTATTTTTCTGACAGCATCATCCCGTGTGCTCTCCTGACGATCTTGGGTAAAGTGCGCACCATCATTGACCACGATGCTCTTCACCATAAGAGCCTCGACCACGGAAGCCGGCCATGACCGACAAGAGCCAACAATTCGCCAGCGACAACTATTCCGGTATCTGCCCTGAAGCCTGGGCTGCCATGGAACAGGCCAACCACGGCCACCAACGCGCTTATGGCGACGACGAGTGGACCGCCCGCGCGGCCGATCAATTCCGCAAACTGTTCGAAACCGATTGCGAAGTGTTCTTCGCCTTCAACGGCACCGCGGCCAACTCATTGGCGCTCTCTTCACTGTGTCAGAGTTACCACAGCGTGATCTGCTCGGAAACCGCCCACGTCGAAACCGACGAATGCGGTGCACCGGAGTTTTTCTCCAACGGTTCCAAGCTGCTCATTGCCCGCACCGAAAACGGCAAGCTGACGCCGGAATCGATCCGCGAAATAGCCCTCAAGCGCCAGGACATCCACTACCCCAAACCCCGTGTCGTGACCCTGACCCAGGCCACCGAAGTCGGCAGCGTGTATACCCCGGAAGAAATCCGCGCCATCAGCGTCACGTGCAAAGAACTGGGCCTGAACCTGCACATGGACGGCGCTCGCTTCTCCAATGCGTGCGCGTTTCTTGGCTGCTCGCCAGCCGACCTGACCTGGAAGGCCGGCGTTGACGTGCTGTGCTTCGGCGGCACGAAAAACGGCATGGCGGTGGGCGAAGCGATTCTGTTCTTCAACCACAAACTGGCCGAAGACTTCGATTACCGCTGCAAGCAAGCCGGACAACTGGCGTCGAAGATGCGCTTCCTTTCGGCACCGTGGGTCGGGATTCTGGAAAACGATGCCTGGCTCAAATATGCTCGCCACGCCAACCACTGCGCACAGCTGCTGGCCGAACTGGTGAGCGACATTCCGGGCGTGGAACTCATGTTTCCGGTGCAGGCCAACGGCGTGTTCCTGCAACTGTCGGAACCGGCCATTGCCGCACTGACCGCCAAGGGCTGGCGCTTCTACACCTTCATCGGCAACGGCGGCGCACGGTTCATGTGCTCGTGGGACACCGAAGAAGAACGCGTACGGGAATTGGCGACGGATATTCGGCACGTCATGTCGACCTGATTGTACTGATCGTTCCCACGCTCTGCGTGGGAATGCCTCTTGGGACGCTCCGCGTTCCTGCCTCAACGCCGACGCAATGCCCAATACCGCAGTGACGCAGAGCGTCACGGGCTGCATTCCCACGCAGAGCGTGGGAACGATCACGGTGGCGCATCGCAATTTCTTACTCACTGCGCGGCGCTGTCCTCTAGCCCCCTCACGCAACCCCGTTCACCCTAGTCATTCCCCCGCAAAGGAATGCATCCATGGGCCGAAGCCGCTACACCATCACCGAACCCGACAAACCCCATTTCCTGACCTGCACAATCATGGAATGGCTCCCACTGTTTATCCGCCCCTACATTGTCGATCACCTGCTCAATTGCTGGCGCTATCAACAAACCTGCCAAGGTCTAAAGCTGTATGGTTACGTCGTCCTGGAAAACCATCTGCATTTCGTTGCCGAAGCTCCAGACCTGAGCAAATGCCTGCGCCAGTTCAAATCCTTCACCGCCCGCCAAATCATCGACGATCTGCAAAACAAAGGCGCAGAGCGCGCGTTGCAGCGCCTGCGTTTCAGCAAGCGCGCTCATAAGAAAGATCGGGTTTATCAGTTGTGGCAGGAAGGTTCACACGCAGAGATGGTGTACAGCGAAACGGTGATGCGCCAAAAGCTGGATTACATCCACTACAACCCGGTTAAGCGTGGGTACGTAGATCTGCCGGAGCATTGGCGCTATTCCAGTGCGAGGAATCATGCAGGGATGGAGGGGCTGATCGAAATACAGCGTTGGTATTGAGGCTCATAGCCCCCCAAACCTGATCATTCCCACGCGGAGCGTGGGAACGATCAATGATCCCGCAAGGTTGGTCTACATTGACTGGCGAGCCGTTTCGATCCGCATCGATACAACAATCAGGAGCGTACGCATGTCATTACAAGGCAAAACCCTGTTCATCACCGGCGCCAGCCGTGGTATCGGGCGTGAGATTGCGCTGCGGGCCGCCCGCGATGGGGCCAACATCGTGATTGCCGCCAAAAGTGCCGCCCCTCATCCCAAACTGCCCGGCACCATTTTCAGCGTGGCGGCGGAAGTTGAAGCCGCGGGAGGCAAGGCACTGGCCTTGCAGGTGGATGTGCGTGATGAAGTTACCGTGCGCCAGGCCATGGCCGACGCCAGCGCGCATTTCGGCGGCATCGATGCGTTGATCAACAATGCCGGGGCAATCAAGCTGACCGGCGTGCAACACATTGAACTCAAGCGCTTCGACCTGATGCACCAGATCAACACCCGCGCCGTGCTGCTGTGCAGCCAGGCCGCCCTGCCTTATCTGAAAATAACTGGCGGCCACATCCTCAACCTGTCGCCGCCGCTGAATCTGGCCACCAAGTGGTTCGCCCAATACAGCCCCTACACGGTGACCAAATACGGCATGAGCATGCTGACCCTGGGCATGAGCGAGGAGTTCGCCAACTACGGCATCAGCGTCAATTCCCTGTGGCCACAGACCATGATTGCCACGGCGGCCATTGAATTTCAGTTGGGGTCACGCGAGTCGTTCAAACATGCGCGCACACCGGCGATCATGGCAGATGCCGCCCATGTGATTCTGGACAGCGGTGGTCGCAGCATCACCGGGCGGTTGCTGATCGATGAGGAGATTCTGCGGGAGCATGGCGTGACGGATTTTGAAGGGTATCGGTTTGCGCCTGATTCCACCGACAAACTGATGACGGATCTGTTTGTCGACTGATTGAAGCGCCCCCCTTTTTTTGCCGGCCCCTGTAGGAGCTGCCGAAGGCTGCGATCTTTTGATCTTGATCTTAAAAAAGGTCAAAAAATCGCAGCCTTCGGCAGCTCCTACAGGTCGGCAGCCATCAAAGATGAAGCGTTATTTAGTACTCGATCCGCACGTCGCCCTTCGGCACGCTGCAGCACGACAGGATGAACCCTTCGGCTTCGTCTTCCTCGGTAATCCCGCCGTTGTGGTCCATTTCGACCTCGCCGCCCAGCTTCATTACCTTGCACGTCCCGCAGATCCCCATCCCGCAGGCTTTCGGGATCAGCAAGCCAAGCTTGGCCGCCGCCGCATGCACGGTTTCGCCCGGCGCCACGCGAATGCTCTTGCCGGAGGCGGTGAATTCCACCTGATGCAGATCCGCCGCATCGACTTCCGGAGCATCCGCTGCTTGTTCGGCTTGCTCCACTGCATCAGCGCGGGCTTCCGGCGGCGTCGCGCCGAAGGATTCCTCGTGATAACGCTTCATGTCGAAACCCGCCGCCTCAAGCATGCGCTTGACCGCGTTCATGTACGGGGTCGGGCCGCAGCAGAAGACTTCGCGGTCAAGGAAGTCCGGCGCCATCAGTTCGAGCATCTTGTGGTTCAGGTAACCGCGATAACCGGCCCACGGCTCGCCCAGACCATGCTTCTCGCAGATCAGGTGCAGGCTGAAGTTGTCGATCCGCGACGCCATGTGTTCCAGCTCACGGTGGTAAATGATGTCTTTCGGTGAACGGGCGCTGTGGATGAATACCATGTCGACATTGCCGTTGGTGTCGTAGAACCAACGGGCCATGGACATGCACGGCGTAATACCGACGCCGCCACTGAGGTAGAGCACTTTCGGCGCAGGGAAGTCCATGGCGTTGAACAGCCCGACCGGCCCGTGCACCGCCAGCTCCTGGCCTTCATGCAGAGTGTCGTGCAGCCAGTTGGAGACTTTGCCCCCCGGCACGCGCTTGATGGTCACCGAAAAGCTGTATGGCACCGACGGCGAGCTCGAAATGGTGTACGAACGCATGATCGGCACGCCCTCGATTTCCAGCTCCAGGGTGACGAATTGCCCCGGCTTGAAAAAGAACATGATCGGCTGGTCGGCCATAAAGCAGAAGGTGCGCACATCCCAGGTTTCCTGGATGACTTTGACGCAACGGACGATGTGTCGACCATTGGCCCAGGTCTGGGTGGTTACCGGATTCAGGAAGCTGTTGGACATGCTGTTCTCCACGGCCGACTACCGGCCTTTATGTTGGCGATTCTGCTTATAGCGCAGCCCCTCCATTTACCTATCTGCGACATTCACATACTTATCGCGACCAGCCCCCAATTACCGGGGGTTACGCGTCGGGAACAGATTGGGCCATGTCGCCCATGGATAAGGTTCTGGCGAGCGCCGGCCCCACACTCGCCCCATACCAAGAGATAACCTTTACACCTTGCGTAGCAAACCTGATCAGCCACTTTCGCGGCCACGCAGATGGCCTTGAGGAAACACACGATGGACGTCACCACTACCCTGAGCCTGGGCGATCCACTGGAACCCGCACGCAAGGCCACCGCGCAGATGCTGCAAGAGCGCGAGCGCACTTTCTCGCTGCCGCAGCCGTTTTACTCTGACGAGCGGTTGTTTGATATCGACATGCAGGAAATCTTTCAGAAAGAGTGGTTGATCGCCGGCATGACCTGCGAGATCCCGACCAAGGGCAACTACCTGACCCTGCAAGTCGGCAAGAACCCGATCATCGTGATTCGTGGCGCCGATGGCGTGGTCCATGCGTTCCACAACGTCTGCCGTCACCGTGGTTCACGGCTGTGCACCAGCGAAAAAGGCAAAGTCGCCAAGCTGGTCTGCCACTATCACCAGTGGACGTATGAGCTGGACGGTCGCCTGCTGTTCGCCGGCACCGAGATGGGCGCCGACTTCGACATGAAGCAATACGGCCTCAAGCCGGTAAACGTAAAGACCGCGGGTGGCTACATCTTCATCAGCCTGTCGGAAAACCCGCCGGCCATTGATGACTTCCTGTCGACGCTGAACCATTACATGGAACCGTACGACATGGAAAACACCAAGGTGGCGGTGCAAACCACCTTGATGGAGAAAGCCAACTGGAAACTGGTGCTGGAAAACAACCGCGAGTGCTACCACTGCAACGCGTCGCACCCGGAACTGCTGAAAACCCTGCTGGAATGGGACGACGTCACCGACCCGCGTGCCGACCAGGCCTTCAAGGACCACGTCGCTGCGTCGGCCGCCGCCTGGGAAGCCGAGAAGATTCCTTACGCTCACGCCAGTTTCGGCCTGCGTAACCGCATCGTGCGCATGCCGCTGCTCAAGGGCACCGTGTCGATGACCATGGATGGCAAACAGGGCTGCGCCAAACTCATGGGCCGCATCAAGAACCCGGATCTGGGCTCGATGCGCATCCTGCACCTGCCGCACTCGTGGAACCACTGCATGGGCGACCACATCATCGTGTTCACCGTGTGGCCGATCAGCGCTCAGGAAACCATGGTCACCACCAAGTGGATCGTGCACAAGGACGCGGTCGAAGGCGTGGACTACGATGTGGAGCGCATGCGCCAGGTCTGGGATGCGACCAACGACCAGGACCGTCGCCTGGCCGAAGAAAACCAGCGCGGCATCAACTCCACCGCGTACCAGCCAGGGCCTTACTCCAAGACCTATGAGTTTGGCGTGGTGAACTTTGTGGATTGGTACAGCGAGCGCATGCTGAACAACCTTGGGGCCGAGCCTGCGCCGTACCTCAAAGGGGTTCCGGTTCAAGGCTGACCTGTCACGCTGATCGTTCCCACGCTCCGCGTGGGAATGATCAATGGGCTGACGAACACCACCGCACCGATCCATCCTCGCCAATAAACGTCTCCTCGATGTTTTCCCCCACCAGCCGCACCTTCACATAACCGTTCAACACCCGATCCGGGTACGCCTCATCCCGCGCATTTTGCGTTTCCGACCACAGCACCCGCGAATGCCCGTTCAGCTCGCTGGCATTGCCGTAGGGAATCGCTCCGTGCCCGGCGCAGCGCGCATGCAGCCCGCCTTGTGCGGCATAGCAGATGCCGTTGTGCAGATGCCCCCAATACCAGTAATCCGGCTCACGCCCCAAGGCATCGCACACCGGTTGGTACAGCGCCGTCTTGTTGTGCCCGGTAATGTCGAACCCCTGATGATGACTGAGCACCATGATTTTCTTGCGCTGAGGCAGCCCCTTCATCCAGTCGATCTGCTCCTGGTTCAGCGCACCGTCCATGTACAGGTTAATCGGATCCGAGGCATACGCCGTGTCGAGGCCGATCACCAGCCAGTCATCGTTGTACAACGCAAAATAACTGGTGCCCTGCTGCGCCGGAAAACGCTTGGCCAATTCCTTGAAATAACCATGCGCGCCGCTGTACATCTCGTGGTTGGAGTTGAGGGTGAACGAGCCCTGCTTGCCCATGGGCCAGCCGACCATGTCGACGTCTTCCTGGGAGTGGGTGCCGGCGTAATACACATCCCCCAGATGAACGGTGAAATCGGCCTGGGCCAGTTGCATCTGGTTGGCCACCGATACCGCCGGCGCATGGCTGTCGAACGGCCCGGTGCCCCAGTCGCCGGCGATGGCCAGGGTCACGTCACTGTCCATGCGCATCAACGCCGGGTTGGTGGCGAACGGTGCGTGATGCCGCAGGTTCTCGATCCACTTGAGCAGCGCCTCGCTCCACAACAGATCCAGCAGTTCCCATTTGCGACAACCGAGCAAGCTGCCGTCCTTGAGCACTCGGGTTTGCAGCTCGTCTGCCGATTGCGGCAAGGGAGTGGCGTTACCGATATGCAGGATCGACAATCCGTGGGCCAACTCCCACGGCACACTCGGTTGATCGTCGGGCAAGTCGCCGTTTTTGAGGACGTAGTGCGCCTGATCGTGGCCCCGTTTCAACAGCGCGACGATGGCCTCGTACTCCTTGGGTTCAAGCTCGCTGACGAGCTTCTTCCAGGCCATTTCCAGACGAGTGACCACGCCGTGCAGACGCAGCTTGACCTTATCGTACTCGTGCTCCCAATGACTGACCAATGACATGTCGCGTTCCTCCATCCGTAGTGGAATTACAGGGTTTTCATGAACTCGATGAGCGCCCGCTTATCGAGCTCCGACAGTTGCGTGCCGTACAGGTGGCCGCCGTTGTGGTTGCCCTCCAGGCGCGTGTCGTATTTGAAGTCCGCCGAGGCCTTCATCTGCTGGCCACTGGTGACGAAACCGACTTTGTCCTGGTCGTACACATCGGAGCCGGTGAAGAACACCAGCGGTCTCTTTTCCGGTGGTTGCAACAAATCCCACAGGGTCGGCACCGAACCGTTGTGCAAGTACGGCGCGCGCAACCAGACGCCGTCGGTGGGTGTGTTGCTATAGCTCTGGGTCTTGCGGTAGGCGCCAAAGTCGAACGGCGATTTCTTGAAGCCATGGAAAGCCGTCACCAAACCATTGGTGAACGAGTTCAGCCGATGGGGATCGGTGCCCAGTTCCTCAATGTTGGTGGTGACCTGGCCGGTGTCGGTGCGGCCGAAATCATGACAACCGGCGCAGTTGTTTTCCCAGACCGGTTTGCCCCGTGCGACCTTGGCCTGATCCAGCGCGAACGGCCAGGCCGGCGCCTTGTGGCCCAGCAGCCAGTTGGTCACTCGATTGAAGCTGGTCGGCAACACCGACTCGGGCGTTGCGCCCACGGCCATGGCCGCCGCGTAGTTACGCTCATGGATGTCGTTGTTGTTGCCGTCCCAGTGCAGGTACAGCGATTCCCGAGGCTTCTGGTTCCAGACTTGCGGCAAGTCGACGGTGCCGATGGTCGAGTCATCCGGGAAGCCGAACACCACCATTTTCGTCGGGTTGAACGTGTCGGTGCGCCCCGGCCCTTGCGGGGCGCGCAGGCGTTGCCAGGCATAGGCCTGCTTCTGCTTGACCAGCGCGCTCGTGGCCATCGGAATGATCACGTAGCGGTTGTACAGGCGCTCGAAGAATCCGAGCTGGAACTTGCTGTTGATCGCCGTCATCACCGCCTCAGGGGTGAATGTCGGGTCACTGGCGCAATTGTAGGCAAACCACTGGAAGGCCTGCAGCTGCAGGGTATTGGCCGGCGCGGTGGCCACCGGGATGGCGACGTCGCTGGTAGTGGCCCGGTAGGAACCGGTGTGGCACAGGGCACAGTTGGGTTCCACGGTCGGGTAACCGATCTGCCGCTTGGCCATGCCGATCGGCAGGTCCTTGCCGTTCTCATAGAGGAAACCAAAAACTTCGTAGCCGCCGGGTTTCGGCAGCTTATCCGGGCACATCTGTGGCAATACGGCGAACAGGTAATAGGGAATCCGCGCTTCGATGCCCAGGCCGATGGCGCCGTATTTGTAGTGGTCCTCATCGGAGGCGTATTGCTCTGCCGGCACCACCCGCAGCATCTGGTACCAGGTTTCGTAACCGATAAATCCCAGCGCCAGCACCACGACCAGTGTGGCGACTTTGAAGCTGTGCCGCTGCCAGCGTCGCGCCCAGGCTGCGCGCCACGCATGCCAGCCGTCGCGGAGCAATGCCCAGGGTCGATTGGCCGGCGCGCTACCCAGGTACAGCAGACCCCCCAGGATCAGGAACAGGCTCAGATCGCCCAGCAGCATTGGCACGAATACCTGAGCCTGGTTGCTGGTGTTGATCAGGTAGATCCAGAACGCCACGGCAACCAATCGGGACAGCACGCACAGCCATGAATGCACGACGTATTTTGGCGCGTTGAAACCTGACGGCATGTAGAACAGGCTGATCCCCACCAGCAGCATGCCGGCGTTTTCCAGCCATGGATCGGAGAGTTGCGGCGGCATCCCGAGCATCGAGGTCAGCAACGCCGGCGCGAACAGCGCCGGAATTGCGAAGACCATGTTCATCACAATGCCTAGCCAGATGAAGCGTTGAAACCAGCGGATGTAACTGTCCATGGCATCCATTTCCTTTTGACCCAATCCACCAACAAATCTTGAGTGGGCACATACCTGTGGCTAGAGGCTTTTGTGGCGAGGGGGCTTGCCCCCGTTCGGCTGCGAAGCAGTCGTGAAACCTGCAATCGCGGTGTTCCTGAATGACCGCATTTGCCAATTTTGGACCGCTTCGCGGCCCAACGGGGGCAAGCCCCCTCGCCACAACAAGCACCCGGCCACAGGTAAGCAGTGCTAGCCGAGGGCGGTTTTCTCCAGATGCTGCAGGATGATCGGGTACACATCGAGCACCGCATTCTTGCCGAACATGCAGTCGATATGCCCGTAACCCGGCACCACATGCCGGCTGTAGCGCTCCGGTCCATGGGCTTTGCACACGCGCTCATAGGTCTTGAGCGTGCTTTCCGGCAGGTAGCACTGGTTGTCTTCGCCGCTGATGAAACAGATCGGCATGGTCAGCCGGTCGAAGTGCGGCATGTAGACGTCCTGGCCTTTGAAATCCACCAGATGGCCTTTGCGCAGGATCAACGCCAGGTGCTCGAAGGTTTGCATGTTCGATTCGCCGAACAGCTCATGCAGGTTGTCGTGCAGGGTGTCGTTGAGCGTGTCGTGGCGGTACAGCGATGCGTACATGAAAGTGATGCGATGGCACACAGGGTTGGTGCAGTAGCCTTGGGCCTCGATGCGGGCGTAGCCGTTGAGGGCCTTGTCGTAAAGTTTGTTGAACCAGCTCTCCTTGTTGTCGGCATACGCGGTGAGGGATTTGATGCCGATGGCGTCAAGCATCCCCGGAAGGTGCAGGCCGGCCTTGAGCCCGGTTGCCGTGGCGACCACCGTATCCGCGGCAATCTGCGAACACACCACCGACCGCACGCCCTGCAACCCGGCCAGCAGCGACATGAAGAAAGTCGTCGCCCCGTAGCAATGCACCACGCATTGCACGTCCGCGGCCTTGGTCGCTTGCTGGATCTGCGCGATGGCGGCCTTGAAGTCGTACTGCGCAATCTGATCGCCGTTCCATTCGTGCTTGCTGGCCGGTATCAGAATGCTGACCCGGAAATCCAGCAACCAGACGTCGTATTCATGCTTGCACAAGTACTCCAGCAGGTTGGTCTGGATGGTGTCGGTGGAGAAAATATTCGAACCCACCCCCAAGCCATGCACCAGCATCACCGGCCCTTTGCTGCCACCCTGATAGCGGGTCAGGCGTAGCTGTACGTCGTCTTCGGTCTGGAAGAACTGCACGCTGGGCACCGGCGCATCCAATGGGCGTTTCTGCCGCGGCGGTGCATCGGGATTGAAGTAAATGTCGCCAGCGAATACCCCGCCGTAGCTCTCCCACAAGATGCCGGCGAAGAACTTGCCGAACCGCGCCAGACCTTCGATGCGCTCGCGTTCGTTGCGCGCGTTGAGCACCTTCATGGTGGTCATCTGCTTGGCGAAATCGGCGGGATGGATGTGCATCACCCCCGAGCCCAGCACTTCACCGCTCTTGGCCGACCCGCGATACAGCGTCACGTAAAGGGTGCTGGTGTCGTGCCAGACATTCAGCACGCCGTTGTCTTCGGGCACGGTCTTGAACGCACTGAAGAAATAATCGCTGCCGTCCTCGGCGGTCAGTTTCATGTCGTAATTCATGTGCCGCACGCCCACCTGTTCCTGATATTCCTCGAACAGGTTGAACACGCCATTGCTGGCGGTCAGCGGTTCCGGTGACAGAGCCGGCGCATCGAGCGTGCCGACCAACGTTGCGGCGTGTTCCGGTTCCTTGATCATGCGGTTGAGGTCGTTGGCGGTGATGGTCAAAGTGAACTCGATCGGCGAGTTCTCCGACTCGCCACGTTTGGCCGCCGCTTCGTAGAGCTTGAGATCTGTGCCTTGAGGCTGAGTGAACGCTTTGGAGAAATAGCCTTTCATGGTTTCGGTGAACTGCACGCCGAGGGTCGGCGGCGCCACCTGTTTGCGCGGTGCCGAAGGCAGCGTGTAGTCGATGTGCCAACCGCGATCGGCCGCCAGCAGCCCCATGTTGCGCTCGCTCACGGCAGAAATGGTCAGCAGCGGATTGACCGCCAGGGAAGTCGGAATCACCGCACCGTCGGCCACGTACAACCCGGCGTAGACATCGGTGCCACGGGTGCTGCTGAATACCTGCCCCTTGTGGTTGACCACGCCCTGCTCCGCGTCCTCGCCCATCACGCAACCGCCCAACGGGTGAACGGAAACGATGCTGTGTTTGAGCAGCTCGGTCCAGATCGGATTCTCCACCCAGATCCCGCCTAATGCCTTGGTGCTCTGGTGCAGTCGCTCGTTACCGAGTTTGACGTTTTCCTGCTCGCCAACACCCGGCCAGTCGATGCGCAACTGATCCTTACTGTCGAGCACCATGCGACCCTTGCCGTCGTCGTGGCTCATGATCAGGTAGGTCTGCATGTTGTGCAGAGCGCCGTGATACGGGCCGCGCAGGAAGCTTTCGGTTTCGCGCCCGGCGTACTTGAGCTTGCCGGCGAAGCTGTCATCGGTGGGCTTGCCGATCAAACCGGCGAATGCGGCCATGCTTGGCACCATCGGCCGGCCGAGTGCGCCGGGGATCGAGCCTTCTTCGATGACCATGCGGCTGCGCCAGTCGCCTTCGGTGCGCATGTCGATGATCGAGGTGATGCACGGGCCGACCGGTTTCATTTCACTGGCCGGATGGGCGCCGAAACCGATGCCGTTGATCGCTTGGTCACAGTTGTGGCCAAAGCCGAGAATGTCACCGTTGCCGCTCATGTTCTCGCCGAGCTGATTGGACGTCGACAAACCTTTGTCCCGCGAGCGCAGGAGAATTTCGGTGGAACCCAGGGTGCCCGCCGAAACCACGACGACGTCAGCCTTGACGAACAGCGTCGGTGCCGAGAACTTCTCGCGGCCGCTGTCCAGGTACTGGAAATGCACGACCCAGCCGTCGGCGTCGCGTTCCAGATGTCGCACCTCGGCCTGACAGAAAATCTCTGCGCCGTGGTTCCAGGCATCCGGCAGGTAATTCATCAGCGTGGTGTTCTTGGCCTTGTTGTTACAGCCCGACACGCAGTCGCCGCAGTGGTTGCATGGCAGTTGCTCGACGCCGACGTGGTTGAGATTGTTCGGCAGTTTGTCGAAGGTCACGTTGATCGGCGGTTTGTAGAAATGCGCCCCTTGCTTGAGATACTCCGCAGATTTTTTGTTGGCCTCCAGTTTCGGCAGCACCGGCGAGGTGCTTGGGTAGGGATTGGGCTTGAGCATTTCCCGAGCGCGGGCGTACCCATCCTTGAGTAACGTGTCCCGGTGTTCACGCACTGCCAGCGGCCAGCGCGGATCGTCGAACACGCCGGGCTCCGGTTCCAGCGCAACGTTGGCATTGATCAGCGACGTGCCGCCCAGGCCGCAACCGACCACCACGTTTTGCTGGGCATTGACGTGCAGGTCGAACAGCCCGGTACGCGAACCGATGTGCCCGTCCGGGTCATGGACTTGCAACTCTTCGGTGGCCGCCAACATCGTATTGGGGTATTCGCCGGGCTGGATTTCCCGGCCCCGCTCCAGCAGGCACACCCGCTTGCCGGCCCGGGACAGTCGCGAGGCCGCGATCCCGCCGCCGTAGCCGGAGCCGATGACAATCACGTCGTAATGTTCCTTGATGTCGCTGATGGGCGTGGCGATCCGTGGCATGGGTCATTTCCTCTCAGGCAGGTGGGCAACTCTGTGGTTGCCTGCAATCGATAAACGAACAAACACCTGGTCGCCGGGCACGGTCGAGCCTCAACGGCAGCGGCGTCAGGGTATGGAAAGGCTTCGGGTGCTATAGGCGAGCGCGCTGATTGGTAGCGCGACGGTGAATCCGTTTACGCAGCAAGGTGGCGGGTGTCGGGACACAGGTCACGCAAGGGCTTGGGTGCTGACGTGGCTGGCTATCCATCACGCGTTCTCCCTGAACCAGATGTGGATAAGTGACGGCTATCCTTTGTGCCATGAGAGTGAAGACAGGCGACAGATCGAAGTCAAGAAGCGCCTTAGAACTGTATGAAATCTGATCTATCGCGTTGTGGCCTATAGGGGCCGTGGCTTGCAGGGTTTAGCGAACAAGTTATCCACATCTCCACCCACAGCTATTGGGGACAACTGTGGACGAGAGCGCAAATTTATTCACAAAAAAGGAAGAAAAACCGTGACTTATCCGCAAGCAGGGTTTTATGCAGGCGATGATCATTTTTTAATCAGAAGCCTGCAAGGCACGGTTTATATGGCGCGTAGACGACGGCGAACACCTTATCCACAGAAGCGCCAACAGACTTTGGGGGCAACTTTGCAGGTTCTGTGGAAAACCGCTGAAAGCCGCAAGAATTGCGGGTTTGCGCAAGAATCAATGAAGGAAAACGAGCAATTGAACATTATTTGATCAACTCGCTGTAAGCCACGGTTTGTATAGCTTGTAGCGGACAGCGAACATCTTATCCACAGAAGCGCCAACAGAGATTGGGGGCAAGTATCAGCTTGCAAGCGCCATCACTCTGTGGAAAAAGCTCGAAGAAACCGTGGCTTAGGCTGGTTATTTTTTGTACGGAAGGCTGCAGGGCTTGCTGGGCATGGGGTGTAGCGAGGGGCGAACATGTTATCCACAGAAGCGCTAACAGGGATTGTGGGTAAATGCCCAACCCTGGGTCAGGCAACATCGATGGTGAATGTCAGTCTGTCATCGCGAGCAGGCTCGCTTGTCGCAGGTGTTCGATATTCTTACGGCCGATACATCAAATACGCCTCCCCCGTCACCCGAATCATCGGGTGGGGCGTGATCTGGCAAGTATCGACGATCCGGAAGCCATGGCGCTCATAAAATCGTCGGGCGCCGGTGTTCACTGCGTAGTCGATCAGGCTCAAGCCGTTGAGCCCCAGCTGATTGGCACGGTCGTAGGCGTAGGCGAGGAATTGTTGACCCAAGCCCTGATTGCGCCAGCCCTCATGCAGGGCCAGGCTCGAAATATAGAGGGTGTCGGGGATTTCCATCGTGGCGTACGGCGCCAAAACCGGATCGGTCACGGGAGCGGCTTGAGGATCGTGGCGCATCGCATAGCTGTGCAGCATGCCGATGACCTCTCCCTCGGCCTGCGCGATCAGGCAGTTCTGATAGGAGAAGTCGACGTCTTCACGAGCGTAACGACTGGCACCAACCTCCAGCAGGTCCTGGCCGGGTTGCGCCAGTTGGCTCCAGATGTAATCCGCCGCACCTTCCGATGAAATCTGAAACAAGCGAGCAATTTCCCGCGCATCCGCACGCACCGCCGGACGAAATTCAACAGCCATTATTTCCCCAATAAACTTCGGTGAGATGATTTTCAGGTTCTGCGTTTCCGGTATTTCATCTGCCCGGCACGAGCACTCTGTGGGAGCGAACCTCTGTGGCGAGGGGGCTTGCCCCCGTTTGAGTGCGCAGCACTCACATGATCTTTGGTACATCAGAGATTTCAGGACTGCTGCGCAGCCCAACGGGGGCAAGCCCCCTCGCCACAGAGGCTCCTACATCTATGGTGACGACTTATCAGCGAACCACGCCTTCTTCAATCAGCAACTTGAGAATGGCTTCAGCGCCCGCTTGCGCGGTCACGCCTTTCAGCACCTGCCCACCGCCACCACTGGCCTTGGCCGTCGCGGCTTTCATGCGGTCCGCACCACTCTTGGCCTTGATTACTTTCAAGCGTTTGGGCCGTGGCTTGGCCGGTTGCAGTGTGGCCATCGCCAGCAGTTCATCGTCGATCACTTCGACTTCATCCGCCTGCAATACCCCGCGACGTGCCGGACCGTAGGCGCTCTGCCGAGGCTTGGGGGCGGCGTTATCCACAGTCGCCAAAAAGGGCAGGCGCACTTTCAAGCGCCGACGCTGCCCGCGAGGTAGCGCCTGCAGCACCAGCGCCGAGCCACCGTCGATGGATTCGACCTGGGCCAACCCCACCACCAGCGGCCAGCCAAGGCTTTCGGCCAACAGGAACGGCAACATGCCCGAGCCTTCGCCGGTTTCCGCCTGACTGCCGGTCAGCACTACTTGAGCGCCCGCATCGCGCAAATACGCGGTCAACGCCGGCAGCGCATCCGCGCCTTCCGGTTGCTCCAGCACATGCAGCTGTTCCAGGCCCATGCCCAGATAAGCGCGCAGCGCCGGCTCCGCGACGTCGCCGGCATGCAACACTTGCAGGTTATCCCCAGCCAGTTGCAAACCCAGTTCAACCGCCCGCGCATCTTGCTCGGCGCGACGTGGCCGGCCGGAGGTCGGGTGGGCGCCGATGGACACCAGGCTGATGATTTTCGTGCTCATAACCCTTTCCTTTCCTTAAGCCGCATCGCGCTTGGCTTCATTACGGTAAGCCGCTACCGCATCGATCAAGGCTTGAAGAAGCTCGGCGCTTTCGCCGATCACCGACAAGTCGGCCCGTTTGATCATGTCGCAACCAGGATCGAGGTTGATCGCCACCACCTTGTCGCAGGCACCGATACCTTGCAGGTGCTGGATCGCCCCGGAAATGCCCACCGCCACGTAAACCCGTGCCGTGACCCAAGTGCCGGACGCACCGACCTGACGGTCGCGAGCCATGAAGCCGTCGTCCACCGCCACCCGCGATGCCCCTTCGGTCGCGCCCAACGCCTCGGCCGTCCTGTGGAAAAGTTCCCAGTCCTTGACCCCGTTGCCCCCGGAGAAGATGAACTCCGCTTCAGCCATCGGAATCGCCGCCGGGTCCACCGCCACCGCGCCCAGATCTTCGATCCGCGACAGGCTGCGGGCGACCGCTGTGGATAACTCCACTGGCAAAGCTTCGTGACGGGTTTCGCTGACCGGTTCGGCGCATTCGGCAGCCGCCAGAATCAGGCGGGCGACCGGACGCGCAAGGTCTTGCAAACCAGCACCGGCGCGGCCGATACACTCCTGATCCTTGACCTGCCAGACCCGCGTGGCCGGGCGTTCGCCCAATGCGGCGGCAAAGCGTCGACCCAATTCGCCACCACCGCTGCGGCTGTCCGGCAGCAACCAGTGGCGGGGGCTGAACTGGTTATCCACAGCTCGCAGGCCCTGAACCCGTTGTTCCGGTGCATAACCGCTGAACTCGTCGCCTTCCAGTACCAGCAAGCGGTCAACGCCAGCCGTGGCGAAGGCGTTTTCCTTGTGCTCACCGAACACCACAGCCAATACCGCGCCGTCCTTGCCGGCCAACTGATGGGCCAGGCCGAGCAAGTCGCGGTCGTGGCTGCTCAAGCGGCCGCCGACCATGTCCGGTACCACGCTGATGTAGAACGCAGGTGCAGCCACTTGATGCAGCGGCAATTGCACTTCAACCGCGGCCGAGCGTTTGGTCGCCCCGCCCTGCTGAGCACCGCTGCGGTCGATCCGTTTGATACCGTTGGGGCCGATAAAACCGATCCCGTGAGGGTTCTTGCGGATGATGCCGTTAGGCCCCATCCAGCTGTGTTGCGCCGGTTGCATGGCCGCATGCAGCGGGTGCAGGCGGTTGCGGGCGATCCATTCGGCGCGTGGGTCGCGGCGGATAATGTCGCTCATCAATGCACCTCCGCAGGTTCACGTTTGGCCGGTGCCGATGGCTTTCCCGGCGCGGCGTCTTCGAGCAGCGCATCAGCCACCAGTTCGGCGATGTCCTTGATTAGTGGGCGCGGTTCGACCACACCTTCGAGCATCGCGGTGCACTGTGGGCAACCCACGGCCACCAGTTCGGCGCCGGTTTCGCGGATGTCTTCCATGCGCATGTCGGGAATCCGCTGTTTGCCCGGAATGTCGGTGATTGGCGCACCGCCACCACCGCCGCAGCAGCGCGAACGGAAACCGGAGCGTTGCATTTCCTTGATCTCGATGCCCAGGGCACGCAGCACTTCACGCGGCGCCTCGTATTCACCGTTGTAGCGGCCGAGGTAGCACGGGTCGTGATAAGTCACGCTGTTGCCTTTGTGCTGACCCAGGTTCAGGGCGCCATCGCCAATGATCTCCGCCATGTAGGTGCTGTGGTGTTGCACGAGGTAGTTGCCGTCGAAGGCGCCGTACTCGTTTTTCAGCACGTGGAAGCTGTGCGGGTCGCAGGTGACGATGCGGTTGAAGCTGTACTTCGCCAAGGTCTGGATGTTGCGCTTGGCCAACAGCTGGAAGGTCGCTTCATCGCCCAGGCGTCGTGCCACGTCACCGCTGTCGCGCTCTTCAAGCCCCAGCACCGCGAAGTCGACCTTGGCCGCTTTCAGCACTTTGACGAAGGCACGCAAGGTGCGCTGATTGCGCATGTCGAAGGCCCCGTCGCCGACCCAGAACAGCACGTCGGTGGATTTCTTCTCGCTGAGCAGGTTCAGGTTCAAATCCGCCGCCCAGTTCATCCGCCCGCCCGGCGCGAAGCCGCCCGGGTTGTCGGTGGCGATCAGGTTTTCCAGGACTTCGGCGCCCTTGTTCGGGGTTGCGCCTTTTTCCAGCGTCAGGTGACGGCGCATGTCGACGATGGCGTCGACGTGCTCGATCATCATCGGGCATTCCTCGACGCAGGCACGGCAAGTGGTGCAGGACCACAGGGTTTCAGCGTCCACCAGACCATTGACAATCGGTTGATGCGGATTGCCGCCGTGTTCGCCGATGGCTTTGCCTGGATACGGGCTGCCAGCGAATTTGGCGTCGGTACCGCCCGCCAAACCAACGACCATGTCCTGAATCAGTTTTTTCGGGTTCAGCGGCTGACCAGCGGCAAACGCCGGGCACGCGGCTTCGCATTTACCGCACTGCACGCAGGCGTCGAAGCCCAGCAGCTGGTTCCAGGTGAAATCCTTGGGTTTTTCCACGCCCAGTGGCGCGTCCGGATCATTCAGGTCCAGCGGCTTCAAACCGGTGGAACGGCCGCCGCCAAAACGCTCGGCGCGACGGTGCCAGGCCAGGTGCAAGGCCCCGGCGAAGGCGTGTTTCATCGGCCCGCCCCAGGTCATGCCGAAGAACAGTTCCGACACGCCCCAGAGCACCCCGACGCCGAGGATCGCGGCGACCAGCCAGCCACCGAAGTTTTCCGGAAGGATGCCGGCGACCGGCAGGGTCAGCAGGAAAAACGATGCCGAGAACGCCATCAGGCTTTTCGGCAGGCGCATCCACGGCCCTTTGGACAAGCGCGCCGGTGGGTTGCGACGGCGCAGGAACATGAAGATCGCGCCGACAAACATCACCGCCGACATCAACAGCAGTGCATAACCGAGGATGCGGTTATGCAGGCCAAAACCATGCACCAGAATCGCCAGCACAATGGAAGCCACCGCACCACCAGCCGTGGCGACGTGGGTATTGGCAATGTATTTGTCCCGCGCGACGACATGGTGCAAATCGACCATGTAGCGTTTGGGCATGGCGAACAGGCCACCGATCAGGTCGACTTTCGAAGCCCGGCCTCGGCGCCACATAGCCACCCGCCGCAACGCGCCCAGGACAGCCAGGCCCAAGGCAGCGAACAACAGGATTGGAAGAAGGGTGTTCAACATCAGAGTCACCTCTGGCGAGGTGCAAGCTACAAGCTACAAGCTGCAAGAAAGAGCAGCGGCGAGGCTGAGCTTTTACTTGCGGCTTGCAGCTTACGGCTTGCAGCTACGCCGTCAAAAATCCTTACAGAGCCGGAGTGCGTCATAAATGGCGGCGTGGGTGTTGCGCTGCGCCACGCAGTCGCCGATGCGGAACAGCAAGTAGCCGTCGCCCGCCTGGCTCAGCGAAGGTTGCGGCTTGATCGCGAACAGGGCTTCGATGTCCATCTGGCCTTTGTTGCGCGAGCCTTCCTTCAGCGCGTAATAGATTTCTTCGTCCGGGCGCACGCCGTTTTCGACGACCACCTGATCCACCACCCGCTCCTCTTTGGCGCCGGTGTATTCGTTTTCCAGCACCGCCACCAGCTTGTCGCCTTCGCGGTAGACCTTCTCCAGCATCATGTCGCCGGTCATGATCACTTCTTTGGGGTACATGCTGCGGTAGTAAGTCGGGAACGACGTACCGCCGATGGCCACGCCCGGCTTGATGTCGTCGGTGACGATCTCGACCTGGCTGCCCTTGTCAGCAAGGAAGTCGGCAACCGACATCCCCGTGAACTCGCAAATGGTGTCGTATACCAGCACGTTCTTGCCCGGTGCGACTTTGCCGTCCAACACATCCCAACTGCTGACCACCAGGCCTTCAGCCGCGCCCCAGTGTTCGTTCTGCTCCAGGAACGGATGACCGCCAACGGCGAGCACCACCACGTCCGGACGCAGGTCGAGAATGGTCGCCGCATCCGCCGCCACGCCCAGGCGCAGGTCGACTTTCAAACGTGCCAGTTCCAGCTGGAACCAGCGGGTGATACCGGCAATCTGATCCCGTTGCGGGGCTTTCGATGCGGTAGTGATTTGCCCGCCGATGAATTCTTTCTTCTCGAACAGGGTCACGTCGTGACCACGTTCGGCCGCCACCCGAGCGGCTTCCATCCCGGCAGGACCGGCACCGACCACCACGACTTTGCGCTTCACACCGGTCGATTTCTCGATGATGTGCGGCACGCCCATGTATTCACGGGAAGTCGCGGCGTTCTGGATGCACAAGACGTCCAGGCCCTGGTACTGACGGTCGATGCAATAGTTGGCGCCGACACACTGTTTGATCTGGTCGACCTGGCCCATCTTGATCTTGGCGATCAAATGCGGGTCGGCAATGTGGGCGCGCGTCATGCCGACCATATCGACGTAACCGCCTTCCAGAATTCGAGTCGCCTGGTTCGGGTCCTTGATGTTCTGCGCGTGCAAAACCGGAGCCTTCACCACTTCCTTGATACCGGCGGCCAAATGCAGGAACGGCTCCGGTGGATAACTCATGTTCGGAATAACGTTGGCCAGGGTGTTGTGGGTGTCGCAACCCGAGCCCACGACGCCGATGAAGTCGATCATGCCGGTGTCGTCGTAGTACTTGGCGATCTGTTTCATGTCCTCGTGGGACAAGCCGTCCGGGTGGAATTCGTCACCGCACAGGCGGATGCCGACGCAGAAGTCCGGCCCCACTTCCTTGCGCACAGCCTTGATCACTTCCAGGCCGAAACGCATGCGGTTTTCGAAGCTGCCGCCCCATTCGTCGGTACGCTTGTTGACCCGCGGGCTCCAGAACTGGTCGATCATGTGCTGGTGCACGGCAGACAGCTCGACGCCGTCCAGGCCACCGGCCTTGGCCCGCGCGGCTGCGCTTGCGTAGTTGCCGATCACCCGCCAGATTTCTTCCGGCTCGATGGTTTTGCAGGTGGCACGGTGCACCGGCTCGCGGATGCCCGACGGCGACAGCAGCGTTGGCCAGTGCTCGCCGTCCCAACGGGAACGACGACCCATGTGGGTAATCTGGATCATGATCTTGGCGCCATGCTTGTGCATGGCGTCGGCCAGATTCTGGAAGTGCGGAATGATCCGGTCGTCGGCCAGGTTGACCGACTTCCACCAGCCTTGCGGGCTATCGATGGCCACGCTGGAAGAACCGCCGCAAATCGCCAGGCCGATCCCGCCCTTGGCTTTCTCTTCGTAATACTTGACGTACCGGTCGGTGGTCATGCCGCCGTCGGTGGCGTAGACCTCGGCGTGCGCGGTGCTGAGCACGCGGTTGCGGATGGTCAGTTTGCCGATTTGAATCGGTTGAAACATTGCTTCGAAAGCCATGGCGGGTTCCTCGACTTACAACGGCTTGACGGTGAACAAACCGTCGTCGTGGCCTTCTTCGGAGCCACCGTAAACCTGTTCTGCAACGGTGCGGATCGAGCTGCCACGGGCTTGAAGAATCTGGTCCATGGCACCGGCGAACCAGCCAGTGAACATGTAGTCGACCTTGCGCCCGACCTTGCCGTACACGTAGACAAATGCGGAGTGTTCGAGCTTGACGCTGGCGGTGCCTTTGTCGAGGTCGATGTCCTGAATCTTGAATAGGCCCCAGCCGCGTTGCGACAGACGCTTCATGTAGTGCTCGAACACTGCGACGCCTTCCAGGCCATGGCATTCGGCTTCTTTTTCACACCAGTGCCAGGCGGACTTGTAGCCGGCCTTGTAAAGGATTTCGGCGTAAGCGTCGGCGCCCAGTACTTCCTCGATGCCCATGTGGTTGTTGACGAAGAAATGGCGCGGCACGTACAGCATCGGCAGGGCGTCGGAGGTCCAGACACCGGTTTCGCTGTCGACTTCGATTGGCAATTGCGGGGCGATCTTGGCCATGGAAACTTAACTCCAGAAAATTCGTTGTGTTGCCCCCGGCACGGACGGCCGGGGGAAAGGATTCAGAAATGCGGTGGCTTATTCGCCCCAGACGTCCTTGAGGACATTCACCCAGTTCTCGCCCATGATCTTGCGCACCACCCGCTCGGAGTGGCCGCGTTTGAGCAGGGTTTCGGTCAGGTTCGGGAACTCGCCCACGGTGCGAATGCCCAGTGGGTTGATGATCTTGCCGAAGCTGGTCAGACGGCGGGCGTAGCCCTTGTCATGGGTCAGGTATTCAAAGAAGTCCTGGCCATGGCCTTGAGTGAAATCGGTGCCGATGCCGATGGCGTCTTCGCCAACGATATTCATGGTGTATTCGATGGCTTCGGCGTAGTCGTCGATGGTCGAATCGATACCCTTGGCCAGGAACGGCGCGAACATGGTTACGCCGACGAAACCGCCGTGATCGGCGATGAATTTCAGCTCTTCATCGGACTTGTTGCGCGGGTGCACTTTCAGACCCGACGGCAGGCAATGGGAGTAGCAGACCGGCTTCTTGGACTCGAGGATGACTTCTTCGGAAGTTTTCGAGCCAACGTGGGACAGGTCGCACATGACGCCGACACGGTTCATCTCGGCGACGATTTCACGACCGAAGCCCGACAGGCCGCCATCGCGCTCGTAGCAACCGGTACCGACCAGGTTCTGGGTGTTGTAGCACATCTGCACAATACCGACGCCGAGCTGCTTGAACACCTCGACATAGCCGATCTGGTCTTCAAACGCGTGAGCATTCTGGAAACCAAAGAGGATGCCGGTCTTGCCCTGCTCCTTGGCCTTGCGGATATCGGCGGTGGTGCGCACCGGAATCACCAGGTCGCTGTTCTCGCGGATCAGCTTCTGGCTGGCGGCGATGTTGTTGACAGTGGCCTGGAAGCCCTCCCACACCGACACGGTGCAGTTGGCCGCGGTCAGACCGCCCTTGCGCATGTCTTCAAACAACTCGCGGTTCCACTTGGCAATAATCAGCCCGTCGATAACGATGCTGTCGGCGTGCAATTCGGCTGGGCTCATCAGGCTGTCCCCTATTAGCGATTCATGCGCCGAATCGTGTGCCGGCGCTTTGGGGCCAGCATATGCCTCGGTGCAGGGGTAGCCGGGTGCAAAAACGACAGGGGGTTTGCCGAAAGCGTCAATCCGCGACAAAGGGTCGTCAATAGGCGTCGTTGCCTACCTATCCAATGTCGCCCGCTTGGGCCAGAATTCGCCGCACTGGATGTTTACTGAATGCATGACTGGATTAAGGGGCGGCGGCGTAATGAAATCGATCTTCCTGGCTTTGGCACTGATAGCGACGGGCGTACAAGCCGCTGAAGAAGCCGACGACAACCCCTGCGACGCCGTCGAAAACGAAATCCAGACCCTGGAATGCTCCGCCTACAGCAGAACCACCGCCGAACAACTGCTGAGCGAAAACTACCAAAGCCTGACCGAGCGCATGCAAACGCTTTACGGCAACAACAAGACGCAACTGACCGACATCACCGCCAAAATCAAAACCGCGCAACAGCAATGGCTGAAAACCCGCGACGCGGATTGTGCAGTCGAAGCATTCCCGGCGACGAGCGGTAGCAAGGCGTTCACCATCGCGCAAAATGATTGCGTGGCACGCATGAGTGACGAGCGGTCGGAGTTTTTGGAGTCGATTGGGCAGGAGTGATCCTGAATCGTCCGTCGAAAGCTGGTAGCCCCACCAGCTTTTTTACCTTCAATTAAGATCTTTCCCACAGGTGTCACCGAGCATGCCTACAACTCTCGCTGAGTAAGGGTTAAAGCAGTTTTTTTCGAGCAACATCCCGACAAATTTCGTTTATTGGCCACCTGAAAAATATAAGTAAAGATTCGCAAAATCTTATAAAAGACTTATATTCTCCATGAACAGCATTCACTGGACTCGAAAGGCCGTAAAGCAGCTCTTGAAATTGCATTCCGTTCATCAGATCCAGGTTCGTGATGCCATCACGGCGCTAGCTGGCATGCCTGATGTAGGCAATGTCAAAGTACTGGTTGGTCATGATTACGCCTATCGACTGCGAGTCGGTCGTTATCGGGTCATGTTCAACTGGGATGGCGCGATCAAAGTGGTCAGTATTCAAGAGGTCAAAAAACGCGATGAACGCACCTACTGAAATTCAAATCATCAACGACGCGGAGGGAAAACCGGCATTCGTGGTCATTCCTTACGCGCAGTATGTGGCGCAGAAGATCGAGCCCGATCTGATCCCCCACGAAGTGGTCAGTCGCATCGTCGATGGCGCGACACCCATTCGCGCCTGGCGCGAATACCTGAACCTTACGCAGGATGAAGTTGCCAAGCGCATGGGCATTTCCCAACCGGCTTTCGCCCAGCAAGAGACGGTCGCCAAGCCCCGCAAGGCAACCCGTGAAAAAATTGCCGCTGCTTTTGGCATTACTGCCAACCAACTAGAGTTGTAAGTTGAACGCCAGGAAAAGGGACTGAAATGAGAATCTGCGGCATTGAAATCAAAGGCAGCGAAGCGATCATCGCCGTGGCCTCCCTCGACGGTCAGGCGCTCAGTCACGTCGCCCTTGCCACCAGGAAAATCGCCCTCGACGAGGATGACGAAGCCGCCAATGTCAAAATCTTTGCCGCTCAGGTGGCGTCGTTTGTTCGCGAGAATTCCATCGACCGGGTCGTGATCAAGAAGCGCAGCAAGAAAGGCGAATTCGCCGGTGGGCCGACCACGTTCAAGATCGAGGGGATTTTCCAGTTGCTGGAAAATTGCGAAGTGACGCTGCTGTCGCCCCAGACCATCAATGCGCAGAACAAGAAGTTCGATTTTGCCCTGCCGCAGACGCTGAACAAGTATCAGCATGAGGCGTACAAGGCGGCGTGCTCGGCACTGATGAAGAAGTAAAAACAACACATACCTAATGAAATGGCTACCCCCGCCTCCCCCCCTGTGATCGCCCACTAAGCTTTCACCGGGGGCTCATCGGAGATCATTGCCATGAACAACGTAG
>NZ_JACHYG010000011.1:0-124787 GCF_014192635.1 Pseudomonas sp. Tn43
GTTTTCCTAGGTCGATGGCGGCGATAGCTACGTTGTTCATGGCAATGATCTCCGATGAGCCCCCGGTGAAAGCTTAGTGGGCGATCACAGGGGGGAGGCGGGGGTAGCCATTTCATTAGGTCACTTGTTGAACGCACTACTGTCGTTTGACGTGATCCCTGTAGGAGCGAGGCTTGCCCGCGAAGCTTTTGGCTTCAGGCAACCCGATTCAAATCGTTATGCCGCGTCTCCTTCAGGCACAGTACTGCAATCAAACTCAGCACCGCCGCCCCCGACACATACCCGCCGACATAACTCAAACCGCCCATCGCCACCAGTTTCTGCGCAAAGAAAGGCGCCGCCGAAGCTCCGACAATGCCGCCCAGATTGTAGGCCGCCGACGCGCCGGTATAGCGCACGTGGGTCGGGAACAGCTCTGGCAGCAGCGCGCCCATCGGCGCAAACGTCACGCCCATCAGAAACAGTTCGATGCACAGGAACAGCGCCACGCCCCAGGTCGAGCCTTGCGTCAGCAGCGGCTCCATGAGGAATCCGGACAGAATCGCCAAAACGCCGCCGACGATCAGCACCGGTTTGCGTCCGAAACGATCACTGGCCCAGGCCGACAGCGGTGTCGCGGCCGCCATGAACAGCACGGCGAAACACAGCAGGCCGAGGAAGGTTTCGCGGGTGTAGCCAAGCGTCGAAACACCGTAGCTCAACGAAAACACCGTTGAGATGTAGAACAGCGCGTAACACACCACCATCGAACCGGCACCCAGCAGCATCGGCGCCCAATATTGGCTGAACAGCTCGACCAGCGGGATCTTCACCCGTTCCTGACGAGCCATGGCATTGGCGAATACCGGGGTTTCGTGGAGCTTGAGGCGCACATACAGGCCCACCATCACCAGTGCGGCACTGAGCAGGAACGGAATCCGCCAGCCCCACGAACGGAACTGCTCGTCGTTGAGGCTCATGGCCAGGGTCAGGAACAGGCCGTTGGCCGCCAGAAACCCGATCGATGGGCCGAGTTGCGGGAACATGCCGTACCACGCACGCTTGCCTTTGGGCGCGTTTTCCGTGGCCAGCAATGCGGCACCGCCCCATTCACCACCTAGCCCCAAACCTTGGCCGAAGCGCAGCACGCAAAGCAGGATCGGCGCCCAGGCGCCAATGCTGTCATAACCCGGCAACACGCCAATCAGCGTGGTACACACGCCCATCAAGAGCAGGGAAGCAACCAGTGTCGATTTACGCCCGATGCGGTCGCCGAAGTGGCCGAATAGCGCGGAGCCCAATGGTCGCGCAAGGAAGGCGATACCGAAAGTGAGGAACGCCGACAGCATCTGGGCGGTGCCGGAGGTCTGCGGAAAAAACACCGGGCCGATTACCAGCGCTGCAGCGGTGGCATAAACGTAGAAGTCATAGAACTCGATGGCCGTGCCAATGAAGCTCGCAGTGGCTACTCGGGTGGCGGAGTTGGTTGGTTGAACGGGCGCGGTGTCGCTGAACGTTGTGCTGGTCGTCATGCGGTAATCCCTGACAGTCATGGGCTCCAGTGGAGCGAATTATTAATGGTCGAATACCCAGGGATGTGGGTTCAGATACGGTCGCTGTTCAAGGTAGGAACAGTCGTCGCAGTGGTGCGGCTATTGCCGATGATCGGGCCGGAACCTGCTGCGCGCGGGGTAAGCACGTGGTTCGGCGGGGGCTTGGGTAGGCGGATTATAGGAAGGCGGCTAACGATTGAACAAGGCATGGATATTGAAAAGATCGCAGCCTCGCTTCGCTCGACAGCTCCTACAAAAAAGGAACGCACTCCAAACTGTAGGCGCTGTCGAGCGTAGCGAGGCTGCGATCTTTTAACGATCTAACGGCTAGAGGCTAGGGCAGGCACTGAGCTGGTGTGCCAGATCAACACGCGCGTGACACGATTGTCTTCCGTCTCCAGGATCTCCAGCCGATAACGCCCGATTTTCAGGCAAACCGCACTGTCTGGAATCGTTTCCAGCGCCTCGGTCACTAACCCGTTGAGGGTTTTCGGACCATCGCTGGGCAAATGCCAGCCAAGACTCTTGTTCAATTCGCGAATCGACGCCGCCCCTTCTATGACCAGGCGCCCGTCGGCCTGCGGATGAATGTGCGGATTATCCAGGCTGTGCTGGCTTTCGAATTCACCGACGATCTCTTCGAGTATGTCTTCCAGGGTCACGATGCCCAGCACTTCGCCGTATTCGTCGACCACCATGCCCAAGCGTCGCTGCTGTTTGTGAAAGTTCAGCAGTTGCAGCTGCAGCGGGGTGCTTTCCGGTACAAAGTACGGTTCGTGACTGGCGGCCAGCAGCGCTTCCCGGGTCAGGCTTGAATCCGCCAGCAAATGACGGATCTGCCGGGTGTTGAGCACCGCTTCGACCTGATTGATGTCGCTGTGGAATACCGGCAGGCGGGTACGTCTGTTGTGGCGCAGTTGTTCGATGATTTCTTCGAGGGAATCGTCCAGATTGATCCCGTCGACGTCACTGCGCGGTACCAGAATATCGTTGACGGTGATGTTATCCAGCGCATGAATACCTGACAGCGAATGCGGGCGACTGGCGGCGTGTTCATGATCGTCATGCCGATCTGCGGGTGCCTCGTCTTCGCTTTGTTGCACCACATTGATTTTGCGGGTGAAGGGTCGTATCAGCAGTTGGCTGACGGCATTGAGTAGCCAGGCAGCCGGGTAGACGATCTTCAAGGGGATGGCGAGCAGTGTATTGCCCAGGCTCAGGACCGCATCCGGATAGCGCGCGGCAAGGGTGCGCGGCAAATACTCGGCGAACACCAGCAGCACGGCGCTGGCACCCAGGCAGGCAATCCATGGACCGTTTTGTGCCCAGGTGAAAATTGCCAGCAAGGTGCTGATGACCACTACCAGCGCGCGACACAGGGTGTTGCAGAGGATCAGGCTATTGAGCGGGAAACTCAGCTTCGCCACGGGTTTGTCGCTCGAACGCGAGGCCGTGCGTTGGGCCAGCAAGTGCTTTTGTGCGATTTCGATGGCGGTGAACAGTCCCGACCATAAAATCAGCAGGGCCAGCACTGCGAGCATCGGCCCTATGGGCAAATCGTCCATTAATGCCGCCCGTCAGATATGCAGAATGTATTCGCGGACCAGCTTGCTGCCGAAATACGCCAGCATCAGCAGGCAAAAACCGGCAAGGGTCCAGCGGATGGCTTTGTGTCCGCGCCAGCCGAGGCGGTTGCGCCCCCAAAGCAGCACGCTGAACACGATCCAGGCCAGGCACGCCAGCAGGGTTTTATGCACCAGGTGCTGGGCGAACAGGTTCTCGACGAACAACCAGCCGGAAATCAGTGACAACGAAAGCAGGCTCCAGCCGGCCCAGAGGAAACCAAACAGCAGGCTTTCCATGGTTTGCAGCGGCGGGAAGTTCTTGATCAGCCCGGATGGATGCTTGTGTTTGAGCTGATGGTCTTGAACCAGCAGCAGCAAAGATTGAAACACGGCGATGGTGAACATGCCGTAAGCGAGGATCGACAAGAGGATATGGGCGAGGATGCCTGGCGCTTCGTCAATGATCTGCACCGTACCGGCGGGGGCGAACTGTGCCAGCATCACGGTGGCGGCGCCCAACGGAAACAGCAATAGCAGCAGGTTTTCCACCGGAATCCGAGAACAGGCCAGCAGCGTCAGGGCGATGACGGCTGCGGCAATCAGGCTGGCGGCGCTGAAAAAGTCCAGGGCCAGGCCGATCGGTGTCAGCAGATAGGTGACCAGGCTGGCACTGTGAGCCAGCACGGCCAGCACACCGAAGGTAACCAGCAGGCGTTTGTTCGCCTTGGCGCCGTTGGCCAGACGAGTGCCTTGATAGAGGGTCGCAGCGGCGTATAAGCAGGCGGCGGCGAGGGTGGTAAGCAAACTGGGTGACAAGGGGAGCATAAATCCTGTTAGGCAAGCCCGAAAGGCGCTGAGTTTGGCATAGAACCCACATCGCACGAAAGACCATGCAATCTGATCGCGAGGTGTCCGCCAGACGCAGTCTTCGCTATAATCCGCGACCTGCCCACGCCGCAGGCTCGCCGAGCAAATGTTTATTCCGGTCTGGGCCGCCATTATCCCGGTCTACACAGGGCCTGAAAGGATCGCGTAATGTTTGAAAACTTAACCGACCGTCTCTCGCAGACGCTGCGCCATGTCACCGGCAAGGCCAAGCTGACCGAAGACAACATCAAAGACACCTTGCGCGAAGTGCGCATGGCGCTGCTCGAAGCCGACGTCGCCTTGCCAGTGGTCAAAGACTTCGTCAACTCGGTCAAGGAGCGTGCTGTCGGCACCGAGGTGTCGCGCAGCCTGACGCCGGGCCAGGCCTTCGTGAAAATCGTCCAGGCCGAACTCGAAAACCTGATGGGCGCGGCCAACGAAGACTTGAACCTGAGCGCCGTTCCTCCTGCCGTCGTATTGATGGCCGGTTTGCAAGGTGCGGGTAAAACTACCACCGCCGGCAAACTGGCGCGCTTCCTTAAAGAGCGCAAGAAGAAGTCGGTCATGGTCGTGTCTGCGGACGTTTACCGTCCGGCGGCGATCAAGCAGCTTGAAATGCTCGCGGGTGAGGTTGGCGTCACCTTCTTCCCGTCCGACCTGAGTCAGAAGCCGGTCGACATCGCGCAAGCAGCTATCAAAGAAGCCAAACTGAAATTTATCGACGTGGTCATCGTCGATACCGCCGGTCGTTTGCACATCGATGAAGAGATGATGGGCGAGATCAAGGCGCTGCACGCCGCGATCAACCCGGTCGAAACCTTGTTCGTGGTCGATGCCATGACCGGCCAGGACGCCGCCAACACGGCCAAGGCTTTCGGCGATGCGCTGCCGCTGACCGGTGTGATCCTGACCAAGGTCGATGGTGATGCCCGTGGCGGTGCCGCGCTGTCGGTACGCGCCATCACCGGCAAGCCGATCAAGTTCATCGGTATGGGCGAGAAGACCGAAGCGCTCGACCCGTTTCACCCTGAACGTATCGCATCGCGCATCCTTGGCATGGGCGACGTGCTCAGCCTGATCGAGCAGGCTGAACAGACCCTCGATAAAGACAAGGCCGATAAACTGGCCAAGAAGCTGAAAAAGGGCAAGGGCTTCGATCTCGAAGACTTCCGCGATCAGCTGCAACAGATGAAGAACATGGGCGGCCTCGGCGGGCTCATGGACAAACTGCCGAACATGGGTGGTGTGAATCTGGCGCAAATGGGCAATGCCCAAGGCGCGGCAGAGAAACAATTCAAGCAAATGGAAGCCATCATCAACTCCATGACCCCGGCCGAGCGCCGCGACCCTGAACTGATCAGCGGTTCGCGCAAGCGCCGGATCGCCATGGGTTCCGGCACTCAGGTGCAGGACATCGGTCGCTTGATCAAGCAGCACAAGCAAATGCAGAAGATGATGAAGAAATTTTCCGCGAAAGGCGGAATGGCCAAAATGATGCGCGGCATGGGCGGTATGTTGCCCGGCGGCGGCATGCCGAAAATGTAAAGTATTCACGCAAGGGCTTGCCCTTGCATCTCCCACATGGAAGTGGGATCTCCAGCAAACCCGCACTTGGCGGGAGCTGACTGGCCGTTTTCAACGACGGCTCTATAGCAAATCTGGATGGCGACCGATAGGCCGCCGGAAAAAGACATTTGCAAAAGTCCGGATATTCCTTAGAATATGCGGCCTTTCGGGCACCTATGCCCGCTGTGCCTTTAGATTTGCAGCACCGACTACAGGAACGATGTTCACATGCTAACAATCCGTCTTGCCCTTGGCGGCTCCAAAAAGCGCCCGTTTTACCACTTGACCGTAACCGACAGCCGCAACCCGCGCGACGGTTCGCACAAGGAACAGGTTGGTTTCTTCAACCCTGTTGCTCGTGGTCAAGAAGTTCGTCTGTCCGTGAACCAAGAGCGCGTAGCCTACTGGCTGAGCGTTGGTGCACAACCTTCTGAGCGCGTTGCTCAGTTGTTGAAGGAATCTGCCAAGGCTGCGGCCTGAGCAATATGAACGCGACGCCAGCTGTTGCCGATGATTTGATCGTTGTTGGCAAAATTTATTCTGTTCATGGCGTTCGCGGCGAAGTGAAGGTGTATTCCTTTACTGATCCGACTGAAAACCTGTTGCAGTACAAAACCTGGACGCTCAAGCGCGAAGGTAGTGTGAAACAGGTCGAGCTGGTCAGTGGACGTGGGAGCGACAAGTTCCTGGTCGCAAAGCTCAAGGGTCTTGATGATCGTGAAGAAGCGCGTCTTCTGGCTGGTTATGAGATCTGCGTGCCGCGCAGCCTGTTCCCTGAATTGACCGACGGCGAGTACTACTGGTACCAGCTGGAAGGTCTGAAGGTTATTGATCAACTCGGGCAATTGCTCGGAAAAATCGATCATCTTCTGGAAACCGGCGCCAATGATGTAATGGTGGTCAAGCCTTGCGCTGGCAGCCTGGATGATCGCGAACGCCTGTTGCCCTATACGGAGCAATGCGTGTTGGCTGTCGACCTTGCCGCAGGCGAGATGAAGGTGGAATGGGATGCGGACTTCTAAACGTGGCTAACTTGCGCGTAGAAGTGATCAGTTTGTTTCCCGAGATGTTCTCCGCCATCAGCGAGTACGGCATCACCAGTCGGGCGGTGAAACAGGGGCTGTTGCAGCTCACTTGTTGGAATCCGCGAGACTACACGACGGATCGACATCACACTGTGGACGATCGCCCATTTGGCGGTGGTCCGGGCATGGTGATGAAGATCAAACCCCTGGAAGACGCTCTGGTTCAGGCCAAGGCAGCAGCCGGGGAGGCGGCGAAGGTAATTTACCTGTCCCCCCAAGGCCGTCAACTGACTCAGTCGGCGGTACGCGAGTTGGCGAATCTGGATGCATTGATCCTGATTGCCGGCCGCTATGAAGGCATTGACGAGCGTTTTATTGATGCTCATGTCGATGAAGAGTGGTCGATTGGCGACTATGTACTGTCTGGCGGCGAGCTGCCGGCGATGGTCCTGATCGATGCGGTTACACGACTGCTGCCTGGAGCTTTAGGGCATGCGGACTCCGCCGAGGAAGATTCCTTTACGGATGGTTTGCTGGATTGCCCGCACTACACCCGACCGGAGGTGTATGCGGATCAGCGTGTTCCCGACGTATTGCTAAGTGGCAATCACGCGCACATCCGGCGTTGGCGTTTACAGCAGTCCCTTGGTAGGACCTTTGAACGACGCGCCGATCTTCTGGAAAGCCGCTCGCTTTCTGGAGAAGAGAAGAAGCTGCTCGAGGAATATATCCGCGAGCGGGACGATAGTTAACAACGTATCGATGGTAGATCCGACGATTTACCTTAGGAGCACAGCATGACTAACAAAATCATCCTTGCACTCGAAGCAGAGCAGATGACCAAAGAGATCCCTACCTTTGCCCCGGGCGACACCATTGTCGTTCAGGTGAAAGTGAAGGAAGGTGATCGTTCGCGTCTGCAGGCGTTCGAAGGCGTAGTTATCGCCAAGCGTAACCGCGGCGTAAACAGTGCTTTCACCGTTCGTAAAATCTCCAACGGTGTTGGCGTAGAGCGTACTTTCCAGACCTACAGCCCGCAAATCGACAGCATGGCTGTCAAGCGTCGCGGTGACGTACGTAAAGCCAAGCTGTACTACCTGCGTGACCTGTCCGGTAAAGCAGCTCGCATCAAGGAAAAACTGGCTTAAGTCCAGCTTCCGATGCCGAATTGCCAGCCTGTTCAGGCTGGTGATCCAAGAAAATGCCTCGTATCGAAAGATGCGGGGCATTTTTCGTTATGGCGCCTATAAATCACAACGGCGATGCGCTCTGTAGCAGCTGCTACAGCTGAGCGCGGCTGCTATGGATCGCGTTGCGGCTTGAGTTGGTGGTATTTAGTTCGCGCAAAAGCAAACGCCCCGAACAAGTCGGGGCGTTTGCTTGAGGTGTTGCGGCTTTTTAAGCGGGGGTGTTTAGCGCTTCAGCGACGCTGGCAGGTGTGGCTGGATCGCCGTCAATACTGCCTTGAAGCACTTGGTGTTGCCGGCGACGATATGGCCTTTCTCAAGGAAGTCGTGACCGCCGGTGAAGTCGCTCACCAAGCCGCCGGCTTCCTGGATCAGCAGGGCGCCTGCAGCCATGTCCCATTCCGACAGGCCTGATTCCCAGAATGCATCGAAACGGCCGGCAGCCACGTAGGCCAGGTCCAGGCTCGCTGCGCCAGCGCGGCGGATGCCGGCGGTCTGGCCTACCAGTGCGCGGAACATGCCCAGGTAGTTGTCGAGGTTGTCCATCTGCTCATCGCGGAACGGGAAGCCGGTACCCAGCAGGGCGCCGTCCAGGCTGGTGCGACCGCTGACGCGCAGGCGACGACCGTTCAGTTGGGCGCCGCGACCACGGCTGGCGGTGAATTCTTCCTGGCGAACCGGGTCCAGGACAACGGCGTGCTCCAGACGACCGCGGTATTTGCAGGCGATGCTGACAGCGAAATGCGGAATGCCGCGCAGGAAGTTGGTGGTGCCATCCAGCGGATCGATGATCCACAGGTATTCTTCGCCTTCGATGCCGCTCCCGGCGTGCATGCCGGTTTCTTCGCCCATGATCGAGTGATTAGGGTAGGCCTTGCGCAGTGCATCGACGATTTTCTGTTCGGCGGCGCGATCCACCTCGGATACGTAATCCTTGGCGTCTTTTTCGTCGACCTTGATGGTATCCAGGCGCTCGATGGAGCGGAAAATCAATTCACTGGCGCTGCGGGCGGCGCGCAGCGCGATATTCAGCATGGGCTGCATGGATGTGTCACCTAAGGTTGTTAAAGAAAGCCGGGCATTCTATCAGAAAGTTTCTACAGGAGAAGGTCGGCGTTCGCTTTCATGGCTTAACGGTATATCTCGACTCGCAAATACGTTCATATTCTGGAGAAGTGGCCGCGTATCAATGCCGACATTGAGCGTCGTCGAAAGTGAACAGCTATTTTTGAGGCGGGACATTCTGAGGCGCTGTAAGATTCCGCTCCCGATAATGTGTTCGAGAGCGCTTCCCTTGCTGCAAAACATTCGTGTCGTTCTGGTCAATACCAGTCACCCCGGCAATATTGGTGGGGCTGCGCGTGCCATGAAGAACATGGGCCTGTCACGGCTGGTGTTGGTCGAGCCGCGGCTGTTCCCGCATCACGAAGCCGATGCGCGTGCATCCGGGGCCGGTGACATCCTTGAAAATGCCCAGGTCGTCGCCACTCTGGAAGATGCTTTGGTCGGCTGCAATCTGGTGCTCGGTACCAGCGCCCGGGATCGTCGTATTCCCTGGCCGTTGCTCGATCCCCGCGAATGCGGTGTGAAGGTGGTCGAAGAGGCGGAGCAAGGTGCCGAGATTGCATTGGTTTTTGGTCGTGAAGACTCCGGCCTGACCAATGAAGAGCTGCAGCGATGTCATTATCACGTGCATATCCCGTCAGACCCTGAGTTCAGTTCGCTGAACCTCGGGGCGGCGGTGCAAGTGTTGAGCTATGAAGTGCGTATGGCCTGGCTGGCGGCTCATGGTCAGCCGAGCAAGGTCGAGAAGGAGGAAGTGGCGTCCACCAAAAGTGGTGAGCTGGCGACCATGGATGAGCTGGAGCGATTCTATGAACACCTGGAGCAAACCCTGGTGGCCATCGAATTCCTCGACCCGGAAAAGCCACGGCACTTGATGGCGCGCCTGCGCCGGTTGTACGGACGCAGCTCGGTGAGCCGGGCGGAAATGAATATATTGCGTGGCATCCTCACGGAAACCCAGAAAGCGGCCCGTGGCGAGCTTCTAAAGCGGAAGGATTAATGATGTTCGAGCGTTTGCGTGAAGATATCCAGAGTGTTTTCCATCGTGACCCGGCGGCACGCAATGCTTTCGAGGTTCTGACGTGCTACCCGGGCATGCATGCCATCTGGATCCATCGCCTGTCGTCGGCGTTGTGGGGGATGGGCTGGAAATGGCTGGCGCGGCTGGTATCGAATTTCGGCCGCTGGTTGACCGGAATCGAAATTCATCCGGGGGCCAAGGTCGGTCGTCGCTTCTTTATCGACCATGGCATGGGCATTGTTATCGGTGAGACCGCCGAGATCGGCAACGACGTCACCCTGTATCAAGGTGTGACCCTTGGCGGCACCAGCTGGAATAAAGGCAAGCGTCATCCGACTCTGGAAGATGGTGTGGTGGTCGGGGCGGGCGCCAAGGTGCTCGGCCCGTTTACGGTGGGCGCCGGGGCCAAAGTGGGCTCTAATGCCGTGGTCACCAAGGCGGTTCCACCTGGAGCGACGGTGGTGGGGATTCCGGGACGGATCATCGTCAAGTCCGATGATGAGCAGGATGCCAAGCGCAAGGCCATGGCCGAGAAAATCGGCTTCGATGCTTATGGTGTTGGTGAAGACATGCCGGATCCTGTGGCTCGCGCCATCAATCAGTTGCTCGATCATCTGCAGGCTGTAGACGGTCGGCTTGAAGGAATGTGCGGGGCGCTGAAAGATCTGGGTAGCAATTACTGTGCGAAAGATCTGCCTCAACTGCGCGAAGAAGACTTCGCCTGCGTAAAAGACAAGGATCAGAGTCAGGCGTAGGAACTGCCGCAGGCTGCGATCTTTTGATCTTTGCTTTAGAAGGACAAAATCAAAAAAATCGCAGCCTGCGGCAGCTCCTGCAGGTCGTATTCAGATAATGGCGGCGCGCTCATCGGTGTGCCATTGCGCTGTAGACCCTGTTATGATGCGCGCGCTCTTTTGCGGGTAAACCTGACTAAAGCACTAGGTCTTATAGTTGACTTAAATACTCGGGAATTGCATACTCGCCCCATTCCGAATTCCGTGGTAATTGTCCATGCGACTGACTACAAAAGGCCGATACGCCGTGACCGCCATGCTTGACCTGGCGTTGCACGCGCAGCACGGGCCGGTGTCCCTGGCCGATATCTCCGAGCGCCAAGGCATTTCCCTGTCCTACCTCGAGCAGCTTTTTGCCAAATTGCGCCGCAGCAATCTGGTGTCAAGTGTTCGCGGTCCAGGCGGTGGTTACCAGCTGTCCCGCGACATGCAGGGCATTCAGGTCGCCCAGGTAATCGATGCGGTCAACGAATCGGTCGATGCAACCAAATGCCAGGGCCAAGGCGATTGCCATTCCGGCGATACCTGTCTGACCCACCACTTGTGGTGCGATCTGAGCCTGCAGATTCACGAATTTCTGAGCGGTATCAGCTTGGCTGATCTTGTAACTCGCCGTGAGGTGCAAGAAGTAGCCCAGCGTCAGGATCAGCGTCGTTGCAACAGCAAGGCGCCACGCCTGGACAAGATTGAAGCGTCCGCCGTCGAATAACAGCCAAAGAGCTAGCGGCACGCCAGCCAGCCTGATTTAGGAGATAGTCCATGAAATTGCCGATTTACCTTGATTACTCTGCGACGACCCCGGTTGATCCACGTGTCGCGCAAAAGATGAGTGAATGCCTGCTGGTCGACGGAAACTTCGGTAACCCGGCGTCCCGTTCCCACGTATTCGGCTGGAAAGCTGAAGAGTCCGTCGAGAACGCTCGTCGTCAGGTCGCTGACCTGGTCAATGCCGACCCGCGTGAAATCGTCTGGACCTCCGGTGCCACCGAGTCCGACAACCTGGCAATCAAGGGTGCGGCGCATTTCTACTCCACCAAAGGCAAGCACCTGATCACCACCAAGATTGAGCACAAGGCTGTCCTCGACACCATGCGCCAACTGGAGCGTGAAGGTTTCGAAGTGACCTACCTCGATCCTCGCGAAGATGGTCTGGTCACTCCAGAGATGGTCGAAGCGGCCCTGCGCGATGACACCATCCTGGTGTCGGTCATGCACGTGAACAACGAAATCGGCACCATCAACGACATCGCCGCCATCGGCGAACTGTGCCGCTCCAAGGGAATCCTGTTCCACGTCGATGCTGCTCAGTCCACCGGCAAGGTCGAGATCGACCTGTCGAAACTGAAAGTCGACCTGATGTCGTTCTCTGCCCACAAAACCTATGGCCCCAAGGGCATCGGCGCGCTGTACGTCAGCCGCAAGCCGCGTGTTCGCATCGAAGCGACCATGCATGGCGGCGGTCACGAGCGCGGCATGCGTTCCGGTACCCTGGCGACCCACCAGATTGTTGGCATGGGCGAAGCTTTCCGTGTGGCCAAGGAAGACATGGCTGCCGAGAACGTGCGCATCAAGGCCCTGAGCGACCGATTCTTCAAGCAGGTCGAAGGCCTGGAAGAGCTGTACGTCAACGGCAGCATGACCGCCCGCGTACCGCACAACCTGAACCTGAGCTTCAACTACGTTGAAGGCGAGTCGCTGATCATGGCGCTCAAGGATCTGGCTGTTTCATCCGGTTCGGCCTGCACCTCGGCGTCGCTTGAGCCTTCGTACGTACTGCGCGCCCTGGGCCGCAACGACGAACTGGCACACAGCTCGATTCGCTTCACCTTCGGCCGATTCACCACCGAAGAAGAAATCGACTACGCCGCGCAGAAAGTCTGCGAGGCCGTTACCAAGCTGCGCACCCTGTCGCCGCTGTGGGACATGTACAAAGACGGCGTCGACATTTCGAAAATCGAGTGGGCGGCACACTGATATTCAAGTCGCCGCAACCGGGCCCTGTGAATCCACGATTTGCAGGGCTTCAAGAGCGACTCCTGATGAGTGAGGATTAAGAATCATGGCTTACAGCGAAAAGGTCATCGACCACTACGAGAACCCGCGCAACGTCGGCAAGATGGACGCGGAAGATCCTGATGTCGGCACCGGCATGGTCGGCGCTCCGGCGTGCGGCGATGTAATGCGCCTGCAAATCAAGGTCAACGAACAAGGTGTCATCGAAGACGCCAAGTTCAAGACCTACGGTTGCGGTTCGGCGATCGCCTCCAGCTCCCTGGCGACCGAATGGATGAAAGGCAAGACTCTGGATGAAGCAGAGACCATCAAGAACACTCAGCTGGCCGAAGAACTGGCTCTGCCGCCAGTGAAAATTCACTGCTCGGTACTTGCTGAAGACGCTATCAAAGCGGCCGTTCGCGATTACAAGCAGAAGAAAGGCTTGATCTGACTTTCAAGATTTGGCGACGAGTAAGGAGTCACCGATGGCTATCAGCATGACAGAAGCGGCTGCTCAACACGTGCGACGCTCCCTCAACGGGCGCGGCAAAGGTGAAGGGATTCGTCTGGGTGTTCGCACCACAGGCTGTTCCGGCCTTGCCTACGTGCTGGAGTTTGTCGACGAGGTGGTGGCAGAGGATACGGTGTTCGAAAGTCACGGCGAAAAAGTGATCATCGACCCGAAAAGCCTCGCTTACCTGGACGGCACCGAACTCGATTTCGTCAAGGAAGGGTTGAACGAAGGCTTCAAGTTCAACAATCCCAACGTTCGCGGTGAATGTGGCTGCGGCGAAAGCTTCAACATCTGAGGCTGCTCGTGGGTACTCCTTGTCATTTCGCTTTATTTGAGCTGAAACCGAGCTTCCGTCTGGATCTCGATCAGTTGGCCACGCGCTACCGAGAGTTGGCGCGCGGTGTTCATCCGGACCGCTTTGCCGACGCTTCCGAGCGTGAGCAGCGGCTGGCGCTCGAGCAATCCGCGAGCCTCAACGAGGCCTACCAAACGCTCAAAAGCCCCCCAAAACGCGCGCGATACTTGCTTGCGTTGAGTGGTGGCGAGTTGCCGCTGGAGGTCACGGTGCATGATCCGGAGTTTCTTCTGCAGCAGATGGAATTGCGTGAAGAGCTCGAAGATCTGCAAGACAGCGCCGACCTGGCCGGCATTGCCGTGTTCAAGCGCCGCTTGAAGATCGCGCAGGATGAACTGAACGAAAGCTTCGCAGCCTGTTGGGATGATGCAGCGCAACGTGAACGGGCCGAACGCCTGATGCGGCGTATGCAGTTTCTCGACAAGCTCACCTACGAAGTGCGCCAGTTAGAAGAGCGCCTCGACGATTAACCCAGTGCCGCTCCGGTCGCACGCCTGATATACAGATAAGTCCTGATCACGATGGCCCTACTGCAGATCGCCGAACCCGGCCAAAGTCCTCAACCGCACCAGCGTCGTCTGGCTGTGGGGATTGACTTGGGTACTACCAATTCGCTGGTCGCTGCGTTGCGCAGTGGTCTTTCCGAACCTCTGGCCGACGCACAAGGGCAGGTCATCCTGCCATCTGCGGTGCGCTATCACCCCGATCGTGTCGAAGTTGGCGAGTCGGCCAAACTGGCTGCCGCGTCCGATCCTTTGAATACGGTGCTGTCGGTCAAGCGCTTGATGGGTCGTGGTCTGTCCGACGTCAAGCAATTGGGCGATCAACTGCCGTACCGTTTTGTCGATGGCGAGTCGCACATGCCGTTCATCGATACGGTGCAAGGCCCGAAAAGCCCGGTCGAAGTTTCCGCCGATATCCTCAAGGTGCTGCGTCAGCGTGCTGAAGCGACCTTGGGTGGCGAGCTGGTTGGCGCGGTGATCACCGTTCCGGCCTATTTCGATGATGCTCAGCGTCAAGCCACCAAGGATGCGGCCCGGCTGGCCGGCCTGAACGTGCTGCGTTTGCTTAATGAGCCAACCGCCGCCGCTGTGGCTTACGGCCTGGATCAACACGCTGAAGGTCTGGTCGCGATTTATGATCTGGGTGGCGGTACGTTCGATATTTCTATTTTGCGCCTGACTGGCGGTGTGTTCGAAGTGCTGGCCACCGGCGGCGACAGCGCGCTGGGCGGCGATGACTTCGACCATGCAATCGCTGGCTGGATCATCGAGAATGCCGGTCTGTCGGCCGACCTTGATCCGGGTGCGCAACGTAATCTGCTGCAAACCGCGTGTGCGGCTAAAGAAGCCTTGACCCAGTCCTCGTCCATTGAAATTGCTTATGGCGACTGGAAGGCCGAGCTGACCCGTGACGCCTTCAATGCGTTGATCGAGCCGATGGTCGCTCGCAGCCTGAAAGCCTGCCGTCGCGCGGTGCGTGATTCCGGTATCGAGCTGGAAGACGTTCACGCTGTGGTCATGGTCGGCGGCTCGACGCGTGTGCCTCGCGTCCGTGAAGCTGTTGCGCAGGCCTTCGGTCGCGAACCGCTGACCGAAATCGATCCGGATCAGGTCGTGGCCATCGGTGCCGCGATCCAGGCCGATACCCTGGCCGGCAACAAACGGGACGGTGGCGAACTGCTGTTGCTGGACGTGATTCCTTTGTCCCTGGGGCTGGAAACCATGGGCGGTCTGATGGAGAAGGTGATTCCGCGCAACACCACCATCCCCGTCGCCCGGGCCCAGGACTTCACCACGTATAAAGATGGCCAGTCAGCCATGGCGATCCACGTGTTGCAGGGCGAGCGCGAGTTGATCAGCGACTGCCGCTCCCTGGCGCGTTTCGAATTGCGCGGTATTCCGGCGATGGTGGCCGGTGCGGCGAAGATTCGCGTGACCTTCCAGGTCGACGCCGACGGTCTGCTCAATGTCTCGGCCCGCGAATTGGGTTCAGGCGTCGAAGCCAGCATCCAGGTCAAACCGTCCTACGGCCTGACCGACGGCGAAATCGCCAAAATGCTTAAAGATTCGTTCCAGCACGCCAACGACGACAAAGTCGCGCGTGTATTACGTGAGCAGCAGGTCGATGCCCAGCGCTTGATCGAGGCGGTGCAGGGCGCTCTGGACGTTGACGGCGAACGCCTGCTCGACGCTGAAGAGCGCATGGTCATTGAATTGCAGATGCAGGAACTGACCGAATTGATGAAAGGCACCGATGGTTACGCCATCGAGCAGCAGACCAAACGTCTGTCGCAAGTGACCGATGCCTTTGCTGCCCGCCGCCTGGACTCGACGGTGAAAGCCGCTCTGGCGGGACGCAACCTGAATGAAATCGAGGATAACTGATGCCGCAGGTCATTTTTCTGCCACACGAGAAGTTCTGCCCGGAAGGCATGGTTGTAGAGGCTGAGCCCGGTATTTCCATTCTCGAACTGGCCCATGAACACCATATCGAGATGGAAAGCGCCTGTGGCGGCGTCTGCGCCTGCACCACTTGTCACTGCATTGTTCGCGAAGGCTTCGATTCGCTGGAAGAAGCCGATGAGCTGGAAGAAGACTTTCTTGATCGGGCTTGGGGGCTGGAAGCGCAATCTCGTCTAGCCTGTCAGGCGATCGTCGGAACAGAAGACCTGACGATCGAAATTCCGAAATACTCGCTCAACCATGCAGCCGAAGCGCCGCACTGATTCAAGGAATCGATATGAGTCTGAAATGGGTTGATGTGCTGGAAATCGCGATCCAGCTGGCTGAATCCAAGCCGGATGTGGATCCGCGTTATGTGAACTTCGTCGATCTGCATCAATGGGTGCTGGCATTGCCGGAGTTCAGTGATGATCCGGCCCGCGGTGGCGAGAAGGTGCTTGAAGCCATTCAGGCCGCCTGGATCGAAGAAGCAGACTGATTCTGCGCCGTACGCCGTTAGGCAATACCAAAGAACCCGCGTATAATTCGCGGGTTTAATTTTTCGCAAATTACCGTTTCTGGAGTTACACCATGGCTGTTCAACGTACTTTCTCCATCATCAAGCCTGACGCCGTTGCTAAAAACGTGATCGGCAAGATCACCACTCGCTTCGAAGACGCTGGTCTGCGCGTTGTAGCTTCGAAACTGAAGCAACTGTCCAAAGCCGAAGCCGAAGGCTTCTACGCTGAGCACAGCGAGCGCGGTTTCTTCGGTGACCTGGTTGCCTTCATGACTTCCGGTCCGGTTGTCGTTCAGGTTCTGGAAGGCGAAAACGCTATCGCTCGCAACCGTGAACTGATGGGCGCTACCAACCCTAAAGAAGCGGCTCCTGGCACCATCCGTGCCGACTTCGCCGAATCGATCGACGCCAACGCTGTACACGGTTCGGACTCCGAAGCCGCTGCTGCTCGCGAAATCGCATACTTCTTCGCAGCTACTGAAGTAACCACTCGCTAAGCATTGGCTTAAAGAGTGAAGGTGAATCCATGACTACATCGACTGTAAAAACCAACCTGCTGGGTCTGACTCAACAGGAAATGGAAAAATTCTTCGACTCAATCGGGGAGAAGCGTTTCCGTGCCGGTCAGGTAATGAAATGGATTCACCATTTTGGCGTCGATGATTTCGACGCCATGACGAACGTCAGCAAGGCCTTGCGCGAAAAGCTCAAGGCTGTTGCTGAGGTCCGTGGTCCGGAAGTAGTCAGCGAGGACATCTCCAGCGACGGCACCCGTAAATGGGTGGTGCGCGTGGCGTCCGGCAGCTGCGTCGAGACCGTGTACATTCCCCAGGGCAAACGCGGCACCTTGTGCGTTTCGTCCCAGGCAGGCTGTGCCCTGGATTGCAGTTTCTGCTCCACCGGCAAGCAAGGCTTCAACAGCAACCTCACCGCCGCCGAAGTCATCGGTCAGGTGTGGATTGCCAACAAATCCTTTGGCAGCGTCCCGGCGACCGTCGACCGTGCCATCACCAACGTGGTGATGATGGGCATGGGTGAGCCGCTGCTGAACTTCGACAACGTCATCGCCGCCATGCACCTGATGATGGATGACCTGGGCTACGGCATTTCCAAGCGCCGCGTGACCCTGTCGACCTCCGGCGTGGTGCCGATGATCGATGAGCTGTCCAAGCACATCGACGTGTCCCTGGCGTTGTCCCTGCACGCACCGAATGACGCATTGCGTAACCAATTGGTGCCGATCAACAAGAAATATCCGCTTAAGATGCTGCTCGAGTCGTGCCAGCGCTATATGTCGTCCCTGGGCGAAAAGCGCGTGCTGACCATCGAGTACACCTTGCTCAAGGACATCAACGACAAGGTTGAACACGCCGTCGAGATGATCGAGCTGCTCAAGAACATCCCGTGCAAGATCAACCTGATTCCGTTCAACCCGTTCCCGCATTCCGGTTACGAGCGCCCAAGCAACAACGCGATTCGCCGGTTTCAGGATCAGCTTCACCATGCAGGCTTCAATGTCACCGTACGCACCACCCGCGGTGAAGACATCGATGCCGCGTGTGGCCAATTGGTAGGGCAGGTGCTGGATCGCACCCGTCGCAGCGAACGTTATATCGCCGTGCGCGAGTTGAGCGCCGAAAACGATATCGCAACGAACGCCGCGAACAATAATTAAGAGAGGATCTCTATGTCCCTGCGCTTCGCGCTGCTTGTGCTGTTGGCCAGCCTCTGTGCTGGTTGTGTCCTGTCGGGCGATTTCAACCCGATGAAGACCAGCAAAGGTCGTGATGAAGCGCGTGCCGCCTACGTGCAGCTGGGCTTGGGGTATTTGCAACAGGGCATGACCGAGCGCGCCAAGGTTCCGTTGAAGAAGGCTTTGGACCTGGATAGCTCGGATCCTGACGCCAGCGCGGCGCTGGGGCTGGTGTTCCAGGCTGAGATGGAGCCGGAACTGGCTGATGAGCATTTTCGCAAGGCGCTGTCATCTCGTCCCGCCGATGCGCGAATCCTGAACAACTACGGCAGCTTTCTTTTCGAAGAAAAACGTTACAAAGAGGCGTATGAGCGCTTCGAACAGGCCGCCGCCGACACTCTGTATCCTGAGCGTTCACGGGTTTTCGAAAACCTGGGCATGACCGCTTCAAAGCTGGGGCAGCGTGATCTGGCCCGCCAGCAACTGGAAAAAGCCCTGCGTCTGAATCGGCAACAGCCACGTGCATTGCTGGAAATGGCTGAGTTGTCTTACGAAGACAGGCATTATGTGCCCGCGCGTGACTATTACGACCGTTTTAGCCTGCTCACCGAGCAAAATGCACGTAGTCTATTGCTCGGCGTTCGGCTGGCAAAAGTGTTCGAAGATCGCGACAAGGCCGCCAGTTTTGGCCTGCAATTAAAACGACTCTATCCCGGTACGCCGGAATATCAGCAATACCTGTCGGAGCAATGATGAAAGCGGCGCATCCCGAAGTTGTAGCAGCGAATCGCGTTAATCCCGGTGAGACTTTGCGCCAGGCCCGCGAAAGCAATGGCTGGTCGCTGGCCGAAGTGGCCCTCAAGCTCAACCTCACCGTCAATTCCCTGAGCAATCTGGAAGCCGGCGCTTTCGACAAGCTGCCTGGCCACACCTTTGCTCGTGGTTATATTCGCGCGTATGCCAAATTGCTCGGCATGGACCAAGCAGTTCTGGTCCAGCAGTTCGACCAATCCACCGGTACCGACGCCCATGGCAGCAACGTCCACAGCCTTGGGCGTATCGAAGAGCCGGTTCGGGTTTCCCACACCATTTTGCGAATTGTCAGCCTGCTGTTGCTACTCGCGGTGATCGGCGGTGGTTTTATCTGGTGGCAGGATCAAACTTCATTGCGTACCAAGGATCTGATCGGTCTGGCGCCGGAACACGTTGAAGTCGAAGGCGCCGACGGTACCACCCAGATCCATCCATTGGACGAGCCGGAAGACCAGGCCGTTGCGCAAGGTCAGGCTGAAGGTGAAACGCCGCTTGCGCTGCCTCAGGCCGAGTCCTCTACCGACACTTCGGCCCAGGAGCCAGTGAGTGTTGAAACGAGTGCACCGGTTCCAGCGCCAGTCGTTTCTGCAGTAACGCCTGCGGCTGTGGCCCACAGCACTGCTCCGGCTGTCGCGACACCGGCGACGCCAGCGACGCCTGCCCCCGCTGTTCCCGCTGTACCGGCCCCGGTTATCACGGCTCCAATCGCTCCGACCGTTCCTGCTCCCGCTCCGGCAGCTCCGGTGGCCGGCCAAGGCCAGGTTCAACTGCAATTCACCGCCGATTGCTGGACGCAAGTGACCGATGGCACCGGCAAGGTGCTGTTGAGCGGTCTAAAGCGTAAAGGTGAAAATGTTTCCGTTAGCGGCAAGCCGCCCTTTTCCGTGCGTCTGGGCTTCGCCCGTGGTGCGCAGGTCAGCTACAACGGGCAGGTGGTTGATGTCGCTCCGTTCATCAGTGGCGAGACTGCTCGCCTGAAGTTGGGTCAATAAGTCATGCACGGCGAATCTCCAATCAAACGTCGCGAATCCCGCAAAATCTGGGTCGGTAATGTGCCCGTGGGCGGCGATGCGCCTATCGCTGTGCAGAGCATGACCAACAGCGACACCAATGACGTGGCCGCTACCGTGGCCCAGATCAATCGTCTGGAAGCCGCTGGCGTCGATATCGTACGGGTTTCCGTGCCGGATATGGACGCCGCCGAAGCCTTCGGCAAGATCAAGCAATTGGTCAAAGTGCCATTGGTGGCCGACATCCATTTCGACTACAAGATCGCTTTGCGCGTCGCCGAACTGGGCGTCGATTGCCTGCGCATCAACCCGGGCAACATCGGTCGTGAAGACCGCGTGCGTGCAGTGGTCGATGCCGCCCGTGATCGCGGGATTCCCATCCGCATCGGCGTCAATGCCGGTTCCCTGGAAAAAGACCTGCAAAAGAAATACGGCGAGCCGACGCCCGCTGCGCTGGTCGAGTCCGCCTTGCGTCACGTCGAACACCTCGAACGCCTGAATTTCCAGGACTTCAAGGTCAGCGTGAAAGCTTCCGACGTGTTCATGGCCGTCGCCGCCTACCGCCTGCTGGCCAAGGAAATCGTTCAGCCGTTGCACTTGGGCATCACTGAAGCCGGTGGTTTGCGTTCAGGCACAGTGAAATCCGCCGTGGGCCTCGGTATGCTGCTCGCCGAAGGGATTGGCGATACTATTCGCATCTCGTTGGCGGCCGACCCGGTCGAGGAAGTGAAAGTCGGCTACGACATTCTCAAATCCCTGCACCTGCGTTCCCGTGGCATCAACTTCATCGCCTGCCCGAGCTGCTCGCGGCAGAACTTCGATGTGGTCAAAACCATGAACGAGCTGGAAGGGCGCCTGGAAGACCTGCTGGTACCGCTGGATGTCGCGGTGATCGGTTGTGTGGTCAACGGGCCGGGCGAAGCCAAGGAAGCCCATATCGGCTTGACCGGCGGCACGCCAAACCTGATTTACATCGACGGCAAGCCGGCGCAGAAACTGACTAATGACAATCTGGTGGATGAGCTTGAACGCTTGATCCGCCAGAAAGCGGCCGAAAAGGTCGAAGCCGACGCAGCGGTAATCGCTCGCGGCTGAGCCTGACTAAAGAGCCGAACGAATTTAAGGATTTATAGTGAGCAAGTCTCTGCAAGCCATTCGTGGCATGAACGACATCCTGCCCGAACAGACTCCCCTGTGGCGTCATTTCGAAGGTACCGTCTCGCGTCTGCTGGATAACTACGGTTACAAGCAGATCCGCATGCCGATTGTCGAGTTCACCGAGCTGTTCAAGCGCTCCATCGGTGAAGTGACCGACATCGTCGAAAAAGAGATGTACACCTTCGAGGATCGCAACGGCGACTCCCTGACCCTGCGCCCTGAAGGCACAGCGGCCTGCGTGCGTGCGGTGCTCGAGCACGGCATTACCGGCGGTGGTCAGGTACAGAAACTCTGGTACATCGGCCCGATGTTCCGTCACGAACGTCCACAGAAAGGTCGTTATCGCCAGTTCCACCAGATCGGTTGCGAAGTCTTCAACCTCGACGGTCCGGACATCGACGCCGAGCTGATCGTGCTGACCTGGCGCCTGTGGGGCGAGCTGGGTATCCGCAATGCGGTCAAGCTCGAGCTCAATAGCCTGGGCACCAGCGAGTCCCGTGGTCGTTATCGTGATGCACTGGTCGACTACCTGTCCGCTCGCCTGGATCAACTGGACGAAGACAGCCAGCGTCGTCTGAAGACCAACCCGCTGCGGGTTCTGGATACCAAGAATCCCGACACTCAAGCGGCATTGGCCGACGCGCCGAAGATGGCCGATTACCTCGACGAGGAATCCCGCGTGCACTTCGAGGGCCTCAAGGCTCGTCTGGACGCCGCCGGCATTCCTTATGTGATCAACCCGAAACTGGTTCGCGGGCTGGATTACTACAGCAAGACCGTTTTCGAATGGGTCACCGACAAGTTGGGCGCCCAGGGCACCGTATGTGCCGGTGGTCGTTACGACGGTCTGGTGGAGCAGATGGGCGGCAAGCCGACCACGGGCGTTGGTTTCGCCATGGGCATCGAGCGTCTCGTGCTGTTGCTTGAAACCCTGGAGCAGATCCCGGAAGAAATCTCCCGTCAGGTCGATGTCTATCTCTGCGCCTTCGGTGAAGCCGCCGAGCTGGCCGGCCTGGCCCTGAGCGAGCGTGTTCGTGATCAATTGCCCAACCTGCGCCTGCAAGTCAATGCCGGCGCCGGCAGCTTCAAAAGCCAGTTCAAGAAAGCCGACAAGAGCGGTGCGCTGTATGCATTGATCCTCGGTGAGGACGAAATGGCCCAGCAAGTGGTAGGTTTCAAACCCCTGCGTGGCCAGGGCGAACAACAAAGCATTGCCTGGGATGCGCTTGCTGCACACCTGGCCACCTGCATCGTGCAGGGTTGAAGCTGTCAAACAGCCGATTTAGCGATTAAGGAGTATTGGGGTGTCGAGTACCGAAGACGAACATCTGGCGGAGTTTAAGGACTGGTGGACACGCAACGGCAAGCCCCTGGTCACTGGCGGCCTGTTGGCGCTGGTCATCGTGTTCGGCTGGCAGGCCTTTCAGAAGTATCAGAGCAATCAGTCGCAAGGCGCCTCGATTCTCTATCAGCAATTGCTCGAAACCACGCTGACGCCTGATGGCAAGCCTGATGCTGCACGTGTTTCGGATCTGGCCGGCAAGCTCAACAGCGAGTTTGGCGGCACCGCTTATGCACAATACGGCAGCCTGTTCGTGGCCAAAGTTGCAGTCGACAGCGGCAAGCTGGACGACGCAGCCAGCGAACTGAAAGCCATTGTCGCCAAACCGGCCAACCCGGCGCTCGGCGAAATTGCCCGTCAGCGCCTGGCGCAGGTGCTGGCCGGCCAGAATAAGGTCGATGAAGCCCTGAAACTGCTCGAAGGCGATGCCGACAAAGCTTTCCTGGCCACTCGCGAAGAGCTCAAAGGCGACCTGCTGGTGCAGTTGGGTCGTACCGACGAAGCGAACGCGGCGTATCAGAAAGCCAAGGCGGCACTGTCGGATGAAGCGGCGGTTGGCGGCCTACAAATCAAGCTGGACGACCTGGCCAAAGGGGATGCGTGACGTGATCCGTTGGAAACATGCAGCATTGCTGGCTCTGGCCATACTGGCCGCGGGTTGCAGCAGCAACAGCAAAAAAGAACTGCCACCGGCCGAGTTGACCGACTTCAAGGAAGAAGTGGTGCTGCAAAAGCAGTGGAGTCGTTCGATCGGTGACGGTCAGGGCGAAACCTACAACATGCTGGTTCCGGCGATCGATGGCGATACCATCTATGCCGCCGACGTCACCGGTGTGGTGATGGCGATGGATCGCAGCAATGGCGACGTCAAATGGAAGAAAGATCTCGAACTGCCTGTCTCCGGCGCCGTTGGCGTAGGTTACGGTCTGGTCATGATCGGCACGCTCAAGGGTGAAATCGTTGCCCTGGATGCCAGCAGCGGTGAAGAGAAATGGCGCGCTCGCGTGACCAGTGAAGTCCTCGCGCCGCCGGCCACCAACGGTGACGTTGTTGTGGTTCAGACCCAGGATGACCGTCTGATCGGTCTGGAAGCCGCGACCGGCAACCAGCGCTGGTTGTATGACAGCACGCCGGCGGTTCTGACCTTGCGTGGTACCAGCGCACCGATCGTCACTAACCGCCTCGCGGTGGCTGGCCTGTCGACTGGTAAAGTGGTTGCTCTGGATGTTTCCAACGGCGTGCCGGTGTGGGAACAGCGTGTAGCGATTCCACAAGGTCGTTCGGAGCTGGAGCGTGTGGTCGATATTGACGGTGGCTTGCTGCTGTCCGGCGGTACGCTGTATGTCGCCAGCTACCAGGGTCGCGTCGCGGCGCTGGACCTGGAAAGTGGTCGTCAGCTCTGGCAGCGTGATGCTTCCAGCTATGCCGGCGTTGCCCAGGGTTTTGGCAGTGTCTACGTGAGCCTGTCTGCGGGCACTGTTGAAGGCGTCGACGAACGTTCCACCACTGCCTTGTGGAGCAACGATTCGCTGGCCCGCCGTCAACTGTCGGCTCCGGAAGTGTTCTCCAGCTATGTTGCAGTCGGTGATATGGAAGGTTACCTGCACCTGCTGAGTCAGGTGGACGGTCGTTTCGTCGGCCGCGAGCGCATCGACAGCGATGGCCTGCGTGCCCGTCCGCTGGTGGTGGGTGACACGATTTATCTGTATGGCAACAGTGGCAAACTGGAAGCCCTGACCATCAAGTAAGAACTATGCTTGGGGTTTAACCCCCAAGCGGCCCCGTTTTGCGGGGCTCGCAGCGCTTACAGGCGCTGCCCCGAGCACCAGCCGCTGCCTCGCAGCGGCTTTTGTATTTTCTGAAATAACGAAGTGGAGAGCCGCATGGTTCCCGTAATCGCCCTGGTGGGCCGACCGAACGTCGGCAAGTCCACCTTGTTCAACCGCCTGACCAGGACTCGCGACGCCATCGTCGGCGACTTGTCCGGTCTGACCCGTGATCGCCAGTACGGTGAGGCCAAGTGGCAAGGGCGTTCCTACATTCTGGTCGACACCGGTGGTATCTCCGGTGACGAGCACGGTATGGACGAAAAAATGGCCGAGCAGTCGCTGCTGGCCATTGAAGAAGCGGATGTCGTTCTGTTCCTGGTAGATGCCAAGGCCGGTTTTACTGCGGCCGACCAGATGATCGCCGAGCACTTGCGCAAGCGTAACAAGCGTTCTTACGTGGTTGCCAACAAGGTCGACAACATTGACCCTGAAATGGCCCGCGCCGAATTCGCCCCGTTGGGCATGGGCCACGCGATCCCGATCGCCGGCGCTCATGGTCGTGGCATCACTCAGATGCTGGAAATCGCCCTGAGCGACTTCCCGAAAGACGAAGAAGAATCGGAAGAAAGCGAAGAAGAGATCGTTGCAGAAGGTGAGGAAGCCAAGCGCATTCCTGGCCCAAGCGAAAAAGACGGTATCAAGATCGCCATTATCGGCCGCCCGAACGTTGGCAAGTCGACCCTGGTCAACCGCATGCTCGGTGAAGACCGGGTGATCGTTTATGACCAGCCCGGCACCACCCGCGACAGCATTTACATCCCGTTCGAACGTAACGACGAGAAGTACACGCTGATCGACACCGCCGGTGTGCGCAAGCGCGGCAAGATCCACGAAGAAGTCGAAAAGTTCTCCGTGGTCAAAACCCTGCAAGCGATCAAAGACGCCAACGTGGTGATCTTCGTGATGGACGCCCGTGAAGGCGTCGTCGACCACGACCTCAACCTGCTGGGCTTTGCCCTTGAGGCCGGTCGTGCGCTGGTTATCGCGATCAACAAGTGGGACGGCATGACGCCGAGCGAGCGCGACTTCGTGAAGGTCGAACTGCAACGTCGACTGTTCTTTGTCGACTTCGCCGATATCCACTTCATCTCGGCGCTGCATGGCACTGGCGTCGGCAACCTCTACGCGTCGGTACAGAACTCGTTCAAGTCCGCGGTCACCCGTTGGCCGACCAACCGCCTGACCCAGATTCTGGAAGATGCAGTCGGCGAGCACGCGCCACCGATGGTCAACAACCGTCGGATCAAGCTGCGTTACGCCCACTTGGGCGGTGCCAACCCGCCGATCATCGTGATTCACGGTAACCAGATCGAGAAGGTGCCGAAGTCTTACGTCCGTTATCTGGAAAACACTTATCGTCGTGTCTTGAAGCTGGTCGGTACGCCGATCCGCATCGAGTTCAAGGGGGGTGAGAACCCGTACGAAGGTAACAAGAACTCGCTGACCGACCGCCAGGTCAACAAGAAGCGTCGGATGATGTCGCACCACAAGAAAGCCGATAAAAAGCGCCGCGACAAGCGATAGAAGCAGCGGCGAGCCTCAAGCTGCAAGCCTCAAGTAAAAGCAGAAGGGTCCTTATCGGGACCCTTTTTTGTGTCTGGTGGTTTGACGCTTGACCACTTGCAGCTTGTCGCTTGAAACTTGCAGCTCACCTGCAGGGGCTCACCGATGATCACCAGTAAGCTGCCGAATGTCGGCATCACTATCTTCACTCAGATGTCTCAGCTTGCGGCGCAAACCGGGGCGTTGAACCTGTCCCAGGGTTTCCCCGACTTCGATGCCCCGCAGGCCCTGTGCGATGCAGTTGGTCGGCATATCGCCAATGGCCACAACCAGTATTCGCCGATGACCGGGCTTGCGGCATTGCGTCAGCAGATTGCGGCGAAGATTGCCCGCAGCTACGGCGTCAATGTGGATGTCGACCATGAAGTGACAGTCACTCCCGGCGCAACCCAGGCGATCTTCTGCGCTATTCAAGCCGTTATCCACAGCGGCGACGAAGTGATTGTGTTCGATCCGGCCTATGACAGTTATGAGCCCTCGGTTGAACTGGCCGGTGGTCGTTGCGTTCATGTGCCGTTGGGCCTGAATGATTTCGCCATCGACTTTCAGAAGCTCGGTGAAGCCATTACACCGCGCACGCGGATGATCATCCTCAACACCCCGCATAACCCAAGCGGCGCGCTGATCAGTCGTGCCGAGCTGGATCAGCTGGCGGCGTTGATTCGCGACCGCGACATTTATGTCATCAGTGACGAGGTCTACGAACACCTGGTGTTCGATGGTGTGCCCCATGTCAGCGTGTTGAATCACGAAGAGCTGTATCAGCGTGCTTTCGTGGTCAGCTCCTTCGGCAAGACCTATCACGTCACAGGCTGGAAAACCGGCTACGTGGTCGCACCGCCGGCCCTCACAGCGGAGCTGCGCAAGGTTCATCAATACGTCAGTTTCTGCGGCGTGACGCCATTGCAATACGCGTTGGCCGATTACATGGCCGAGCACCCGGAACACGTTGAAACGTTGCCGGGCTTCTATCAGGCCAAGCGCGATCTGTTCTGCGATTTGCTGGCGCCGTCGCGCTTCAGTTTCACCCGCGTGGCCGGTACGTACTTCCAGCTGGTCGATTACTCGCAGATTCGCCCGGACCTTAATGACGTCGAGATGGCGCTGTGGATGACCCGCGAACATGGCGTCGCGAGTATTCCGATTTCGGTGTTCTACCAGACGCCACCCGAAGGCCAGCGCCTGGTGCGCCTGTGCTTTGCCAAACGCGAGGAGACTCTGCGTGAAGCAGGGGAAAAACTATGCGTGATCTGAGTGCTTTGCCCAATCTGAATGTCGCGCTGATCCAGACGACCCTGGCCTGGCATGATCGTCTGGCCAATCTGCAGCATTTCGAGCCTTTGCTGGAACAGGCTCGCGGCGCTGACTTGATCATCCTGCCGGAAATGTTTACCACCGGTTTCTCCATGGAATCGGAAACCCTTGCCGAGCCGGAAAATGGCCCCACCAGTAAATGGCTGCGGGTTCAGGCGGCGAAGCTGGACGCGGTGATCACCGGCAGCATCATCGTCCAGGTGGCTGACGGCAGTCATCGCAATCGTCTGTTATGGGCGCGACCGGACGGGGAGGTGTGGCATTACGACAAACGTCACCTGTTCCGCATGGCGGGCGAGCACAACCATTTCACCCCGGGCGAGCGTCAGGTGCAGTTCGAATTGAAGGGCTGGCGAGTGCGGCCGCTGATTTGCTACGACCTGCGTTTCCCGGTCTGGAGCCGCGACCCTCAAGACACCGACTTGTTGCTGTACACCGCCAATTGGCCGGGCGCCCGGCGCCAGCACTGGAACCGTCTACTGCCGGCACGGGCGATCGAAAACCTCTGCTATGTGGCGGCGGTGAACCGTATCGGTACCGATGGCAAAGGCTTTGCGTATAGCGGTGACAGTCAGGTGCTGGATTTTCAGGGTGAGACGTTGCTCAGTGCTGGCAATGCCGATGGGGTATTCAAGGTCGTTCTGGACGCGGCGGAACTGGAGGCTTATCGCACGCGGTTTCCGGCGAATCTGGATGCGGATACCTTTGAGTTCACGTAACCGATCATTCCCACGCAGAGCGTGGGAACGATCAACAAAAAGGCCCCGAGGTTCTCACCCCGGGGCCTTTTGCATTGCAGCGCAGCCTTACGCCGCTTTCGCTTCCGGCTGGCTCAAGGAGCGATTCAGCGCGCTGAACAGGGCCTTGAAGCTGGCGGTGGTGATGTTCTCGTCGATGCCGACGCCGTGCACCGCACGTTCACCGTTTACGCGCAGTTCAATGTAGGCCGCAGCCTTGGCATTGGTGCCCGCGCCGATGGCATGTTCGTTGTAGTCCATGATTTCCACCGGAATCGGCAGACCGGCCACCAGCGCTTCCAGAGCACCGTTGCCCTTGCCGCGCCAATGCAGGTTGGTTTCGCCCTGGCCTTTGCTGGAGACTTCCACTTCCACGGCGCTGTGACCGTTTTCTTCCTGCAAGCGATGGCTGACCAGCGCATACGGCGTGTTGGCCTGCAAGTACTCGCTGTGCAGCAAGGCGTGGATCTGCTGGGCTGTCATTTCCAGGCCCAGACGATCGGTTTCACGCTGCACGACCTGGCTGAACTCGATCTGCATGCGGCGCGGCAAGTTGATGCCGTATTCCTGTTCCAGCAGGTAAGCGATACCGCCCTTGCCCGACTGGCTGTTGACGCGAATCACCGCTTCGTAGCTGCGGCCGATGTCGGCCGGGTCAATCGGCAGGTAAGGCACTTCCCACAGGGCGTCCGGTTGCTGCTGGGCGAAGCCCTTGCGGATCGCATCCTGGTGCGAGCCGGAAAACGCGGTGTGCACCAGGTCGCCAACGTATGGGTGACGTGGGTGCACCTGGATCTGGTTGCACTCTTCAACGACTTTGCGCACGCCGTCGATATCGGAGAAGTCCAGCTCAGGGTTTACGCCCTGGGTGTACAGATTCAGGGCCACGGTCACCAGGTCGACGTTACCGGTCCGCTCGCCGTTGCCGAACAGGCAACCTTCGACACGGTCGGCGCCGGCCATCAGGCCCAGCTCGGTGGCGGCCACGCCAGTGCCACGGTCGTTGTGGGTATGCAGGCTGATGATCACGCTGTCACGACGGTTGATGTGGCGACCGAACCATTCGATCTGGTCGGCATAGATGTTCGGGGTGGCGCATTCAACAGTGGCAGGCAGGTTGAGGATCACCTTGTGCTCAGGCGTCGGGTTCCACACCTCGATCACCGCGTCGCAGACTTCCTTGGCGAATTCCAGTTCGGTGGCGCTGAAGGTTTCTGGCGAGTACTCGAAAGTCCACTGGGTTTCCGGCTGCTGGGCGGCATATTTGACGAACAGCTTGGCGGCGTTTACGGCGATGGCCTTGATCCCGTCCTTGTCCTGATTGAAGACAATGCGGCGGAAGGAAGGGGAGGTCGCGTTGTACAGGTGAACGATGGCTTTCTTGGCACCGCGCAGGGATTCGAAGGTGCGCGCGATCAAGTCTTCACGACCCTGGGTGAGCACCTGGATGGTGGTGTCGTCCGGGATGTGGCCGTCTTCGATCAGCGTACGCACGAAGTCGAAGTCGGTTTGCGAAGCGGCCGGGAACGAGGCTTCGATTTCTTTCACGCCGACTTGCACCAGGGTTTTCCAGAAACGCAGCTTCTTGACCGCGTCCATCGGCTCGATCAGCGACTGGTTGCCGTCACGAAGGTCCGAGCTGCACCAGATCGGCGCGGCGGTGATGGTCTTCGATGGCCAGGTGCGGTCCGGGATATCGATGGTCGGGAACGCGCGGTATTTCGAAGACGGGTCTTTGAGCATGCTCATCGGGGAATCCTTATTGTGTGGGCCGAAAAAAGGCGGCCTGCCGGTGGATCAAAAAATTGGGATAAAGCGTAAGACGAGGCACCGCGATTCAACCTGGCAGTCGTGCGCTGACAAGGCACAGACTGCGGTGCTGGCGAAGCTGAATGAGGGTGTGAGAGGTTTTCATGCCTTCAACCCTAACCGCGGGGGGAAAGGATGGCAAGCAGTCGAAAAAAATTGAGAGGAATACTCGAAAAGCGGAGGTTTGCGCGATTTTATTGTGTTTTATTCGACCGATCGTTGTGATTTTTGCGTGGGGTTTGATAGGTGCGCAATTGCGCCGGTCGAGATATTTCAGTGTCTGGGAGTACGTCATCGCTAGCAGGCTAGCTCCCACAGGGGCGTTGTGTTGTGAACACGGTCCAATGTGGGAGCCAGCCTGCTGGCGATGAGGCCATTGGCCTCACAATACTTCAGGGCTGAAACGCGCCAATGAAAATCGCCGGATCCACCCGGGCATCATTCAGGCTGACGTTCCAGTGCATATGCGGGCCGGTCGCCCGGCCAGTCGCACCGACCTTGCCAACCACTCCACCGCGCGCCAGTTGCTGGCCGACCTTCACATCGATCTTCGACATGTGACAGAACATGCTGATGAAGCCCTGGCCGTGGTCGACGAATACCGTATTGCCATTGAAAAAGTAATTGCCGATCAAAATCACCTTGCCGGCGGCCGGGGTCTTGATCGGCGTGCCAGCGCCCACCGCGAAATCCAGGCCTGAATGGGGATTGCGCTCTTCACCGTTAAAGAAGCGGCGCACACCGAACTTGCTCGACAGCGGCCCATTGACCGGTTTATCGAGCAGCAGATTGCTCGGAGTGTTTGGACTGAAGGTGCGATAGGCGGCAATCTGCTCGGCCAGTTCACGCTCGATGCGCTTGAGATTCTCCGGGTCCGGATTGACCTGCTGGGTATTTTTCAGGGTGATGCGCTGTTCCGGGTATTTCTTGCTGCCGACAGTGAAACTCAGGTTGCGTGCGCCGCTGCTGATCGATTGGGCTCCCGGCTTGACCGTCAACGGCACGCCGACAATGGCCAGCCAGTTGTTCTGTTCCTTGACCACCAGCACCGGTTTGCCCTGATACATGGCCTTCGGTGCTTGTGCCGAAGTACCCAGGTCCACGACGGCTACACCGCCCGGCACCGGTTTGTTCAACAGGCGGGTGATGTAGCTGTCGGCATGGGCATTGAAGGTCAGGCACAGCAACAGCAAGGGAGCAAAAAAACGCGGCATGGATCAATCCAGTAAAGAAAGGGTGACAGGCGTCAGGTGATTGTCTTCGACGCGTACTTGCAGCTCGCCTTCACCCAGTTTGGCTTTCAGGCGCTGACCGGTATGGGTCTGGGCGGCGTTGCGAATCGCATTGCCGCGCTCGTCCAGCAGAATGCTGTAGCCACGGGCGAGGGTCGCCAACGGGCTGACCACGTGCAACGTCTGCATCTGGCTTTGCAGTTGCAGGCGGCGGGATTTCAGCCCTTCGCGCATGGCCCGGGGCAGTCGTTCGGCGAGGCTGTCGAGGCGCTGGCGAAGCATCGCCAATTGACGCCCCGGATGTTGACCGGCGAGGCGTGTTTCCAGGCGGATCAAGCGTTCGCGACGAGTATTGAGGCTGCGTTCGAACGCGCGACGCAGGCGCATGTCCAGATCATCCAGGCGCTGTGCTTGCTGACGCAGTCGTTCACCGGGATGGCGCAGGCGCCGGGTCATGCCTTCCAGACGCATACGATCGCGCATCAAGCGATCGCGGATGCGCATCACCAGGCGCCGATGCAGGCTTTCGATGCGTCGAACCAGATCACTGGAATCCGGCGCCAGCAGCTCGGCTGCGGCGGAGGGGGTAGGGGCGCGGACATCGGCGACAAAGTCACTGATCGACACGTCAGTTTCGTGGCCGACGGCGCTGACAATCGGCGTCACGCAGGCATCCACCGCGCGGGCCACGGCTTCTTCGTTGAAACACCAGAGGTCTTCCAGCGAACCTCCGCCTCGGGCCAGGATCAACGCGTCGAAACCACGGGCGTCCGCCAGTTTCAGTGCACGCACAATCTGCGCAGTGGCTTCGCGGCCTTGCACGGCGGTGGGGATCAGCGTCAGTTGGATCTGCGGCGCGCGGCGGCGGAACACACTGATAATGTCGCGGATCACCGCGCCGGTGGGCGAGCTGATGATGCCAATGCGTTGCGGGTGCGCCGGCAGCGGCACTTTGCGCTCGGCACTGAACAGGCCTTCGGCGCTGAGCTTTTCCTTCAGCGCGTCGAAGGCCAAACGCAGGGCACCGTCACCGGCCGGCTCCACGGTGTCGAGAATCAGTTGATAGTCGCCACGACCTTCAAACAGCGAAACCTTGCCGCGAACCTTGACCGCCAGACCGTCCTTCAGCGCCTGGCGAACCCGTGCGGCATTCTGCCGAAACAGCGCGCAACGCACTTGGGCGCCGCTGTCCTTGAGGGTGAAATACACATGGCCGGACGCCGGGCGAGCGAGGTTGGAGATTTCGCCTTCGACCCAGATGTTGCTGAACACGTCTTCGAGCAACACCCGCGCACGGCCGTTGAGCTGGCTGACAGTCAGGACTTCCCGGTCCAGGCCGAGTCTTGCAAAGGGATCTTTAATCATGGGGCGCATGATAAAGGCAATCTCCTGCGCAATGCACGATCCCCCTGTAGGAGCTGCCGCAGGCTGCGATCTTTTGATCTTGATTTTCGGCGAGGCTGAAATTGCTGAAGATGAAAGGATCGCAGCCTTCGGCAGCTCCTACGCCGATCGGGTGAAGTGCTCAACAAATTGCTGGACCAGCGCCGTGGGGTTTTGCCGGCAGGCGAGGGCGACGGTGCTGTGGCAATCCGGGTCGGCCAAGGGGAGGAAGTGGATATCCAACGGTGCGATGTCCTGCATCGATTCCGGTAACAGCGCGATGCCGAACCCGGCCTGGATCAATTGCAGTTGCGTGGTTTTGCGTGACACCACTCGAGCCGCCTGAGGAAAGAATCCTTGGCGCATGCACAACTCGGCAGACAGATAGCTCAAACCGCCACGCTGTGGATGAGGGATGGAAATAAACGCCTCATTCTTCAACTGCGCCAGATCGATGCCTCGGGCGGACTTATCCACAGCCAGCCGATGATTCGGCGGCACCGCCAGCAACAGACGCTCGCGGTACAGCGGAACAATCTGCACGCCTTCACGCTGGCGCAACACCGGCAGGCGCAACATACCGACATCGAGACGACCTTCGGCCAGCTCTTCCAGTTGCGCCTCGGAGGACAGCTTGACGATGTCCATCGACACACCGGCGTGCCGATCCAGATAGTCGCTGATGCCTCGCAGCAGCCGACCGCTCATGGGCACCGTGCTGGAGTGACTCAGACGCAACACGCCGAGTTGACCGCTGCCCACCTGGGTGGCCATCTCGCCAGCCTTGCTCAGTTCATTCAGCAGGTTTCTCGCCCGTGGCAAAAAGGCTTCACCCGCCGCCGTCAAACGGGGCTGGCGCGCGGTGCGTTCGAACAGCGGCGTTTGCAGTCGGATTTCCATGTCTTTGATCTGCCGGCTCAAGGCCGATTGCGCAATAAACAGTCGTTCGGCTGCCGCGCTGAAGCTGCCGCTCTCGGCGATTTCCACGAAGTAACGCAATTGGCGAGTTGAAAGCACCAGGTATGCCTTTTCGAGATGGGTGGTCGACGTTGAAGATATTAGTCGCAACGCTCGGCGCTGGCTAAAGTCATCGCAGGAATAAAAGGAAGCCGTGTCGATGAATGTGCTGGAGTTGTTAAACCAATGGCCGTGGGTTGCGATGGATTGGCTGGTGATTGGGCTGGGCGTTGCGCTGGCCTACATCGTGTTCGGCATTGCTGGTTTTGGTACCGCGCTGGTGGCAGGGCCGATTCTGATCCTGTTCATGCCGCTGTCGAAAATCGTGCCGCTGCTGGTGTTGCTGGATTTCGTCGCCGCATTCGGCAATCTGCTGCCCTCGCGGCGGGATGTGGCGCGGCCCGAATTACTGCGACTGCTGCCGTGCATGGCGGTGGGCTGCACGTTGGGGGTGATTTTTCTGCTGAACCTGAAGTCCGATGTTTTGCTGCTGCTGATGGGGTTGTTTATCAGCACTTATGCAATTTACAGCTTGTGGATTAAAACCCGTCCGGCGCAATTGTCCGCCGGGTGGGCAATGCCGATGGGCACGGTGGGCGGGATGTTCGGGGCGCTGTTTGGCAGTGGCGGCTTCTTATATGCAATCTATCTGAACAGTCGGCTGCCCAAGGACGCGGCCCGGGCGACTCAGAGTGCGCTGATCAGTTGCAGCACCGTGGTGCGTTTGAGCCTGTTTGCCATCGCCGGTGTGTATGCCGAGCTACCCTTGTTGGTATTGGCGCTGTGTTTGTTGCCGGCGATGGCGCTGGGCTTGTGGATCGGCCGGCGGTTGACCATGAAATTGTCCCGCGAGACATTCGTGCGGCTGGTGACCTGGCTGGTGCTGGCCAGCGGGATTGCCTTGATCGGGCGCTACTTGAGTACTTGACCGGATTTCGTCAGGGATTAAGCTGCCGGCCGCCTTGGCGTTATCGCGGGCAAGCCTCGCTCCTACAAGGGATTGGTGTTGTTCCATAAATTTCCCTGTAGGAGCGAGGCTTGCCCGCGAAGGCGTCATCCGACACACCGCAGAAATATCCATTTGACGCAGTAGGCTTGCACCATGAACTCGCAAAGCATCATCGTCCCGAAAATCTCCACCCTGCCGGTGCATGAACCCCGGGCCCGGGCGGTCGTGCGTTGGCTGGTGCGCAAGAACATCATTAAAGAAGAACTGACCACCTGTGGCCGCACCGGCAATCGCATGGCCCACGCCATCGCCGACGGTGCCCGCGCGGTAGTTTTGCACCCTGACGCGCTGCCGTTCGGCGAGCCGGTCAATGGCCTGGAAATCATCACCAAGCGCTGCATCTACACACCGGCCAAGGGGTTTCTCGAAGAAGCCGGCTGCGCCGAGTGCCGCAAGGAGATCGGCGAAGCATTGTTCGAAAGCCTGGAAGACTGGATGCCGGGGCGTACCGATAATTTCACGTGCCCTGAGTGCGGGCATGAAGATGACATCAACGGCTTTCTGTTCTTGCAGGAATGCGGTTTTTCCAACCTGGGTTTCATCTTCAACAACTGGCTCGAGGCCGGGTTCACGCAGAGCTTCATCGACGAATTCGCCGATTGGCTGGATCAACCTGTGAGCTGGGTCAAAGTCGAACTTTAAACCTGGGCTGGTTCCGTACTGTAGGAGCGAGGCTTGCCCGCGAAGGTATCGCTGCGGTACATCAGATGCACCGAGTCGATGCCTTCGCGGGCAAGCCTCGCTCCTACGGGATTCGTGTGCCAAAACCTCCGTCGATCACCGCGTCGATAATAGACAGAGTTTTACATTGAACCCGAGGGGGTGTCTGACTATAATGGCGCGCTTCCATTTTCCCGCTCGGGAGCCCCCGCGATGCTGCGTATCAGCCAAGAAGCTCTGACCTTCGACGACATTCTTTTAGTGCCCGGTTATTCCGAGGTTCTTCCTAACGAAGTCAGTCTCAAGACCCGCCTTACCCGTGGCATCGAGCTGAATATTCCACTGGTTTCTGCTGCCATGGACACCGTTACTGAAGCCCGCTTGGCAATTGCCATGGCTCAGGAAGGTGGCATCGGCATCATTCACAAGAACATGACCATCGAGCAGCAAGCTGCCGAAGTGCGTAAGGTCAAGCGGTACGAGGCCGGCGTGGTCAAGGACCCGATCACCATCGAGGCTGACGCCACGGTTCGTGAACTGTTCGAACTCACCCGCCTGCATAACATCTCCGGCGTACCGGTACTGCACGATGGCGACCTGGTCGGCATCGTCACTTCCCGTGACGTGCGTTTCGAAAACCGTATGGATGCCGCCGTCCGTGAAGTGATGACGCCTAAAGAGCGTCTGGTCACGGTCAAGGAAGGCGCCAACAAGAACGACGTGCGCGAACTGCTGCACAAGCACCGTATCGAACGCGTGCTGATCGTCGATGACAAATTCGCCCTCAAAGGCATGATGACCGTCAACGACATCGAAAAAGCCAAGGCCTATCCGCTGGCGAGCAAGGACGATCAAGGTCGTCTGCGCGTTGGCGCTGCGGTCGGTACCGGTAAAGACACCGGTGACCGCGTAGCTGCCCTGGTCCACGCTGGCGTTGACGTGGTAGTGGTCGACACTGCTCACGGTCACTCCAAAGGCGTGATCGACCGCGTTCGCTGGGTCAAGCAGAACTTCCCTGAAGTGCAGGTCATCGGCGGCAACATCGCCACCGGCGCTGCCGCCAAGGCCCTGGCCGAAGCTGGCGCTGACGCAGTCAAGGTCGGTATCGGCCCTGGCTCGATCTGCACCACCCGTATCGTCGCCGGCGTCGGCGTCCCGCAAATCAGTGCCATCGCCAACGTCGCCGCAGCCCTCGAAGGCACCGGCGTTCCGTTGATCGCCGACGGCGGCATCCGTTTCTCCGGTGACCTGTCCAAGGCCATCGTTGCCGGTGCTTCCTGCGTGATGATGGGCTCCATGTTTGCCGGTACCGAAGAAGCGCCAGGCGAGATCGAACTGTTCCAGGGCCGTTCTTACAAGGCTTACCGTGGCATGGGTTCGCTGGGCGCCATGTCCCAGGCTCAAGGTTCCTCCGACCGTTACTTCCAGGACTCCTCGGCCGGCGCCGAGAAACTGGTTCCGGAAGGCATCGAAGGGCGTGTTCCGTACAAGGGCACCCTGAGCGCCATCATCCATCAACTGATGGGCGGCCTGCGTTCCTCGATGGGTTACACCGGCAGTGCCGACATCGAAGAAATGCGTACCAAGCCTGAGTTCGTGCGGATCACCGGCGCTGGCATGGCCGAGTCCCACGTTCACGACGTACAGATCACCAAAGAAGCGCCAAACTATCGGGTCGGCTGACGCCGACAGCTATAAGCCACAAGCTAAGAGCTGCAAGCGGTACTGCGATTACGCAGCTACCGCGCAGCTTCCGACTACTTGCAGCTTGCAGCTTGAAGCTAGCAACTGCTTTTTGAGTTCTTTCCCATGTCCCTCGACATTCACGCTCACCGCATCCTGATCCTCGACTTCGGTTCCCAGTACACCCAGCTGATTGCCCGCCGTGTGCGTGAAATCGGCGTGTACTGCGAACTGCATCCGTTCGACATGGACGACGAGGCGATTCGCGAATTCGCTCCAAAAGGCGTCATTCTCGCCGGCGGCCCCGAGTCCGTGCACGAAGCCGACAGCCCGCGCTGCCCGCAAGCGGTGTTTGACCTGGGCGTTCCGGTCTTCGGTATTTGCTACGGCATGCAAACCATGGCTGAACAGCTGGGGGGCAAGGTCGAAGGTTCCGATCTGCGCGAATTCGGTTACGCCCGCGTTGATGTGGTCGGCAAGAGCCGCCTGCTCGATGGCATCGAAGACCATATCGACGCCGATGGCCTGTTCGGCCTCGACGTATGGATGAGCCACGGTGACAAGGTCACCAAACTGCCGGAAGACTTCCACATTCTGGCCAGTACCCCGAGCTGCCCGATTGCCGGCATGTTCAGTGACGAGCGCCGCTATTACGGCGTGCAGTTCCACCCGGAAGTGACCCACACCAAACAGGGCGGCCGCATCCTCTCGCGCTTCATCCTCGACATCTGCGGCTGCGAAGCCCTGTGGACCCCTTCGAAGATTGCTGAAGACGCCATCGCCCAGGTCCGCGCCCAGGTTGGCACCGACAACGTGTTGCTCGGCCTGTCCGGCGGCGTTGACTCCTCGGTGGTTGCCGCGCTGCTGCACAAGGCTATCGGCGACCAGTTGACTTGCGTCTTCGTCGACAACGGCCTGCTGCGCCTGCACGAAGGCGAGCAAGTGATGGCCATGTTCGCCGAGAACATGGGCGTCAAGGTGATCCGCGCCAACGCCGAGGACCAGTTCCTCGACAATCTGGCAGGCGAAAGCGACCCAGAGAAAAAGCGCAAGATCATCGGCCGTACCTTCATCGACGTGTTCGATGCGCAATCCAGCAAACTGGATAACATCAAGTACCTCGCCCAAGGCACCATTTACCCGGACGTGATCGAGTCGGCTGGCGCGAAAAGCGGCAAGGCTCACGTGATCAAGTCGCACCACAACGTGGGTGGCCTGCCGGAAGAAATGAACCTCAAGCTGGTTGAACCCCTGCGCGAGCTGTTCAAGGACGAAGTCCGTCGTCTGGGCCTGGAGCTGGGCTTGCCGTACGATATGGTCTACCGTCACCCGTTCCCGGGCCCGGGCCTGGGCGTGCGGATTCTTGGTGAAGTGAAGAAGGAATACGCCGACCTGCTGCGTCGCGCCGACCACATCTTCATTGAAGAACTGCGTAAAGCCGACTGGTACCACAAGGTCAGCCAGGCGTTCGTGGTGTTCCAGCCAGTGAAATCGGTGGGCGTTGTCGGCGATGGCCGTCGTTACGCTTGGGTTGTTGCCCTGCGTGCCGTGGAAACCATCGACTTCATGACCGCGCGTTGGGCTCACCTGCCTTACGAACTGCTGGAAACCGTTTCCGGCCGCATCATCAACGAAATCGAAGGCATCTCCCGCGTTACTTACGACGTGTCGAGCAAGCCGCCGGCGACGATTGAGTGGGAATGATCCCGCACAAGCCTTGATGGCTTGAACGCTGAAGCATGAACAAGCCGCGTGAAACTCGATTTCACGCGGCTTTTTCGTTCCCGGGTTACAGCGGTTTCGACCACCCGGCCAGCTTCAGCCCCATCGCATCCAACCCTTGTAAAAGTGCCTTGATACCGCCATAGCGTTTGCCACTGACCGAAGGCCAGTTAGGGCGTTCGATGTAGTAGCGGCCGCCATCGTTTTGGATCAGGGTGCGGACGATTGAGTTGTTGCGGCTGCGGTGAACCAGAAACGTCATGCCGGGTTGAAGCTTCAAGGTGTACATACCTTGATGAGGTAACAGAGCTTCGATCTCTGTCATGGATTGTGCTATCCAGGGCGTTTCGACTTGCAGGCGCAAATCACCCCTGACCAGTGCGGTACGATCGAATATATCGTTGCTCATGGGCAGGATTTTCCCCGGATCGACTTCAATACCGTGGGAGGTTCCTTCGGCAACGTCTTCCACACGAATGCCGATGCCTTCTTCCAGTTCGCTGACGCCGGCAACGCCTTCGAAGGTGTTGGAGTGGGAGTTGCCCATCAGCGCCACCCATTTATGCGCGCCCCGAACCGCCTGGTCGGTACGAATGATTGATCTGGCGAAATAGTTCATCATTTTCTGACGCGCCGTTTCGTCGATAAAGCGTTCCTGGTCCGGGACGATGTCCATGCCGTTGAGTCTGTAACTGGCCATGCAGTCAATGGCTTGCACATGAATACCCTGTTTCCCGGCTTCCTTGACCAGGCCGAGGAACGTATCGCGTTCAAGCGGATCGGTCATGTTCCCGGTATCGAGCACTTTCAGGTAACGCTCCAGTTCTTTTGACATGACCCCGGTTTGCCCGAAGGAGTCCAGTGCCGCCTGATGAAAGTCGGTCAGCAAATGTTCCATGTAGAGGGTTTTCACATTTCTGCGGGCCAGCAGTGCCATGTTATCGATCAGCCATTGTTTACTGCCGATTCCGTCATGGCTCTCGCCGATGACCAGACCTCGGGCATGGTCGAAAATCTTTTCGATAATTTCCTCGGCTGTGGCGTTGGGGTTCAATTGAGGAATGGGAGGCCGCTCGGGCAGGTTGAGGTCGGCATAGAAACGTATGGCATCACGATAAAGACGCTTTCTGATGGCTTTGAAGTCTCTATGGGCATCGACGTCATCAAGGCTGTCGTAGGCATCTCGCAGCGCATCATCGTCTGACCCGGCAGCGCCGTCCTCCAGGTGCGGTTTCAACTGAGGGGGAACGTCATATTCCGAGGCGGGCAGCGGTACCGTCGGTGCGCGGTTGGGCTCCCGTGCCGTGCTCGTGCCGGCAGTGGCGGGCGTCTTGCCACCGCCCTTGAGCCCGTTGCGCGACACTATTTGCCATTTCCCTTCCTCGTTCAGGCGTACCGGAATCGAATCCCTGAAGCTGTGCGGGTTTTCCGGATCGATGATCGCCCAGTGACCTGTGCCATTGAGATCACTCTCATAGCGAACGTAGTAAGCGAGGTCGTCCATCATGATGGCGGTTGAAGGGTTGGCATTGAGCTGGAAGATACCCTGGAATTTCCCCGGCCCGGCACCAGGTGTTTCGCCTTCGAGCAGTTCATTGGCTTGCCAGTGATCGGGCACCATGGGGCTTTGCCGGGTTTCTGGCAGTGTGGGTGTGAGTTCTTCAATCAGTGACGCTTCACCGGTTACTGCGGCGGCGGGGTTGGGGGCATTCGCTTCCATCAGCTCGGCCATTTCCTTCGCCTCGGCAGCGTTAACTTCGGCGCCGATGTCTTCCAGTGCGCCCGGGCCTTTAATGACAAGCAGATTGAACAGCACATCAATGCCGCTGAGCACTGCGCCGAGGATGCCGGCCTTGCGTTCTTCGGCGGTATTACCGTTAACCGCTTGATCAATGTTCAGGCCCAGGTTGGCGATGCTGGCGCCGATCACCGGCAGTGCGACGGGCCAGCCGACAACCGCCATCGGGCCGAACACTTTCACACCGGCGCTGAGGTAACCGATCCAGAGTTTTTTGCGTAGATCGCCATCGGAGGTCAGCGAAAGTCGGGCTTCAGTGAACATCGCATCTTTGGTCGAGTCGCGTAGCCAATTGAAGGCATCGCCGGTAATGGCCTGGTTTTTTGGGTTGATCAGGTGATGGTCGTACTTGCCCCAGGTGCTGACCAGCCGGTTCATGATAGCGGTGATGTTCTCGGCGATATCCTGTCGATCAGCCAGGGAAAAATGCGCCATGAATGTTTGGCGAGCGTCTTCTTTGTTCATCCGCAGCAGCATCCAGTAGTGCATGTCCGTTGCGGTTTCCAGCACCTGAAAGGCATCGGCTTCACCGGGCAGATACACAATTTGCCGGCCCTTGGGGACGATGAAGCGAAGAATATGGGTGGATGTGTATTGGTCGACATCCAGGGTCCGAACGCTGTCAGAACAGGGATGTCGGGCCTGCAACAACTGCAGGTTGACCGGCCAGGTGATCGGGCCGATGACGGCAGTGGTGATGAACTGGAAATCCTCGTCGCTCAACTGGCGTTTGTCCCGTGCCTCCACGGCTTTGCCGAGGAAGCTGCACTTGGCCAGGGTGCGGAAATCAGTGCCCGAATCATTCCAGAAGGCGGTCAGTCGGTCGGTGTACAGCGAACTGAAATCAATGCTCCAGAAATCCTTCAGTACCTCGTTGCCATGCAGGCGTACTTCATTGGTTTCATCGAACGTGCCGGCGTTCGGGCCGGCAGTGTAGAAGCCTGCATACACGTCGAGCAGATCGGCGTTGTCCTGGTCGGCAACCCGAAAACGGTGGATCACCAGTTGTGTCAGGGTCATGGAAGATGTCGGCGTGGCCTTGGCATGCTCCCAACCGGTGAAGGCTTTCGAACTGCTTTGGGAGGCGTCGAAACGATGGAAGTACACCCGATCCGGATCGAGATCGGTGATGCCATATTTCTTCAGCAGATCGCTGGCGACCTCGTGAGCCGTGTCTTGCAGACTGGGGCAGGTCTGGATGAGGCGGGTGGCGATCGCCTTGAGCGCGGCCTTGTCGGCGGCATTGGGCAGTGGACGTATTTCGGTCGGGGTCATGCTCTCTATCCTTGAGAAACGGGCGTCGAGGATGACCCGTTCGCTCAAGGACTGTGCACTACATAGTTATGCCCATTGGGATTCAGTACCGTGTAGCGTCAGCGCCGCGCCACATCCGAAAAGTAGAACTTATCCAACGTATGCCGCGACTCGGTGTACTCGAACTGCCGGCCATCGTGCAAAAACGTCTGGTTACTGACCACGATCACATGGCTCTGGCCATCGAGGTCCAGGTGTTGCTGGTCGTCCTTGCTGCGGGGCACCGCTTCAATGGTGCGCTGGGCGTAGGCGATTTGCAGTTGCAGGGTTTGCTCGATGAAGGCGTAGATCGAGTGCTCGGCGATGTCGCGGGACAAGCCGGGAATCACGTCGCTGACGAAATGGTTGATGTCCAGAATCACCCGTTTGCCGTCGATCCGGCGCACGCGTTTGATCCGCGTGATCAGGCTGCCTTGTTCGGCCTTGATGTGTTCGAGCAGTGGACCTTCGAGGGGGATTTGTGTGAACTCGACCACCTCGGTGCTGACGTCGTTGCCCAGTCGCGGGTAGGTTTCCTGGAAACTGACGATGCCGCCGAGCTGAAACTCGATCGGGTTGGTCGACAGCACAAAGGTGCCTTTGCCGTGGATTTTCTGGGCGAAGCCGCGCTCCTGCAATTGCTCGATGGCCTTGCGCACGGTGCCGCGGCTGGCCTGGTAGCTGTCCATCAGTTCGGTTTCGGACGGCAATCGGGCGCCGCGTTCCAGACGTTCGGTCGTGATGCTGGCAAGCAGATCGCTGTAGATCTGGTTGTATTTACTCATGGGGATGGCTCTGTGCCGCGCTGTGCTCAAGGTTTTGAACCTTAAGGGCAGGGTAGGGGTTTGTCCATGCGGGTTTAGGTTTCTTCGACTTTTGAGGTAGGAAATATCGCCGCTTGTCGGGTTCAGGATAAACAAAATCAAACTCGTCTGTACGAGTTGTTGCAATAACTCGTACAGACGAGTACTTTTCGCTTCGGCGTGCTGCCAATAACAAAAAACTACAGCGGAAGAACAAGCATGAGCCACGACTATCCGAACATCGCCTCCGAGCTGCTGCACAGCCTCGGCGGCAGCGATAACCTCGAGCAGGCCGCGCATTGCGTCACACGCTTGCGCCTGGCCCTCAAGGACCCGAGCCTGGTGAACAGCGCCACGCTGAACCAGATCGATCTGGTCAAAGGTTCGTTCTATACCGGTGGCCTGTTCCAGGTAGTCATCGGCCCCGGCGAAGTGGAAAAGGTCTACGCCGAGCTGCGCCGGCAAACCGGTCTCGCCGCCTCGACCATCGCCGACGTCAAACAGAAAAGCGCGGACAAGATCCATCCGATGCAGCGATTGGTGCGGGTGTTTTCGGACGTATTCATGCCGATCCTTCCGGCGCTGATCATTGCCGGCCTGCTGATGGGCATCAACAACCTGATCGGCGCCAAGGGCATGTTCATCGAGGGCAAGACCCTGCTGGACGCCTACCCCAAGCTTGACGGGCTCTGGAGCCTGATCAACCTGATGGCCAACACCTCGTTCGTGTTTCTCCCGGCACTGGTGGGCTGGTCGGCGGCCAAGCGCTTTGGCGGCAGCGAAATCCTCGGCATCGTGCTCGGCCTGATGCTGGTGCACCCGGATCTGCTCAATGCCTGGAACTACGGCAAAGCGGTGGCTGGGCTTGAAGGGCAGAGCCTGCCGTACTTCGACATCCTGGGTATGTTTCAGATCGAGAAGGTCGGTTATCAGGGGCAAATCCTGCCGATCCTGATGGCGGCCTATGTGATGAGCGTCATCGAAAAGTGGCTGCGGGCGCGGGTGCCTAATGCGGTGCAATTGTTGGTGGTGCCGATCACCACCATCGTCGTCACCGGCGTGCTGGCGCTGGCGGTGATTGGCCCGGTGACCCGTCATCTGGGGATTCTCATCACCGAAGGCGTGGTCACCCTGTTCGACCTGGCACCCATGATCGGCGGCGCTATTTTCGGCCTGCTCTACGCACCGCTGGTGATCACCGGCATGCACCACATGTTTCTCGCGGTGGACTTGCAACTGATCTCGACCCAGGGCGGCACCTTCATCTGGCCGATGATTGTCATGTCCAACGTCGCCCAAGGCAGCGCGGCACTGGCGGTGTTCTACATGACCCGCAGTGTGCGGGACAAAAGCATGGCCTCGACGTCGGCGATTTCCGCTTACTTCGGCATCACTGAACCGGCGATGTTCGGGGTCAACCTGCGCTACAAATTTCCGTTTTATGCGGCCCTGATCGGCTCGGCGCTGGGCAGCATTTTCCTGTCGATGAACAAGGTCCAGGCTTCGGCGATCGGCGTTGGCGGGTTGCCCGGTTTCATCTCGATCATTCCGCAATTCATTCCGATGTTCGTGGTCGGGATGGTGATTGCCATGGTCGTGCCGTTTGTTCTGACCTGCGGTTTGAGCATGAGGATTGTCCGGCCCGGGTATCGGGTCGCCTGACAGATCGCATTCGCGGGCAAGCCTCGCTCCTACATTGCAAAACCCTGTAGGAGCGAGGCTTGCCCGCGAAGAGGCCCCAAGGCCAGTACAAAACTTACTGAAGGAATCCCGCCATGCAAGATTGGCAACGTTCGGTGATCTACCAGATCTACCCGAAGAGTTTTCACAGCCACGCCGGCAACCCCACGGGGGATTTGCTCGGCGTCGTGGCCAAGCTCGACTACCTGCACTGGCTGGGTGTCGATTGCCTGTGGATCACGCCGTTCCTGCGTTCGCCCCAGCGCGACAACGGTTACGACATCAGCGATTACTACGCCATCGATCCCAGCTACGGGACCATGGCCGACTGCGAGTTGCTGATCGCCGAGGCCGGCAAGCGCGGGATCAAATTGATGCTCGACATCGTGGTCAACCACACTTCGATCGAACACACCTGGTTCCAGCAGGCCCGCAGCAGCCTCGACAACCCTTACCGCGATTTCTACATCTGGCGTGACCAGCCGAACAATTGGGAATCCAAATTCGGCGGTTCCGCCTGGGAGTACGAGGCCCAGACCGGTCAGTATTACCTGCACCTGTTCGACCACACGCAGGCCGACCTGAACTGGGACAACCCCCAGGTGCGCGCCGAAGTGTTCAAGATGATGCGTTTCTGGCGCGACAAAGGTGTGGGCGGGTTCCGGCTTGACGTGATCAATCTGATTTCCAAACCGGCGGATTTCCCTGAGGACAACAGCGACGGTCGACGCTTCTACACCGATGGCCCAAACGTTCACGATTACTTGCAGCAGATGCACCGCGAAGTGTTCGAAGGCCATGACCTGATCAACGTCGGCGAGATGTCGTCTACCAGCCTGGAACACTGCATTCGTTATTCGCGGCCAGAGTCGAAAGAACTGTCGATGACCTTCAACTTTCATCACTTGAAAGTTGATTACCCGAACCTGCAGAAGTGGGTCCGCGCTGATTTCGATTTCCTCGCACTCAAGCGCATCCTCTCCGACTGGCAGACCGGCATGCAGGCCGGCGGCGGCTGGAACGCGCTGTTCTGGTGTAACCACGACCAGCCGCGTGTGGTCTCGCGTTTTGGTCACGATGGCGAACATCGGGTGGTGTCGGCGAAGATGCTCGGCACGGCGCTGCATTTTTTGCAGGGCACGCCGTTCGTGTATCAAGGCGAAGAACTGGGCATGACCAATCCGGGCTTCGATCACATCGATCAATACCGCGACGTCGAAACCCTGAACATCTTCCGGCTCAAGCGTGAAGCCGGTAGCAGCGACGCCGATAACATGGCGGCGATCATGCAGAAGTCCCGGGACAACGGTCGTACGCCGATGCACTGGAACGCTGAGCCGAACGCCGGTTTCAGCGCTGCCGAACCCTGGATCGGTGTACCGGCCAACGCGGCGCAGATCAACGTCGCGCAGCAACTCGACGATCCGGATTCCGTGTTGCATCACTACCGTCAGCTGATTGCCTTGCGCCGCAGTGAAACGTTGATGTCCGACGGTGTTTACCGGCAGTTATTGCCTGAGCACACACGAATCTGGGCCTACGTGCGCGAAGGTCATGGCGAGCGTTTGCTGGTGCTGAACAACTTCTATGGCACGCCGTGCGAAGTCGAATTGCCGCCAGAGGCGATCAGTGAAGCGATGACGCAACGCCTGGTCATCAGCAACTACCCGGAGAGTCCGCATCGAAGCCGACAGGTCTTTTTGCGGCCTTATGAATCGTTCGCTCTGCACCTGAGCGACCACTAACGCTTAACCAATAAAACACCGTTTAAAAAGCACACGCAGAACACTGCGCGGGGGAGTTTTGCGCGCCGATTTTTGCTGCATCACACAATAAAAATAATGAGGTGGTTTTTGAAAACAACAATAAATCGCAGCCTTGTAGCGGCGGGCGTGTGCCTGGCGTTACCGTTATCGGCCCATGCGCTGGAATTCGCCGGCTATGTGCGTAGCGGTGTCGGCACCTCGGTCAACAGCAGTTCCCAGTCATGTTTTCAATTGCCGGGCGCGCAGTCGAAATACCGGTTGGGTAACGAATGCGAACAGTATGCGGAGCTGGAGTTGCGTCAGGATCTGTTCACCCTGGACGACGGCTCGGTACTCAGTGTCGATGGCATGGCTTCGCTGTATAACCAGTACGACCGCAGCCTGACGTTCAACGGTGACAACGGCTCAGTGCGCATGCCGCAGCTGTATGCGCAATGGTCGAACATGCCCAGCCTCAACGGCGGCTCGCTGTGGGCCGGTCGGCGTTACTACAAACGTAACGATATCCACATTTCCGACTTCTACTACTGGAATCAGAGCGCCACCGGTGGCGGTATCGAAGATGTGCTGATCGGCGATCTGAAGTACAGCTACGCCTTCTCGCGCAAGGACAACCTGTACCAGAAGGACTACATCAACCGTCACGATTTCAACGTCGCCGGCTTCAACACCAACCCTGGCGGTGAGCTGGAGTTCGGCCTGAGCTACATCGACAAACCCGACAGCCGCGACGCTCATCGCGGTTGGGCGATCACCACCCAGCATGTGCAGAAGGGCTTTCTGGGTGGCAAGAATAAACTGGCCTTTCAGTACGGCGAAGGCCCCGGCACCGGGTTGGGCTATACCGGTAACGTGAGGCTGGACGACAGTAGTAAAAGCTATCGCGTGGTGGAGTTCTTCGACTGGCAAGTGACGCCGCGTTTCGGCGGGCAAGTCGAAGCGGTCTACCAGAAAGACATTCGCCCGGACGGCGCCGACCAGAACTGGATCTCCCTGGGTATTCGTCCGGCGTATGCGATCACCGAGCAGTTCAAACTGGTGACCGAACTGGGACACGATCAGGTTGAAGCCACAGGTGGGACGCGCAAGCTGAGCAAGTTCACCTTCGCCCCGACCTGGTCGCCCAAGGGCCCGGAATTCTGGGCGCGCCCCGAGGTGCGTCTGTATTACACCTATGCCAGCTGGAACGAGGCGGCCAAACGGGCGGCCAATGAACTGGCGGCGGGTTCGGCGTTGTCCGACACCGGCGCCTTCGGCACGGCGCGACACGGTTCGAACGTCGGATTGCAGGTCGAGTATTGGTGGAAATAAGCGATGCTGTCGGAGCCTCGCGCTCCATCAGCACTTCAAAGAACAAAACAGCAGGTGACGTCATGGCCACACCCCAACAATTGCAACTGCTGGCACCCTTGTCCGGCGTGCTGATGCCGCTGGATCAGGTGCCCGATCAGGTGTTTTCCAGTCGCGTGATCGGCGACGGTCTGTGCATCGATCCGACTTCGCAAACCTTGTGCGCACCGCTGGCCGGCGTGATCAGCAATGTGCAGGCCAGTGGGCACGCCGTCAGCATCACCAACGACCATGGCGTGCAGGTGTTGATGCACATTGGCCTCGACACCGTGAACCTGGCGGGAAAGGGTTTCACCCGATTGGTGGAAGAAGGTCAGCGCGTAGTGGTGGGGCAGGCACTGATCGAATTCGACGCCGATTACATCGCCTTGCACGCCCGCAGTTTGTTGACCTTGATGCTGGTGGTCAGCGGCGAGCCGTTCACCTGGCTGACGCCCGAAACGGGTGGGGTGGAAAGTGGTCAGCCGCTGCTGAGTCTGCATTCATCTGAAGGGGCGGCCGATGAAGGGATTGCGCAGGAGGGCGAAGCGCTGTTTTCCAAACCGGTGACGCTGCCCAACATCAACGGTTTGCATGCTCGCCCCGCAGCCGTGTTTGCCCAGGCGGCGAAAGGCTTTGCGGCGAGCATTTGCCTGCATAAACAGCAGAGCAGTGCGAACGCCAAATCCCTGGTGGAGATCATGGCGTTGCAGACCGCCCATGGTGACGTCCTGCAGGTCAGCGCGGCGGGCGCGGATGCCGAAGTGGCGATCAAGACGCTGGCCGAATTGCTGGCCGCCGGTTGTGGAGAAACCGTGACGGTGATGGCAGAGGTTGCGCCAGTTGCCGCGCAGGCCTCATCGCTAACGGTGCTGCGCGGCGTCTGTGCATCGCCGGGGTCGGCGTTTGGCCAGGTGGTGCAGATTGCCGAGCAGACTCTCGAGGTGAGCGAGTCAGGCGTCAGCCCTCAGGTTGAGCGCGAGCAACTGTCCCGAGCGCTGGCTGAGGCGGTTCTGGCCTTGCAGCAGTTGCGAGACAAGGCCACGGGTGACGCCCAGGCAGACATCTTCAAGGCTCATCAGGAACTGCTCGAAGACCCTGGCCTGCTGGATCAGGCTCTGGCACTGATCGATGCAGGCAAAAGCGCCGGTTTCGCCTGGCGTGCGGCCATCGAGTCGACGGCCACCTTGTTCAAAAAACTGGGCAATGCCTTGCTGGCCGAACGGGCCGCGGATTTGGCTGACGTCGGTCAACGGGTACTCAAGCTGATTCTCGGTGTAGAAGATCGTGCAATGGAGTTGCCGGACGGGGCGATTCTGATTGCCGAGCAACTGACGCCCTCCCAAACGGCTGGTCTGGACACGCACAAGGTATTGGGGTTCGCGACAGTCGGCGGTGGTGCCACCAGCCACGTGGCAATTCTCGCGCGGGCCTTTGGTTTACCGGCGATCTGCGGCTTGCCGGTTCAGGTGCTGACACTGATCAATGGCACCCGGGTATTGCTCGATGCCGACAAGGGCGAGCTGCAGCTGGATCCTGATCTGGCCGCCATCGAGCAGTTGCAAGCCAATCGTCAACTGCAGAAGAAACGCCAGCAATACGAGCTAGAAAATGCAGGATTGGCGGCCCGTACCCGAGATGGGCATCACGTTGAAATCACCGCCAATATCGCGTCCCTGGCCGAAGCCGAACAGGCCATGGCGCTGGGCGGCGAGGGCGTCGGTCTGCTGCGTTCGGAGTTTCTTTATCTGGACCGCAACCACGCGCCGAGCCATCACGAACAGGCCTCCACCTACAGCGCCATTGCCCGCGCCCTTGGGCCGGCGCGCAATCTAGTGGTTCGAACCCTGGATGTCGGCGGTGACAAACCCTTGGCCTATGTGCCGATGGAGCGCGAAACCAACCCGTTCCTGGGCATGCGCGGCATTCGTTTGTGCCTGGAGCGTCCGCAACTGTTGCGCGATCAGTTCAAGGCGATTTTGAGCAGCGCCGGGCTGGCTCGCCTGCACATCATGCTGCCGATGGTCACGCAATTGTCGGAACTGCGGCTGGCTCGCCAACTGCTGGAAGAAGAAGCGCTGGCATTAGGCCTGACTGAACTGCCGAAGCTGGGGATCATGATCGAAGTACCGGCTGCGGCGCTGATGGCTGACCTGTTTGCGCCCGAAGTGGATTTCTTCTCCATCGGCACCAACGACCTGACCCAGTACACCCTGGCCATGGACCGCGATCACCCACGGCTGGCCAGTCAGGCCGACAGTTTTCATCCGTCGGTATTGCGCTTGATCGCCACCACCGTGAAAGCCGCCCATGCCCATGGCAAATGGGTCGGAGTATGCGGCGCCCTGGCTTCGGAAAAGCTGGCGGTGCCGCTGTTGCTGGGGCTTGGGGTGGATGAGTTGTCGGTGAGCGTGCCGTTGATTCCGGCGATCAAGGCGGCGGTTCGCGAAGTCGACCTGCTGGACTGCCAAGCCATCGCCCAGCAAGTGCTGGGGCTGGAAAGTGCCGAACAAGTGCGCGAGGCATTGCGGCTGCACCACGAGGCCACGGTCGATACTTCACTGGTTCTGGAGAACTGAGCATGTTCGAGAAAATGCAGCGAGCGTTCTGGAAAGCGTTGACGCCGGACCTGGTGGTGGACGAGCCGAAAATGGAGACTCAGCCTGTTGGCGGTTTGGCCGCGAACATCGTCGCCGCGCTTGGCGGAATGGATAACCTCAAGTCGCAACAGCCCGTGGCGCTGACCCGGGTGCGGGTGGAATTGCGGGATGTGGCGCGGATGGATCGGCAGGCTTTGGCGACGGCAGGGGTGCCGGGGGTGATGATGCTGGAGGATGGGGTGATGCATCTGATCATCGGTATTCGGCCATAATTCTGTGGTGAAAGGGATTACCTGTGGCGAGGGGGCTTGCCCCCGTTCGACTGCGCAGCAGTCGCCAAACCAAACACCACGGTATGTCTGACAAAACCGAATGATCGTTCCCACGCTCCGCGTAGGAATGCCTCAAGGGACGCTCCGCGTTCCAGCCACCGCCGCTGTCGAGCCAGACACCGATGTGACGCAGAGCGTCACGGGCTGCATTCCCACGCAGAGCGTGGGAACGATCATTCAGCAACTTTAGTCCGAAGGCCGTTTTCGTAGGGTGGATCGGGGTGAAGACTTTTCATTTTTAGACCTCTGGTAGAAGCGGAGCTACCATCGGCCTTCCTACAGGCTTGGGTGGCAGCTATACGCGGGGTAGGAATATCGAGACCAGAGAACTCGACCACACCGAAGCGTGCCCGCGCACAGCCGCCGCAACTGATCTTACGGACACACGTGATGGCCGCAATTCAGGTGTCGACGCCAAAGCGTCCTCTCTAGTCTTGAAGGGTTCCTACACCCCACCACTGAATTTTCAGTGACCACCAGAGACTATCGATGGAGCGCATTTCCAGAAATTTCACCGTCCTGTAAGACCGCCTTCGCGGGCAAGCCTCGCTCCTACGGAATCGAGGCAGACCGCTAAATATGGGAACGACCTTAATCCTGTAGGAGCGAGGCTTGCCCGCGATTGAGCGCGAAGCGGTCATAAAATCTATCTGCCTCAGAGATAACAGGCCTTATCTGGGGCAGAAAATCAGGCGCGGGGACTTTGCGGGGGATGGATCAGGAAAGAAGTCGGGAAAGGTGGAAATGACTGTAGGGCGATTCTCTGATTAGCGGCGACTACGTCACGTTCAGCGAAACGACCCTAAACCCTGCAATCGCATTGCATCTGATACATCGCGCTGGATGGTTTAACGACTGCTTCGCAGCCGAACGGGGGCAAGCCCCCTCGCCACAGGGTTTCATTTCAGCGCATTGCCAGACGGGCTTTGACTGTGACCATCCGCCGCGCTGCCCTTACTGTTTCTCAACCGCAGGTGTATCGTATTCGCCTTTTGCAGGCCCCTTGCCTGTGGCTGATACGTGAGGTAGTTGAGTTCATGTCCTTTACCCGTCGACAAATACTCGGTGGCCTGGCCGGTCTTGTGGTGGTTGGCGTGGGGGCCGGGGGCGCGTCGCGTTACTGGCTGGGCAAAATGGCCGATGCTGACGCCGGCCACGACTACGAGCTGATCGCCGCTCCGCTGGACGTCGAGCTGGTGGCCGGGCACAAGACGCCGGCCTGGGCGTTCGGCCCATCGGCACCGGGCACTGAGTTGCGCGTGCGTCAGGGCGAATGGTTGCGGGTGCGCTTCATCAATCATCTGCCGGTGGCGACCACCATTCACTGGCACGGTATTCGTCTGCCGCTGGAGATGGACGGCGTGCCGTATGTCTCGCAATTGCCGGTGCTGCCGGGCGAGTACTTCGACTATAAATTCCGCGTACCCGACGCCGGCAGCTACTGGTATCACCCGCACGTGAACAGCAGCGAAGAACTCGGTCGGGGACTGGTCGGCCCGCTGATCATCGAAGAGCGCGAGCCCACCGGTTTCAAATACGAAAAAACCTTGAGTCTCAAGAGCTGGCACGTCGATGAAGAGGGCGCTTTCGTCGCGTTCAGCATTCCTCGCGAAGCAGCCCGTGGCGGCACGGCGGGGGGCTTGTCGACCATCAACGGCATCGCGCAAGCGGTGATCGACCTGCCTGCCGGGCAAATCACCCGCGTGCGCCTGCTCAACCTCGACAATACGCTGACGTACCGCCTCAACATCCCCGGCGTCGAAGCGCAGATCTACGCGCTGGACGGTAATCCGATTGAACCGCGCCCCTTGGGCAAGGAATACTGGCTGGGGCCTGGCATGCGCATTTGCCTGGCGATCAAGGCACCGCCGGCCGGCGAGGAACTGTCCCTGCGCAATGGCCCGGTCCGCCTGGGCACCTTCCGTTCAGTGGCCAATACCGATGCGCCGACCGAATGGCCGCCGGCGCTGCCCGCCAACCCGGTGGCCGAGCCGGACCTGGCCAATGCCGAGAAACTCAACTTCAATTTTGAATGGGTGGGTTCGGTGTCGGTCAATGTCGAAAACGGCAAGCCGCCAAGCCTGTGGCAGATCAACGGCAAGGCCTGGGACATCACCGACAAGACCTGCGCCGATCGGCCGATTGCCAAGCTCGAAAAGGGCAAAAGCTATATTTTCGAATTGAAAAACATGACTCAGTACCAGCACCCGATCCACCTGCACGGCATGAGTTTTAAAGTCATTGCCTCGAACCGGCACAAGGTCATCCCGTACTTCACCGACACCTATCTGTTGGGCAAGAACGAGCGTGCGCAAGTGGCGCTGGTGGCGGATAACCCTGGGGTCTGGATGTTCCACTGCCATGTGATCGACCACATGGAAACCGGCCTGATGGCCGCCATCGAGGTGGCGTGATGCGTCAGATTCGCCCCGCAGCGATTATCGACCGCAGCCGTGATCGTGATTTCATGCGCGAAGCCCTGGCCCTGGCCGCTCAAGGCGCGGCGCTGGGTGAAGTGCCGGTGGGCGCGGTGCTGGTACAGGACGGTGAGATCATCGGGCGCGGGTTCAATTGCCCGATCAGCGGCAACGACCCCAGCGCCCACGCCGAGATGGTCGCGATCCGCGCCGCCGCCCAGGCCGCCAGCAACTATCGCCTGCCGGGTAGCACGCTCTACGTGACACTGGAGCCGTGCAGCATGTGCGCCGGGCTGATCGTGCATTCACGGATTGCGCGGGTGGTGTATGGCGCGCTGGAGCCCAAGGCCGGGATTGTGCAAAGCCAGGGGCAGTTCTTTACCCAAGGCTTTTTGAATCATCGGGTGTTGTATGAAGGAGGGGTGTTGGCGGAGGAGTGTGGCGCGGTGTTGAGTGAATTTTTCAAGGCTCGCCGAGCAAAACCTTTAGAGTAAACACTGATACCTGTGGGAGCGGGCTTGCCCGCGATAGCAGGGGTTCAGTCGACATCAATGTTTGATTTGCCGACGCCATCGCGGGCAAGCCCGCTCCCACAGGTTTATTGGGTGTTTGGGAGATCGGGGTTTCACTTGCGGGCGACGATGACGGCGCGCATCGGCGCCGGCAGCCCTTCGATGGTTTTGCTGTGATCCTGCGGATCAAGGAAATCGCTCAACGACTGATACTTCATCCACTCCGTCCCGCGTTGTTCCTCGATCGTAGTCACGCTCACATCCACGCAACGTACGTCGCTGAAGCCGGCGCGGCGCAGCCACAGTTCCAGTGCCGGCACCGATGGCAGGAACCACACGTTACGCATCTGCGCGTAGCGGTCTTCCGGCACCAGCACTTGTTGTTGATCGCCTTCGATCACCAGCGTTTCCAGCACCAGTTCACCGCCCTTGACCAGGCAATCTTTCAGCGCCAGCAAATGCTCGATCGGCGAGCGGCGGTGATAGAACACGCCCATGGAAAATACGGTGTCGAAGCCTTCCAGATTGGGGGGAAGATCCTCAAAGGGAAACGGCAAGTGCCAGGCGTTGGGCTCGGACAGGTAACGTTGCACCGCCTGGAACTGGCAGAAGAACAGCCAGTTGGGGTCGACGCCGATCACGCTGTCGGCCCCGGCGCCGAGCATGCGCCACATGTAATAACCGTTGCCGCAGCCGACATCGAGGATGCGTTTGCCCTTCAGATCCAGATGCGGCGCAACCCGCGACCACTTCCAGTCCGAGCGCCATTCGGTGTCGACATGCACGCCGAACAGGTCGAACGGGCCTTTGCGCCAGGGCGACAGCCCCATCAGAGCGGTGCGCATTTGTGCGCGGGTCTCGACGTCGCAATCGGTGTCCAGTTTCAGGCCGTTCAACAAATCGATTTCGCTAGGCTGAATCTTCGGCAACGCGTCCAGCGCGCTCTGCCAGCGTTCCAGGTCGCCGTGACCTTTTTCCATTTTCTTGTCGAGTTGTGCTTGCAGGGTGTTGGCCCATTCGGCCAGCGGAGTACCGGCCAGGCGGCGGGCAAGGGGGGACAGATCAATCATGGCAAGGCAATCAACGAGGCAAAGTTAAGACACTGGAACCACGGCACGACTTTCGAGAACCCGGCGGCCAGCAGGCGTTCACGGTGTTCTTCGAGGCTGTCGGGCTTCATGACGTTTTCGATGGCGCTGCGCTTCTGGGCAATTTCCAGTTCGCTGTAGCCGTTGGCGCGTTTGAAGGCCACGTGCAGGTCGGTGAGCAGCGCGTGTTCTTCAGGATCGTTGAAGCGCAGCTTCTCCGAAAGGATCAGCGCGCCCCCGGGCAACAACGACTGGCGGATACGCGAGAGCAACGCAGTGCGCTGGTCGGGGGCTATGAATTGCAGAGTGAAGTTCAGCGCCACCACTGAGGCTGGCTGGAACTCGAGCGCAAGGATGTCGCCTTCGATCACTTCCACCGGCAGCAACTCCTGGAACATCGAGTCCTGGCCGTTGAGGTACTCGCGGCAACGCTCGACCATGGCGGCGGAATTATCCACAGCGATGACGCGGCAGCCGTCGGTGCGCACGTGACGGCGCAGGGCCTGGGTCACCGCGCCCAGCGAAGAGCCCAGGTCGTAGAGCACGCTGTTGGGCTGGGCGAACTGCGCGGCGAGCACGCCGAGGTTTTCCACGATGGTCGGATACCCCGGCACCGAGCGCTTGATCATATCCGGGAACACCCGCACCACGTCCTCGTTAAAGGCGAAGTCAGGCACCTGGGCCAAAGGCTGGGCGAAAAGGCGATCGGATTCTTTGCTCACGGCGGTTCCAGCGGCATGGGTGGAAAAGGCTGGCATTTTAGCCAAATTGACGGGGGGATGCTTGGGTTGTCGGATAAAGCGCTGTGGTGAGGCCTGCCAACCATCATTACCGAGGTAGTGATGGATGGCAGGCCTGCGTTGGCTATTTCTTTTGCTATTTGAGGCTTGTCACACCATGAAGGTCGAATGCGCTTTCAATATTAATAATGCGGCCACCATTGAAGACATCTTCAGCCTCAATATTCGCACGGCCCGCGTAGTGTGCGTTCGCGGGATCAAAATCTACATGCAGGGTGGCGGCGAGAGTGACATAGAGGCTGCTACTTGATGACGCAATCACTTGCATCTGGCGCACTTCATCATGCTCTTTGAATACATAGTCGCCATTTTTGATATCGGGAGCCAGGCCGATGCTGATTGTGCGTATTGGGCTGTCGAAGCTGTCCTGTATCCCATGGATTTCTATCGACGGCTGAAGGGTCACAGATACGTCTTTAGCGTCGAAGTTCGGTTCGTCATTAACCGTGGCGGTGAATGTGCCCGTCGTAGCCCGATGTGTTTTTTCTGTGTGTGGAGTCGCTGTGCTCATGATCAGTCCCTGAGTGCCCGGTAGGCTTTATTGCCTGCTGGATTACAAGGGACTTTATGAGCGATGAAACAGGTTCGCTACTGTCAGGAATGACAGTTGTTTAGACCGTTTTCTAATAGCCAGGCAGAGCTACGCAGTCAGTACGTTGTGCCTGGGGGCCTGAGGATTAGCGACCTCTACAAGACTTCTGAGGAAACGCCGACGCCGCAATCCCCCATTGCCCCAGCCAGTAACTGAGGATGATCACATAAGGTGCTGCGTTGAACGGTGATACAAACCGGTTGATGCCAATCACACTGTCAGAAAACACAAACGCCACCGCGCCCGCTGCCGCCAGCAGCGCCGAGCGTTTGGGCACGTCGGTGCCGAGCCGGGCGAGGGCGCGCCAGAGCATGGCGCTGATGGCCAGCCCGTAGACGATCACCGGGATCAGCAACGGTCCCAAACCATTGGAAATCAGAATCCCCAGTAGCACCGCGCCCACGCTCAACGCGAGCATCAACGGCAACAGCGCCAAACGCCGGCAATCGCTCAAATAAGCCTTCAGGTACGCCAGATGCGCGACCAAAAACGCCCCAAGGCCAAACACGAACAAATCCCCCGGCCATGCCAGTAACACGTCGCCGATCAGGGAGAAAATCAAACCCAGGCTGATCCAGCGCCGGTAGTCACTGGGCGGTGCGTCGTGCAACCAGCCGAGCAGGGCCAGCACCGGCAACGGTTTGACCAGCAGGCAAAGCAGCGTGGCATGCACGCTCAGGCCATACAGAAAGGTCACTGCGCCCATCAGCGCCAGAATCAGCCAACCCATGATCAGTTAACCGCGATGGCGCAGTCGAAGGTTTTTACCGCCGGCACTTCGGGTGCCCACGGTTGTGAATAGGTCAGTCGCAAACGACCGGTGCCGGTGGCAAAGGCCTGGAAACGCCAGGTCGAAAGGCCGGCGCTGCCGACCACCCCTGCGTCTTCCGGATTGCTGTAAACCTCGGGGCTGAGCGCGCGCAACACACCACCGGCCGAATCCTGAATTGTCCAGCGGTAACCCGTGGTGGGGTTGCTGGGCAGGGTCAGGATCAAGTGTTGGCCGTTGTTCAGTTGCACCGGGCATTCGCTTTGTTTTTCCACGGTCACGTTGTGTTTCGATTGCGTGGCGCAACCGCTCAGCAGGGCGAGGACGAGCGGGATAAACAGGCGGGTAGGGGACATGAGTCAGCGGCTCCGGCATTCACGACGAACGGCGAGCATAACTGAAGATGAGACAAAGTGTGACAATCCGGGAATGGGGGGATGATCGTTCCCACGCAGAGCGTGGGAACGATCAGTTACGGGGGTTAGAACAATATCTTCGCCACATCCGCAAAGCGCTTGGCGAAGTGCACGCTGATCCCTTCCTTCAGATAGTCCGGCAGCTCTTCAAAACTGCCACGGTTTGCCTCCGGCAAGATCAACTCGAAAATCTTCTGTCGCCGTGCCGCGATGACTTTCTCGCGCACCCCGCCAATCGGCAGGACATGCCCGGTCAGCGTCAGTTCGCCAGTCATGGCCACCGCTTTTTTCGGTGGCTGGTTGCGAGCCAGGGACAGCAGGGCGCTGGCCATGGTCACGCCAGCGCTCGGGCCGTCTTTCGGCGTGGCGCCTTCCGGTACGTGGAGATGGACGAAGGCTTCGTCGAAGAATGTCGGATCACCGCCAAATTGCTTCAGATGGGAGCTGACGTAGCTGTAGGCAATTTCTGCCGACTCTTTCATCACGTCCCCCAGTTGCCCGGTGAGTTTGAAGCCCCGGTTGAGGGTATGAATGCGCGTGGCTTCGATCGGCAGGGTCGCGCCACCCATGCTGGTCCAGGCCAGCCCGGTGATCACGCCGATGCCGGACAGCACTTGTTCGTTGCGAAACACCGGTCGACCGAGTGAGGCTTCCAGGTCTTTCGGCCCGAGCTTGATCACCGCTTTCGGTTCGTCAATCAGCTTCATCACGGCTTTGCGCACCAGTTTGCCGAGGTTTTTTTCCAGCTGCCGCACCCCGGCTTCACGGGCGTAGCCGTCGATCAAGGCTTTCAATGCGTTGTCGCTGATGCTCAGGCTACCCTTGGACACGCCCGCTTTCTCAAGCTGTTTCGGCCACAGGTGACGCTTGGCGATGGCGACTTTCTCTTCGGTGATGTAGCCCGACAGACGAATCACTTCCATCCGGTCCAGCAACGGGCCGGGAATCGAATCCAGGGTGTTGGCGGTGCAGACGAACAGCACTTTCGACAGGTCCAGGCGCAAATCCAGGTAGTGGTCGAGGAATTCGACGTTCTGTTCCGGGTCGAGGGTTTCCAGCAGCGCCGAGGCCGGATCGCCCTGGAAGCTCTGGCCCATTTTGTCGATCTCGTCGAGCATGATCACCGGGTTCATCACTTCGACGTCTTTCAACGCGTGGACCAGCTTGCCCGGTTGCGCGCCGATGTAAGTGCGGCGATGGCCCTTGATCTCCGCTTCGTCGCGCATGCCGCCGACGCTGAAGCGATAGAACGGCCGGCCCAGGGTTTCAGCGATGGACTTGCCGACGCTGGTCTTGCCCACGCCCGGCGGGCCGACCAGCAACACGATGGAGCCGCTGATCTCGCCTTTATAGGCGCCGACCGCGAGGAATTCGAGGATGCGGTCCTTGATGTCATCAAGGCCGGCGTGGTGTTTGTCCAGTACCTTGCGCGCGTGTTTGAGGTCGAGTTTGTCCTCGCCGTATACGCCCCAGGGCACCGAGGTCGCCCAATCGATGTAATTGCGGGTTACCGCGTATTCCGGTGAGCCGGTCTCCAGGATCGACAGCTTGTTCATTTCCTCTTCGATGCGTTTCTGCGCCTGAGGCGGCAACACCTTGCCCGTCAGGCGTTGCTCGAACTGTTCGATGTCGGCGCTGCGATCATCCTTGGTCAGCCCTAGCTCTTGCTGGATGACCTTGAGCTGTTCCTTGAGGAAGAACTCGCGCTGATGCTCGCCGATCTTGCGGTTCACTTCGGCGGAGATTTCTTTTTGCAGGCGCGCGACTTCGACTTCCTTGCGCAGCATCGGCAGGACTTTTTCCATGCGCTTGAGCATCGGCACGCAGTCGAGCACTTCTTGCAGTTCGCTGCCAGTGGCCGAGGTCAGGGCGGCGGCGAAGTCGGTCAACGGTGATGGATCGTTGGGGCTGAAGCGGTTGAGGTAGTTTTTCAGCTCTTCGCTGTACAGCGGGTTGAGCGGCAGCAGTTCTTTGATCGCGTTGATCAGCGCCATGCCGTAGGCCTTGACCTCATCGGTCGGCTCGGTGGGCTGGTGCGGGTATTCGACTTCCACCAGGTATGGCGGGCGATGGTGTTTGAGCCAGGTTTTGATGCGCACCCGGGTCAGGCCCTGGGCGACGAATTGCAGTTTGCCGTTTTCGCGACTGGCGTGGTGGACTTTGACCAGGGTGCCGTATTCCGGCAGGGCTTTGGTATTGAAATGGCGCGGGTCTTCCTGGGGCGAGTCCATGAAGAACAGGGCCAGGGAATGGTGGTCGGATTGGCTCACCAGTTCGAGGGTCTCGGCCCAAGGCTCTTCGTTGACGATCACCGGCAATACTTGCGCCGGGAAGAAGGGCCGGTTATGGATCGGGATGATATAGGCCTTGTCTGGCAGGTTCTGGCCAGGCAGGGCGAGACCTTTGCCAATGGAGTGGTGTTGAACGTTGTCTGTTTCGGCGTATTCGCTCGTGTCTTCGGGGAATTCTTGCTGGTCGGTCATGAGGCACCTGCGCAATGGGGTATGGGTCTTAGATGGGGCAGGTGGGGGGTGGTTTCAATGGGGCAGGATATTTCAGCATGTGTGTTCAGCGCCCACAGGGGATGAATGACCTGAAGCAATCGAGCACAAAAAAGGCGACCCCCTCACAGGAGTCGCCTTTCCTTTAACTGCCGCTAGCGCTTATTCCGACAGCTTGTACGCAATCACATAGTCACCCTGTTTGGTGCCCAGCGATCCGTGACCGCCCGCAACAACCAGCACGTATTGCTTGCCGTCTTTGCCGGTGTAGGTCATCGGTGTGGTTTGCGCGCCTGCTGGCAGGCGGCCTTCCCACAATTGCTTGCCGTTCTTCACGTCGTAGGCGCGCAGGTACTGGTCGAGGGTGCCGCTCAGGAAGGCCACGCCACTGGCAGTGGTGAAGGCTCCGCCCAGGCTCGGTACGCCCATGCTCAGAGGGATCGGAACCGGCGAGCTGTCGCGCACGGTGCCGTTCTTGTGCATCCAGATGGTTTTGTTGGTGGTCAAATCGACCGCCGCCACGTAACCCCAGGCCGGTGCCTGGCACGGCAGGCCCATTGGCGACAGCAGGGCTTCGAGGATCACCCCGTAAGGCGCGCCTTTGTTGGGCTGCACGCCTTCGGTTTCGCTGACGCGAGGGCCTTGTTTGGCGATTTCGGCGGCCGGAATCAGTTTCGATTTGAACGCCATGAAGCTAGGGTTCACAAACGCAATCTGACGCACCGGATCGACGGAAATGCCGCCCCAGTCGAACACGCCGAAGTTACCGGGATAAACGATCGAGCCTTGCAGCGACGGCGGGGTAAACATGCCGTCGTAGCGCAGGGATTTGAAGTCGATCCGGCACAGCATCTGATCGAACGGGGTCACGCCCCACATGTCGCGTTCCTTGAGGGTCGGCGGCACGAAGTTCAGGTCAGACATCGGTTGGGTCGGCGAAGTGTAGTCGCCTTCCACTGCGCCTTGCGGCACCGGGATTTCCTTGATCGGCACAATCGGCTGGCCATTGCTGCGGTCCAGCACATAGATGCTGCCTTGCTTGGTGGACGCGAGCACTGCCGGCTTCACACCGTCTGCGGTTTTCAGGTCCATCAGGGTTGGCTGGCCACCGACGTCCATGTCCCACAGGTCGTGGTGGGTGAACTGGAAGTGCCAACGCACTTTGCCGGTGGCGATGTCCAGCGCGGTCAGGCCAGCGGCGTGCAGTTCCGATTCAGGGGTGCGCGCGCCACCGAACTGATCCGGAGTCTGATTGCCCATCGGCAGATAGATCATGCCGAGTTTTTCATCGACGCTGAAGATCGACCACATGTTCGGCGAGTTGCGGGTGTAGACCTTGCCTTCGGCAATCGGTGTGGTGTCGTCCGGGTTGCCGCTGTCCCAGTTCCACACCAGTTTGCCGGTGTGCACGTCGAACGCGCGGATCACGCCGCTTGGTTCGTCGATGGAAACGTTGTCGGTCACGTGGCCGCCAATCACCACCAGGTCTTTGGTGACCGCCGGTGGCGAAGTGGAGTAATAACCGCCGGCGGTGAATTCACCGATGTTGGTCGTCAGGTCAACCTGGCCACCGTTGCCGAAGTCTTCGCACATTTTGCCGGTGTCGGCGTTCAGGGCGATCAGGCGGGTGTCGGCGGTCGGCAGGAAGATCCGGCGCGGGCAGACACTGGCCACTGGCGCGTTGGCAGTGCCGGTAGGGCTTTGCTCGGACGCATAGACGGCGTCATCGTGATAGGTCACGCCACGGCAAGTCATGTGTGCCCAACCCTTGAAGTTCGCCGCGTTTTGCGTGGAGAGCTTCGGATCGAAACGCCAGAGTTCCTTGCCGGTGTCCGGGTCCAGCGCGATCACCTGGCTGTGCGGCGTGCACACATAGAGCATGCCGTTGGCTTTGAGCGGGGTGTTTTCGGCGGTGGTTTCGCCCGGGTCGTTCGGCCCTGGCAGGTCGCCGGTGCGGTAGGTCCAGGCGGGCACCAGTTTGTTGACGTTCTGCGGGGTAATTTGCGCCAGTGGCGAATAGCGATCGCCATGGGCGCTGCGGCCGTAGGAGTTCCAGTCGCCATCAGGCATGGCCGGGGCGGTGTTGCTCATGCCAGGCACGGCGTCACGGTCCAGTTCGCCTTTGATTTCACCGGGGTTGGTGAACAGGCTGGCCAGCGCGGCGATACCGGCGATGACCACGGCAGCGCTCAGTAAACCGGTGCCGATCGGGTTGAATTGGCCGGTACGCAATGGGCGACGAAACCATGGCAGCAGCATGACGATACCGAGGGCAAAGAGCAGCGCCAGACGTGGCACCAATTGCCACCAGTCCAGGCCAACTTCCCACAATGCCCAGACCGTACTGGCGAACAGCACCACCGCGTACAGGCTCAGCGCCACATAACGGTCGGCAAGCAGCAGCCCCCCGGTCAGCATCAGGCCGATACCGGCCAGCAGGTAATACAGCGAGCCGCCGAGCATGCTCAGTTTGACCCCCCCGGCCAGCAAGGCCAGGCCCATTAGCAGAAGCACGATACCGAGCAGGCTCGGCAGCAGACGGCTTCGACTGAAAGCACCATCAGCGCTCATAGTGTGGTTCTCCGTGACGTTTTAAGTAAGCCCGCGCCAGTTCACTGTAGATGACGATCTGGTGCGGGCAGGGTTCATATAAAAAACGGTTGGACGCCGCATCTCTTGTAGGAGCGAGGCTTGCCCGCGAAGACGGATTAACATTCATCAAAAGATGCTGATTAATAGATCGCCTTCGCGGGCAAGCCTCGCTCCTACAAGGGTTTGTGGTGATTCTTAGAACGATGACTGGATCTTGATCCCGCCAATCAGCGCGTCGTCGACTTTGTCCACGCCACCGGGGTGACGGATGTATTGCAGGTTCGGGCGCACGGTCAGCCAGTTCGTGACGTGCACGCCGTAGTAGAGCTCGCTGCTGTATTCGGTGTCTTGCGGCGGCAGGAACGAGGGGTCGTCGTAGTCGAAGACGGCGTGGGCCTGATTGGTGGCCTGGGCGTTCTTGCGAAAGGCCGGGTTGACGTGAACACGGGCCAGGGCAAAACCGATGTCGTCCCTGGCGCGGGCATCGAACAAGCCTTTGTAGACGACGCCGGCCTGGACGTAGTTATCGATGGCGTTGGTCTTTTTGTCGTGCATCGTGCCGTTGGCGAACACGCTCAAGCCCCGTGAGTGATCACTGGCGCGGCTGGTCAATTGCTGCTGAATACCGAGCCACACACCGTGCTTGCTCGATGCGCTGCGATAAGCCTCGCCAGTCAAGGCCGCTGGCTGGCCGTTGCTGTCCTTGTAGACATCGCTGGCCTTGGCGTTGCTGTAGTAATAACCGGCACGGTATTCACCTGGCAGGCCATTGAATTTTGGAGTCCAGACCAGTTCCACCGGCAGGATCGCGCCCTGGGTGCCGCTGCCGCTGAGTTTGAAGCCGTTGTCGCGATCCAGGTTGGACGGGTTTTGCTCGTAAGCCCCGACTTGCGCATAGAACTCTGGCGTCAGGTGATATTTGACGCGCATCGCCCACTGGCTGACCGGCCAGTTGTACCAGATGTCCCCAGCCCAGTTGCCGACCTGGGAGCCGCAGAACGCCAGGTTCTGGAAGTCGCAGGGGAAGCTGTTGAAGTCTTCGCCCTCGCCGAAGCGGCCAACTTTGATATCGAGCTTGTGATCGAAGAATTTCTGCTGATACCACATCTGTGTCAGACGCCAGGTCTGGCCGCGGCCCCAGACTTCCTGAGCCGAGGTAAAACCGCCGACCCGCGGATCGTTGATCCGATCGTTACTGATGTTATTGCCATTGCGCTCGGTGATGGTCAGCTGAAATTCAGCGTCGTCCCAGCCGAGAATCTTCTGCAAGTCCAGATGAGTGCCAAAACCGAACTGATCGCTGTAGCGAGCGGTGCGGTCATGGTCATAGCCGCCGTGCAGGTTGCTGCCCATTTCACCGGTGTAATCGACCTTGAAGTCGTAGCCCTTTTGCGAAAGTTCGGTGCGCGTACCGTTCCAGTCGCCGAGCATCCACGGCGAATCGCTATCGAAGGCCGGCGCAGCCTGGATGCAAGAGGCGAAGCCCAACGCGGTGAATCCGCCCATCAGGTTCAGGGCTTTTCGACTGGCCACAGGGGATAAGACAGCGCTGTCTCGCGGAGTTTGAAAATCAGGCATAGAGAAGAAATTCTTGGTCTTTTTTCTAAAAGGAGTGAACTGAATGAAGCAGGGGAGAAGCGTTTCAGCTGGACGGGCGTAAGGATAATGTTCTGTTACACATAGAGAAAGGGGTTTTACTGACATGGATCATTTCGGATTTGGTAATAGTGTGCAGAAAAGAGTCTGTGGTCGCTCGAACATTCACGGGTGTAGGCGCTTCCCCTGCAGGCGCTGGCGAAGGCTGCGATCTTTTCAAGGTCACCTACATTTAACACAGAGCCAACAGATAGCTTCCCCCCAACGAAGCCCTCGGCTAAGGTGCGCGGCTTCCAATTCCCACTCGCTCGAAGGCCCGGCATGACCGAACAGAACACCAACCCGCTGCACGGCGTGACGCTGGAGCAGATCCTCAACACCCTGGTCGAACACTACCAATGGTCAGGGCTGGCCGAGCGCATCGATATCCGCTGCTTCAAGAGTGACCCGAGCATCAAGTCGAGCCTGACATTCCTGCGCAAAACCCCATGGGCGCGGGAGAAGGTCGAGCGCTTGTACGTGAAGCTGATGCGCACCAAGCGACCGGTCTGAGCATGGTCAAACCTTCGGCGCCAGGTGCTGCCGCGAGGCGTCGTTGTGTTGCCGTGGCGGCGATTCTGGGCTGGGCGGGTCTGAGCATTCAGCTGTACCTGATTCTTTATTTGCGCTGGAGTGTTGCGGCCAGTCTGCTGGGTGGGCTGGTGAGTTTTTTCAGTTTCTTCACCGTGCTGACCAACACGTTGGTGGCGGTGGTGCTGACCTGTGAACTGACGTCCCGAGAATCGGCGGCGCGGCGCTGGTTTTTGCAGCCCTGGGTGAGCAGCGGGATTGCGGTGAGCATCGCCGTGGTCGGCGTGGCGTACAGCCTGTTGTTGCGCCACTTGTGGCATCCGGAAGGCTGGCAATGGCTGGCCGATGAGCTGATGCACGACGTCATGCCGCTGCTGTTTCTGGTTTATTGGTGGTGCTGTGTGCCCAAAGGTACGTTGCGCCTGCGGCACATTGCGCTGTGGGTGACCTATCCGCTGGTGTACTTCGGCTATGCGTTATGGCGCGGGCATCTGCTGGCGGTTTATCCGTATCCGTTCATTGATGTGGACAAACTGGGTTATGCACAGGTGTTTGTGAATGCCGGGGGATTGTTGGCGGGGTTTGTGCTGATTGCAGTGTTGGTGGTCGGGCTGGACCGGTGGCGCATGGATCGGCAGTGAACAACGCCACTGACTGTGGCGAGCTTGCTTGGATTGGGGACAGGGTGCCTTGTGGCGAGGGGGCTTGCCCCCGTTGCGCCGCGAAGCGGTGCTTAAGCCTGCAACCGATTTTTCTGGTGCACCGTGTTTGCTGATTTTGTGACTGCTACGCAGCCGAACGGGGGCAAGCCCCCTCGCCACATTTGGGTTTGTGGTTATTCTTCGTCGCTGTCATCCAGCCGCCAGTAGCCGACCGCTTTGACGAATTGCTCGTTCAGGCCCTGCTCATCGAGCAATACCCGGCGAATCTGCCGCGACAGCTTCGACTCAGTCGCCACCCACGCATACAGATTGCCATCAGGCACCTCGATCTGTTGCACGGTGGTCAGCAGGTTGTTCCTGCCTCTCTCGCGCAACACCCAGATCACATCGACCTGGGCCGCGCTTTCCAGGCGTTGTTGTTCGGCGCCGTTTTCCACTTCCACGATCACCAGTGCTCGCCGATTGGCAGCCAGGCCTTCGAGCCGGCGGGCGATGGCGGGCAGGGCGGTTTCATCGCCGATCAGCAGGTAGCTGTCGAAGATGTCCGGCACGATCATTGAACCCCGTGGCCCTGCGATGTGCAGAAATTGGCCCGGTTTGGCCTGTTCGGCCCAGGTCGAGGCAGGGCCATCGCCGTGCAGGACGAAGTCGATGTCCAGTTCCAGGGTATCCAGGTCGTAGCGGCGTGGCGTGTAGTCACGCATCTCGGGCATCGGTCCGTTGTCCTTGCCGGCACCGAGGACCAGGTTTTCCAGCGCCGCCTGTTCTGCCGCGTTTTGGGGGAACAGCAGTTTGACATGATCGTCCGTTCCCAGGCTGACGAAGCCCGCCAGCTCAGGACCACCCAGCGTAATCCTGCGCATACGCGGGGTCAGGTCGACCACTCGCAACACTTCCAGGCGACGGCGTTTGAGCTCGTGCATGACGCGGTGAATGGAGGGCGATTGCAGGATCATGTCGCTCATTCGGTTTTCTCCTGAACAGGTTGAACAGTGGGGCCGTCGACGATGGCCTTGGCGGTGTTGTTGAGCAGATCGCGCACTCGCAGGATTTCTTCCGGGCTCCAGCGGCCATGGTGCATTTGCAAGGCATGGCGCAGGTTGTGCACCGCCTCGTGAATTTCGGCGGGACGATCATGGCCGCGCAACGAACGCTTGCTGACTTCGATACGCATGCGCACACCGTCCAGGGCAATCGCTTGTTCACTTAGAGACAGACGTCCGGCGTCGGTGATGCTGTAGCGTTTTTTTCCGCCTTCGGCGTCGCCCAGGATCATTTCGCTTTCTTCAAGGAAGGTCAGGGTCGGGTAGATCACGCCGGGGCTGGGGCTGTAGGCGCCGTCGAACATGCTTTCGATCTGGCGGATAAGGTCGTAGCCATGGCACGGCTGCTCGGCGATCAGGGCCAGCAGCAACAGTTTCAGGTCGCCGGGGGCGAAGACCCGGGGCCCGCGTCCACCGCGTTCGCGGCCAGGGCGTCTTTCGAAGCCGTCGCGGCTGTCACCGTGTTCGCGGTGGGAGGAATGATGGTCTCTCATTTTTGCTTTCTCTCGTCGTGTTTAGATACAACTTAAGATATATCTTATGAAAAAGACAAGACCTCCTGACCAGTGGCCAACGTCAAGCGACGTCAGTGGGCGTCTGCTCAAGACCTCTCAATATCAAAAATAAGGGTGTTTGATGCAGGTACAAACGTTGAAATTAGTGTTAACTCTCTAATGTAGTGTTTTCGGCTATTGTTTTCGGGGTATGTGGTATCGGTCTTACGGAAGTTGCTCTTTCATTGTTGTGTTGTTATTGCGTATCACCTCCTGTTTGTAATCTGTTTCTTACAGTCATCCATCGGTTTTAGTGTTATTGCGGGTTTTTTCTTGCTATCGCCATGGTGCTTTGGCTACAGGTTCGCCGGAACTTGCCTGCTTACTTTCCAGAATAATTGGTCGATCATTCTTCGGCGTTGAAAGTTCAGATAAAGAGCGGCTGCTCGTGACTGTCGGCTCCCTGAAACTTTTAATGAATCGACTCTTTCAAAAAAACAGGTAATGACTATGTTCAAGAAAATCGCGTTTGCTGCTCCTCTGGCTGTTCTGGCTCTGAGCTCTTCCGTCGTGTTTGCCGCAGGTGAAGCCCGCCATTCCATCAGTCTGGTTGCGCATGTACCGACTAATGGCTTCTACGTGGTCCCGGTCGATCCGGACCTGGTCAACAAGGATCAGGACATGAGCTACAGGCCGTCCACCGGCACCATGGGCGAGGTCAACGGCTTCTTCGACATGCGTAACAACAACGGTTCGGTGCACGCCAGCCTTGAAAGCGTGCCGAAGCTGATTGCGGGGGCGACATCGATCGACTTGCAAGTGGCGCTCAACGGTGTGGTCCTTTCCACTACACCGCAAATGGTGGTTGGCGAGACCGAGTCGAATGTCAATTACCGTGCGCCACTCAATATCAAGGCTGTTGGCACCACTTTCGCTCCGGGCGATTACACCGGTGCGGTGACCATGATGTTTGACGCTGTTCCTCCCGTTGCTCTTTGAATTTGATCAAGCGTCATAAGCGCTTACTTGCTTAAGTAACGTGACCGGCCGGCAATCCATTAACTTGTCGGTCGGGATTCAACTTTTTTTGTAATCAGAGTATTCGTTCATGTTCCCGATGACGCCCATCGCGGCGGCGCTTGCGCTGTTGTTATGTAGCAGTGCATTTGCGGCGCCCCTATCCGTTGATAATACGCCTCGAAGTTTACTGGCCCAGGCCAAAGGTTTGCCGGCGGATTTCGAGGAACATTTTTTCGATGTTCCGTTGGCGGTTCGGGTCGAGCTGGATCAACAACCGTTGGGTGAAGCGATGATTGTGTTGTCTCGTGACGACCGGGTCACGTTGCTCGACTTCACCGACACCCGCGACAGCCGCTTCAGCGCCAGCGAGCGTGACACCTGGGCCGACATCCTCAAACCCGGTGTGGCACTGGGCGCCTGCACTGGCCAATGCCCGGAGCAAATGCTGGCCGTTCATTACAACCTCGAAAGTTCTCTGCTTTCGATCGTCACCGAAAACGCCGAACGCGACAGCGAAGCCAGGCGTTTTTATGACCAGCCACAAGGCGGCAGCAGTGGCTTGATGGTGCGCAACCAGCTCAACCTCAACGGCGGCCAGGACCAGAACCTGGGCGGTCGTTTTGGCCTCGAAGCCAGTGGCAGCCTGGGCAACTGGAGCCAGACTTTCAATATGCAATTGGCGCGCCTGGGCGGGCCGGACGACAAGACTTATCACGCCGTTCATGAGCTTTACACCCAGCGCGAACTGCAAGGCAGTTTTTTCCGCCTGGGCTACTTCACCCCCAATTCCGAAGGGCTGACTCGCCAGCCCCGTTCATTTGGCACCAGCCCTGACACCGCCGTGGGCGTGATGTATGGCAGTTCCGACAGCCTGGCGATCGACAGTCCGAAACCCAGCGTCTACCCGATCTACGTCACCGCCAATCGCCAGGCCTCGGTAGAGATTTTTCGCGATGGCCTGCTGATCAACACCCAGTCGGTGCCGGCCGGTTTGCAGACCCTCGATACCCGGCCGCTACCCGGTGGTATTTACGAAGTGGAAGTACGCCTGATCGAAGATGGCCAGACCACCTCGAGCACCCAGGAGCTGGTGTACAAGCCCAACAACTGGCGCAACCTCGATGAGCGCTGGCGCTACAACCTGTTTGCCGGCCAGGAAAGCAAATTGCTCAGCAACTGGGATCAGCAGGCCAGTGGCGACGCCACCGCGGGTGCCTCGATCAACTACCTGCTGCACCCTCGGGTGATCCTCGGACTGTCGGCACGCCAGGTGCGCGAAAAGCTGCAATACGGCAGCTCCATCGATTGGAGCCTGGGCAACAGCACCAGCCTTTACGCCAACCTGTACCAGACCGAAGACCATGGCACCGGCGCCGATTTGCAAGGCCTCTACAACTATGGTTCCGGCAGCCTGGTGATCAGCCACAACCGCAGCTGGCTCGACACGCGCAACACCTACGACACGTTGCCCGACGGCACCCGCGTACGCCAACGCAACGTGTTCACCGGCCAGACCAGCAACTCGTCGCTGGCGCTCAATCATCGAGTCAGCCGTCAGAGTTCGATCAACGCCCGGGTTTCGCACAGCGATGGCAACACCGAAGGCGTGGGCGTGGACCTGGGCTGGACGCAACGTACCGTAGTGTTGGGCAGCGATGCCAATTGGCGGTTGTCGCTGTTTGACCGTCCGGGCAGCTTCAGCAGCGGTGATGCACGCAATCGCGGAGTCGATCTGAGCATCAACATGGCGTTGGGCGGGCCAGGTCAGCAAGTGTCCGGCAGCATTGGCTCGCGTACGGCCCGTGACGGCAGCCGCGACAACAACGCTTCGCTCGGTTACCGCAAAGACCTGCAAGACCATGTGCTGCAGAGCGTTTCGGTGACTGCGCTTACCGATACCTACGGCGTTGGCCTGTCGAGCCTGGCGAACTTTCACACCGACGCGATCAATGGCGATGGTTTTGTCCAGCGGTCGTCCTACAACGGCAATTTTACCGGTGGCCTGAACCTCGACAGCACCCTGGTCGTCGGCGGCGAGCACATGGCCCTGACCAGCCAGCATCAGGGACGCGGCGCCGGAATGATTGTCGACGTCGAGTCCGATATCGACGGTATCGCCCTGCGCGCCGACGACCTCAGTGGCGGCAGTGCGGCGTTGCGTCCGGGGCGCAACTTCATTGCGCTCACGGCCTACAAGAACAGTTCGGTGAGCTTCGATTTTTTAGGCAATCACGCCCCGGCGGCCAGCATCGAACCGGCCCGCACTCGCTATCACCTGAACAAGGGTGGCGTGGAGTATCGAAAGGTGCGGGTGATGAAAACCCTGACCGTGCTCGGGCGCCTGCTCGACCCGCAAGGCCAGCCACTCAAAGGTCATCACGTAATCAATCACGCCAGTCGCGGTGTGAGTGAGGTCGATGGCTTTTTCTCGATGGAAATGAACGCCGGCTCGCCGACGCTGGAAGTTCGCTACGCCGATCAGTTGTTGTGCCAGTTCCGCCTGGATGTGGACAAGCACCGCAGTGAAAACAACGTGCTGATGATCGGCGATCTGCGCTGTTCGCCGGACACGCTGGCGGTCGTTCGAACGATTAACGATGGGGCGGGTTGATCGATGAATTATTTTTTCTTGCACAAAGGGATAAGGCTGAGCGCTTGCAATGCAATTGGGCTGTTCTTGTCGGGCTGCATCGCGTGGCTGCTGATTCTATCGACCTCAGTGCCAGCACGCGCGGCATCAATCGAGGTAACAGCCTTGTTCAAGCCTGACCCTGCCAACCCGATGCGCAATGAATTTACAAATACAACACCGTATTCCGGGCACTGCGCCGCTTACCCTGTTTTTTGTGACCAGTTGTCCATTTTCAGTATTTTGGTTCCGATCGAATTCAATTCAATCGCTCCGATAGAAGCCGGACACAGTGATAGGCGCAAGGGGGCAATGTTCAACCCTCCGACCGATTGGCGGCCCCTGCAAGTTGTTCATGAGACGAGTGGTGCACGGTCGACGCTTGAAGTGCGGATTGCATCAATTGGCGCTCGATATCACTTGCCTGACACCGTCCAGAACATCATTGGCGAAGGGGCGCCGGCTAATAATTCATTGGCGCACGAAATGCTGTGGAGTGGCTATAACTGGACCTTTCCACCAAGTCCCTGCGCTTATACCGGCGGCATGTATGTCGAACCTACCTGGCGATCATTCTTTTGGCTGACCAGGCCAGGCAGCGTCTGCGCGCCTAAAGCCGCTTATCGAATTGAAAGTCTGCGCTATAACGCCTTGCAAATCGGTTACGAACTTCGAACGCCTGATCCGCTGAAAATGGAAACCGGACGGTATGTCGGCACTTACACCTATGGTGTCGGCCCTGGGCGCGATTTCGACATGGGCGACATCATGTTGCCCAGCGATGACAGTTTGTCGATTAATTTCATTTTGGACGTTCAGCACACCCTCAAGGTCGACATTCCTCCCGGCGGCGAAAAAGTCCGGCTGACCCCGGCGGGCGGTTGGCAGAGTTGGTTACACGCAGGACGCAACCCCGTGAGCCTGTTCCGCGACCAGACCTTCCATATCTCGGCGTCGTCGCGCTTCAAGATGTATGTCGAGTGTGAGTCCTGGGCAACCCTCGAATGCGTTATCGAGGACGCAATAGGCAGGCGGCCTGTCGAGTTGCAGATCAGTGTCAGTCTGCCCAACGGCTTGACGGACCAGGCGGGGCAACCGGTCAAGCGTCGGCGATTACGGGCAGGACCGACTGGCGCGCAAATATTTCAACCCGGCTTCTATGTGGACCGTGCGCCAGGCGTTCTGCACTTTGAAGTGCCCAAGGAGGAAGTGGAATGGATGTTGAGCGAAAAGGTGCAAAGCCCTTATTCGGGCAGCGTCACGGTGATCTGGGATTCCGAAGTCTGATGGGTGCTGCAGCGTTTGTGAGGAAGAGAGTTGTGTTCAACGCAAAGAGGTTCAAAGGTATGAGACGTCTGTTGCTGTTGATGGGATTGAGCGGATTGTCCCTGAGCCTTCAGGCCGGACCGCAAATCAACGTCGGCACGGTTTACGACTATCTGGATGGCGACAAGAGCACGTACCTCAAGCGTGTGTTCAACAGCGGCGACAGCACCGCGTTCGTCAAGGTCAACATCCTTGAAATCGTTTATGACGCCGATGGCAGCTCACGTGAAGTGCCGGTCAAGACCCAGGCGGATGCGAGCAGCCGTGATGGTTTGATGGCCAGCCCCGCACGCTTGATCGTACCGGCCAATGGCATGCAAGGCGTGCGTCTGCTGCACATGGGCAATCGCGACACCGAGCGCTATTTCCGCGTGCGGTTCGTGCCGGTGGTGCCGGAAAAGGAAGACGAGTTTGCCGTGTCCACGGAGGACCGCGACGAGTACAAAAAGAACCTTTCTGCCGGCGTCAACGTCATGACCGGGTTCGGCACAGTGTTCTTCGTTCGCCCGAGCCAGGCACGTTTCAATAGTGTGATCGATGACAGCCCCGAGCGTTATCGCTTGCGCAACAACGGCAACACCGTGGTGGTGATCGACGAGTTTCGTAACTGCTCGAAAAAAGTCGAAACCGATTGCGAGCCGACCACCAAGCACCATGTTCTGGCGGGCAAGAGTTTCGAGTTCGAGAAGAAACCGGGCCGCGAGTACCGCTTCAATCTGGTCGAGGGTAGCGAGAAAAAAACGCTGCGCATCGCCAGCAAGCAATGATCAACAGGGATCTGACATGAGCAAGCAATCGGTCTTCACATGGAGCATCGGTGTTCTGATGTTGATCAGCGCGTCGGTCTTCGCGGCGCGGGAGGAGCACACCTTCGAAGTGTCCGTGGATATTCCGACGTTGGGGTTCTACGTGATACCTGCTGAATCGAACTGGATACACCTTGAGCAGCAACTGCAATGGAATCCCGGCACATCGACGTTAGGCGGATTGCGCAAAAACTTCGACGTCAAACACGACACCAGTGCCATTGAGGCCCGTCTGGAAAGTGAGCCGTATCTTTCCAATGGGCATGAGGACCAGAACATCTATTTGCGTGTCAGCTTCAATGGCCAGGAACTGAGCCATGACCCACAACCCCGAGAGGTGGTGACGGGGTTTCAGGCGCGGGCAGGCGGGCGTTTTGCGCTGGAGATCCAGCCAAAAATTCCGGCAGGTGGGTACAAACCGGGTCATTACTACGGCACTGTCCACCTGGTTTTCAGTGCTGCAGCCCCCTGACCCTATCTCATCTGAACAACTTTCATAGAGCAAACCATGAACCTCAAGACTTCACTTCGGGGATGGCTGCGCCATGGCCGGTTGTTGGCGCTGCTGGCCATCGCACCCTCGGCAGAGGCGGCAACCCAGGAGATCCGGGCGCTTTTCACGCCGGATCCTGCTAACCCGCTACGTAATGAATTCGTGAACAAGACCCCGGAAAGTGGTTATTGCGAGTACTACCCGGATATCTGTCGCGCCAGCAACACCTTCAGTCTGCGTTTGATGACGCGGCTCGAGTCGAACAAGGCCATGCAAGCGGGCGCCGATCCGCGTAACAGTGCCATGTTCAAGGTACCGGGGAACTGGCGCAGGTTGACAGTCACGAACGCAGAGACAGGACGTATGGAAACGGTCGAAGTGCGTATTGCCGGCATTGGCTCCAATTATGTGTTGAGTGATACGGCGGCCAGCCTGACTGGCGCCTCGAACGCACAGGAGGGGCACAACAGGCTATGGAAAGGTTATGGCTGGGTAAATTCTGCGCCGCCTTGCGAAACCACGGGCGTTGGTTTTTACGGGGCGAGCACTTACGCCTTTTTCTGGAAAACCCCGAATGAAACCCCTTGCGTCAAGACCGCCAACTTTACAATTCCTGGCATGACCTACGGTTACCTGGACTTTGCCTACGAACTGCGTACCCCTAATCCGCTAGGCATGTTCTCAGGGCTCTATACCGGTAGTTTGAGTTATCGCCTTGGGCCGGGAGGCGATTTCGATTTCGGTGATGTCATGATTCCGAACGATCCGGACCTGACCCTGGATTTCGTGCTGGATGTGCAGCACATCCTGAAAGTCGATATTCCGCCCGGGGGTGAAAAAGTTCAGTTGGTTCCGGCCGGCGGCTGGCAAAGTTGGCTACAGGCCGGGCGCCGTCCGGTGAGTTTATTCCGTGATCAGACGTTCAACATCTCGGCTTCTTCGCGCTTCAAGATGCAACTGGAATGTGAAACGCCGGGGATAGTCACCGACTGCCAGATCATCAATCCGCACACAGGAGGTGGCGTCGAATTGCAGGTCAGTGTCAGTCTGCCCAATGGCTTGAACGACCTTGCCGGCCAACCCGTCAAGCGGCGGCGACTGCGAACCGGGCAAGCCAACGCGCTCCACTTGCAACCCGCTTTTTATGTGGACAATACACCCGGGGTTCTGCATTTCGAAGTTCCAAAGTACGTGATGGAATTCATGTTGCTGCCAGGCATGGGCGGCCGTTATTCGGGCAGGGTCACGGTGATCTGGGACTCGGAAGTCTGAAGACGCGTGGGTGTTGGCAACTCGCCTGACCGTGCGGCCGGGCAGGCGAGTCAAGGTTTTACGAGGCGGCTCGGCTCAACGCTGCGCGAGTCAGGCTTCTGGCCAGTTCTTTTTCGTCATTCCCCAGATCGACCAGCAAGCGGTTGATGATTTCATCACCCAGCGGCTCATCGATGAATACTTCTGTTTCACGGATCGAGAATCCGTCCATCAATGTTGTCAGCCGGTTTTTCAGATCGCGACGCTGCAATTCAGTGAGGGTTTTGTCGGCCCATTGCCGTTGCGCGGTTTGCAAATCATCGAGCTGCGCGCTCTTGTTCTGGAATCGCCGCTTATTGGTTTCCATCCTTACGGGATAGCGTTCAAGCAAGTAGTTTTCCCAAAACGCCTGCTCCAGCATCCGGTCCACCAGACCGTCGCCTTCGGCCAGCGCCAGAACCGTGTCATAGGCTTGATCGATCATCGCGTCGCTGACACCTGACACTTCCCGGAACAGCATGTGCTCCGATTGCCATGGCAGATTCAAGCGCCGGGCCAGGCCGGTCTGGTAAGCCAGGTAGACTTCGACTTCGTCCGGGGTGCCGGGACGGCTGGCCATGTCGGCCCGGGCAATGTCATTGACCATTTCCAGGTGGGCGGCACCTTTGGCCAGGGTGACCAGTTTTTGCTCCAGTTGCTCGGCGCCAATGGAAAAGGAATAGGCCTCGGAGGCCAGTACCTCTATGCCCATGTTGTTGAACAACTGCGCGCCGGCGTCGGCGCAGCGGACCGGGTCGATGGCCATGATGAACAGTTTTTCCCGCAGGCGAGTGTCGATATGAACGGCATCCATCACCCGCCATACCCGCTGCAACAGGTTCGTCCGGGCTTCACCGCCGGCCAGAAAGTCGGCAGAGTACTGAGCATCGAGCAACGTGGCCACGAAGCGTTCGGCATGGGGTTCATCCATCAGTTCCGACAATAGAATGTTGCGATCAACTCCCCAACCCGGCACAGCGCGCCAGTGCGCCTCGTAATTGTTGGAAATGATCAGCGGTGGATTCGCCCTGGCTGAAGGGGCGACAGATTCGGGCGGCAACCCCACGGAACGACGCAGCGTTTGATAGTGCAACAAGTCGGGTTCTGTCAGGCGTTCGATACTCAGCCGCGTGCGGGCCACGATTGCCGCTTGTGACGAGCCGGGAACAACGTCAGGCATCTGGATGATGGGGTTATCGCGCAAATCCAGGAAAAACCCGCGAGGACGGGCTTTGGCAAGCACTCCCTCCGGCCAGGTGGCAAGCCCGGTGTTGCGCAGCGTCACCACCTTCAATCGCGGCATGCGACCAATATGCGGCGGCAAGGCCAACGGGTTGTTTTCGAGTCTGAGGATTTCCAGGTACGTCAGGTTTTTCAGCTGCTGCACCGCCGGCGCATCCAGCACAATCTGGTTGTCGCTCAGCCTCAAGCGTTCAAGTCTGTGCATGGAACCGATACTTTTGGGCAGACGTGTCAGCTCACAGGCTTTGGCACTGAGTTCGCGCAGGTTCGGGAAGTCCTTCAACAGGCCATTCGACTCGCTGGAAAATCGGGTGTTATCGAGTTTCAGCACAGTAATCTTGTCGAGAAACTTCTTCAGCTCGGGGCGTTTCGACCACCAGGTCTGCAAATCCAGTGACAGCAATTCCCGAGACAGGTCGAGCGAATACCTGTCCGGATCGGTACGCGTACCCAATTCGGTATTCTTGCGTTCGAAGCATTCGATCAGGCGTTCGGCGATATGCCGCCCCCCTTTTTCGCGAAAGCCCTGGCTACCAGGGCCCCAGGTCTGCGGTTGCTGGTATTCCCAACGGTTAAGGATTACGCGCAGTTCATCGAAATCGTTTTCCTGTTGTTCAATAGCCTGCAGTGGTTCGCCTTTTGCGATCAAGGCATTGGCAAAGGCCTCGACCTCGTTGGCGCTGAAGTCGGGGTGCAGATCCTGAATGCGCTCCTGCAGGGTTTCGCCGCCCCGGCTGAGGGCTCCTCCGCGCACCAGGAACATCGTTTCATGCTCGACAACGGCGCGAATCGGCGGCGTGGCAAGAACGCTTCGACGCTCAGCGGGGGCAGCGCTCTTGGCAATCATCCATTGCCTGAAGAACTCGACATCACCCGGTTTATAGCCCAAGGCATTTCGCCCATTGTTTTGCGTGGCCAGGAGGATGGCTTCCAACAGGCCAACGGCTTCATCACGCCGCGGATTCGACGCATCACCCAGCTGGTAATTTCCCGAGTCGTCGCGAATCAGTACCCGCACGTGCGTCGCGTCTTCGGCGCCAGCGCTGCAACGAAGCGCTCCATCGAGCGTCCCCTGACGGATTTCGATGCGCAAGTCAGCGAATGTGTCGGAGTGAATACGCAGGGCTCCCAGCACCAGGCGTTCGGTATCGATGTTGCTCCGGGTATCGCCGTACAGGCCTTGGGCGGCCCGGACCGATTGCGTCTCGAACTGCAGCTCCCGTGCCTGGGTTTTCAGGCGCAGCGGCAGACGATGGTGCTGTGCGATCTGCTGATGTTCAACGGCGGTGGCGCCGGCCAGGATTTTTTCCGAAACGCTGGCGGGGAGTTCGGGGAAATCTTTGAGCAGCCCGGCGATATCGGAAGGCGGCGCCGCAATGACATTCTGGGCAGACGGTGCGAGGCGTTGCAAGGTGTCGGTCAGGAGCGGCGGAGGGGGGGCATTTTTTACATGCATTCTGCGCAATACAGCTTCATCCGTGCCACTGATCTGACGCAGCTGTTCCAGTTGTGAATCACTGAAGTCGTCGGCGGCATGACCGAGACGCCGCATCAGCGTCGAACCTTCCCACTGGCGCGGATGTTCGGTTTCGCTGACCCAGGCTCCGTGGCCGTTGTGCCGCAACGTCGGTGCGTAGGCGTCGACGCGTTGCGGATGCAGGATGCGATGGTGTCCGGTGGCGGGGTCTTGTTCCACTTCGAACAATTGACTGTCCAACTGCACCAACTGTTTGCCTTCATGCCGGTAAATGCCCAATTGATCAGGCTTGGCGCCATTGAACAAGGCAAGGTCCGGCTGTTGATAAGCCGACAGATCGGGGTTCCACAGCTTGGTCTGGCCATCGCCCATCTGTACCGGCTTGAGGCTCTCGACAAATGGCGAGAGGCGCAAACCGGCGCTGCTGCCGATTTTTACGCCAGCGGCGAATGCGCCCAGTTGAACCACGCTTTCCAGCACGCCAATGGCTTGCTCCCCGGCTTCGGCCAAGCGGCCCTGAGCCAGGTCGAGAACGCCTTCGAACACACTTTCGGTCAATTGAAACGCCGTGTAGGCCAGCATCAGTTCGCCCAGATAGGGCACGAACGGCGTGACCACCAGCAACGCGACATTGAGAATGTCCGAGAGCATTTTTTCCAGGTTGTCCCACCACGCCCAACGGGCCATGCGATCGGCGTAGGCGGTGGAAATCGCGATTTCCCGGGCATCGTTGAAAATCTTGTTGAGTTTGCGCTGGTAGACATACGCCCAGAGATCACCGGTATAGCGGGTCTCACGATCGTCTTCGATTCTGGTAAGGCTGAATTGCAGGTTCGGATTATCCACCGGTGTTTCCCGCCAACTGGGCAGGCTGCCGCCGGGAGGTGCCTGCTGCCATTTCACCTTGCTTAGCCGGTCATTGAGCCGGGCGAAGAAATGGCCGCGCTGATGTTGCGCAACAAACTGACTGAAGAACGCCTGGTAGTTATCGGCGGCGGCGGTTTCTGTCGTCGAGCCATCGCGCAGTTGGCGGGTCAGTTCGGTCATGAATGCCAGCCCCGAGGAATATTCCTTGAGCGGGTGTTCGGGATCGTGGGGGACATAGGCAATCAACGGTGTGGCAGTGGTCGCCGTCAGCACATCGGGGGCGATCACCACAATACCGGTCAGCGCGGCGTCCATCATGCTCAGGCTGTAGTAATGAACGGGCTTGCCATGCCATTGAAGATGCTTGCGCGCATCAAGCATGCCCTGAATCACGCGGTGGGCTTGTGCTCCGATATCTTTTTTCATCACCGCCATGCTGGCGGCGGCAGCCAGGTTTTTTTTCTGGCTGTCGATGACTTTATGGCGCAACACGTTTCTGGCAAAGGCATCGGCCGGCTGTAAAAACGATTTTAAATGCCGTTCATATTGAGCGCCGATGTCCAGTTCACGACAGAGCGCCTGGAACTGTTCGACCGTCACCTGTGGCTGAAAATGTTGGGTAGTGAAATGGCCCCGGGCGTCGGGCCGGGTGATGAAGTCCGAATCTGCATGGAATGTTTCGCCGCTGGCAAAGTTGTGCAGCGCCGCATCGAGCAAAGACACGGTTCGGCTTCGTGTGGCGGATGCGAAGTCACGCACCCACCAGGCCCCCTTTATGGGTGCATACAGATGCAGCCAGATGTCCTTGACCTCATCTTCTATACCGAACCGGTCCTTCAAGGCTTTTTGCAGCAAGGGCTCGGCGAAGGCGTACGCATCCTGCAGGCCGCTGAGCATCCGATCCACGTTGTTCTGGGCGAGCCAATGTTGTCTGACGGCGTTCTGAAGCTGTTGGTGAGCGGCCGCCGGGGCGTTCCGGTGCCACTCGGGCAGCGTCAGTCGGACATTTTTCAGGGCATTGACGCGATGTGCCGAGGCGTTTGCCAGCCACGGCGGGATGGCGTTTTTGATGACTTGGTGATGAACACTTTTGCTGGGTTGGGAGGGTGGCGCAGTAGGCATGTCTGGATCGTCCATTGATCATTGCTGGGACGATCAGCCTAGGTAACGGGGCTGCCAAAAAAAAGTTCAAATACCGGGAGGAAATGGCGGTCGCCAATGCACTTCGCACTCAAAATTGAAGAGTGAAAAATAGATGGATACCGCCACGCCGGGTCACTGGGTTGATCCGGCTTAGCGCACAGCCGTTGTCACCGTTCCCTGGCACAACGTCTGGGTGCCCGGTTGCAGATAGGGCGACAGAATCGGCGCCATGCCCTTGAGCACCTGCGCGGGCAACGCCGAGGTGAATTTGAAATTCTCCGCCGTGCGACCGGGAACATAGGCGGTGAGGGTGCCGAAATGCTTGTCGCCGATATAGAACACGAACGTTGCCGTGCGGTTGATCGATTTGGAGCTGAGAATCCGCCCGCCGGAGCCGATGGCCTCAATGCGGTTATCGCCGGTGCCGGTCTTGCCCCCCATGGCCAACGGGGTGCCATCGGCCAGTTTGAAGCTGCCGGCCAGGCGCTTGGCCGTGCCGGCGTCCACCACCTGCGAGAGGGCTTCGCGCATCGCGGCGGCCACTTCCGAAGGCATCACTCGTTTGCCAACCATCGGATTGTTGACCAGGCGGGTTTCATAGGGCGTATCTGCCGCGAAGTGCAGGCTGTCGATACGCAATGTCGGCATCCGCACACCATCGTTGAGAATGGTGCCGATCAATTCAGCCAGCGCAGCGGGGCGATCGCCCGAACTGCCGATCGCAGTGGCCAGCGATGGCACCAGATGGTCGAACGGATAGCCGACTTTCTGCCAGCGCTGGTGGATGTCGAGGAACGCTTCGATCTCCAGCATGGTGCGGATGCGGCTGTCGCGGGCGCCCTTGTGACGGCTTTTGAATAGCCAGCTGTAAACCTCCTGGCGTTCGAACTGGCTGGCTTTGACAATTTGGCTGAACTTGGCGTCGGGGTTGTTCAACAAGTAGCCGATCAGCCACAGATCCAGCGGGTGAACCTTGGCGATGAAGCCTTGATCCGGCAGGTCGTAACTGCCAGGGCCGTAACTCAGGTAGAGGCGTTCGAGGCGTTCATCGGTCAGTTTTTCTGTGAGCTTGGCGCCTTTGAGGTGTGAGCGTACGAAGGTATTGAAGTCTTCCTGGTCGGCCTGGGGGAATAGATAACGATGCACGGCGGCCATGCGAATCGGCGTCGGGCGCATGCCATGGAGAAAGGTCTCGAGCCGCGCCTGGGTGTCTTTGTTGCGATATTTCTTCCAGAACTTCAACAGAAATGAAGTGCCTTCTCTGTCGGCGAATGAGGCCAGGTATTCCTGACGCCGTGGGTCACGGTCGTCCTTGAGCAATTCGGCGCTGCTGTTGGGGCCCGCGTAGGTGCTGTAGCGCACCAGGTCACGCATCAGCCGAATGAACGGCAGGTTGATCGACTCGCGCAGCGCATCGCGCAGGGTCGGCAGGCGGCCGTTGTCTTCTTTGCGAAAGTTAACGAACGTGTGCAGTCCACCGCCGGTGAAAAAGGCCTCGCCAGGGCTGGCGGAGTATTTGCGATCCAGCGCGGCGCCGAGCATTTTCGGCAGGCTGCGGTCGGTGTTCTGAATCATGTAATCGACGGCCCAGCGGGACAGACGATCCGGGTCGGCGACTTCGGTTTTTTTCAGTTCGGCGACGCTCATGCTGGCGTAGCGATCGTGCAGTTCGGCCATGATCTGCAGGTAGGTGGTGAGCACGCGCATTTTTGCGGTGGAGCCCAGTTCCAGTTTGCTGCCTTCATTGATGTCGAATGGCTGGTCGGTGCTGTCGGTTTGCACCCGCACGCGCGAACCGTCCGGCGTCAGTTCGAACAGGGTGAAGCTGTAGCGCACCTGCGCGGTGTTGGTGGGGGTGAGCAGGCGTTCGCCGATCAGGCCGATTTCCGCTGCATAAGCGGGATCGGCCAGATGCTTGAGGTACGCGGTGGCCTCGGTTTGCAGTTCGCCTTGCAAGGTGCTGGTGGCGGACAGGTCGAGGCGGTCGAGATCATACAGTGGACGATTGAGCAAACCGGCCAGGCGGCTGCGCGCCACACTGATGCCTTTGTTGGTCTCGATGGGCTGGATAGTGGGCTGGGTGGCCCAGTCGCGATAAATCACTTTACTGGCCAATGCCGCCGTGGCGAGTGGCGCATCGATCACGCCGTTTTGCGACAGCAGGCGAATATGGCTGTCGGTGAGGCTGGCCAATTCATCACGGCCCTTGGTCAAGTAATGGGAAGGGCGGCGCTGGGCAATCATCAGTGACAGCATTTCGCGCAGGGCCAGGCCTTTTTCCGACAGGCTTTGCGGGTCGGTGTCGGTGCTGGCCAGCCGTTCGTTGGCCTTGTTGAAGTCGGCGCCGTACCAGACGCGCAGGCCTTCGGCCATGCCATGCACTTCACCATGGCCCGGTACCGCCGACAGCGGAACACTGTTGAGGTAGTCGCGAATCACGTTTTGTCGCGCCTGCAGGGTCTCCGGCCCCGCCTGATAGGCGCGCACGCTGGCGGAAATCATCTGGCGGATCTTTTCCGCGCCCGACACCGTCAAGCCATCGGGCGAATGCCGATATTTCTCAAGTTGCGTGGCCAGCGTACTGCCGCCTGCCGACTGACCGGGCAGGCCCAACAGCTTGGCCACCTGGGACCACGCCGCCTTGCCGAACCGCGGCCAGTCCACGGCGGGGTTGGCTTGAGGCTGACGGGGATCGAGCAAAAAACGGTTTTCAATAAACAGCAGGCTGCTGACCACGACCGGCGGGATCGCGGCAAAGCTTGAATAGAGTTGCTGGGGGTACTTGAACTGGTACAGCGGGGCCGCGCGGCAATCGGTGATCGACAGCCCAGCCTGGATTTTTTCGGCATAGGGCACAAAAAAACCCTTGTCGGTGTAGTCCATCAGCGCGGGGGAAAAGCGGGTTTGTGCTGCTATGACGTAATCGCGCTTGAGCAGGCGCGGTAGAAACTCGTCCATGGCGCTGTAACCCAAGCGCTGATCGAACGGGCCTGCGCCAGGGTAACGAATCGCATCGCTGGGCCCGGGTTTCAGCTCGTACTTCAGCGAGGCGGCGTATTGGCTGATTTCCCGGGCCTGAAACTTGGAAGTGCGCATTTCCTTGGCCGCGGCGAGGCCCAGGACAATCAGGATAATCAGCAACAGCAACCAGAAAGCCCCCCAGCCGTGCCGGGAGCGACGGGGTTTCTCAGGTAAAGGCGCTTCATCCACTCGTTCAGTCGGAACCACGGTTTTACTCGAATCGGTTTGCCACAAAGCGCCCATAGTCGACTGATCCATTCACGCAGATTGATCGGACTTGCTTGAAGCTTAGACGGTGGTTGGCGTTGGTGAGGAAATAGTGAACAACCAAATATCGAGTACACACCATTTCTTGTGGCAAGGGGGCTGTTGTGGCGAGGGGGCAAGTCCCCTCGCCACAGCAGCTCTCTTGCCACACAGCAGCTCTCTTGCTGCACAACAGCTCTCTTGCTGCACAACAGCTCTCTTGCCACACAGCAGCTCTCTTGCCACACAACAGCGCCCTTGCCACAGCAGCACCATGTCCCCGCTCCAGACTCAGCTCCTTCACCGCAAGGGGTGATTGTCTGAAACAGCTGGGCCAGACGCATCAAGGCGGTAAATGCTGCCGAAGTAGAGGCATGACGATGCACCATTGCCGTGCAATACTCGGCGCCGTTTCAGTGGCGAATAATCCTGCATAAGGTAGGTAATGCCCCTCCGTAAACCGCGCTTTCGCCGCGAGTTATGGCTGAATGTTGTGGTTTATAGAGTGAAAAATCCTGCTGGAAGCTTTTTATACTGCGCGTCCCGCTGATCTTGCAGGTTTGTCCTGCAAGACGTGTCTGCCCACGAGGCAGGCCCGGTATCAACAGGCACTGGCTTATCGGTCGGCGCCTCGACACTCGGTGGTCATATCCAATAACAAGACGAGGTTGTACTTATGCCAGTCGGCAATCACCTGCCTCACGGCGAAACCGCTCAGGGCGGCCCGCTTAAACGCGAACTCGGCGAACGGCATATTCGCTTGATGGCGCTCGGTGCCTGTATCGGCGTCGGCCTGTTCCTGGGTTCGGCCAAGGCCATCGAAATGGCCGGACCGGCCATCATGCTCTCCTACATCATTGGCGGTCTGGCGATCCTGGTCATCATGCGCGCCCTCGGCGAGATGGCTGTACATAACCCGGTCGCCGGCTCGTTCAGCCGTTACGCTCAAGACTATCTCGGCCCGTTGGCAGGTTTTCTGACCGGCTGGAACTACTGGTTCCTGTGGCTGGTGACCTGCGTCGCGGAAATCACTGCGGTGGCGGTGTACATGGGCGTCTGGTTCCCCGACGTGCCGCGCTGGATCTGGGCGCTGGCGGCCTTGATCAGCATGGGTTCGATCAACCTGATCGCGGTGAAGGCCTTCGGTGAGTTCGAGTTCTGGTTCGCCCTGATCAAGATCGTCACCATCATTGCGATGGTGGTCGGCGGCATTGGCGTGATCGCATTCGGTTTCGGCAACGACGGCGTCGCCCTGGGAATCTCCAATCTCTGGGCCCACGGCGGCTTCATGCCCAACGGTGTGCAAGGCGTGTTGATGTCCTTGCAAATGGTGATGTTCGCCTACCTGGGCGTCGAGATGATTGGCCTGACCGCCGGTGAAGCCAAGAACCCGCAGAAGACCATTCCCGATGCGATCGGCTCGGTGTTCTGGCGGATTCTGCTGTTCTACGTCGGCGCCTTGTTCGTGATCCTGTCGATCTACCCGTGGAACGAAATCGGCACCCAGGGCAGCCCGTTTGTGATGACCTTCGAGCGCCTGGGCATCAAGACCGCCGCCGGCATCATTAACTTCGTGGTGATCACTGCGGCGCTGTCGTCCTGCAACGGCGGCATCTTCAGCACCGGGCGCATGCTCTACAGCCTGGCGCAGAACGGCCAGGCCCCGGCCGGTTTCGCCAAGACCTCGAGCAATGGCGTGCCGCGTCGCGCCTTGCTGCTGTCGATCGGTGCTTTGCTGCTGGGCGTATTGCTTAACTATCTGGTGCCAGAGAAAGTCTTCGTCTGGGTCACCGCGATTGCCACCTTCGGCGCGATCTGGACCTGGGCGATGATCCTGCTGGCCCAGCTCAAGTTCCGCCAAGGCCTGAGCGCCAGCGAACGTGCCGGCCTGAAATACCGCATGTGGCTGTACCCGGTCAGTTCTTATCTGGCGCTGGCGTTTCTGGTGCTGGTGGTCGGCCTGATGGCGTACTTCCCGGATACTCGCGTGGCGCTGTATGTCGGGCCTGCTTTCCTGATGCTGCTGACGGTGTTGTTCTACCTGTTCAAGCTGCAACCGACCAATGTGTCGCAAGGTGCGGTGCGTTCGGCTTCTTGAGTCTGTAACGCCAGAAATACAAATGCCCCGGTTTGGATGACCGGGGCTTTTGCGTTTTGGAAGATCAAAAGATCGCAGCCTTCGGCAGCTCCTACATTGGGATGGTGTACACCCTGTAGGAGCTGTCGAGTGCAACGAGGCTGCGATCTTTTGATCTTAAGCCGCCGACACCACAATCGAGCGATTCAACCGCTTGTTGAAATCCAGCCAGGCCCCCAGCAGCATCATCAGCCCGACCCCCAACATTGCGCTGAATACCTGCATCGTCAGGGCATTCGCGCCCAAGGCGTTGAGCATGTCCGCCAACGGCGCCAGCAGCACGCCGAAACAAAACACTTCCAGCGAATAACGGCCCATGCGACAGCTTTGCCGCGCGAGCCAGTGTTGCGTCCAGCCGTTGTCGGGCAACAACCTGGCGGTGACGTAGGCGAGGGCGAGGAAATGTAGCAGGCGTACCGGCGAGAGGTTGGTCTTGCTGATCGGATAAAGCCATTCGGCGAGTGTCTGGGGCATGAAGGCTTCATGCATGGCCGGCCATTTCCATGACACCGCAATCAGCCCGGTGACCATCAGATAGGTTAGCGCGGCGATAAAAACCGGCTGCCGGGTCAGCGGTCGAGGTTGCGGCGCCCCAGGCCTTTGCCCGTGAATCGCCGCCGCGCCGCCGAGAATAAACAGCAGTTGCCAGGCCATCGGGTTGAAAAACCACACGCCACCGTCGGTGCCCGCCAGGTTCCACTGAAGCCATGGCGCCAGCAAATACACCACCACCGACAATCCCACCACGTATCCAGGCTTGCGCAGCAGCATTGGCAGCACCAGCGGCAGTCCGAGCAGCAACAAAATATACAGCGGTAGCGGGTCCGTCAGGTTCGGTTTGAAGCGCAGCAACAGCTCATCCATCAATGCCTGTTGCGGATTGTTGAGAAAGTACTGCAAGCCCATTTCCTGCACCAGGTCACGGGTTTCCACGTGGCTGTTGGCAAAAAAAACGATACCCATCAGCAGCGCCAGCAAAAAGATATGCACCACATAAAGCAGCCAGGCGCGTCGCAGGATTTTTACCGTGGCGATCAGGAAACCGTCGCGCCGGGCGATTTTGCCGTAGGCCAGCACGGCCGCGTACCCGGCCAGGAACACAAAAATTTCTGCCGCATCGCTGAACCCGAAATTACGCACCGTGAACTGCGCGAACGGGTTCTGTGGCACGTGATCCCAAAAGATGAAGATCAAGGCCAAGCCGCGAAAAAAGTCGATTCGGTGGTCGCGTTCAAACGTCATGATGGCGGGCTCTTGAACCGGTTGAGTAGGGGCGAGCGGCGCGCAGGGTGGCGTGATTCGTCGGCAATTGCAAAAGGCTGGATATTACCGAATGTCTCAGGGGTCTATAGCGAACGGATCGCGACGGCGTGTCCGTCGGTCTGCCGGGCCGTTCGCGCCCAGAACGCCCCCTGATGGCGGTCTGTCCAACATCTACACTTCGTTTTTCAGGAGTGTGAAACGTGAAAGTTTCGCTGATTGTCCCGGTATTCAATGAAGAGCAGGCGATCAATCTGTTCTACCAGGCGGTGCGTCGCGAATTGAAACTTGACCCCTGTGAAGTCGAGATCGTGTTCATCAATGACGGCAGTACCGACCGGACGGCTGAGCAGGCCAAGGCGCTGGCACAGGTCGATGATCTGGTATTGCTGATCAACTTTTCCCGCAACTTCGGCAAGGAACCGGCGTTGTTTGCCGGCCTGGAATACGCCACCGGCGATGCGGTGATTCCCATGGACGTGGACCTGCAGGATCCGATCAGCGTCATCCCGCAGTTGATTGCCGAGTGGCAGAAGGGCGCTGATGTGGTGCTCGCCAAACGCCGTAATCGTGACAGTGACAGTTATCTGAAACGTCACAGCGCATCGCTTTTCTATCATTTGCTGAACAGGATTTCGTACACCCGGATCGAAGAAAACGTCGGGGATTTCCGGCTCATGGACCGCAAGGTGGTCAATGTGATTCGTGCGCTTCCCGAGCACCAGTTGTTCATGAAGGGCGTTCTTTCCTGGGCCGGATTCACCACGGCAGTGGTGGAATATGAGCGGGCCCGGCGAGTGGCGGGACGCAGCAAGTTCAATGGCTGGAAACTGTGGAACCTGGCGCTGGAAGGCATTACCTCGTTCAGCACGGTGCCGTTGCGATTGTGGACTTATATCGGTGGCGGCATTTCGATCTTCGCGGTGCTGTACGCGGTGTACATGGTGCTGGACAAGATTTTCTTCGGTAACAATGTCCCCGGTTATCCCTCGCTGATGACGGCCATTCTGTTTCTCGGCGGCGTCCAATTGATCGGTATCGGCATCCTCGGTGAGTACGTCGGCCGCATCTACATCGAAGCCAAGCATCGGCCGCGTTATGTGGTCAAAGACGTCATTGGCGGCAAAGACCGGACCGGGCTTTAGCATGGGCCGGCTGAGCGACTTTTTCAGCAAAGAGCTCGGGCGTCGTCGGGTCTGGCTGTTTTTTTTGATCGCGACGCTGGTGTATGTCATTGCGCTGATCCTCGCGGACTATCCCTACATCGATGACAACTGGCGTTCGCTGTCGGCCGGTACGGCTTGGGCCGGGCAGGGACGGTTGTTCACCGAGCTGTTCTATAACCTGCTGACGTTCAGCGATGGCGCACCGAACATCTTTCCATTGCCGCTGTTGATCGCCACGCTGGCCATGGCTTTTGCGTTGACCAGCCTGACGTTCCATTACTACCCACGGCCGACGCTATCTTGCTGCCTGGTACTGTTGCCGCTCTGGTACAACCCGTTTTTTTTGCAAAACCTGTCGTATCAATACGACGGGCCTGCCATCGCCATGGGCCTGGTGGCAGTGATTTATGCGATCACTTTTCGTCACCCCTCGCGCATTTTGCAATGGCTGGTGCCGGCCTTCCTGATTGCGCTGGCGCTGGGGCTCTATCAGGTGAGCCTGAATGTGTTTCTGGGTCTGTGTTGCCTGGAACTGCTCAGGGGTGCGAATGACAAATGGGCCTGGCGGCAATGGTACGAATTGATCGGCTGGAAACTCGCCCAGGCAGGGCTCGGCGGGTTGATCTACAGCGTCACGGCTTACCCCTACATGAATCAGGATCGCGCCTTGTTGCTCAACTGGGCAGCAGCGCCCTTGCTGCAACTTGAAATCAACATCGGCCGGGTGCTGGAAAAAGTCGCGCTGCTGTTTCACGGTGGATTTACCTGGGTGTTCGCCGTGCTGCTGTTGTGTGCTCTGGCGGGCAGCGTACGGTTGGCCGGCAACGTGATGGAACGCCAGGAGTCGGGGCTGAGAAAAATCGTGATGGGCCTGGTGTGTGTGCTAACCGTGCCGGTCGTGACGTTACTGGTGTCGGGGGTTGCGCTGTTTTTCCGCGACTTCAATGAAGGCGCCAGAACCTTGATGGGGTTCGCGGTGTTGCTGGTGCTGTTGTTCTATTTGAGCCATCTGGCGCTGGCGCCCATCCATGAGCGGCTGCCGCTGCTGTTGGCAGTGCCGCTGTTGGCCATGCTTTCGTTGTCTTATGCCTATGGCCGCGTGCTGACGGTGCAGAACACTTTTGCGTCCAGCGCGTTGTTTTCCCTGGCGCATGACATTGCGGCCCATCGGCAACTGCACCAGGCCAAGCGCATTTACCTGGCGGTAAATTATTCCGATCACTGGTTGGTGGGGGCCGCGGGGTCGTTCAAGCAGATGCCGGTCTTGCAATATCTGCTGAACATCAACTTCTTCATGCTGGCCGAAAACCTGCCGAAGGCGGGCATCACCAATGTGGTCGCCGAGAGGGAGCGGCGCAACGCAACCCTGGTCGGTTATCAGGGTTATCCACCGCTGGTGGAGAGCAAGTTCTATCGCATCTATCTGCTGGGCGATTACGGTTTCATCGTCATGAAAGAGCCGACCCCGATCACCACGCTGCAGTGGTGAGCCTGATGATTACCTCGATCCCTCCCGAACGTTTTCCAGCCCGGATGGCCGACAGGGCAGGTCTGGTGGCGGTGATCGTCCTCGCGTTGTTCGCAAGGTTTCATTCCATCACCGTGCCGGTCATCTGGTACGACGAGGCCTACAGCATCCTGCTGGCTGAAGGCTCGCCTGCGTACATCTGGGCTACGACGGCACGGGATGTTCATCCGCCGCTTTACTATGTCTTGCTGCATTTCTGGATGGTGCTGTTCGGCAATGGCGTGTTGGCTGCGCGATCCCTGAGTGCATTGGCGGATGTCGGCACGCTGTTGCTGTGCATCAAATTGATGAGTCTGGTGACGACGCGAAAGGCCACCTGGATTGCCGCCGTGTTGTTGGCGTTGCTGCCGATGTCGGTGCGTTATAGCCAGGAAGTGCGCATGTACACCTTGCTCGGCTTCTGGCTGATGGGCGCGACCGTGGCGCTGGTGTGCTGGCTCAAGGCACCGGCTCAAAAACGTTATCCGGTTTTTTACGTGCTGCTGATGTCGGCTGCTTTCTACACGCACTACTTCGCCGCACTGTGCGTTCTGGTGCATTGGCTTTGTTGGTGGCGAGCGCGAGAGAACGGTCGGCCCAAGGCAATAACGTTTCGTGCGTGGGTCATGGTCAACAGCGCAATCGTCGTGTTGTACCTGCCGTGGATTCCTCATTTCATCGATCAGTTATTGCGAATGGACGGGCTTGAGTGGATTCCGCCGCTCACTTGGCAAACAGCGCTGACCTTCGTTTGGCAACTGGTGATGATGGGCGATTCGGCCAGTTATTCAACCTTATGGCGTGTGTTGTCCTCGGCGTTGATCGTTGTTTGCGCCGCGGCGGTGCTACTCAAGTCACGCCAGCCGCGACCTTTCAATGTCTTGCTGGTGAGTTATTTTTTTGTGCCTGTGTTGAGCGTGTTTCTGGTGTCGCTGATCGTGCCGGTCTTCAACGCCAGGTACCTGGTGTTCGCGGCTGCCGCGTTGCCCCTGATCGTTGCGCTCGCCCTGGACGCACTGAGCCAACGCCATGCCATTCTGGCCGCTGTCGCCATGGCGTTGGTGTTATTGGCAGAAGTACACGGGCTTTCGGCGGTCTACGCACAAACCGATGAAATGAACGGGACAAGCATTCGCAAAGACGCAAAACTCGACGCCGTGGTCGCAGGGCTTGGCCGCGAAGTCCGTCCGGGTGACGAAATCGTTGTGGATAACCTCTATTGGTACTTGCCGTTCACGTACTACAACCCCACAGGCATTCAGCCGAAGTTATACGTCTTCAAACCACCGACAGGCCGCTTGTGGGGAAGCGCCGAATACGGTGGCTGGGCACTCATTCCTCGTCATTTGCGTTCCATTCTCTTCGACGATTTTTCCACCTTGCAACTGACAGCCAAGCGGATCTGGTGGGTAACGGGTTACGCTCGTCCTGAACACGACGCCCTGTTCCCCAGGCACTGGAAGCAGGTGCAGGTGCTAAAGGAAGGGGACAGCGAAGCCCGTTTGTTTATTCGGGGGCAAGCGTCAACGCCCCTTGAGGTTGACGTCACAACGCATCCATCAACACAACAATACAATCCTTCGCCTGGTAATGATTAATCTGCGGCACCAGACCTTACGGCGGGTCACTTGGAAAAGGGCGTAGCGGCTCAGGAGGGACAAGCCCAAATGGTTTCCTTGGGGGCGGACTCAGTAATGGTAGGCAGTGGCATGCAGGCTTTTGTGGCGAGGGGGCTTGCCCCCGTTGGACTGCGCAGCAGTCCCAAACGACTCACTGCATACGTCCTGACAGATCTCCTTTGCAGGTTTTACGACTCCTTCGCAGCCGAACGGGGGCAAGCCCCCTCGCCACAGAGATCTCCTGCGGACAACAGAGATTTCCAGCTTACGGGCGATGGCAATATTGGAGCAACCGGGTAGGAGCGTGTTTAGGCTGGCCAGGATTGCCGCACCGGTAACTCAACCCGAAACGTGGTGCCCACCCCGACTTCGCTACGTACCGAAATATCGCCCTGGTGTTTTTTCACGATGCCATAGGACAGGGACAACCCCAGTCCGGTCCCCTGGCCCACCGGTTTGGTGGTGTAGAAGGGGTCGAATATTTTCTGCAGGTTGTCCGGTTCAATGCCTGATCCTGTGTCCGCGATCTCGATCGACACCTTTTCACCTTCAAGGCCCGTGCGTAGCGTGATGGTGCCCCGTTCCGGTCCTATCGCCTGAGACGCGTTGACGATCAGGTTCATGATGACCTGATTGATTTGCGAGGGCAGGCATTCGATGTCGGGCAGTTGTTGAAACTCCTTCACCACATCGGCCTTGTACTTGAGTTCATTGGCCACGATGTTCAAGGTCGACTCGATGCCTTGTTGCAGATTGGTCCACTGCCACTCCTGATTGGAGTCGACGCGGGAGAAGTCCTTCAGGTCTTTGACGATCTGCCCGACGCGGCCGATGCCTTCCTTGGATTCCTTGATCAGCAGCGGAATGTCTTCGCGCAGAAAGTCCAGTTCCACCCGTTCACGCAACTTGCCGAGTTGCTCGATGACCTCGCTTGAGGCAATGGCGCTTTCCGCCTCCCGATAGGCATCGAGCATGTCCTGCAGTTGTTTGAAGTAGCCATCGAGGGCGCCGAGGTTGGAGGAAATGAAGCCGATGGGATTATTGATTTCGTGGGCGACGCCCGCCGCCAGTTGCCCCAGCGAAGCGAGTTTTTCCGACTGCACCAATTGCGATTCAAGCTGTTTACGCTCGTCGATTTCCCGCTGCAACGCCTCGCTGGCTTGCTTGAACTGGGCCGTGCGCTGATCCACCAGATGCTCCAGATGGCTCATCTGAACAGACGCCCGCTCGGTCATTTCCCATTTGGTGAGCAGGGTGTTGGCCATCTGCTGGACTTCAATGTTGTCGAACGGTTTTTTCAGAATCAGCAGGCGGTCATGGGCGTGCAAGCGTTCCAGCAGTTCGTCCCAGGAATAGTCGGAATAGGCGGTACACACCACCACTTGCAGCAACGGATCTTTTTCCCACAGGTGTTCGATGGTCTGCGCGCCGTCCCAACCCTCGGGCATGCGCATGTCGACGAAGGCCAGCGCATAGGGACGGTTTTCCTGTAATGCCTGGAGGAGTTTGCCCAGCCCCTCCTGACCGCCATAGGCCGAATCCAGCTCGAACAGCAGGTTGGCGGGTTTCACTTCGCTGCCGAACAGCGCGGCTTCCATTTCGTCCAGCTCTGCATGCTGCGCTGATGTCGGGGTGAGGATCTTGCGAAAATCTTCATGGATGGATGGGGTGTCGTCGATCAGCAGAATGCGTCGGTTTGAAAGATCGCTCATGCTTCCTCCATGACGGGTTTCAACGGGATCTGCAAAGTGAACAGGGCACCTTTGCCCGGTCCGTCGCTGTGGGCGGTGAGATGGCCGTTCATCTCGATGGCGGCCAGGGCACAGCTGTGCAGGCCGAAGCCGTGACCTTCCTTGCGGGTGGTAAAGCCATGGGCAAAGATCCGCGTCATGTTCTCCGGCTTGATGCCTTCGCCGTCATCCTTGACGCTGATTTGCAGGATCGTGTCCTCGACGACCTTCACCCCAAGAGTCATTTGCCGCGGGCGGTTGCTGAGGTCGGTCATGGCGTATTTGGCGTTGCTGATCAGGTTGATCAGGATCAGCAACAACCGGTGTTTGTCGCCCATTACTTGCGGTACGTCGCCGTACTCCTTGACCACCGTGACGTGATGCCGGGTCAGGGCGCCGGCGTTCATCCGCAGGGCGTCTTCCAGCAGTTCGCTGATGTGCAACGGCTCCATCAGGCTGTTGGCACCTGCGTAGGATTGCTGGGTGGCGACGATGTCCTTGATGTGATCGACGCTTTTGCTCAGTTGCCCGAGTTCATCGGCCATGCCTTGTTGTTCAAGGGCAATGGCATCCACCAGTTGATTCAGGTAACCGGGCAGCAGTTTTCCTTTCTCGTCCTGGGTCAGGAAGGCGCCCAGATCATCCTGATGGGCATTGATCAGCTGCATCGCCTTGCCCAGTCCCTGGGTCTTGCTGTTACGCAGCTTGCGGGTGACCAGGTCGGTGGAGATGTTCACGCTGTTGAGCACGTTGCCGACGTTGTGCAGCACGTTAGTGGCGATTTCAGCCATGCCGGCCTGGCGAGCGGTGTCGAGCAGTTCGCTCTGGGTATCCTTGAGTTCGCGGGTGCGCTCCTCGACCCGTTGTTCGAGGACGTCGTTGGCAGTTTGCAGCTCCTTGTTGACCCGATTGATCTCCCCGAAGCTGCGCATCAAGCGAATGGCCAGATACACCAGCACCATCACCAGCAGCGTCGAAAATACCAGCATGTAGAGGTGGTAGCGCCGGTTGGCTGCATCGGTTTGCTGCTGGTCCTTGTTCAGCAGCGCCGTCATGTCGTCCAGCCGTGCGGCCACGGGAACGGCTTCGATGTTTTCCAGCAGCCGGTTGACCACGGGTTGTTCCCGCAGGATCAGCGCGATGTGATTGCTCAAGACATCGATCGGGCTATGAAACTGCTCCGGTAATCGTTCCTTGTTCACCCGCAGTTTGTTCAACCCGACCAGGATATCGGCCGCTTTGTCGTCGGAGGTGACCTGGGCGAATTCCAGGCTGCTGAGGAGCAAGTCGTAGGTGTCGGTGGCGATGTTCTGTAGTTGCAGTTTGTCTTCGTCGAGCAGTTGGGTCAGCGGTTGCTGGATGTCGTCTTCGGCGGTGGGCAAAAACGCCAGTGAGTTACGCAGCACCGCGTTGTGCGATTTGAACTGCTCCACCAGTCGGGTTTTTTCCTTGATGGCGGTGTGATAGGCCTCACGGCTGGCGCGCCAGGTGGGCGAGTCGTTGCGCCCATGGCCGGACTCCATCGTCTCGAACCGCTGCCACAGGTGTGTCATCTCGGTCAGCGGTGCAACCAATGGGTCGTAGTTGTGACTGATGGCAATCCTGGACTTGAGGATCTCGGTTTCCCATTGCGCGTTGAACTGTTTGATCCGGCCAATCAGGTCCCGGGACTCAGCGTATGTCGAGGTCTGGTCGGAGCTTGATTTGAGGTACAGAAACAGCAGTGTCGAGGCCAGCAACACAGCCACGCCACTGAGCAGTAAAAGGTTGCGACGGTGGTACGTTTTCATAAGGATTTGCCTCCCCACTCACCGGTCAGGGTCTTGAGGAATTTGATGATCAAGGTCTTGTCCTTGTCAGAGGGCACGCGACCAAGCTGGAACTTGAACATCACGTCCACCGCTTCTTCGAGGGTCTTGGCCGAGCCGTCGTGAAAGTACGGTGCGGTGACGGCGACGTTACGCAGGCTCGGAACCTTGAACACGTTGCGGTCTTCTTCAGCCTTGGTGACCAGATAGCGGCCCAGATCGGCTTCGGTGGGATTGCCTCGAACCTCGAAGTAATCGCCCATGACGCCGAATTTCTGGAACATGTTGCCGCCGATGTTCACCCCTTGATGGCAGGCAATGCAGCCGTACTCCTGAAAGCGTTGGTAGCCGTATTTCTCCTCGATGGTGAGAATCTCGGTGTTGCCCATCAGGTATTGGTCGAAACGCGAGTTGGCGCTGAGTAGCGTGCGCTCGTAAGTGGCCAGCGCATTTTGCACATTGTTCATGGTCACGCCGTCCGGGTAGGCCTTGGCGAATGCGCTTTTGTAAGTCGGGTCGGCGGCCAGCGTCTTGACGACATGCTCCCAATGACTGCCCATTTCATTGGGGCTTTGCACCACTTCATGGACCTGGTGTTCCAGGGTGTCGGCGCGGCCATTCCAGAATTGCCGGAAATTCAGGCTGGCGTTGAACACACTGGGGGTATTGATCGCCAGAGGCACGCCGTTGAAGCCGATGGAAAATGCCTTGTCGTCGGCGCCGCCGATTTCCAGACGATGGCAACTGGCGCAGGACAAGCTGTTATTGACTGACAGACGCGGCTCATTGAACAACTGGCGACCGAGCTCCACTTGTAAAGGATTTTGCGGGGGGACAGGGGGCAGGGGTTTGAGCGGGCCGTTCAATAGTTCGCCATTGGCTATCAGACAAAAACCGGTCAAAGCCATCAGGAGCAGGTAGTAGAAGGAGCGCGACATCTTGTTATTCCTTGGCAAAGGGTGTCGTTGCACATCGATCATTTGGCTGCGTCGGGCTGCATGGACATCAGGTAGTGCACGAAGGCCTCCGGCTCCACGGCTTTGCTGAAGTAATAACCCTGGCCTTCCTCGCAATGGTGCGCCTTGAGAAAATTCAATTGCTCGAGGGTTTCCACCCCTTCGGCAATGACGCTCAGTTTGAGGCTCTTGCCCAGGCTGATGATGGCGCTGACCAGGGCCGCATCGTTGCTGTCACGGCTCAGGCCACGAATGAATGACTGGTCGATTTTCAACACATCGATGGGAAACCGTTGCAGGTAACTCAGGCTCGAATAGCCGGTGCCGAAGTCATCGATAGCCAGCCGTACGCCCAATACCTTGAGCCGATTCAGCGCGACCATCGTGGCATCGACGTTCTGCATCAATACGCCTTCGGTAATCTCCAGCTCCAGCAAGGTGGGGTCCATACCGGTTTGCTTGAGTACCTGTTCGATCCCTTTGACAAAGTCCCGCTGACGAAAATCGATGGCCGACACGTTTACCGACATGCAGAGTTTCGGCAGACCTTTGACCTGCCAGGCGCGGGCTTGGCGACAGGCCTGGGCGAGCACCCATTTGCTCAAGGGGACGATCAAGCCGCTGTCCTCGGCCACACCGATGAAATCTGTCGGGTAAACCCAGCCTTGCCCCGGTTTTTGCCAACGGATCAATGCCTCGGCGCCGACCACCTTGCCGCTGTCCAGATCAAGTTTTGGCTGGTAGTGCAGGACAAATTCGTTGCGTTCCAGCGCCAGGCGAATACCCGATTCGATGCTCTGCTGTTCCCGGGCGCGCTGGTTCATCTCATCGATGAAAAAACTGAAATCGTTCGGGCCGCTGTCCTTGACGCTGCGCATGGCGGTTTCGGCTTTTTTTATCAGCGCGATGGCATCGAAACCGTCCTCCGGGTAGATGCTGATGCCCAGGCTGGCCGTCACGCTCAGGTCGTGGCCGGCAATGTGTTGAGGCGCGCGTATGGCGGTCAAGAGCTTTTCAGCGATGCCCTTGGTCTGTTGGGGGTGGTGGATGTCAGCCAGGATGACCACGAACTCATCGGAGCCGTAACGAAACACCGAGTCGGATGCGCGCACGCACGCCACCAGATTTTGCCCGACACGTTTGAGCATCTCGTCACCGGTCGGATGACCCAAGGCATTGTTGATGCGCTTGAAGCGATCAAGCCCCAGAAACATTACCGCCAGTTGTTTGTCATGGCGACGTGACAGGGCCAGTGACTGGTTCAGCCGATCACCCAGCAAGGTGCTGTTGGGCAATTCGGTCAATACGTCGTACTGCAATAGGTGCGACACCTTGAGCAACTCATGGACCCGGGCCTCGATGGTTTGCTCCAGTGTGTGCACTTTCATGGCCGCGTCCTGTGCCAGCTGCCATTTCCAGGTCAGGGCGCTGGCCATCTGGCGGATTTCCAGGCTGTCGAAGGGTTTTTTCAACACCAGCAACTGGTCGCCGAATTCCAGTCGTTCGGCCATGGCTTCCCAGGTGTAATCGGAGAACGCCGTGCACAGTGCGATTTGCAGGTGAGGGTCGGCCTTCCAGAGCCGTTCGATGGTTTCCAGGCCATCCCAGCCCGGGGGCATGCGCATGTCGGTGAACGCCATGGCATAAGGCCGACCTTGTGCCTGGGCGCATTTGACCAGTTCGAGGGCTTCTTCGCCCTGGTAGGCGGAGTCGAGCTGAAATACCAGCCGTTCCGACTGCGGGGTGCCGAACAGCGCGGCTTCAGTGCCGGCGAGTGTTTTTTCATCGTCGGTATCGGGGCCGAGAATCTTGCGAAAATCCTGATGGATCGAAGGTGTGTCGTCGATGATCAGGATGCGCCGGTTGGCCTGGACGAACGGAGTTTTCATTCCTTGTCCTCCGTGGCACGCGGCGGATCATCCGGCGTCGTTGCAGTTGCGTGGTTGGCGCGCAGGATGCTCCCGGCCTTGAGCAACTCGGCGGCTTGCTGGCTGCTGACCGCTTGGCTGAAGTAGTGACCCTGGGCATTCATGGGTGAGCCGGTGGCCATCAGCGAACTGCGTTGCTCCTGGGTTTCTACGCCCTCGGCGATAATGCCGATCCCTACATCGCGGGCGAAGTTGATGATGGCGCGCAACGTCGTCGCGCTGGCGGGGTCGCGTGCGGCCATGTCGATGAAACTCTGGGCGAGCTTCAGGTGATTGACCTGATAAGTCTTGAGGTAATCGAAGGAGGAGTATTCGGTGCCGAAATCATCGATGGCGATTTTCACCCCCAACTCACGCAGGCGCGGCAGTACATCGTTGTGCGTCCACTTGGTCTGGGCCAGGGTGGCTTCGGTGACGTCGAAGCGCAGGTCCCACGGACACAGTTCCCAGCGCGCGGTGGTGCGCAATACGTCATAGATCAGTTCAGGACCACTTTTGAGCTGAGCCAGGGACAGTTTTATCGCCACCACCGGTGGCGCCATGCCTTCGTCACGCCACTGACGCATTTGCCGACAGGCGCCCTCCAGCACCCAGTGACCGAGGGCGATGATGGTGCCGGTCTTTTCCGCCGCGGGCAAAAACGCCTGGGCATCCAGCAAACCGCGCAAGGGGTGGTTCCAGCTGACTTGTGCTTCCATGCCGAGGATCTTGCCGCTGCTCAGGTCCACTTCGGGCCAGTAGCGCAGTTCGAGTTCGTCGTGTTCGATGGCCGCTTTCAAGTCGTTGGCGATGGTCATGCGCTCGACCACTTCCTGATTGATTTCCTCGGAATGGAAGTGGTACTGGTTGCGGCCTTTTTCCTTGGAGCGATACAGCGCCATGTCGGCCTGGGTCAACAGGCTGTCGGCACTCAGGCTGACCGGCGCATAGCTGCTGATGCCGATGCTGACCGAAACCCGCACATCGTTGCCGACCAGGGAGTAGGGCAGCACCAGTGCATCGCGGACCTTGGAGGCCAGGGCCGCTGACTGGGTCGGATCGCCGACGTCCAGTTGCAGTATCGCGAACTCGTCGCCACCCAGTCGGGCGACCACATCGTTTTCGCGCACGCAGTTCTTTATGCGCCCGGCGACTTCTTGCAACAGCAGGTCCCCCACTGGATGGCCCAGGGTGTCGTTGATCCGTTTGAAGTGATCCAGGTCCAGGTAAAACATGGCGAACGGTGTGGCCCCGCGCCGGGCGGCGGCGAATGCCTGGTGCAACCGCTCGATCAGCGTCGCGCGGTTGGCCAGCCCGGTCAGCCCGTCGGTGCGGGCCAGCAGGGCGATTTTTTCCTCGGCCAGTTTGCGTTCTGTGATGTCGATGATGATGCCTTCGACTTCCAGCAAGCGGCCTTCATCATCGCGCACCGGGATATAGCGGTTTTCGACCCAGCGCCAGTCTCCGTCACCGGTGCGCATCCGAAACTCGATGGAAGCCCCCGACGCATGACGGTCCAGTACCCTGGCCATCGCTGTATCGACTTTTGCCTGATCGTCAGGATGGATCAGCTCCTGCGCCCAGTTGGATGAAGCCACCAGGGCCGCTGCGATGTGCCCGTATTTGGTGATGTTGTGGGAGATGTACATCAACGGGAACGACGGTTCGCCCCGCAGCCGATACAGAATGGTCGGGCTGTTCTGCACGATGATGTTGGCGTCGGACAATTCCCGGGTACGCTCTTCGACCGCGTGCTCCAGCAAGGACATCTTCAGCGCCGCGTCTTCGGTCATTTGCCACTTGGCGGTCAATGCGCTGGCCATCTGACGGATCTCGATGGCATCGAAGGGTTTTTTCAGGATAAGCAGGCGATCGCCCAGTTCCAGACGTTCGGCGATGTCTTCCCAGGAATAGTCGGAATACGCGGTGCAGAGCGCGACCTGCAGCTTGGGATCGACTTGCCACAAGCGTTCGATGGTTTCCAGACCGTCCCAGCCTGGCGGCATGCGCATGTCGATAAAGGCCATCGCATAGGGCGAGTCATTCGCCAGTGCGCTCTCGACCTTGTCCAGCGCTTCGCGGCCTTGAAACGCGGAGTCGATGACAAAGCTTTGCTGCGATACCGACGTCGAGGTCCCGAACAGGGCGTTTTCGGCGCTGATCAGGCTGTCGTCTTCGATCGAAGGCGGGCTGAGAATCTTGGTGAAATCCTCATGGATGGACGCGGTGTCATCGACGATGAGAATCCGACGATTAATGCGCGCAAGCAGCGTGTTCACTGACATGCGCCTGTACCGACAGCAGGTTGGTGCGATGAGCTCATAGAGGGTATCCCTTCCCTGATCGCTGGTGGAGCAAGAATCGTTCTGGATCCGAGTGATCTGAGCATAGTCGCCCGGCCAGCACTTCGCCCGGTGGACTGAAACGAATCATTTCCGGGATCGGGCTGAAAATCATCTAGCCTGTAGGTCAGGCTCGGCAGCGCCAGCACAGCCGTCCCGCGCGATATGAAGACACACGTTTCACTTGAGGTAATGCCATGGAAGAGCAACTGCCCACGACGGTGACCGACAAGCCCAGATTACTGCTGGTCGACGACGAGGAGTCGATTCTCAACAGCCTGCGCCGTCTGTTGCGCGGTCAGCCTTACGAGGTGCTGCTGGCCACCAGCGGTGCCCAGGCGCTGGAGATCATGGCGCAGCAGCCGGTCGATCTGGTGATGAGTGACGCGCGCATGCCCAATATGGACGGCGCCACGCTGCTGGCCCATATCCACCAGCGCTACCCAGACACCATCCGGATCATGCTGACGGGTTATGCCGATCCGTCGGCCATTATCAAGGCTATCAATGAAGGGCAGATTCATCGTTACATCAGCAAACCCTGGCACGATGAGGAAATGCTGCTGACCTTGCGACAATCACTTGCCTACCAGTATTCCGAGCGTGAGCGTTTGCGACTGGTGCAGCAGACGTGGGACCAGAACGAGAAACTGAAGCGGCTCAACACCACCCTGGAAAAACACGTCGCGGCCCGTACTGCCGAACTGCAGCAGACTGCCGACATGCTGGACCTGGCCTATGAAGAGCTCAAACGCAGTTATGTCACTGGCACCGAGGTGTTTTCGTTGCTGGCCAACCTGCGCCTGCCGCCTGCCAAACAGACCAACCGGCAAATCATCGAACTGGTGCGGGTGTACTGCAAACTGCATGGCCTGGACGAAGGCACCCGTCGGGACCTGACCATGGCGGCGGCGCTCTACAACATCGGTAAATTGAGCTGGACCGACAGCATGATGAGCACGCCCTCGGACCTGCTGCATCACAATGACCGCGAGCGCTATCGGGGTTATCCGAAGCAGAGTGAGTCGCTGCTGATGACGCTCGATCCGATGAAGGACGCCGCGCGGCTGATCCTGCATCATCAGGAGCGTTGGGACGGCAGCGGCTTTCCGGATCGGCTCAAGGGCGAAGCGATTCCGTTCGGTTCGCGGTTGTTGAAACTGGCGGTGGATTTCATCGAGTTGCAGCGCGGCCTGATCCTTGAACGGCAGATGAACAGCGATGAAGCCCTGGTGTATATCCGCCAGTACGCCGGTCGCCTCTATGACCCGGAGCTGGTGGAGGATTTCATTCAGGTTTGCGCCACTTATCTGAGTGACGTGACGCTGGCCGATCCGACGGTCAAGGTGCTGACCACCCGGGATCTGGCGGCGGGCATGATCCTGGCGCGCAATCTCAATGCCGACAACGGCATGCTGCTACTCAATGCCGGCAAGGTGTTGAACGGGCCGCTGGTGGAAAAGCTGATTGCTTTCGAGGCGATGGAAGGGGCCAGGTACAGCATTTTCGTGAAAGTGCCGGAGGAAGTGGAGGGCGCGCTACTCGAGACGAGTTGAGCTTTCCAGACTTAGCACTGATTCCCTGTGGGAGCCCTGTGGCGAGGGGGCTTGCCCCCGTTGGGTTGCAAAGCAGCCCCAAAATATCTGATACACCACAGATCTTGTGAGTGCTACGCACTCAAACGGGGCGATGCGGCGTTCCGACAAGCCCCCTGGCCACAGGACCAGTGCTCATGTGATCCTTGCGTCTTTTACCCAAGGCCTATCCTGATCCATGACACTTCCATCCGCCGCTTCGCCCCGCCTCATCCACATTGCCGCTGCCCTGCTGATCGGCCCCGACGGTCGTACCCTGCTGGTGCGCAAGCGCGGCACCCAGGCGTTCATGCAGCCGGGAGGCAAGATCGAGGCCCGTGAGCAACCGGTCCATGCCCTCGCCCGTGAACTGGAAGAGGAACTGGGACTGGTCATCGATCCGGCGCACGCCGCCTACCTGGGGCAATTCTCGGCACCGGCGGCCAATGAGCCGGGGTTTGTCGTACAAGCCGAACTCTTTCAATTGAGCATCGACTCGCACGTTTCCCCGGCGGCGGAAATCGAAGAGGTGCGCTGGATTGATCCGGCCACCGACGGTGATGTCATGCTGGCGCCATTGACACGGGACCTCATCCTGCCGTTTTATCGAGCCTCACTGATCGAAACTGCCTGATCATCCAAGGACGGAGAGCGCCCATGATCCCGCTTCAAGACTTACTGATTTTTGCCGCCGCCGCGCTGTTGATGGTGCTCACGCCCGGGCCGAACATGATCTACCTGATCTCTCGTTCCATTTGCCAGGGGCGCAAGGCTGGCGTGACTTCGTTGCTCGGCGTGGTTGCCGGGTTTTTGGTGCACCTGTTCGCGGCCGCCGCGGGTTTGACCGCGGTGTTCGTGGCGGTGCCGATGGCCTATGAAGTATTGAAATGGGCTGGCGCGTTGTACCTGTTGTGGCTGGCCTGGCAGGCGGTCAAGCCCGGTGCGCGTTCACCGTTCGAGGCGCAGCAGTTGCCCGCGGACTCGTCCCGCAAGCTGATCACCATGGGCTTTCTCACCAGCGCGCTGAACCCGAAGATCGCGGTGTTTTACCTGTCGGTGTTTCCGCAGTTCATTACCCCTGAACACGGTTCGGTATTCACTCAGAGCATCATCCTTGGCCTGACCCAGATCAGCGTGAGCTTCAGCGTCAACTTGCTGATCGCGCTGTTCGCCGCAGGTATCGCCTCCTGGTTCGTCAACAACCCGAACTGGCTGGCGATGCAGCGTTACTTCATGGGGTTGGTGCTGTCCGGGTTGGCGGTGCGCTTGATGCTCGAGCAGCGGCGAGTGGCCTGATATGTGGATTCAACGGCTTGATGCCAGCCATGCCCTGGATTACCGGGCGTTGATGCTCGAAGCCTACGACTTGCATCCCCGGGCATTCACCTCCAGCGTGCGCGAGCGCGCGGTGATGCCGTTGAGTTGGTGGGAGTCGCGGCTGACCGGCAAGCTGGACCGGGTATTCGGGGCGTTCGAGGAGGGAAAGCTGGCGGGCATCGTCGGGCTGGCCTTCGAGCCGCGGGAAAAGGCCCGGCACAAGGCGACGCTGTTCGGCCTGTACGTGACCGGCAAGGCTCAGCAGCGCGGGCTCGGTTATCAACTGGTTCAGGCCGCGTTGGCTGAAGCCCGGGCTCACCAGGGCCTGAAGCTGATCCAGCTGACCGTCACCGCCGGCAATGAAGCCGCTTTCAAGCTGTATCAGAGATGTGGCTTCGTGCAGTTCGGCCTGGAACCATTGGCGGTGCGGGTTGGCGAAGACTACTTCGACAAGATCCATATGTGGCGAGAGCTCACCGCTGAATCTTTGGCATAAGGGTTGTTGTGGCGAGGGGGCTTGCCCCCATTGGGTTGCGAAGCGACCTCAAAACCTGCAATCGCCTGTGTTCAGACACAGCGCATTCACCGTTTTTACGACTGCTGCGCAGCCGAACGGGGGCAAGCCCCCTCGCCACAGGTTCTTCACTAGGCTCGGGGACGCCAAGCCTGTGGCGTGAGCTCTGAAACCACCCCTATCCCTTGTAGGAGCGAGGCTTGCCCGCGAAGACGGTTTCACATTCAACATTGCTGTGGGCTGACACACCGCTTTCGCGGGCAAGCCTCGCTCCTACAGGAGATAGGTCGCTCTATCGGACAGCACTCACCCCATCCAGCGTCGAAAACGACGTGTCCTTGGCCGTCAGCAAAAAGTCGCGCATGTAGGGTGCATCCAGCATGTCGGCGCGAATCCCGGCGTAGAGCGTCGCGAACAGGCCTTTTTCTCCTAATCGCTTGGCCTTCACGTAACCCCGTGAACTGTATTCATGCAGCGCCCAATGGGGCATGCCGCACACGCCCCGACCGCTGGCCACCAGTTGCATCATCATCACCGTCAGTTCCGAGGTGCGCACCTGGGCCGGTTCGATGTCGGCCGGCTCCAGGAAGCGGGTGAAGATGTCCAGCCGATCGCGCTCCACCGGGTAGGTGATCAAGGTTTCCGTCAGCAGATCTTCCGGCACGATGTACGGCTTGCTCGCCAGACGATGCTGGTTAGCCACTGCGAGCATGGCTTCGTAGGTGAACAACGGCACGTAGGTGATCCCGACCAGTTCCAGCGGGTCGGAGGTCACCACCAGGTCCAGGTCGCCTCGGGCCAGCGCCGGTAGCGGGGCGAAGGAAAAACCCGAGGCCAGGTCCAGCTCGACTTCCGGCCAGGCGTCGCGGAACTGGTCGATGGTGGGCATCAGCCACTGAAAGCAACTGTGGCACTCGATCGCCATGTGCAAACGCCCCGCCGTGCCGCCGGCCAGCCGCGCAATGTCGCGCTCGGCACCGCGCAGTAGCGGCAGGGCGGCGTCGGCCAGTTGCAGCAGGCGCAAGCCGGCACTGGTGAAGCGCACCGGTTTGGTCTTGCGCACGAACAACGGCATGCCCATGCGCTCTTCCAGCTCCTTGAACTGGTGGGACAGCGCTGACTGGGTCAGGTGCAGACGGTCGGCCGCATCCACCAGGCTGTCGGCTTCGCGCAAGGCGTGCAGGGTTTTCAGGTGACGGATTTCAAGCACCGGGGGCTCCATGAGGAAAACTTGTGATCAACACGAAAAGGTTGAGTTTGTCTCATGTTGGGTGGGCTGTCGACAATAGCGCCATGTTTTACAGCTACTTTTAAAGGGAGCAATTTCACATGGCCTTGGCCCACACACTTGGTTTCCCGCGCATCGGCGCCGACCGCGAATTGAAAAAAGCCCTCGAATCCTACTGGAAGGGCGATCTTGACCAGGACACACTGAAAAGCGTCGGCCGTCAATTGCGCGCCACCCACTGGCAATTGCAGAAAGACGCTGGCATCGACCTGCTGCCTGTGGGCGACTTCGCCTGGTACGACCAGGTGCTGACTCACTCCCTGACCTTTGGCGTGATTCCCGAGCGCTTCGACGGTGCCAAAGACTCCCGTGGTTTGCCGACCCTCGACACCCTGTTCTCCATGGCCCGTGGGGCTACTGCGGCCTGTTGTGGCGGTGAACATGACAAGGCGCAATACGCTCAGGAACTGACCAAGTGGTTCGACACCAACTATCACTACCTGGTCCCGGAATTCACCGCTGATCAACAGTTCAAACTGAGCTGGGAACAACTGTTTGACGAAGTCGACGAAGCCAAAGCCCTGGGCCACAACGTCAAACCGGTGATCATCGGCCCGTTGACTTACTTGTGGCTGGGCAAGGCCAAAGGCAATGACTTCGACAAGCTCGACTTGCTTGAGCGCCTGTTGCCGATCTACGGCGAAATTCTCGGTCGCCTCGCGGCCCAAGGCGTGGAGTGGGTGCAGATCGACGAACCGATCCTTACCCTCGACCTGCCACAGGCCTGGAAAAACGCCTTCGAACGCGCCTACCACATCCTTCAATATTCGCCGCTGAAAAAACTCGTGGCGACCTACTTCAGTGGCCTGGAAGACAATCTCGGGCTTGCTGTCGGCCTGCCTGTGCAAGGCTTGCACATCGACGCCGTGCGCGCGCCGGACCAACTTGGCCAAGTGCTGGATCGTCTGCCGACTTACAAAATTCTTTCGGTGGGGCTGGTTAATGGTCGCAACGTCTGGCGCTGCGAACTCGAGCAAGCGTTGGCGCAATTGCACTCGGCCCAGGAACGCTTTGGCGATAACTTGTGGGTCAGCAGTTCCTGCTCGCTGCTGCACAGCCCCGTGGACCTGGACCGTGAAGACAAACTCGATCCTGAATTGAAAAGCTGGCTCGCATTTGCCGTGCAGAAGTGCGGCGAAATTGCCGTGCTGCGTGATGCCCTCAACGACCCGAAAGCGCCGAAGGTGCAAGCCGCCCTGGCTGAAAGCCTTGCCATTGCGGCCAGCCGCGCCGAGTCTCCCCGTATCCACAAAGCGGACGTTCAGGCCCGAATCAATGCCATCGGCGCCGCGGACAGTCAACGCCATTCACCGTTTGCCCAACGCATTGCACAACAACAGGCGCGGTTGAAATTGCCGGCGTTTCCGACCACCACCATTGGCTCGTTCCCACAAACCGCTTCGATCCGTCTGGCACGCCAGGCCTTCAAGCAAGGCAAGCTGTCGGCCAATGATTACACCGATGCCATGCACCACGAAATTCGCCATGCCGTGCAAATCCAGGAACGTTTGGGCCTGGACGTGCTGGTGCACGGTGAAGCCGAGCGCAACGACATGGTCGAGTACTTTGCCGAACAACTGGACGGCTACTTGTTCACTCGGTTCGGCTGGGTCCAGAGCTATGGCTCGCGCTGCGTCAAACCGGCGATCATCTACGGCGATCTGAGCCGTCCAAAGCCAATGACCGTCGACTGGATCACCTACGCCCAGAGCCTGACTGACAAAGTCATGAAAGGCATGCTCACAGGGCCCGTGACCATGCTGATGTGGTCGTTCCCGCGCGAAGACGTCTCGCGCAAAATTCAGGCACATCAACTGGCCCTGGCCTTGCGCGATGAAGTGGTGGACCTGGAAAACGCCGGCATCAGGATCGTGCAGATCGACGAAGCCGCGTTCCGGGAAGGGCTGCCACTGCGCCGGGCGCAATGGCAGGAATACCTCGACTGGGCGGTGCAAGCCTTCCGCCTGAGTGCATCGGGCGTGCGTGACGAAACCCAGATCCATACCCACATGTGCTACAGCGAATTCAACGACGTAATCCAGTCCATCGCGGCCATGGACGCTGATGTGATCACCATCGAAACCTCGCGCTCGGATATGGAGTTGCTGGAAGCCTTCGAAGCGTTCGACTACCCGAACGACATCGGCCCGGGCGTCTACGATATTCATTCACCCCGAGTGCCGGACACGGCCGAGATGGTCAAGTTGATGAGCAAAGCCGTTAAGCGCATTCCGGCCGAGCGCTTGTGGGTCAACCCCGATTGCGGTTTGAAAACCCGGGCCTGGCCGGAGACGGAAGCGGCGTTGGTGAATATGGTTGCAGCGGCGCGGCAGTTGCGCAGTCAATTGGCCCGACCTGCCCGCTAATTGACTGGCAACGGAGCGCGCCTCCCACGCTCCGTTGTCATTCTTCATAGCCGTGAAAAATGTTTGAGCGCCAGCGGTTTACCGATGTCGCCCCGCCAGATTGGCTCCACCGCAGCGCCGCTGCTGGCTTGCGCCTGTTGCCATTGCAGGCCCAGGTTGCGCTGTTCAGGCAATTTCAGATGACCTTTGACGAAGTCGTTGAACGGCGACTTCGCCGAGGGGTAATGAAAGTGCGCATACCACAGGGGTTGCGGCGGCTGGCGGGTCAAATCGCGAACTTCATACTCCTGCAGAAAATCCCGCCGACCGTCCGGGCGCTTGCCCAGATCCCGCAGTCCGCCTTCCTTGCGGATGTCTATTACCCGTTGTTCCAGCAGGTAATCCAGATAACCCTCGGTCGGGGTTTTGCTGTTCATGGACTGCTCGATGCGCAGGGTGCGTCCGGCTCGCGTAAGGTCCCGAACCTGGTCGGACAAATGCCGTACCAATGGATCATGGGGCGAGAGGCGTTCGATGGCTTGGGCGCGCATCGATAACTCGCTGGCTTCGATGCTCATCATGTGTTCCAGGTCCACTGGCAGCATGTCTTGCCGGGCATAACCCTCGACTCTGTTTTTATAAGTGGGCACCGCTGCGAGTCTTTTTCTGGCTTCGGCCAGCAACGGCTGAACATCCGAGGCCAGCGGCGTTTGCGCCGACACAGCCGGTTCACTGAGGTGGTATTTGCCACTGGAGCGCGGTAACCAGGTTTCCGTACGACCGTCGACGCCCTCGATCGTGAAGCGCTTTTGCCGAGTGGCGGCATCGGTGTGCTCGACGCCGACCAGCAGTCGACTGTCTTCGGTTTCAAAGAGCTTCTTGCCGGTTGTGCCTTCCGTTGGCGTGATAGCCGTGCGGTTGCGCAGAGCGTTTCGCGCGAGCTCTTCGACCTTCGCCAGGTTCTCCAGAAACGGCGCCACCTGCTCCAGATCCAGATGTTGCGGGTAACCCAGTGTCCAGGCGTTCAGGTTGCGACGGAAATCGGTGTAGGTTGCCAGGCAGTCGTCGAATACCCGATTCCGCTGGGCCAGGCTGGCACGCACTTGCGGCAGATTGTGCTGGGTAAAGAGTGCGCGCCCCACTTGGGTGCGGGCCTGTTTCAGTTGCGCGTGGAAATAAAGCCAGGTGGTGTCATCGACGGCATCGACACGACTGATGATTTCAAGGAGGTGAGCCGTTTTCAGGTAACGGTAATTGCTCTCGCTTAACGTTTTGTTCACGGTCGCCACGTCAGCCGCCATTCTGGCTTTATGCTCCCGCTGGGTGATTCGACGGTTCCAGAGATTGACCTGCTCCATGGCGGCATAAGCCTGATCGAATTCCTGAAGGAAGGCTTTGCGCGTGTTCTTGCGTTGTTCCATCAGGCGCAAGTGGGCGCGGGTGTCGTTGATGGGCGTGGTGTCTGAACGGGTAAGGAGTTCATCGATCCGGTCGAGGTGTTCCACCAGGCGTTCTTTGCCGAACTGGATTCGGTGTACCGTGCGGTCGACCACCACCCAGGCACTGCGGCTTTGCAAGTCCTCGATCTGCGTGCGTTTTCTGCCATGGCTCAAAGGCAACAGGTCCACCAGGTTCTGATAGCTGTTCCGGGCGATCTCGATATCGGTCAGGCAGGCGCTTTCCAGAGACGATCGCAGGGGAGGGCGCTGGGCCGGGGCGCTGGCGTAATAGCGTTCCAGGGCAACGTTGGTGCTGCGGGTTTGAGTGTCCAGGCGTCGGGTATAGGCGTCGGCGGTGTTGGTCAGGGTCAGTTGGCGGCGCAAGTGACGATCAGTCCACCAGCGGGGCAGCCTGTGACGGATGGCGGCGGGCCAGAGTGGGTCCATGCCGTCGGCCAGAAGCCCGAGCACCGCACCGCCACCCGCGCCACCGCCCTCCATCAAGGTACCGTGTACGGCATAGTGGGTGTTCCAGTGGCCGGCCTCGTCAAGGGCGATCGGTTGTTTGTAGGCGCGTGCCCAGGTGCCGTACAAGCGCCAGCCACGCGGCGCATCGCTCAATTCGATCCGGTAGATGCGACCCTGGCTGATCATGAAGTCGCCGTCAGCATGCCGGTAGACATTGCGATAGATCCCGTGTGTGGCCGGTTGCAGGCCCGCCAGAGAAATCTCGTGTTCGTATTCATAACCTTTGAAGTAATCGAGGACGCTACGGGCCTGTCGCCGCGAGGGCACTCGCATGGCCCCGGCTTTCCCGGCCAGCGTTCGCAACTGGCGACGGCGGGTGACGGCACGGGCTGCACCGGGTGTCGCAGCGGCGCCAGGAAGAAGATCCATGGCCGCGTCGATCAATGACAGCAACACCGATTCAACGTCGGCCAGACCGTGACCGACATCGCCCCGCAGGAAGGCGGCGAGCGCCAGGTTGGCGCTGTCCCAGGCGTCATACAGCGCGACTGCCGAACCCACGAAAGGCACCATGCCCAAGGCCATTTTCAGGTAATTGAACATCGCGCCGGACTGCAATGCACAGCGCTCCAGATACAACGCATCGTTGGAGCGGGAGGTGCTTCGATGGGCTTCCAGCAAGCGCCCCATATGCACATTGAGCAAGTGCGCGGCCAGGGACGTGGTGGCCGGCCATGGGATGCCGACGCCGATCAGCGCAGTGAAGTTGCGCAGCAGGGCCTGATTGATTCGGCTGACATGAAAGGCGAAATCTCCCGCCAACGCGCGTCCGGCCAGATAGTTGATCATGCCGGTGTGCAGGCACAGGTTGAACAGGCCTTGGCGTGCCTGCTCAAGGCTGTCGTACTGGCGCAGGTAGATTCCGTCAGGGCAGTCCGGTAAATAGAGCAGTGTCAGGCCGCTGACCTGTTCCTCGATGAAAGTGATACCAGACAAAGTGCTCGGGCCTTGCTGCGGCGTATCCTCGCCGCCCACGGTCAGATGCGCCGGCAGCAGCACGATACGCTTGCCCTGGGCTGCAAAGGCTTGCCGGGTATTGGCGTCGATGGCGATGTTCAACACGTGTTGTCCATGGGCATCGATCTGCCGTTGCAACAAGGCAAACTCACCTTGCAGTTTGAGCATCAGGCGCCAGGGTTCGCTCAGGCGTTCACGGCGATATTCAAGGTCGAAGGCCGAGGCGCCGGGAGCGCCAAGAAACGCCTCGCGGATCCGTGTCTCATAGTGGCCGGCCAGATCCAGCTCGGTCACCAGTTCGCGCAGGTAAGGCGGGGTGATGCCGGTGTTCAGCGCTGTGCGATCTGGCTCGGTATCCGCGGTGACTTCGACCTGCATGAACGACAGTCGCCACCACAGGGGCTGATCGATGTTCGATTGCGCCAGTTCGACAAGGGACAGTTTGCTGCGGGTTTTGCTGGCGATCAGTACATTCTCTTGAGGTGTTCCCGCTGCGGCACCTTCGATCACGACCTTCTGCCATTGCGTCGAGTCGGGCAGATCGATCATCACCACAAAGCCTTGCGTAAGGGAAAAGTCCTGGCGCAGGCGGGCGTCGATGCGTTTTTTGCTGAAATCATCCCGTGACGGCAGGTCCCTTTCGAGCAGTTCATGGGATTGCTTCATGGCCGCAATGCAGGTTTTGAACAGACGCTTGAGCTGCAAACGCCGAGCATCAGACAGCGTGTCGAGCCACTGCGGCAGCGCTCGCGCCAGGGCACTGCTGTGGTTTTGCTCGATGAGTTGCGCGAAGGCCAATTCCCGGGCGGCGGGTATCGGCACTGTCAGGCGGGCGAGGGTGCGTTCGCGTAGTGCTTCCAGCGCCGCTGCTCGCTGCCTGGCATGGGATGGCACAGGGTTGTCGGCAATCAGTTGAACAACCTGCTGTTCGCAACGGTAGAGCTGATCCTGCAGTGTGTATTGGAATGGGTCGCCGGTCAGCTCGCTCAACTGCAAGGTCAATACGTCGTCGGTGGCACTCCGTTTGAACAGCGTTTGTTCCAGTGCACGTCGTGAAGCAAAACGCTGCAAGCCACCGAATCGGCCGGGCCAATAAAGCAACAGGCTGTGCGACTCGGTACCGTCCAGCACCGATGGATGCGCGATCAGCAGCACGCCTTCCAGTTCCTCGGTTTGAGGGCTGCCGTCATCGCCTTCAGAGGTCGACAGCGTCAGCCGTGCGACCGCCACCTCGGCCTTGCGATCCATCCGGATGGGCGCATCCAGAACAGCCTTGAGCATCTGGTGCTCTTCACGACTGATCTGGTTCAGGGTCAGTTGAATCTCGGACTCGACGCGCAACCCTGTCAGCCGTGCCTGATACAGCGCGCGGTAATGTGGGTTCGGGGTATGACGCAATTCCAGCATCTTCAGCACGTCGCGGGCGTTCAGTAATGCCGACGCGGCGGTGTGGCTGGCCTGTTCGGCGGCTGTCAGGGCGTCGAGCAGTTGTTTCAGGTTCTGCAGGCGTGGGTCATCCAGATCGCCCGCGGACTCTGTGCCAAGCAAGGTTTCAAGGGCTGCGCAGTGGTACGCCACGGCACGCTGGCGAATGTCCAGCGTGATATCGGGATTGAGCAAACCGAACTGCGCAATGCTATCGATGCCTGGCTCTTCGGGGTTGATGACTACCGGCTGTTCTGCAGGCTCGGCAAAAACAGCGTATTGCTGATCCAGCCGGTCGGCGGCGTCCAGCGCCGTGGCGCCATGCTCGCTGATATCACTGCCATTGCCCTGACGAATGCTGTCCATCCAGGCGACCGATACGTGCGCAATCAACTGCTCGGCAGCCACCTCCAGTGGCGTGGTTCCGATGCGGGTGTATTCGAGGCTGATGCTGCCGAATCGGGACATTTCGACCTTCTCTGGCGGGTGTGCGATCAGCCAGTTTTCCACCTCATGACGGTGCTGGAAGTGCTTCCAGGCCGGTTGCTGGTCTGGCAGGTACAGCCATTGCGCGGCCGGTTGCTCGGTACTGATGAGCAAAGCCCCGGGCAACTCGACTCGCCGATCGTCAGTGGACCTGAGCGCCAGCTGATGGATAGCCATCGACGGAACGTCGGCAGTCACGCTGGCGCTGAAGGCATCGATCAGCGCCAGCAAGGGGTTCATCTGTTCGGCCGTCAACATGCGCTGGGTATGGACCACCAGGCTTGAGGCTTCGAAGTGCTGACGATACAGCTGGATAGCCAACGCTCGGCGCGATATTGCCGTACCGGGCGCTCGGGCATTCCACCAACGCTCCAAGGAATGATTGAGCAAGTGCGCCGGGTTGAGATTTTTGAGCTGTTCGAGCAATTGAGCGGGAGATTTGCCGTAAAGGCGGTGTTCTTTTTCAAGCCCGATCACCACGCATCGCGTATTGAGTGAAGCGTCGATCGCGGGCTGTTGCAGTATAAAGGCGCAGGCGTGAGTCAGGCTGACAAAGTGTTCAGGTCGGTTAGCGGTGGCAAAGAAACCGAAACCGACCCGGTTGCCGTCAAGCTCCTGGTGTTCTTTGAGCAATTGGCTGATCGAGGTGCGAGCCTTCGGGACTTGGGCCATCAGTTCGAGCCATTGCTGGTGACAACCGCGCCAGCGTTGCAAGGCGGTCAGGAGCAGGCTCTGATCCGGGTTGGGGGCTAGCGGGCAGGAAAGGCCGAAATCGATCAATGTGGGCTTGGGGGCGTCGGGCATGGCGACTGGTCTCCAGAGGGCAAGAGGGCCGGTTTGTTCCGGCGTCGCGGCCATTAGAGGTCAGTTGTGAAGGGGGGTGGTGGTACATAGTTATCGGTATCGAAAGGCATTTCTCGTTGCTGTGCTTTGCCCCTAAAACAACGCACCCGCCCCTCGGATGAAAGCGGGCGGGTTGTTAATTCCGCTGATTGACTTCTCAAAGATGAACGAGCCGGAAATTATCACCCTCCCAATCGTTGCCATTACCGGTACTCAGGTGGCTGTAAATTTGTAACGTCATCTGCGAAGCCCTGGCGTGGAAATCCCCCCAGAGGGTTGTCCAGGTTTTGCTTGTGATATGGATGGGGGAGGTTATCGCTACTCCGTCGACCATCAGCGACAGAATGGGATAGGCATAACGACCGTCATAACGAACCAATGCTACATAGAAGCGATAAAGTCCATTCACTTCCAGGTTGTGGAAGGTTTTTTGCATCACCACCCCGGCGGAGTTTTGGGAGTAGGTGTAGTTATTGAGTCGCCAGTTACCCTGTTCATATCGCAGGGTCAAATCGCCGCGGGCCGCTGCCGGACCCGCAACCCAGCCATTCCAGTGATCGAATGTGGTCACATCGTCGGTGAGCCATTGCAGCACGCTAAAGCCCCATGAAGCCGAATCCTGGCCACCATAGACCGGTCTGACAACAATGCTGTAAGTGCCGACAGTCAGCCCTGGCAAGGAAGTGCTCCAGATGCCGTTTGCCCCAACCGCAATAGTCTGTTTCACCACGGAATTGAGGAGTATGTGTACCTGTTGATTGGCGGTGGCGGTACCGGTCATTTTGACCGTTCGGCTATAAGTACCGGTACCGCGACCGATCGGGCGATCTCTGATATCCACGATGGATGTGATGACAGGGGTCAGGGCTTCTACGACACGGACAGTCCTGGTGGGAGATGTCAGCCCGGTTCCGTAAAGCGCTTTGGCGGTGAAATGATGAAGGGCGTAAGTCAAATTACTCACAACCAGACCCCAGTTTTCACTTGCGTCGACCGGAACAGGGCCTTTCGAAACATTGCCCTGCCAGACTTCCACCTGCTGGTTGGCGTTGGCGCTACCGGATAACGTCAGCGTTCTGGCGATGGTACTTTGGTTGTGAGGAACCGCGTTGCCCTGGGGCGTTTTGATTGAGGTGATCTGCGGCATCTGTGCCACCAATACATTGAAATCCCGGGCATCGGACCTTGGATTGTTTCCGTAGTCGCCTTCCAGAACAATGCTATGCAACCCCGCACTCAGATTTTCCATAACATAGGTACAGATGCCATCACCGTCTGCCGTAATGGGCGCTTTCAGTACGCCTCGGTCGTAAACGTTGACTGAGCGGTTCGGCCTGGCACTACCCTTCAAATCAACTCTGTTGTCGAACGTTCCTTCCAGAATTTCGCCTTTACTATCTTTCAGGCTTTCGATTTTGGGGATGATCTCACCAATGCGAAATACCAGCGCTTGCGATGCCCTTGGCCAGCCGTCCGGATCTTCTATCCAATAGAAGATGTGGGCATAGCGATCCAGTTGCTCTTTAAATAGTTGTTCTTCCAGCAGAAAAAGAAAGTCGTGATTAATGTTGGCTGGGACTATTTCAAGTACTTCCTCGAAAATGGGTTCGCCATTTTCGTTCTCCCATCGAAAAAACAATGTTTCACGGAGCTTTAGATCTTTCAATGCTTCGATAAAGGCGTCGATAAACACACTGATTTTTTCGATTAAAAGAATCCCATCTTCCAGAACCGGGCCGTAACTGGGGTGAAATGAAGGGGGTGGGTAATAAGGTTGTACATCCCCGATATATAAGCGTTCACGGTAGGAATGACGTTCAGTCATGCCATCCGGCTCGGTTACCTTGAACCATACTTCCAGTTTTGACGTGTTGAATCGATTGATGTGCTCTGGTCCGCTGATATTGAAAGGAACCGGGCGGTTTACCAATCCTTTGGTCACGGGGCGGTAAGTTTCATAGAGGTGGGTTTGCCCATTGAATCGGGTAACAAACCAGTAGATCGTTATTTTTTGATTGACGCGCATGTCCAGATAAGGAGCGACTTCGACAATGGCTCGGGGGAGCAAGTGTGAAACATAACCGCGTTTGGCTTCTATGACCAAAGGCTTGGTCAGTAAAATGGCCTTGGCCACCAGAATGAACAAGTAATGATTCGACGGAATCAGGGTCTGATCAGGTTTCTTTAAGTCATACCTTACCTTAACCGGGCCGGGAGGTATCTCCCGCAGGGTTTCGTAAGGTACTTCGAACTCCATGATTGATGGGCCGCTTATAATCTGCTCTTTTACAAAAAGCACCCTGTCGCCATCTTGAGTAGAGACACTCAATGTCACAATGACGGCATCTCCAGGTATAAATGGAGAGTCCAATGCCAGCACCTGAATGATGCCGGGATTTGGAGCGATTTTATCCAGAAAAAGTCGATCCTGGCTGTCGACACCTTTTACCAACGGGGCTCGTAACCGAGTTTCGCCGGCCCTGACGGGAAACTCCTTGAATTCCGAAAAGTCACTTGAATCGTTTTGCAGTTCATCGGTTATCCAGTATCGGATTTTTGCCAGATAGGTCTCTCCAGATTCAAGGATCTTCTCACCCGGTATCAGGATTTCAATGAACTCTCCAGGCTGTATAAGCGCTCTTACAGTATAAGAGACGGTCGCCGTCCCCCATAAGATCTGAATGACATCCCCCAGCGTCATAAATAAATAGTGAGGCACAGACACCGTTACACCTGCTTTGATCCAGGATTCTGTAACAGCACCTTCTTTTTCCAGTTGTTCTGGAAGTTTTGGTGCGAGTAAGGCTTGGTGATGTGGCGTGTCAGGGTCGGGGTCTTTGCCGCCCGGCAGGTCGACTTTAATGCGTGCGGTCAGTACTGTTGATTTCTCTGAAGTGTTATCGCTTTTACGTTTGACGAAGTACCAAATCTCTATATTTCCATCTGAAGAGAACTGGGCTGCTTGCTTAAAGTAAATGGCTGGAATATAGGTTTCTACATCATCGTCGTCGTTGATGTCTTTAGGGACTTCAATGGTGTGCACGGCATCGATGCCAGTGAACCATATGGTAATGACATCTTCTGGAGTTCGATTGGTATAAAAGAGGATTTTTATCAATGCTCCACGAGGGTCATCATAGACAGTTTTGTAGTTGATGCCGATGACGGCATCATTTTTGGAGGGGACTGAAAACGGAAATCGCAAGGCAAACAGCGCAAGAACGCCGAATATGGTCCCCGAATCCGGTTGAGGAGGGCGCACATCGACTTGGCCATCGAATGTATGAGGGTCGTTGTAATCCGTATGATCAAAAGATGAGTCTTCAAATAGGGATGGCACATTTGCAATCGTGTTCATGGGACGCTCCGAGGTCTGAATTAACCGCGAGCCCGCAATCAACGTTCGGCACGCGCCGATCGATTGAATTCCAGAGGATGAATTATTGCTACTGTCAGAACTAACAGGGTGAGGCCCTTTTCTGACCGACGGTAGCTGTCGCCGGCTGGTACGACCATTCAGCAATCTTCATCAAACTGTCACGTAACTGTGGCAGCGCGCTTGAACAAACTTCATCAGACTCGCGCTCTACTGGAGTTCTGCGTTTCGGTGTTTTTCATGCGTGCTTTTTTGTTATCGGCGGCCACTTTTCTGGCCGCTTTATTGTTCAGCTTGCCGTCCCTGGCGGCTTCGCGGTGCGATGTCGATGTTCCGACCGAGCGGGTCGATCTGGAACACGTGAGCCTGGCCTACCAGAGCATTGGCCGTGCCTCGGACCCTGCGTTGTTGCTGGTGATGGGCCTGGGCGGGCAGTTGATTCACTGGCCGGACGAGGTGGTGGTTGCGTTGTGTCAGCAGGGTTTTCGGGTGATCCGTTACGACAACCGCGATGTGGGGCTCTCCACTTGGCGGCAGACGCCGGTCGATGCCAACCTGACGCTCGAAGTGCTGCGCTACAAACTCGGCTTGCCGGTATCGGCGCCGTACACCCTGACCGACATGGCAGATGATGCGTTTGGGCTGATGGATGCCTTGCGCGTCGAGCAATTCCACGTGCTGGGCGCGAGCATGGGCGGGATGATCGCCCAGCATATGGCGGCCATGGCGCCGCAGCGTATCGAGAGCCTGACCTTGCTGATGACTAGCTCGGGGGCCGAAGGTTTGCCGGCGCCGAGTGCGGCGCTGGTGCAGTTACTCGCGCGACGTGGTGCGCCGAATCGCGAAGTGGCGCTGGAGCAACAGGCCGATTTGCTGGCGGCGTTGGGTAGCCCGGCGGTGAGCGATGACCGGCAGGCGTTGTTGCAGCAGGCAGCGCAGTCTTATGACCGGGCATTCAACCCGGAAGGCGTGAAGCGCCAGATCATGGCGATCCTCGCTGAACGGAGCCGTGTGGCGCTGCTCAATCAATTGCGGGTGCCGACGCTGGTGGTTCACGGCACCGCCGATCCGTTGTTGCCGGTGATGCATGGCGTGCATTTGGCGGCGCACATTCGCGGCAGTCAGTTGAAGCTGATTCCTGGGCTGGCCCATCGTTTCCAGGAGGCGTTCAAGGCACCGTTGCTGGCGGCGGTGTTGCCGTATTTACAGGCCCACCGCGAAGACACCTCACACTGGGCTCAAATCGATCCAGTGGCCGAACACAATCTTCTCTAACACCCAAATCCAATGTCTGCTCGCGATGATGGCGGACCGGTCAGTATTGATGTAGCAGACAGACCGCTATCGCGAGCAGGCTCGCTTGTATGTTTAGACTTGAAGGGGGGGCCGTTGTGCGCCTCCCGGACACTTCAAAACCTGTGGAAGCGGCTGCAGGTACCGCATCGTTTAGCCGCTGAATCGAAAAATATATCAATGTGCCACTACGGTTTTTGCCGACGCTGCCGACATAGGCAACATCGTTAATAATCATAGGGACTTGATCCATGACTCTTCACGCTCTGCGCACTTGGGCAGCACTGACATTGCTCGCCTGCCTGGCCCTCACAGGCTGTGCTCACGTACAACCTCCAGTACCGCTGGACCACCAATTCTGGGATGCCAAGGAGTCGACTATCGGCGTGGCGATCACCGTGGTGCCGGAACCGGTACTGGCATTGACCGGCAATCAGGGGATTCTCGATTACGCCATCAACAAAGGTGTTAACAACAAGCTCAGTGACAACGTCGAAAAATGGCAAGTGGGCGACCTCAACACCTTGCCCGATGTCCTTGTCGCCAAGCTGCAGGCCAAGGGTTACAAAGCCAAGCGGATCGACGAGCCGTTCGACCTGAAGATGTATAAGGAAACCAGTTTCCGCGAAGGCTACATGACGCGGGACATGACCCCGGTCAAGGCCGCCTATGGCGTCGATCGTCTGCTGCTGGTGAATGTCTATGCCACCGGCGCTACCCGCAGCTACTACAGTGTCGTGCCGACCAGCGTGCCGATGGCGCAGGTGGGCGGGCAGGGCATGGTGATCGATCTGGCAGACAACAAACTGCTGTGGTTCAAACCCTTTGTCGCTACGCAAGCCGCCCAGGGCGAATGGGACGAGCCGACTTACACCAACCTGTCCAACGCGTTCTATCAGGCTGTGGACAATAGCCGTCAGCAAATGATTACCCCGTTCGCGCAATGAAGCGTCCGCCCATCGCAGCCGGTGCGCTGGCCCTGTTGATGCTGACGGGGTGTGCACAAAAGCCGGCCCCCGAGGCCGGCTTCAAGGATCAGAGCGCCTTGCCCTACGTCCAGGCCCACGGGCTTAAGGTCGATGTGCAGTTGCCGCCATCCTTTGTGGGGGCCAGCACCGTGATCGACTCCCAGGCGGCTTTGAAGGCTGCGTCGTCAAGCCATAATCTGGTGGCGAGTTCGGGCAACACTGCCGGGCTTGCCGGCTTGTTGGTCGCCAGCCTGATCAACACCCAAATGGGCAGCGGCAGCTTGCAGCGCGATGCGGAAAAAACCGCGCTCAAGGAGGCGCGACCGATGGCCGACTTGCTTGCAGGCGTTCCGTTGCAGGAGCGTCTGCAAAAGCGCTATCAACAGGCGTCGCAAGTGGCCGGGTTCAAACAGGGAGAAGGGCAGGTTACCGCGCGCCTGGTGATAGAGCCCAAACTGATGCTCACCCCTGATCGCGGCAGTTTCGTGCTGGTCAATCAGGTGCAAGTCCAGGACATTGCCGGCTCGGCGTTGTATCGCATGCGGATCGAGGTGGTCAGCCAGCCGATTCGGCGCTGTGGCAAGCAATGCATCGACGATGGCGGCCTCGATCTGGCGAAGGTCACGGCGGTGCTCGACGAGTGTATCGACGAATCGATGCGCGTTTTATCCACCGACCTGATGCAACCGACACCGCCAGCGGCCGCCCAGGAAACCTTGCGTTATGTGCTTGATGGCCAGCGAGTGGTCGAGCGTGGTTATCAACTGGCCAACAACGGTAACTATTGGCGTTATCGCAACCTTTACGGGGCGGTGAAGTCAGTGCCGGTGCCGTTTGAAGAGGCGCTGACACCAGCGCAGTTGCAGAAGGTTTACGGACAGTAACCAAACGGCCTGCCCGTACCCCGTACCCGTAGGAGCTGCCGAAGGCTGCGATCTTTTGATCTTGACCTTCAGCGGTCTGGAAAAAATCAAGATCAAAAGATCGCAGCCTGCGGCAGCTCCTACAGGTGTGTTGTCACCTCAGCCGTGGAGGCGCACCCACACCGTCACCAACACCGTCGCCGCCATCAACCACGCCACCGCCGCCACCGCCAATGAAGCCTCCAGCCGCATCCGGTCGACCATCACGTACAAGGTCGCCAGGTAGACGAAGTACGGAATGATCGACCACATGCCAAACACGATGGTGGTTTTCAGGTCATCCAGCGAGCGCCCCTTGCCGACGATGTAATGAGCGATCAGCGCAAAGGTCGGAAACAGCGGCACCAGGCCGGCGATGTAATAGTTTTTGGTCTTGGCCAGCATGGCCAGAATCACCACCACCGCCGCGCCCAGGGTTGCTTTGAACATCAGGTCCATCAGTGGCTCAACCCGTATTTCTTCACTTTGTCGAACAGCGTGGTCTTGGCCATCCCCAGTTCCTGGCTGGCCTGGGTCAGGTTGCCGCCGCTGCGCTGCAAGGCGTCGCTGAGCAGGTTGCGTTCGAACGCTTCCACCGCTTCGGCGAAGGCCAGGCCCTGATTGCTGCCATTGGTGCCGGATTTTTTGAAGGCCGGCAGGCCCAATGCGAAACGCTCGGCGACGTTGCGCAATTCGCGCACGTTGCCTGGCCAGTCATGGCTCATCAGGTTCGACAGGGTCTGGTTGTCCAGCTCCGGCGCTGCGCGGTCGAAGCGCAAGGATGACTGCTGCAAAAAGTGTTCGAACAATTGCAGGATGTCTTCGCGGCGTTCGCGCAGCGGCGGCAGTTCCAGGGTCACCACGTTCAGGCGGTAATACAAGTCGCTGCGAAACTCGCCGGCCTTGCTCGATTGATCCAGATCGGACTTGGTCGCGGCAATCACCCGGCAATCCACCGCCACGCTCTGGTTCGAGCCAAGGCGTTCGAGGGTGCGTTCCTGCAACACCCGTAGCAGTTTGATCTGCAGCGGCAGCGGCATGCTTTCCACTTCATCGAGGAACAGCGTGCCGCCGTCGGCGTGTTCGATCTTGCCGATACGCCGCTTGCCGGCACCGGTAAAGGCGTTGGCCTCGTGGCCGAATATTTCACTTTCGAACAGGTTCTCCGGCAGGCCGCCGCAGTTCAGTGCGACAAACTGTTTGGTGTGCCGGCGGCTGAAGTCGTGCAGGCAGCGCGCAACCAACTCTTTACCGGTACCGGTCTCGCCTTCGATCAGCACGTTGGCCGAGGTATCGGCGACGTTGGCGATCAGTTCCCGCAGGTTTTGCATGGCCGGCGAGCGCCCAATGATCCGGCCTTCGAGGGAATCGCGCTCGAACAGTTGTCGACGTAACGACGACACTTCCCGCGCCAGGCTGCGTTGTTCCAGCGCACGGCGGGCGACGTCCACCAGGCGTTCGGGGGAGAAAGGTTTCTCCATGAAGTCATAGGCGCCTTTCTGCATCGCGCCGACGGCCATTGAGATGTCGCCGTGGCCGGTAATCAACACCACCGGCAGGCTGCGATCGCGGGCCTTGAGCCGGGTCAGCAGTTCCAGGCCGTCGATGCCCGGCAGGCGGATGTCGCTGATGACGATGCCGGCGAAGTTATCGCCGACTCGTTCCAGCGCTTCTTCGGCGCTGCCGACGCCCACGCAGGGAATGTCTTCCAGGGTCAGCGCCTGCTTGCAACCGAGCAGGACATGGGGGTCGTCTTCGACGATCAGCACACTAAGGTCGTTGTTCATATTGGCTCGGCGGGAGTGGGGCTTACCAACGGTAAACTGAGAACGAAAGTGGTGCCACCGCTGGCCGGGTGTTCGACACCCAGATGCCCGCCAGTGGCGGCGGCCAGGCTGGCGGAAAGCGTCAGGCCGAGGCCCAGGCCTTGTTCGCCGGGTTTGGTGGTGAAGAACGGTTCGAACAGATGCTTGCGCGCTTCGGCATCGATGCCGTGGCCGTTGTCGCGTACCCGCAGACGATACTTGCCATCGAACGCCTCGCCCTCCAGCCACAACGCCGGCTGGGGCTGCGACTGCATGGCATCGAGCGCGTTGCCGATCAGGTTGACCAGGATCTGTTCCAGGCGGGTCTGGTCTATCTGCAGTTGTACGTCTTTGAAGTCGCGGTGCAATTGCAGGTGCGCACTTTCCACCCGGCTACCCAGCAACTGCAGGGCAGCGTCCACGGCTTTGCCGAGGCTGGCCTGGCCCTTGTCATCGCCGCGCCGGGCGAAGGAACGCAGGCTGGCAGTGATCCGGCCCATGCGATCGATCAGTTCATTGATGGTCTTGAGGTTGGTGCTGGCTACATCCAGCTGGCCACGTTCCAGAAAGCGCACGGTATTGCCGGACAAGGTTCGCAAGGCGGCCAGCGGCTGGTTCAGTTCGTGGGCGATGCTGGTGGACATCTGGCCGATGGCCGCCAGTTTGCCGGCCTGGACCAGTTCATCCTGGGCGCGGCGCAATGTCTCTTCCGCCTGCCGCCGTTCACGGATCTGGCCCTTGAGTCGTTCGTTACTGGCGCGCAGGTCGGTGGTGCGTTCGGTAATCCGGCGCTCCAGTTGATTATTGGCTTCCTGCAAGGCTTCCCGCGCCGCGAGGCGGGTGGCGATCACTTTGCGCCGCTCGTTCCAGGCAATCAGCAGAAACGCAACCAGCGCAAACGCCACTGCCACCAGAATCCCCTGATTGATCGCTTCACGCCGCAAATCCTGCAGGGGCGTGAGCAGGGTGAAGTTCCATGGGGTGTCGCTCAGCGGCCGGGTTTGCGAGAGGTAGCTGATGTTCTCTTCTTCGGACATCAATTCGCTGTTGGCGGGGAAGGTCAGCTTTTCCTCGCCTTCGGCGAGTTTCTCCCGCGCCAGCGGTTGCAGTTCATTGAGCGGAAACCAGTAGTACTGCAGGCTACGGGCGAGTTTTTCCTTGGTTTGCTCGCTCAATGGCACCACCGATTTAAGCCGCCGCGCCGGATCGCTGGAAAGAATGATGATGCCGTTCTCGTCGCTGACGAAAGCTTCCAGACGCGCACGCTGCCAGCGTTCTTCCATGGCTTCGAGGCGGACCTTGACCACGGCGACGCCGATGATCTTGCCGTGCTCTTCCAGCCCGTGCGCCAGGTAATAGCCGGGTTCGCCACTGGTGCTGCCGATGCCATAGAAACGACCCGGCTGACCGCGCACGGCATTCTGGAAGTAGGCGCGGAAGGACAAGTCTTCACCCAGATAACTGTCGACATCGCGCCAGTTGCTGGTGGCCAGTACGCGACCGGTGGTGTCCATCACATAAATGGCCCGACTGCGGCTGCGCCGGTTCAGGCCTTCAAGGTATTCGTTAACCGTCTGCCGGTGTTCCGGCGACGTGTCGGCCAGCAGTTTTGAAACACTGGATTCGAGTTCCAACAGGCTGGGCAGGTAGGTGTACTTGCTGATCTCGCTCTCGACGGCGCGGGCGTGCAGTTCCAGCTGACGCTGGCCATTCTCGCTAAGGTTGCGAATTCCGTAGTGTTCACTGACCCAGAAACCGATGTAACCCAATCCGATCATCAGGGCGATGACCAGTGGCGGCAGGAACAGATGGCGAATCAAACGGGGTTTCACGGCGAGTGATGGCGGCGCGGCGCGATAGAGAGTGGAGTCGCATTTCATCACAGATGCCTTGGGTCAACCACAACACAAATATCCATATACCCACGAGCCCCTGTGGGGAGCGGTGTGTGGTGAGCGGGCAAACCCGATCGGATCCCGTAGGAGCCAGGCTTGCCGGCGAAGGCGTCCTTAAGTGCGCTTTCGCCGGCAAGCCTGGCTCCTACGAAAAGCGGTTCACTCCCACACAAGTCCGCTCCCCCATCAGTTGGGGAGCGGTGCCTTTCTTAGTGCTGCAGAATCTTCTCGAGGAAATGCTGCGCGCGGTCGGAGCGGGCGGTGATGTCGCCGAAGAACTCTTCTTTCTTGCAGTCTTCGATGATCTTGCCCTGGTCCATGAAAATCACCCGGTCGGCCACTTTGCGCGCAAAGCCCATTTCATGGGTCACGCACATCATGGTCATGCCTTCGTGGGCCAGTTGCACCATCACGTCGAGCACTTCATTGACCATTTCCGGGTCCAGCGCCGAGGTCGGTTCGTCGAACAGCATGACGATCGGATCCATCGCCAGCGCACGGGCAATCGCCACTCGCTGTTGCTGACCCCCGGAAAGTTGGCCCGGGTGCTTTTTGGCGTGGGCGGAGAGGCCAACGCGCTCAAGCAATTGCAGGGCTTTCTTGGTGGCTTCTTCCTTGCTGCGGCCCAGCACCTTGATTTGCGCGATGGTCAGGTTGTCGAGGATGCTCAGGTGCGGGAACAGTTCGAAATGCTGGAACACCATGCCCACGCGCGAACGCAGTTTCGGCAGGTTGGTCTTCGGGTCGGCGATGGACGTGCCGTCGACGATCACGTCGCCTTTCTGGAACGGTTCCAGGGCGTTGACGCATTTGATCAGGGTGGATTTGCCGGAGCCGGACGGCCCGCACACCACAATCACTTCGCCTTTTTTGACCTCGGTGCTGCAGTCAGTCAGTACCTGGAAGTCGCCATACCACTTGTTGACATTCTTGATAGAGATCATACGGCAAACCTTTTTTGCAGACGCTTGACCAGCTGCGAGGCGGCAAAGCTGATGATGAAGTACGTGAGACCTGCGAAGATCAGGAACTCATTGGAGCGGCCGATAATGTCGCCACTGGCACGCGAGGCATTGAGGAAATCCACCAGACCCACTGCATACACCAGCGAGGTGTCCTGGAACAGAATGATGCTCTGTTGCAGCAACAACGGGGTCATCTTGCGAAACGCTTGCGGCAGGATGATCAGTCGCATCATCTGGCCGTATTCCATGCCCAACGCCTGGGCAGCGCCCATCTGGCCCTTGGGAATCGACTGCACGCCGGCCCGCACGATTTCGCAGAAATACGCGGCTTCGAACATCATGAAGGCCACGATGCAGGAGGCGAACGCGCCGATCGGGGTGTCTTCGCCGGTGATCCAGCGTAATACAAACGGCACCGCCAGGTAGAACCAGGTGATGACCAGCAGCAACGGGATCGAGCGGAAGTAGTTAACGTAGGCGCCGGCGATGTTCGACAGCAGTTTGTTGTGGGACAGGCGCATCAGCGCCAGGATCGTGCCGAGGATGATCCCGCCGATCACGCCCAGGGCCATCAGCTTGAGGGTCATGATCATGCCGTTCCACAAACCCGGCAGGGACGGAATGATGCCCGAGAAGTCGAATTCCATCATTTACCCCCTACGGAAATCAGGCCCGGTACGGCGACTTTCTTCTCGACCGAACGCATCAGCAGCATCAGGCTCATGTTCAGCGTGAAGTAGATCAGCGTGGCCAGGGTGAAAGCTTCGAACAGGTTGGCGGAGAACTCGGCGGTTTGCTTGGTCTGCGCGAGCAGCTCCATCAGGCCTATCAGCGACGCAACGGAGGAGTTCTTGAACACGTTCAAAAATTCCGAGGTAAGCGGCGGAATGATGATGCGGTAAGCCTGGGGCAGCAGCACGTTCCAGTAGATCTGCGGCAGCTTGAAACCCATGGCGCGAGCGGCGGCTTCCTGGCCGCGGGGCAGCGCCTGGATACCGGTGCGCACTTGTTCGCAAACGCGAGCGGTGGTGAACAGGCCCAGGCACACGACGACGCTGAGGAACGCCGAGGTGGTAGGGTTGAGATCCTGTTTGTACCACTCCTGGATATCCGCAGGCAGCAGGTCGGGCACCAGGAAGTACCAGATGAACAGCTGAACCAGCAGCGGCACGTTACGGAAGAGTTCGACGTAGCAGGTCGCGATGCCCGATACGATGCGATTCGGCACCGTGCGCATGACGCCCAGAATCGAGCCCAGCAGCAGCGCGATGATCCAGGCCGCGACGGCGATGGCGATGGTCCAGCCCAAACCGGAGAGGTACCAGTCGAAATAAATCTCGCTGCCCACACCGGTGGACTTGAAGAACACGCCCCAGTCCCAGTTGTAATTCATTAGGGTCTCCCCTCGGATTCGATCGATTTACAAATGCCCGCCTGGGGACTCCGTTCCCGCCCTGACCTTGACGGTCGGGCACACACGAGCGGCTCGACAGCCACCGGTTCGAGTGTTTCCAGAAATGCCAGCAGGGAATGACAACCCCTGAAAGGGCACAGGCTCTCTCAGGGGATAAGGTTAGTCAGAAATCAGGATTTCTTTTCGTCAGCCGCTTTGTCGGTCGGATTGGCGATCAGGTTCTTGAGCTCGTCGCTCATCGGGAAGTTCAGGTTCAGGCCTTTTGGCGGAATTGGCTGCATGAACCATTTCTCGTAGATCTTGTTGATCTCGCCGGATTTGTAGGTCGCGATGATGGCGTCGTCGACAGCTTTCTTGAACGGGGCGTCACCTTTGCGAACCATGCAACCGTAAATTTCATTGGACTGTGCAGTCCCGGTCACAACCCAGTCGGCTGGCTTCTTGGCCTTGGCCATTTCACCGGCCAGCAAGGCGTCGTCCATCATGAACGCCACGGCACGGCCGGTTTCCAGCATCTGGAAGGACTCGCCATGGTCTTTGGCGGAGATCACGTTCATGCCCATCTGCTTGTCGGCGTTCATCGACTTGAGGATGCGCTCGGACGTGGTGCCCGCAGTGGTCACGACGTTCTTGCCTTTGAGGTCGGCGAAGTCTTTGTAGGGGGAATCTTTCTTGACCAGCAGCTTGGTGCCGATTTCGAAGATGCCGACGGAGAAGTCAACTTGTTGCTGACGTTCGACGTTGTTGGTGGTGGAGCCGCACTCGACGTCCACGGTGCCGTTCTGCACCAGCGGGATACGGGTTTGCGAGGTCACCAGGTTGTATTTGACCTGGAGGTTGGGCATGTCCAGGTCTTTCTTGATCGCTTCGACGATTTTCAGTTGGATATCGTGGGAGTAGCCAACCGGTTTGCCGGAAGCGTCCGCGATGTAGGAAAACGGAATGGAAGCGTCACGATGCCCGAGGGTGATGGTGCCGGACTCTTTGATCTTCTTCAGTGTGCCGGTGAGTTCGGCGGCGAAAACTGGAGTGCTAATCAGAGCGGCAGCAATGGCTGCGCCCAGGATATGGGGAACGATGCGCATCAAATTTTCCTCGACATTGTTTTTATATGGAGCCAGTTCATCGGCCCTTTTTGGTGCTTCGAACGCCTGAGCACTCCAAAAGAGTTGGCGTAGCAGGCATTCGTCCAAGAGTGTAGAGCATGACTCGTGCCAGGCCAGGCGATATAGATCAACTCATTGATTTATAAGGCTATTAAATATTTATGGCATTGGATTTTCTATCGGGCGATCCGGTTTACCGAATCGACCGGCAAGTCGCGTTCGGAAAACCGAATGAATCCCCTCAACCTAATGAAATGGCTACCCCCGCCTCCCCCCCTGTGATCGCCCACTAAGCTTTCACCGGGGGCTCATCGGAGATCATTGCCATGAACAACGTA
>NZ_JACHYG010000012.1:0-101719 GCF_014192635.1 Pseudomonas sp. Tn43
GTGGCGCCGTCGATCTTGACGCTCAGTGAACCGCCACCGGTCAGGGCATCGTTCGGCGCGGTGAAGTTGACGCTGGCGCTGCTCGAGCCGACCGGAATGGTGATGGTCTGGCCGTTCGACAGGGTCACAACCACCGGCGAACCGGTGACTGGCGAAGTCACGGAGGCGGTGTAAACCACGGTGCCGCCTTCAGCGACACTCGAAGTGGCGGTCAGCGAAACGGTGCTGATGTCGAGGGTGTCATTGACGGTGGTCACCGCCGGTGTCTCACTGGCGACCAGGTTTTCGAAGTTGCCGCCGGTCGCGCCTTTGATCGTCGCTTCGACGGTGCCGGTGTCTTTGTAGACGTCGTCTTTCGGTGCATCGATGGTCACGGAGCCGGTGGTTTTGCCTGCTTCGATGGTGATCACGGCGCCGTTGCTCAGCGTGACGGTCACCGGAGTCCCAGCCGCATTGGTCAGGGTCGCGGTGTAGGTGATCTGGCCGCCCTCATCCACGGTGCCGGTCGCCGTCAGTGACAGGGTGGTGGTGTCAGCGGTGTCGGTCACCGAGGTGTCGGCCGACTTGCCGTCGACCTCCAGCTTCTCGAAGTTGCCGCCGGTGGCGCCGTCAATCTTGACGCTCAGCGAACTGCCGCCCGCCAATGCATCGTTTGGCGCAACGAAGTTGACGGAACCGCTGCTCGAGCCGACCGGGATGGTAATAGTCTGGCCGTTGGACAGGGTCACAACCACCGGCGAGCCGGTCACTGGAGCAGAGACCGAGGCGGTGTAAACCACGGTCCCGCCTTCAGCGATACTCGAAGTGGCACTCAGCGAAACGGTGCTGGTATTGAGGGTGTCATTGACAGTGGTCACCGCTGGGGTGTCGCTGGTGACCAGATTCTCGAAGTTGCCACCGGTCGCGCTTTTGATCGTTGCTTCGACGGTACCGGCATCTTTGTAGACGTCGTCCTTCGGTGCATCGATGGTCATGGAGCCGGTGGTTTTACCTGCTTCGATGGTGATCACGGCGCCATTGCTCAGCGTGATGGTCACCGGAGTCCCGGCGGCATTGGTCAGGGTGGCGGTGTAAGTGATCTGGCCACCTTCGTCCACAGCACCGGTCGCGGTCAGCGACAGGGTGGTGGTATCCGCAGTGTCAGTGACCGAGGTATCCGCCGACTTGCCGTCGACTTCCAGCTTCTCGTAGTTGCCGCCGGTGGCACCGTCGATCTTGACGCTCAGGGAACCGCCACCGGTCAGGGCATCGTTTGGCGCAACGAAGTTGACAGAGCCGCTGCTCGAGCCGACCGGGATGGTGATGGTTTGGCCGTTCGACAGGGTGACAACGACAGGCGAGCCGGTGACAGGCGAAGTCACGGACGCGGTGTAAACCACGGTACCGCCTTCGGCGACGGTAGACGTCGCGGTCAGGTTGACCGTCGAAGTGTCGAGGGTATCGGTCACCTCGGTGACCGCCGCCGCTGGGTTGGTCGCCAGGTTTTCGAAGTTTCCGCCCGCGGCGTCCTTGATGGTCACTTCAACTTGGCCGGCGTCTTTGTAGACGTCGTCTTTTGGCGCATCGACGGTTACGGAACCGGTAGTCGCACCGGCCGCGATGGTGATAATCGCGCCGTTGCTCAGGGTGACAGTGACCGGCGTCCCGGCCGCATTGGTCAAGGTCGCGGTATAGACGATGGAGCCGCCTTCGGCGACCGAATCGGTAGCGCTCAGGCTGAGGGTGGTGGTGTCAGCGGTGTCGGTCACCAAGGTGTCCGCCGATTTGCCATCGACCTCCAGCTTCTCGTAGTTGCCGCCGGTGGCGCCGTCGATCTTGACGCTCAGGGAACCGCCACCGGTCAGGGCATCGTTTGGCGCAACGAAGTTGACAGAGCCGCTGCTCGAGCCAACCGGAATGGTGATGGTCTGGCCGTTGGACAGGGTGACGACGACGGGCGAACCGGTGACCGGTGCGTTGACGGACGCGGTGTAAACCACGGTGCCGCCTTCAGCGACGGTGGACGTCGCCGTCAGATTGACCGTCGAAGTTTCGAGGGTATCAGTCACCTCGGTAACCGCAGCCCCCGGGTCTGTCACCAGGTTCTCAAAGTTGCCACCTGCGGTGTCCGTAATGGTCACTTCAACCTTGCCGGCATCTTTATAAACATCATCGGCAGGCGCATCGACGCTCACGCTGCCGGTGGTCGCGCCAGCCGCGATGGTAATGATCGCGCCGTTGCTCAAGGTCACAGTCACCGGCGTACCGGCCGGATGGGTCAAGGTCGCTGTGTACAGAATCTGACCACCTTCGGCCACTTCGGTGGACGCCGACAGGCTCAGGCCGGTGTCATCTTTCGAGTCGGTAATGTTGGTGAGCGCTGGCTCGGTGCTCGGGGTCAGTTGCTCGAAATTGCCTCCGGCGGTGCCGGTGATCGTAGTGCTGACGGTGCTGCCATTGTTGTAGACGTCGTTGGCCGCGGTATCGACAGTCACGCTACCGGTGGTCTTGCCCGCTTCGATGGTAATGACCGAGCCATTGCTCAAGGTCACGGTCATCGGCGTGCCGGCCGGGTTGGTCAGGGTGGCGGTGTAGGTGATCTGGCCGCCTTCGACGACGGTGCCAGTGGCGCTGAGGCTCAAGCCGGTATTGTCGATCGAGTCGGTGATGGTGGTGACTGCCGGCGTGGTGCTTGGTACCAGGTTCTCGAAGTTGCCGCCGGCAGCGCCGGTGATCGTAGTGCTGATGGTGCTGCCGTTGTTGTAGACGTCATTGGCCGGGGTGTCGACGTTCACGGAACCGGTGGATTTACCGGCTTCGATGGTGATGGTCGAACCGTTGGACAGGGTCACGGTGACCGGCGTCTGCGCCGGGTTGGTCAACGTGGCGGTGTAAGTGATCGGGCCGCCTTCTGTGACGCTGCCGGTAGCGGACAAGGTCAGGCCAGTGTCGTCGACCGAATCGGTAATGGTGGTGACCGCCGGAGTCGGGTTCGGCACCAGATTCTCGAAGTTGCCGCCGGTAGTTCCCGAGATGGTGGTGCTGACGGTGCTGCCATTGTTGTAAACGTCATTGGCCGGCGTCGGAACGTTCACGCTGCCGGTGGTCTGGCCGGCATCGATGGTGATGGTCGAACCGTTGGACAAGGTGACGGTGACCGGCGTCTGCGCCGGGTTGGTCAGGGTCGCGGTGTAGGTGATCTGACCGCCTTCAGTGACGGTCGAACCCGCTGTCAGCGTGACGGTGGTGGTGTCGATCGAATCAGTGATAGTCGTTATGGCTGGAGCCGGATTGGGCACCAGACTCTCGAAGTTGCCACCCGCCACGCCGGTAATCGTAGTGCTGACGGTGCTGCCATTGTTAAAAACGTCATTGGCCGGCGTCGGAACATTGACGCTGCCGGTGGTGTTGCCCGCAGCGATGGTGATGGTCGAACCGTTGGACAAGGTGACGGTGACCGGCGTCTGCGCCGGGTTGGTCAACGTTGCGGTGTAGGTGATCTGCCCGCCTTCCGTGACGGTCGAACCCGCTGAAAGGGTGACGGTGGTGGTGTCGACAGTGTCGGTAACCTGGGTCACGGCCGGACCGGTCGGCGGGGTGACCACGATACCGCTGCCGCCCGTGGTGCCGGTGACGGTCACGTTGATCTGGGTCGAGTCGTTATAAACCGTGTCGTTCGGGGCCAGCGGAACGTTGACGGTGCCCGTAGTTTGGCCGGCTGCGATGACGATGACCGAACCGTTGGACAGGGTGATGATCAGGTCCGTCAGCGGCGCTTCGGTCAGGGTCGCGGTGTAAACCAGCACGCCACCGGCTTCAGTGATGGTCGGCGTGGCGCTCAGGCTCAGGGTCGACTCGCGCAGGATATTGGCGCTGGTATCGACAGTCTGGCCGCCGGGGGTGTCCTGTGTTGCCAATACAGCCGTGGCGAGGCCTTCAGTCGGGAAGCCGATAGTCGGGTCGACCCGGGCCGCGGTTGCTTCCAGCGTCACAAAGCTGTGGCCACCACCGATAGAGCCGCCCCCGCTCGCAGCCGCAGGGCCGGCCGCGGTGGCTTCAAGAGCGGTGGTCGGGTCGACACCGGCGGCGATGGCTTGTTGCAATTCGTCAACCGATGGCGCGGCTTGTGCAGTGGCTTGTGCAAGGTCGGTGCTGGAATCCGGATCGCTGCCGCTCCACTGAGTGTCGCGGCCCAGGTCCAGGGTCCGGCCATCAGCCAGTTCCAGCGTAATGGCGCCGGCGGCACCGGTGTCAACCTGATCGCCGACCAACAAACGGTCGCCTTCAACGAGTACACGGCGGATGCCTTCTGGCGACACCGCGAAAACCTGACCAACAATGCTTTTGACGATGGCAACAACACTGCTCATTGAAGACTCTCCGGGTGTCACGTTCAGTTGACTTCCATGAACCGCTCGGCGTGATCGTCGATCGGGGCTGGACGTACTTTCAAGGTATTCGGTACATAAGTTTGACGCGTTAATCGCCAATAAATTGGCTATATTTTTTCGAAATTAACTTTATGCCAAACTATTGACCTTATGGGTGCCATCCTAAACAATCGTCCCTGTAATGTCACATTGATATTTAAGCGGCGACCTGTCCTGCAACGTGTGAGCCAGTTCCGATTTTGAACTTTCCGACATACGGTCATTCCGGTTGCCATCATCCGATGCAGCGCCACGTTCTGCAGTGATTCAAGACAAGAAGTCCCGGGAAATTCCAACTATGCGTTTGCACCTGTTCAAGGCTCTACCTTTCGCCCTTGCCGCCAGCTTTGTTCAGGCGCAAAGCCTCCCCCAGGCCATGCAGCAGGCGCTGGATGTCCATCCGGAAATTCAGGCAGGGGTTAACAGCCGATTGGCCGCGGATTATCAGTTAAAGGCCGCCAAAGGTGGATACTTGCCAAGGGTCGATCTGCTGGGTGGTTACGGTCGCGAAGGCACTGATAGCGTCACCACCCGCGCCGCTGGCAACAGCAACCACTGGGAAACGCTGAACCGTAGCGAGTCAAATTTACGTCTGTCACAGATGGTATTTGACGGTTTTGCGACGTCAAGCGAAGTGGGGCGTCAACAAGCCACCGTTAATTCCCGCGCTTATTCCTTGCTGGGCACCTCGGAACGTACCGGGCTGACCGTCGCTCAGGTCTATCTCGATGTATTGACTCGCCGCGAATTCGTGCGCTTGGCCGAAGATAATCTGAAAAGCCACGAGCGGATTCTTGACCAGATCAAGTTGCGCACCCAGCGCGGTGTGGGCAGCGGCGCCGACCTCGATCAGGCTGACGCGCGCCTGGCCCAGGCCCGCAACAACCTGATCACCGAACAGACCAACCTGGCCGATGCCGAAACCAACTTCCTCAGCGCCGTCGGCCAGATGCCCGATCAACTGGAGCGGCCCGCCGATTTCATGGCGCTGTTGCCGGCCAACCTGAATGAAGCGCGGGCGCAGATGTTGGAAAACAGCCCGATCCTGCGTTCAGCCGAATCCGATATCGCCGCCGCCGAGAAGCAGTACGAAGCTGCCAAGTCGAGCTTCTACCCGCGCTTCGATGCCGAACTGGGCCGCAGCGCCGATAACGATATTGACGGTCAGAATGGTCACAACAATGAATGGCAAGCCATGCTGCGCATGCGCTTCAATTTGTTCGCCGGTGGCAGCAACAAGGCTGATCTGGAATCCAAGTCCTACCTGTCGAACCAGGCGCTGGATATTCGCAACAATGCTCTGCGTGTATTGAACGAAGAGCTGGGCCTGGCCTGGAATGCCTTGAACAACGCCAACGCCCAAGTGCCGATCGCCCAGCAATATGTCGATCGCAGCGCCAGCGTGCGCAGTGCGTATCAGAAGCAGTTCAGCCTCGGCGAACGTACTTTGCTCGACCTGCTCGACAGTGAAAACGAGCTGTTCAGCGCTTCCCGTCGCTTGGCCGAGATCAAAAACATTCAGTTATTTACTCAGTACCGAATCAAGGCGACCATGGGCCAATTGCTCAAAAGTCAGGGCGTGGTCGCACCGTTGGCATCCGTTGTGCAAAACGATGTGAAACCCAAGGTTCAGCTGCCCGGGATGAATTGAGTCCTGCCCCATTTCAATCGTTAGCCAAGAGTGTCGAGCGTGGAATCAGAAGTCAGTGGAGTTCAACTCATTCATGATCCGCGCGCGCTGCATGACGATCCGTTACTGGACGGCCTGCTAGCCCTTTGCACTTTGCACCAGAAACCGGCCAGCGCTGCGATGCTGACCACCGGCCTGCCGTTACCCAAACAACGCCTGAGTGTCGAACTGCTGCCCCGCGCGGCCGCTCGCGCCGGGCTGCAAGGGCGGGTGTTGCAACGCAAGCTGGAGCAGATTCCGGCGATTGCCATGCCAGCGCTGTTGCTGCTCAAGGACGGTCGCAGCGCAGTGCTGCTCGGCTGGCACGGTGAAGATCAGGCCCGCCTGCTGCTGAGCGAAAGCGATGGTGGGGAAGTTTGTGTCAGCCGTGAACTGCTGGCCGACGATTACAGCGGCAAAGTCTTCTTCGCCCAACCCCAACATAAATTCGACGTTAACCACGGCACGCTGATCCCGCGCGCGCGTTCGTGGTTTCGCGACACCCTCAAGCGTTCGCGCTGGCTGTACGCCGACGCCATCGCCGCCAGTTTTCTGATCAACATCATCGCCATGGCCGCGCCGCTGTTCGTGATGAATGTCTACGACCGCGTGGTGCCGAACCAGGCCGAGTCGACCCTGTGGGTCCTGGCCATCGGCATCACGGGCGCTTATCTGTTCGACCTGATCCTCAAGAGTCTGCGCAGCTTGTGCCTGGACCTGGCCGGCAAGAAAACCGACCTGATTATTTCGGCGACGCTGTTCGAGCGCATCGTCGGTATGGCCATGAAATACCGTCCGGCCCGTGTCGGCAGCTTCGCCCAGAACATCCATGAATTTCAGAGCCTGCGGGACTTTCTCGCGTCGCTGACCCTCACCAGCCTGATCGACCTGCCGTTTACGCTGCTGATCTTCATGGTCATCGCCATTCTGGGCGGGCATCTGGTGTGGATTCCGGTGCTGGCGTTTCCGATTGCCTTGCTGATCGGTTATGCCTTGCAAAAACCGCTGGTGGCGACCATGGAACGAACCATGGCCCTGGGTGCCGAGCGCCAGTCGAGCCTGATCGAAACCCTCGCCGGCCTCGATGCGGTGAAGGTCAACAATGCCGAAAGTGAACGCCAGTATCAATGGGAGCAAACCATCGGCACCCTCAGCCGCCTCGAGCTGCGGGTGAAAATGCTGTCCGGTCTGGCGATGAACATCACCTTGCTGATCCAGCAACTGGCCGGGGTGATCATGATCGTCTTCGGTGTGTATCAGATCATCGACGGCCACCTGAGCATGGGCGGCTTGATCGCGTGCTACATGCTCAGTGGTCGTGCCCTCAGCCCATTGGCTTCGTTGTCCGGCCTGCTGACCCGCTATCAGCAGGCGCGTGTGACCATGACTTCGGTCGATCAAATGATGGAGCTGCCCCAGGAGCGCAATTTCGATGAGCGTCCACTCAGCCGCAAGGTGCTGCAAGGCGCCATTGAATGCCGTCAGTTGAACTTCACTTACCCGGATCAGCAGAACCCCGCGCTGAAGAACATCAACCTGATCATCAAGCCCGGTGAGAAGATCGGCATCATTGGCCGTAGCGGCTCGGGCAAAAGCTCCCTGGCCAAACTGCTGGTGGGCCTCTATCAGCCGGACGACGGCGCGCTCCTGGTGGATGGTGTGGATATCCGTCAGATCGACGTCAGCGAATTGCGCCACAACATCGGCTACGTGCCCCAGGACATCCAGTTGCTCGCCGGTACCCTGCGCGACAATCTGGTGTCGGGCGCGCGCTATGTTGAAGACGAACTGGTGTTGCAAGCGGCGGAACTGGCCGGCGTCCACGAGTTCGCCCGCCTGCATCCGCAAGGATATGAACTGCAAGTCGGTGAACGTGGGCAGAACCTGTCCGGCGGTCAACGCCAGAATGTCGCCCTGGCCCGAGCACTGCTGCTCAACCCGCCAATCCTGTTGCTGGACGAACCCACCAGCGCCATGGACAACACCGGCGAAGAACGCCTCAAGCAACGCCTCGCTGCGGTGATTGAAAACAAGACCGTGGTGCTGGTGACGCACCGGGCTTCGCTGTTGTCGCTGGTGGATCGTCTGTTGGTGATCGACCGTGGGCAGATACTCGCCGATGGGCCGAAAGCCGCCGTGATGGAAGCGTTGAAGAAGGGGCAGATCAGTGTTGCTTAAGTCCGGGGTCAAAGATTCCATCCGCCGCTACTTCAAAGGCTCCGCATCGCTGCAAGGCCAGCCCCTTCCCGAGGTCAACAAAGCGCTGATCGAAGACGCCCCGCGCGTGGTGCGGTTGACGATCTGGGCGATCATCGGCTTCTTCGTGTTCCTGATGCTTTGGGCCCATTTCGCGGTGGTCGATGAAGTGACCAAGGGCGATGGCAAGGCGATTCCGTCATCGAAAATCCAGAAAATCCAGAACCTTGAGGGCGGTATCGTCTCCGAGCTGTTCGTCACCGAAGGGCAGATCGTCGAGGCCGGCGCGCCGCTGATTCGTCTGGACGACACACGGTTTGCCTCCAATGTCGGTGAAACCGAAGCCGATCGGCTGTCGATGTTGCTGCGTGTGGAGCGCTTGAGCGCCGAGGTCGATGACCGTGCGCTGAATTTCCCCGCCGATGTGCTCAAGGCTGTTCCCGTCCAGGCCGCCAGTGAAGAATCGCTGTACATCAGTCGTCGTCAGCAACTGCACGATGAAATCGGCGGTTTGAAGGAGCAGTTGATCCAGCGTCAACAAGAGCTGCGCGAGTTCACCTCCAAACAGTCTCAGTATCGCAACGCGTTGTCGCTGCAACGTCAGGAAATCAACATGTCCGAGCCATTGGTGGCTCAGGGCGCGGTGTCGCCGGTGGAGGTTCTGCGACTCAAGCGCGCCGAGGTTGAAACCCGTGGCCAACTGGACGCCACCACCCTGGCGATTCCTCGGGCCGAATCGGCGATCAAGGAAGTGCAGCGCAAGATCGACGAAACTCGCGGCAAATTCCGCAGTGAAGCCCTGACCCAACTCAACGAAGCACGCACTGACCTGAACAAGGCCCAAGCCACTGGCAAGGCCCTGGAAGACCGGGTTAGCCGGACGCTGGTGACATCGCCGGTGCGCGGCATCGTCAACAAGTTGCTGGTGAACACCATCGGCGGCGTGATCCAGCCGGGCAGCGATCTGGTGGAAATCGTGCCACTGGATGACACCTTGCTGGTAGAAGCCAAGATCCGTCCGCAAGACATCGCGTTCCTGCATCCGGGGCAGGACGCCACAGTGAAATTCACGGCTTACGACTACACCATTTACGGCGGCCTGAAAGCCAAGCTGGAGCAGATCGGCGCCGACACCATCACCGACGAAGACAAGAAGACCACGTACTACATCATCAAGCTGCGCACCGAGCGCAGCCACCTCGGAACGGATGAAAAGCCGTTGCTGATCATCCCGGGGATGGTGGCGTCGGTGGATATCATTACCGGCAAGAAGACCGTGCTCAGTTATTTGCTCAAGCCGATTATTCGGGCGCGTGCCGAGGCGTTGCACGAGCGGTGATTCTCGGTTGGGGCTGATGGCCTCTTCGCGGGTAAGCCTCGCTCCTACAGGGACGCGGGCTTCTGTAGGAGCGAGGCTTGCCCGCGAAGACGGCCTCAAAGACGCTGCACTTCAAAAGCCATATCGTTATTCACTAACGGTATTTAAATTTCAATTCTTATACCTATAAAGTCACTCCCCTGCGTACCTGCCGACCAATCGGCGCGCCGCACGACACGAACCAACACGGGGCCTCCGTGAGTTTCTGATCGATGCGCGCCCTTGAGCGCGCTGTGCGTGGGAGTGATTTTTATGTCAGTTGTCTCTTTTTCTCCAAAGCCTGTGTCAACCAGCGTCGCCGCCATTGCGTCACAGCCCTTCGAAATCCGCCCGTTCAGCGGCGCCGTCGGTGCCGAAATCATCGGCCTGGACCTGTCCCGCCCGATCAACGACCGGGACTTCGCCCGCGTCCATCGCGCGCACCTGGATCATCACGTGGTGGTGTTCCGCGATCAGCGCATTACCCCCGAACAGCAGATCGCCTTCAGCCGCCGTTTCGGTGTGTTGCAGATCCATGTGCTCAAGCAGTTCCTGCTGGCCGGGCATCCGGAAATCCTCATCGTTTCCAACATCATCGAAAATGGCCAATCCATCGGTCTTGGTGATGCCGGCAAGTTCTGGCATTCGGATTTGTCTTATAAAGAACTGCCGAGCCTGGGCTCGATGCTGCATGCCCAAGAGCTGCCGTCCGAAGGTGGCGACACGCTGTTCGCCGACATGCACAAAGCCTGGGACAGCCTGCCCGAAGCACTGCGCAAAGCGGTCAAAGGGCGCTCGGCCGCGCATTCCTATACCGCGCGCTACAGCGAGAGCAAATTCGAAGGCAATTGGCGCCCGACCCTGACGCCGGGGCAACTCGCTCAGGTTGCCGAAGTGGTTCACCCCATCGTCCGCACCCACCCGGAAAACGGGCGCAAGGCGTTGTTCGTCAGCGAGGGCTTCACCACCCGCATCGTCGGTTTGCCGGAAGACGAGAGCCAACAATTGCTCGACGAGCTCTACGCCCACAGCGTGCTGCCCCAAAACATTTACCGCCATCAATGGCAGGCCCACGACCTGGTGTTTTGGGACAACCGTTCGCTGATTCACCTCGCCGCCGGATGCCCCAGCCATCTGCGCCGCAAGTTGTATCGCACCACCATCCAGGGCGACGCGCCTTTCTGATTTCGGAGAATTCCCATGTCCAAACGTCTTCCATTTGCACCCTTGGCTGCGGCCATTGGCCTGGGTTTCAGTCTGCTCGCCGGCAGCCTGGTAGCGCCGACTGTGGCTCACGCCGAAGGTGAAATTCGTATCGCCGAACAGTTCGGCATCGTGTATCTGCTGCTCAACGTGGTGCGCGATCAGAACCTGATCGAGAAGTACGGCAAGCAGGAAGGCATCGACATCAAGGTCGACTGGACCCAGCTCTCCGGCGGCTCAGCGGTCAATGATGCGTTGCTCTCCGGTTCCATCGACATTGCCGGAGCCGGCGTCGGCCCGCTGCTGACCATTTGGGACCGCACTCACGGCAAGCAAAACGTCAAAGCCGTGGCCTCCCTGGGCAACTTCCCTTACTACCTGGTGAGCAATAATCCCAAGGTCAAAACCATCGCCGACTTCACCGAAAAGGACCGCATTGCGGTGCCGGCGGTTGGGGTCTCGGTGCAGTCGCGCTTCCTGCAATACGCGGCGGCCAAGCAATGGGGCGACAAGGAATTCAATCGCCTCGACAAGTACACCATCGCCGTTCCGCACCCGGATGCCACCGCGGCACTGATCGCTGGCGGTACCGAGTTGAGCGGGCATTTCTCCAACCCGCCGTTCCAGGATCAGGCGCTGCAAAACCCTAACGTGCATGTGGTGCTGAACACCTATGACTTGCTGGGTCCGAACTCGCCGACCGTGCTGTTCGCCACCGAGAAATTCCGCAACGAAAACCCGAAAACCTACAAAGCCTTCATCGCCGCACTGACCGAAGCGGCCGAGTTTGCGCAGAACGATAAAGGTGCGGCGGCCGACACTTATATCCGCGTCACCAAGGCCAAAATCGATCGTGCGGCGTTGCTGAAAATCATCGACAACCCGCAGTTCGAGTTCAGCATCACACCGAAAAATACCTACCCGTTGGCCGAGTTCCTCTATCGCGTTGGCGCGATCAAAAACAAGCCGGATTCGTGGAAGGATTACTTCTTCCAGGACACCACACCGCTGCAAGGGAGCTGACCGATATGAACGCCCCTTTGCAAGGCCACACGGCCAGCAAACCGATCACGGCAGCTCAAGCGCTGCTGTCGGTCGACCAGGTCAGCCTGGAATACCGCACGCCTGCGCGGGTGGTTCGAGCGACCCATCAGGTCAGTTTCGAGATCGATTCGGCGGATCGCTTTGTGCTGCTCGGTCCTTCGGGGTGCGGCAAGTCGACGTTGCTCAAAGCCGTTGCCGGGTTCATCCCGCCCTGTGAGGGTGAGATTCGCCTGCAAGGCCAGCGGGTCGATGCGCCTGGGCCAGACCGGATCGTGGTGTTCCAGGAGTTCGATCAACTGCCACCGTGGAAGACCGTCAAACAGAACGTGATGTTTGCGCTGCTCGCTTCCAGAACCCTCAAACGCAAAGAGGCTGAGGAGCGGGCGCTGCACTATCTGGACAAGGTCGGTCTGGCGGCGTTTGCCGATGCCTACCCGCATACCTTGTCTGGTGGCATGAAAGCTCGCGTGGCCATTGCTCGCGCCTTGGCCATGCAGCCGAAGATCCTGTTGATGGACGAGCCCTTCGCGGCCCTTGATGCGCTGACCCGACGCAAGATGCAGGAAGAGTTGTTGCTGCTCTGGGAAGAGGTGCGTTTCACGCTGCTGTTCGTCACTCACTCCATCGAAGAAGCGTTGGTGGTGGGCAATCGGATCTTGCTGCTGTCGCCCCATCCGGGTCGGGTGCGGGCGGAAGTCCACAGTCATCAATACGACTTGCACAGTTTGGGTGGCGTGGCGTTCCAGGAATCGGCGCGGCGGATTCATCGGCTGTTGTTCGATGAAGGTCAGTCGGCGGAAACCGAGCGTGCGCTGGATTTCGCCGACATTCGCATCGCTTATTGAGCCATTGGAGGATTGCCCGATGAGCCATTCATCATCTGCGCGTAAAGAGTACGAAACTGTTTTGCAGCCGCTGACCAGCGTACCGCTGGAGCGTGAATTGCCGCTCGGCCAGCGTCTCTGGCAGCAAGGCTGGCTACGTAAAAGCCTGATCCTGATTTTGCTCGCGGTGCTTTGGGAGGCCGTCGCCCGTTACCAGAATAACGACCTGCTGCTGCCGAGCTTTTTGCAAACCGCCAGCGCACTGCAGGACGGCCTGCTCAGTGGCGAACTGCTGGGCAAGGTGTGGATTTCGCTGGTTGTTTTGCTCAAGGGTTACCTGATCGGCATCGTTCTGGCGTTTGTCCTGACGACACTGGCGGTGTCGACCCGGTTCGGTCGCGATCTGCTGAGTACGCTGACCTCGATGTTCAACCCATTGCCCGCGATTGCGCTGTTGCCCTTGGCGCTGCTGTGGTTTGGCCTGGGGCAGAACAGCCTGATTTTTGTACTGGTGCATTCGGTGCTCTGGGCGTTGGCTTTGAACACCTATGCCGGGTTTCTCGGTGTCTCGGAAACCTTGCGCATGGCCGGGCGTAATTACGGCCTCAAGGGCATGCGTTTCGTGTTGTTCATCCTGATTCCGGCTGCACTGCCGTCGATTCTTGCCGGGCTGAAAATCGGCTGGGCCTTCGCCTGGCGTACGCTGATCGCTGCTGAGTTGGTGTTTGGCGCGACCAGCGGCAAGGGCGGTTTGGGTTGGTACATCTTCCAGAATCGTAATGAGCTGTACACCGACAAGGTGTTTGCCGGGTTGGCGGTGGTGATCCTGATTGGGTTGCTGGTGGAGAATCTGGTGTTTGATACGTTGGAGCGGGTGACGGTGAAGCGGTGGGGGATGCAGCGCTGAGTTTTGCGGTGACTGATCTGGCGCCATCGCGAGCAAGCCCGCTCCCACAGGGTTCTGTGTCGAACACATAGTCCGCTTCCATTGAAGATCACTGTGGGCGAGCTTGACGCTCACCCCCGCTGTCGTAGACTCCGCTCATCCGTCAGGGAGTTACGGTTATGCGGCGTTTTCGTGTTTGGGTTGCGGGATTGACCTTTGTAACGTGCGTAGTACAGGCGCAAACGCCTGCGCCAGATGATCCGCTGCTGGAAAACAGCGCGGTTGGCGCGAATGCGTCGGCCGGCAGTGAAGCCCGTGGTGTGCTGCGAGCCCGGGATCAGGCGGTGCTGGCCAGCGAGTTGTCGGGACGCATTGTCGAGTTGCCGTTCAGTGAAGGCGAGTCGTTCAAAAAGGGCGACACCCTGGCGCGGTTTGACTGTTCGGCTTATCAGGCTCAACTCAATGCGGCTCAGGCCGCCAGCCGTGGTGCGGGTGAAGAACTGGCGCACAACAAACAACTGGCGGCGTTAAATTCGGTCGGGCGCTTTGAAGTGGCGCGGGCCGAAGCAAAGGTCAGCGAGACTCAGGCGCAGTCTCAGGTCTATCAGGTTCAGGTCAAACGCTGCAGCGTGGTGGCGCCATTCGATGGTCAGGTCGTCGAGCGCAAGGTCAAGCGCTATGAAAGCGTTGCCGCCGGCGCGCCGCTGCTGGACGTGGTCGATAACCGCACCCTGGAAATTCACCTGTTGGTGCCGTCGCGCTGGATGGGCAAGCTCAAGCCCGGCCAGACCTTCAGTTTTGTCCCCGATGAAACCGGTCAGCCGCTGGATGCCACGGTCAAACGCCTGGGCGCTCGAATCGACGAAGGCAGCCAGACCTTGCTGCTGGTGGCGGCGTTGCCCAATGCCAACGGTCTGTTGGCCGGCATGAGCGGAACGGCGCATTTCGCGGAGTTCAAATGAACGCCCCGGTGACCGGCGGCGCCGAGCAGGTGTTCGCCAGGTTTCTCGATCTCGAACGCCAGACCCGCGCCGCGCGCACGCCTTCGCAACTGGCTTACAGCCTGGTCAACGACGGCCAGGCGCTGTTCGGTTTCCGCCATGCCGCGCTGTTGATTGCCGGCAAAGTGCAGGCGGTGACGGGCGTCAGTGCCGTGGACCCGAATGCGCCGTTCGTGGCGTTTGTCGAACAAGCTGTCGCGCAGCTGTTCAAGCTTGATGTGTTGAAACAGGCGCGGGTGATTGCGCCCGATCTTCTCAGCGAATCGATTCTGGCCGATTGGCAAAGCCTGTCAGCCGCTCAGGTGTTCTGGCTGCCGCTGATCGATCCTCAGGGCGAGGTGTTCGGCGGCCTGTGGCTGGCGCGGGATGTGCCGTGGAACCCTTCCGAACAAGTGCTGTTGTCGCAACTGGGCGACACCTACAGCCATGCCTGGCTCGCGCAGCAACCGCGCAAACCCTGGCGGTTGCGCTGGACGCGCAAGCGTCAGATGGCGCTGGTTGCCGTGTTGTTGCTCGGGCTATTGATCCCGGTGCGCCAATCAGTGTTGGCCCCGGCCGAAGTCGTCCCATTGGGCGGTCGGGTGGTCGCGGCGCCGCTGGACGGCGTGATCGCCGAATTCCTCGTCAAACCTAACCAGACGGTAAAAACCGGCGACCTGCTGCTGCGCTTCGAAAGCACCACGCTCAAGGCTCAGGCCGATGTGGCCGGGCGCGCCCTGGGCGTTGCCGAAGCGGAACTCAAGGCCAATTCCCAACGCTCCTTCGCCGATGCCGAATCCAGTTCGAAAATCGATCTGCTGGCGGCGCGAGTCGAGCAAAAGCGCGCCGAACGGGATTACGCCCGGGAGCTGCTCAAACGCAGCGAAGTACGCGCCGAGCGGGACGGTATCGCGGTGTTTGCCGACGCCGAGCGCTGGACCGGCAAACCGGTGCAAACCGGCGAGCGGCTGATGGAGATCGCCGACCCGAACCAGGCCGAGTTGCGCATCGAGTTGGCCGTGGGCGATGCAATTGCCCTGGAACCGGGCGCACAAGTCGCGCTGTTTCTCGACAGCGATCCGCTGCAGCGGCACTTGGCCAAACTCGAACGTTCGGCCTACGAAGCACAGCCCACCGCGGCCGGGCAACTGGCTTATCGGCTGGATGCGACGTTCGAGGCTGCGCCGCCACGCATCGGCCTGCGCGGCACCGCGAAAGTCTTCGGCGACCGTGCGCCATTGGCGTTGTACCTGTTGCGTCGACCGCTGGCCGCGTTGCGTCAGAGCGTGGGCCTGTAGATGAATTTGCCGAGCCTGCGGGCAGACCTGCAATTGTCGACGGCGGCTCCGGCCCTCGACGGGTCGCCGCGCTGGACCCTGGCCGACCCGGTGCGCGGGCGCTATTTCAAACTCGGTGCGGCGGCGATGCGCCTGCTGCGCCATTGGTCCCTGGGCGATCCGGAACACGTGCTGCGTGCCGCCAACCGCGAACCGGGGCTGCCACTGGATGACGTGGCGCTTGAGCAATTGCTGGCGTTTTTGCGCGGCCACGACCTGATCAGCGCTCTCGACCCGTCGCAGCGCGCCAGTTACAGCCTGAAGGCCGCGGCCCAGCGCCAGAGCCTGTGGCAAATCCTGCTGCACCAATACTTGTTTTTCCGGATTCCGCTGTGGCGCCCGGACGCCTTTCTCAATCGCGCCTGGCCGTGGCTGGAGCGTTTCGGCCCGCGTGCATTGCGCTACGGATTACCCGTGACGCTGGGGCTCGGGGTGTTTCTGGTATCGCGGGACTGGCAGCGGTTTATCGCCACCTTTCCGCACCTGTTCAGCCTCGGCGGTGCCTTGGCGTTCGCTGTGGCGCTGTTTTTCGCCAAGCTGTGCCACGAGTTCGGTCACGCCTTCATGGCCAAGCGTGCCGGTTGTCGAGTGCAGAGCATGGGCGTGGCGTTCATGGTGCTGCTGCCGATGTTTTACACGGACGTCAGCGATGCCTGGCGCGTCAATGATCGCCGTGCGCGGTTGCTGATCGGTGCCGGCGGGGTGCTGGCGGAACTGGTGTTGGCGTGTATTGCGCTGCTGGCCTGGTCCCTGTTGCCTGACGGCCCCGGACGCACGGCGGCGTTCATGCTCGCCAGTGCGACCTGGATCACCACACTGGTGATCAACCTCAACCCGTTCATGCGTTTCGACGGCTACTTCTTGCTCAGTGATTTCTGGGAAGTGGACAACCTTCAGGGGCGGGCCTTTGCCTTGTGCCGCTGGCGGCTGCGCGAGGTTTTATTCGGCTACGCAGCCCCGGCGCCGGAGCCGTGGTCGCCGAAGATGCAGCGGCGTTTGTTGCTCTGGGGGTATGGCGCGTGGCTGTGGCGGGCGGTGCTGTTTTTCGGCATTGCGCTGGCGGTCTACCACCTGTTCTTCAAAGTGTTGGGGATTTTCCTGATGCTGGTGGAACTGGTGTGGTTCATCTTCCTGCCGATCCTGAGTGAGTGGCGGCAATGGTGGAGCCGTCGCGAACAGGCGCATGCGCCTAGGGTACTGCTCAGCGGTCTGACGTTGCTTGGGCTGTTGCTGCTGTTGGCGTTGCCATGGCGCAGCGCGGTGGAGTTGCCGACGATGCTTGAGGCCGGACGCGCCAGCGCTCTGCACGCGCCGGTGGCGGCGCGGATCAAAACGGTGAACGTGCATGATGGCCAGATCGTCGCTCAAGGTGAGGTGCTGATCGAACTGGAGTCCCCGGATCTGGATTCACGCCAGGCCATCGTCCGTCGTGAAATCCAGATTCAGCAATTACAGATGCGTCGCCAGGCCGGCCGTAGCGAAACTGCCGCCGACGCCGGAATCGTCGAGCAGCGCCTGGCCGAAGCCGTGGCCGAATATCGCGGCCTGGCCGCTCAGCGCGAACGCCTGCTGCTGCGCGCGCCCCACGGTGGCAAGGTGCGCGATCTGTTGCCACAGTTAAGCGTCGGCCGCTGGCTTTCGACCAAAGATCCTTTGGCGCGGGTGGTTGAAGACGGCGCGCGGTTGCGCGGTTATCTGGCCGAAGCCGAACTCTGGCGTGTCGCCCCGGGAGCCAGCGGACGGTTCATCGCCGACGATCCGATGCACCCGGCGATCGCCGTGCAATTGAGCGAAATTGACACCAACGGCGTGGCTTATGTCGATCAGCAAGCGCTGACCTCCGATCACCACGGGCCGATTGCCGTGCGCCGCGATCAGCATCAGCGCGCCGAGCCGGTGCAGGCGCAGTACGGCGCGCGGTTGAGCCTTCTGGAAAATACCCCGACGCCGGTGCAGCCGTTGCGCGGCATTGTGGTGTTGCAGGGCAGTGGCGAGTCGTTATTGGGAGTCGCCTGGCGGCGCCTGGCCGCGTTGGGGGTCAGGGAAAGCGGTTTTTAAGGGAGAACAGCGATGGCGAATATTGATTCAGTGGCCGCGGACGGCCTGGTGGTCCGGCCTTCGCGAACCAGCGATAGCCCTTTTCTGCACAGCCTTTATCAAGCGGCGCGGCCGGATCTGCAATGGATCGACGGTGAGCAGGAAGTGGTTGAGCAGGTGGTCGCCCAGCAATTCAGGGTGCAGGAACAAGGGCTGGGGGAGAACTTTCCCAATGCGATGCATTACGTGATCGAGAAACTCGACACAGCCATCGGCGCACTGACCACCGACTTCGGCCCCAACGAAATTCGCGTGCTGTACCTGGCGTTTATCCCCCAGGCCCGCGGCAAGGGGTACGGTCGGACGGTGCTGCAAGGCGTACAAAAAGCTGCGCAGCAAATTCGCTGCCCGGTGGCGACGGTGGTCTGGGCCAATAACCCCCATGCTCGCCAGCATTACCTGGCGCTGGGGTTTCAGATTGAAGAACGCAATCCGGCGGCGGAGCGGTTGGTGTGGTACCCACAGGGTTGAACCCACCGCCGATCAACTGTGGGTGCGCCTTGTGTGGCGAGGGGGCTTGCCCCCGTTCGAGTGCGCAGCGCTCGCAGATCCTGGGTCCGCTGCGCGGCCCAACGGGGGCAAGCCCCCTCGCCACAAACCCGCTCCCACAAAGTTCTCAGTTGAACGCGATGTAGAAATACCCCCGTTGCGGATCACGCCCCATGGCTGGCACTCGCGACACAAAAATACCTTCTACCTGACCCAGTTCCGGCAACTCCATCACACACAAGCCATCGACAAAATCAGTGGGTTGCAGGCTAGTGAACTCGACGCTGAACGGCTTGCGCTCGCTGTTGGGCAGCTGTGAGCGGGGCGTTTCTGCAAGGGTTTCGATATGGATCGGCAATTCACTGCCATCGGGCAGCCGCAGCGTCCCCGTTTTGCCCAGCAGTGCCTGAAAATGGCGGCTTTGAACCTGTTGCAGCATGGCATCACTCCATAAGCAAAGTGGCCGGAGGATTTGAACCCCCGGCCAGACCCTCAGTTACGCGAAGGGAAAAGACCGCTCAGGGCGATGCTGAAGTTGAGCACCAGGAACGGGTTCATCACCGCCATGGGCAAGCCGTTGCCGGCGGACGAGATTTCTCCCGTCACCGTCGTGGCTACGCCCTTGAGCGGCACGGCTGCGGCGCCTTGCTGATCGGAGTAGATACTCGCCGAGCCCGGCCCGCCGCTCGAGGCGCCGATGTACGAGTTGGTTGCGGTCGGGTTGGTGACCGGATTACTCGCCGGGCTGGCCAATTGCAGGGTAGTGGTGGCAGTGAGCCCGGACAGAGCGTGGGTGTGGTTGGGCAGGTTATTGATGGTCGCGGTGACGTTCTCGGTGCCAGAGACTTCGCCGATGACCCGCGGGGTCAGGCCCAAGCCGTTGCCCATGGCGACTGGCATGCGACCCTGCAGGTCGGGCAGCATGAAATTGGTGGTGCCATTGCCTCCGTAGTAGGTTCCCAGCAGTGCGAAAACCGTGTTGTATTGCGAGATGCTCAGCGTCTGGCCGTTGCACAGGGCCCAGCCGTTGGGGGCGAAGTTAAAGGCGAAAGACTGGATAGTGCCGATGAATACTTCCATGGTTCCTCATCCCTCAGGTTAGTGTCTGATGCGTCACGTTGCAGGCCCGGTTACGGGCAGTTCGCGCTATCAGCCGACTCCTTTCATCTCCATGGCTGGTTCACGCCACGCCAAAGCGTAGACGCTGATCGGAATGATTGCCGGACGTCGTCCGTCGCAAGGCCAGCATCGACGTCGGGCTCGCGCCTGTCCTACAGTGCTGGGAAAGCTTCGGTTTTTCACTTGGCCGTTGCAGAGGGAAGGCAATGGAGGCGCGCAGAGAAACACCGCTGGGCGATACCCAGGACCCGCATGCGATGCCGGGATCGTGGGCGGCTGCCCGTCGCTTGCTGCGATGGGCGCGGGAGCATTGGCTCCTGTCGATTCTGATGTTGGCCGCGCTGGTGCGTTTTTACCACCTGACGACGGCAGCGATCCGGGGCGACGAAGGGTCCAGCCTGTTGCTGAGCCAATATTCCCTGGCCGGGATCTGGGAGCACGCGGCCCATGGTGTGCATCCACCCCTGTATTTCATGCTGCTGCATGGCTGGGTCGACCTGTTCGGAGATGGCATTTTTTCGATTCGCAGCCTGAGCGCGCTGCCGGGGATTGTCACGGTGGGGCTTGGCGTCTGGTTGGTGGACTTGCTCGCTACCCGCCGTGCCGCGTTGCTGGCCGGGGTCCTGCTGGCGCTGCTGCCCACGGCGGTGCATTACAGCCAGCAAGTGCGTATGTATTCGTGGCTGGGGCTGTGGCTGATCGGTGCCACGATTGCCTTGATGTATTGGATCAAGCGACCGCAACGCACACGCTACCTGGTGATTTATACCCTGCTGATGAGTGCGGCGTTCTACACCCATTACTTCACAGCGTTTTGCGTGCTGTGTCACTGGCTGTATCTGGGACTGATCCGCGTGCAGCCAGGGTATCGATTACGGCACATTCAGCGCTCTGGCTGGTGGCTGGCCAATATGGCGATTGTGGCGTTGTACCTGCCGTGGGTGCCCAATCTGTTCGATCTGCTACAGCATACGGATCAGCTCAAAGCCAATGGCGACAGGGGATGGGAGGCGTTCGTCACGCTCGGCTCATTACCTTCGATGATCTGGTCGTTCCTGATCCAGGACGATAGCGAGAACTTGCCCACGCTGATTTTTATCGCGCTGCCACTGGCGTTGCTGGCTTTGGCGGGTGTGGCGCTGACGCGCGATCGCAGTGTTTTCCGTGGCAGTGCGCTGGCGCTGATCTATACCGTTCTCCCATTGTTGCTGGTATTTGCGGTGTCGTTCATAGCCCCGGTGTTCATCGAGCGCTACCTGAGCGCTTATGCCCTGGGCTTGCCGATGCTTGTAGCGCTGGCCATCGATCGTTTGTACGCGGACTTCAAAGTAGTGGCGCTGGCTGTGCTGGTACTGTTTGTCGGCATCGAGCTGGTGGGGCTGAAGAACAATGCCACGGTGGATAGCAACGATCAGATCAGCGTCATGGTCAGCTATGTGAACTTTGCCACAGGGTTGGCAGCGTCTGAGTGAAACCGGGGCGGGCGGCGCCAAGGCACGTTTATATGTGCTGAGGTAAGCCGCATCCAAGGCTTAATCGATTCATCTTTCAGTCAGTTATATGCATCACCTTTTTCAGTCGATTTAGCTCCGATTTGATATCAAAACACCACTAGTCGTATGGCCATTCATGGTCTACGCTCGTCATACAAATGGACTTCTGGCGGGTGAATGGATGCAGCGCTTTCACTTTATTTCCGGCTTGCCGCGTTCAGGCTCGACCCTTCTTTCTGCCATTCTTTTGCAGAATCCGCGTTTTCATGCCGGTATGACCAGCCCCGTGGGTGCGCTCTTTTCCGGTGTTCTGGAACAGTGCAGCGCCGGCAGCGAATTCGGTGCGGTGATCGACACCGACCTGCGTCGCCGTCTGTTGCGTGGCCTGTTCGACTCTTACTACGCCGACAAGGCCGATAAACCGGTGGTGTTCGACACCAACCGCCTGTGGAGTTCGCGCCTGCCGGCGATCAGCGATCTGTTCCCTCAAGCCAAAATCATTGCCTGCGTGCGCAATGTCGCTTGGGTCATGGACAGCATCGAGCGCTTGTACCGTGCCAACCCCTTCGAAAACACCAAGCTGTTCGGCGATGCGGTCGAACGCAACACGGTCTATAGCCGCTGCGAAACCCTGGCCCAGCGCAATCGGCTGGTGGGGTTTTCCTGGGCCGCCCTCAAGGAAGCCTATTACGGCGAACATGCCGACTCGTTGCTGATCATCGATTACGACCTGCTGAGCCAGGCGCCGGAGCGGGTGATGCGCCTGGTCTACGATTTCATTGGCGAACCCTGGTTCGAACATGACTTCGACCATTTGGCCTACGACGCACCGGAATTCGATCAGGCCCTCGGCCTTTCGGGGCTGCATAAGGTGAAGGCCAAGGTCCAATTGCAATCCAGGCGAACGATCCTGCCGCCGGACCTGTTCAAGCAGTACGCCGAGTTGTCCTTTTGGCTCGATGGTTCAGCCAGCGCCGCCAATGTCATTCGTATGAAAGCCGACGCCGCGATCAGTTGATCGCGGCGTTTTCATTGATGCCTCAGAAAGTTCGAGTCCGGGTGAGCAACATGTGGTGGAGCAAAGGCAAGTCGCGGGTTACCGAAGGCGCACGAGCGCTGGCCTCGCCGATGATCATGTCCCTGGAGCCCCGCATGCTGTTCGACGGCGCGGTGGCCGCCACGGTTGCCGATACTGCCCAGGCGGACAGCCCTGCCACCGCCGAGGCGGTCAAAGCGCCGACGGCCGATCAACCGGTGGCCAGCAAAGATACTCACGGCCAGGCCGATGCAACACCGGCGCCAGCACCCGTTGCAGTGCCGGGGCAGAGCGTGGTGTTTGTCGATTCGCGGGTCAAGGATGTCGACAGCCTGCTTCAAGGCGTTGCGCCCGGCACCCAGGTGGTTCAGCTGGATGCCAGCCAAGATGGCCTGCAACAAATCGCCGATTATCTGGACGGCCATCAGGGCATCAGCTCGGTGCAGATCATTGCTCATGGCAATGCGGGCGATTTGTGGCTGGGCAATAGCTACTTGTCTGCCGACAACGTCGCGGCCCGCAGCGCAGTGCTGGCGGAAATCGGCAAGGACATGAACGTCGGCGGCGATATCCTGATTTACGGCTGCTACACCGCCGACGGCGAGCGCGGCTTGAATTTTATCGACTCGCTGGCTCAATTGACCGGCCGCGATGTGGCCGCCTCCAGCGATCGCACCGGCCTGGGTGGCGACTGGGAGCTGGAAATTGCCACCGGCAACATCGAAAGCGCCAACGTCCTCTCGGCCACGGCCATGAGTGAATATCAGTGGGGCCTGGCCACCTGGACCGCCACTAACAACGCCAACACGGGCGTCGGTTCGCTACGCGCGGCCATCGCCTCGGCGCAGAACGGCGATATCGTCACTTTTAGCAGCAACATGACGGTACAGCTGACGTCCGAGCTGCTGATCAACAAGAACATCACCGTTGATGGCGACTTGAACAACGACGGCGCGGCTGACGTGATTCTCGACGGTCAGTACCGGACCCGAGTGATGGAAGTGACGTCTGGCAGTATCGTGACCCTCGATGGCCTGGTGATTACCCGTGGCCTGGTGTCGGGCAATGGCGGCAACGGTGGCTATGGCGCCACGGGCGCGATGGCCGGGGGGATTTTCAACGCAGGGATTCTGACCCTGAACAACGTCAGCGTGACCTCCAACGCCGCTTCCGGTGGTGGTGGCGGCGGCGGTGTCACCGGCGCTTTTTACGGCGGTGGCGGTGGCGGTGGCGGCGGTTTGGGCGGCCAGGGCGGCGGGCATGGCGGTTCGGCAGGGCCGGGCACCGGCACATTGGGCGGCCAGGCGGGCGGCGGCGGTGTCGGTGGTTACGGCGGCGGTTATGACGCCACCCACATGGGCGGTCGCGGCGGTACCACCACCGGCGGGGCTGGCGGCGTAGGCGTTTCCTATTACAGCAACGGCGGTAACGGTGCATCGGCCACCAATGGCACGCTTTCCATTGGCGGCGGTGGCGGCGGGGCCGGTTGGGACAAGGTCGGTGGCGCTGGCGGCAACGCGGTGGGCGGGATCTACAACGCCAGCAGCGGCACCATAACCATCATTGGCACCTCGACCATCAGCAACAACATCGGTGCCGGCGGTGGCGGCGGCGGTGGTGGTGGCCAAGGCAGCAATGCCAGCAATGGCGGCATTGGCGGCCGTGGCGTCGGTGCGATCTGGAACAAAGGCACGCTGTTGATCACAGCCGCCAACTTCGCCGCTCTGGCCGGTAATGCCGCGGCCAGTGGCGCAGGCGGTACCGCGCAGGGCGGTGGGAGCACCGGCACCTCGCCAACCGCAGTCGGGACCATCTATAACGACGGCGGCGTACTCAACACTGCGTATGCACCGCCGCCGACCGCGACCATTGTGATCGCTGACACCACGCTGAGCATCGGTGAAACGTCCCTGGTGACCATTACGTTCTCCGAGGTGGTCATCGGTTTCAGCAATGCGGATCTTACAGTCACCAACGGCACCTTGACCGCAGTGAGCAGCAGCGATGGCGGCCTCACCTGGACCGCAACGTTCACGCCGACCGCCAGTATTTCCGATACAAGCAACGTCATCACTCTGGACAATACCGGTGTGATCAACATTCTGGGCACCGCCGGCGTCGGCACCACCGACTCCAATACCTATGCGGTCGACACCGTGCGCCCGACGGCCACCATTGTGGTCGCAGACACGGCGTTGAGAGTCGGCGAAACCTCGCTGGTGACCATTACGTTCAGCGAAGCGGTCAGCGGCTTCACCAACGCGGACCTGACCATTGCCAACGGCACCTTGAGCGCGGTGAGCAGCAGCGACGGCGGCCTCACCTGGACCGCGACTTTCACGCCTAGTGCGAGCATTACCGACACGAGCAACCTGATCACCCTGGACAACACCGGAGTCAGCGACCTGGCGGGCAATGCCGGCAGCGGCACTACCGATTCGAACAATTACGCCATCGATACCCTACGGCCAACGGCAACCATCGTGGTGACAGACAATGCGCTGAGAATCGGTGAAACATCGCTGGTGACCATCACTTTCAGCGAAGCGGTCAGCGGCTTCACCAACGCGGATCTGACCATTACCAACGGCACTTTGACCGCGGTGAGCAGCAGCGACGGCGGCATCACCTGGACTGCGACTTTCACGCCGAGCGCGAGCATCAACGACACCACCAACCTGATCACCCTGAACAACACCGGCGTGGCGGATCTGGCGGGCAACTCCGGCAGTGGCACCACCGACTCGAACAATTATGCGATCGATACGCTTCGTCCAACCGCAACCATCGTGGTGACAGACAATGCGCTGAGAATCGGCGAAACCTCGCTGGTGACCATCACCTTCAATGAAGCAGTCAGCGATTTCACCAACGCCGACCTGACGATTGCCAATGGCACCTTGAGCGCGGTGAGCAGCAGCGACGGCGGCATCACCTGGACCGCGACGTTTACCCCGACCGCCAGCATCACCGCCCCGACCAACCTGATCACCCTGGACAACACCGGCGTGGCGGATCTGGTGGGCAACGCCGGCAGCGGCACCACCGATTCCAACAACTTTGCGGTCGATACGGTGCGGCCAACGGCAACCATTGTGGTCGCAGACACGGCGTTGAGAATCGGCGAAACCTCCCTGGTGACCATCACTTTTAGCGAAGCGGTCAGCGGCTTCACCAACGCGGACCTGACCATTACCAACGGCACCTTGAGCGCGGTCAGCAGCAGCGACGGCGGCATCACCTGGACCGCGACCTTCACGCCGAGCGCGAGCATCAACGACCCCACCAACCTGATCACCTTGAACAACACCGGCGTGGCGGATCTGGCGGGCAACACCGGCAGCGGCACCACCGATTCCAACAACTACGCCATCGATACGGTGCGTCCGACCGCCACGATTGTGCTGGCCGATCCCACACTGACCGCAGGCGAAACCTCGCTGGTGACCATCACCTTCAGCGAAGCTGTCAGCGGTTTCACCAACGCCGACCTGACCATCGCCAACGGCACCTTGAGCGCGGTGAGCAGCAGCGACGGCGGCATTACCTGGACCGCGACCTTCACGCCAACCGTCGGCGTGAATGACCCGAGCAACGTCATCACCCTGAACAATACCGGTGTGGCCGACATTGCCGGCAACACCGGCAGCGGCACCACCAACTCCGGCAACTACACCCTCGATACGGTGCTGCCGACCGCCACTATTGTCGTTGCGGACAACGCCCTGAGAATCGGTGAAACGTCACTGGTGACCATCACGTTCAGTGAAGCGGTCAGCGGTTTCAGCAACGCTGACCTGACGATTGCCAACGGCACCTTGACCGCGGTCAGCAGCAGCGACGGCGGCATCACCTGGACCGCCACCTTCACCCCCACAGTCAGCATTACCGACGCGACCAACCTGATCACATTGGACAACACCGGCGTGCAGGCTGCCGCCACCGGTAACGTGGGCAGCGGCACCACCGACTCCAATAACTATGCGGTCGACACCGTGCGCCCGACGGCCACCATTGTGGTCGCAGACACGGCGTTGAGAATCGGCGAAACCTCCCTGGTGACCATTACGTTCAGCGAAGCGGTCAGCGGCTTCACCAACGCGGACCTGACCATTGCCAACGGCACCTTGAGCGCGGTGAGCAGCAGCGACGGCGGCATTACCTGGACCGCGACCTTCACGCCGAGTGCGAGCATCAACGACCCCACCAACCTGATCACCTTGAACAACACCGGCGTGGCGGATCTGGCGGGCAACACCGGCAGCGGCACCACCGATTCCAACAACTACGCCATCGATACGCTGCGTCCGACCGCCACGATTGTGCTGGCCGATCCCACACTGACCGCAGGCGAAACCTCGCTGGTGACCATCACCTTCAGCGAAGCGGTCAGCGGTTTCACCAACGCCGACCTGACCATCGCCAACGGCACCTTGACCGCGGTCAGCAGCAGTGACGGCGGCATCACCTGGACCGCGACCTTCACGCCAACCGTCGGCGTGAATGATCCGAGCAACGTCATTACCCTGGCCAATACCGGCGTGGCCGATCTGGCCGGCAACACCGGCAGCGGCACCACCAACTCCGGCAACTACACCCTCGATACGGTGCTGCCGACCGCCACTATTGTCGTCGCGGACACTGCGCTGAGCGTCGGTGAAACCTCGCTGGTGACCATTACCTTCAGTGAAGCGGTCAGCGGTTTCTCCAATGCTGACCTGACCATCGCCAATGGCACCTTGAGCTCGGTGAGCAGTAGCGATGGCGGCATCACCTGGACCGCAACCTTTACGCCGACCACTGCCATCACCGACACCAGCAACGTCATCACCCTGGATAACAGCGGTGTACAAAACGGCTCGGGCAACGCCGGCAGCGGCACTACCGATTCCAACAACTACGCCATCGACAACGTGCGCCCGACGGCCACCATCGTGGTCGCGGACGCGGCGCTGGGGGTGGGGCAAACCTCGGTGGTGACCATCACGTTCTCCGAGGCAGTGACCGGTTTTACCACGGCCGACCTGACCGTGAGCAACGGTACCCTGAGCAATCTGAGCACCAGCGATAACATCACCTATACCGCCACCTTGACGCCGACGGCGAGCATCACGGATTCGACCAACCTGATTACCCTGGACAATACCGCAGTGATCGACGGGGCAGGCAACACGGGGACCGGCACCACCGATTCGAATAACTACGCCATCGACAGCCAACGCCCGACCGCCACTATCGTGCTGAGCGACACGACCCTGAAACCGGGCGAAACCGCGCTGGTGACCATCACCTTCAGCGAAGCGGTAACGGGTTTCGACAACGCCGACCTGAGCGTCGCCAATGGTACGTTGAGCGCGGTGAGCAGCAGCGACGGCGGCATCACCTGGACTGGGACCTTCACTCCGACCGCCGGGATTACCGACACCAGCAACCTCATCACCCTGAGCAACAGCGGCCTCTCGGACCTGGCCGGCAATGCCGGATCAGGCACCACCAACTCGGCCAACTATGTGGTGGAAACCGAAGTGCCGACCGCCACCATCGTGGTCGCCGACAACGCGCTGAAGGTCGGGGAAACCTCGTTGGTCACCATCACGTTCAGCTCGGCGGTCAGTGGTTTTGACAACGCCGACCTGACGGTAGCCAACGGCACCCTCAGCAACGTTTCGTCCATCGATGGTGGCGTGACCTGGACCGCGACCTTCACACCTGCGGTCAGCGTGACGGATACCACCAACCTGATCAGCCTGAACAACAGCGGTGTGACCAACGTATCGGGCAATAGCGGCGTCGGCGTGACCGACTCCAACAACTACGCGATTGATACCGTTCGCCCGACCGCGACCATTGTGGTGGCGGACAATAAACTGGGCATTGGTGAAACTACCACGGTGACCATTACCTTCAGTGAAGCGGTGTCCGGATTCGATCTGGCGGACCTCAGCGTGGCCAATGGCGTGCTGTCCAACCTGGCCAGTAGCGACGGCGGTGTGACCTGGACCGCCACACTCACACCAACCGCGAGCCTTGACGATGCGACCAACCTGATCCTGCTCGACACCGGCAATGTGCTCGACGCGGCGGGTAATGCCGGCGCCAGCATCGCCATTTCCAACAACTACGCACTCGATGCGACTCGCCCGACCGTCACCATCGTGGTTGCCAACCCGAACCTGGGCATCGGCCAGACGACACTGGTGACTTTCACGTTCAGTGAGGCGGTCAGCGACTTCGATTTGTCGGACTTGAGCGTCACCAACGGCGAGCTGACCAATCTGGCCAGCAGCGACGGCGGCAAGACCTGGACCGGAACGTTCACACCCACCGCGAGTATCACCGACCCGAGCAATTTCATTGCGCTGGACACCAGCAACGTGACGGACCTGGCGGGCAACATCGGCGCCAGCGTCGCGGTATCCAACAACTACGCCATCGACGGCGAACGGCCGACGGCCACGGTGGTAGTTGCCAACCCCAACCTGGGCGTGGGCCAGACCTCATTGGTGACCTTCACCTTCAACGAAGCAGTGAGTGGCTTTGACCTGTCCGACATCAACGTGGCGAACGGCAGCTTGTCCGGTTTGAGCAGCAGCGATGGCGGTAGAACCTGGACTGCGACCCTGACGCCGAACGCTAACGTCAGCAGTGGCAACAATGCGATCAGCCTGAGCGTCGCTGGCGTCAGCGATTCAGCAGGCAACACGGGCAGCGGTGTCAGCCTGTCGAACAGCTATGCGATCAATACAGTCGTTGCACCGTCATCGCCGATTGTCGTGGTGCCGCCGGAACCCGAGTTCCGGGTCACGGTTCCTGTCAGCGTGCCCGATCTGCCCAACGTGCCATTACAGCCGATCATCTTTACGCCACCCACTGGCGATCTCGGCTCGCCACTGACCTTTACCCCGCTGTTTGAACAGCGAGTGATCGGCAACGGCATTCGGCCTTTGGGCGATATTTTCATGAGCCATGGGGCGCTGACGCCCAGCTTTATCGCCCAGGTATTCAGCAGCAGTGAAAACGGTGGCGATGGCTCAGGTCACGGCTTCCTCGGTTTTGGCGGCGGCGATGGCGGGGTTTTTGGCAGCAGCACGCTGTCGAGTCTGTTCAATCAGGACACGGTCAGCGAGGGGGACTCGCTGAATGCCTTCGGCAATAACTCAATCAGGATGGGAGATGTTTCCCAAGGACTGCGCGGCGTGTTTGGCGCACCGAGTCTTGGCCAGCAATTGCAACAAATCAAAGACACCGAGCAGCGGCAGGTCGAAAGCCTGGCCGCGGCTTTGCAACAGGTCGGCATCAGTGAAATGCAGGCCTGAAGAAACCATAAAGCAAGGCGGCACCCGGGGGCTCCAAGGATGAAGAGAAGTCAGAAGTTATTCGGTGCCAGCCTGCTGGCGCTGGCGATCAGCGGTTGTGCAGTGACCAGTGAACCGATCGAACGCAGCGTCAGCCAACAGCGCGCCAAAAGCGATCTGCAAAACATGTACAAGGGACAGGAGCCCCTCAGTGGCCCGCTGACCCTGCATCAGGCCATGGCCCGGGCGGTGAAATACAACCTCGAAGGCCGGCTCAAGATCATGGAAGAGGCCCTGGCCAAGCGCCAACTCGACCTCGCCAGTTTCGACATGCTGCCGCGCATGGCGCTGGATGCCGGTTACGTGGGGCGTAACAACGTCAGCGCCTCCAGCAGCCAGAGCGTCGAGACCGGGGCCCAGTCCCTGGAACCGTCGACCTCCCAGGACCGCGACCGTGAAGTGGCAGACCTGACCATGGTCTGGAACGTGCTCGACTTTGGTGTCAGCTACATCAGCGCCAAGCAACAGGGCGACCAGCGACTGATCGTCCAGGAGCGTCGGCGCAAGGTCATCAACACCATCGTGCAGGATGTGCGCTCGGCCTATTGGCGAGCCATGGCTGCCGAACGTTTGCTCAAACAGATCGACAGCCTCATGGCCCGGGTCGAAACCGCTCGCACCAATAGCCAGAGCATGAGCGAGCAGCGTATCGGCGATCCGATTCAGGCATTGGGCTATCAACGCTCGTTGATCGAAGCCACCCGCCAACTGGAAGAACAACGCCGCGCACTGTCGCTGGCGAAAACCGAACTGGCGACCTTGATCAACCTGCCGCTAAGCACCCATCTGACGCTGGCGACCCAGGACGATTACGTCATCCCGGAACTCAAGGTCGACCTCGCCAGCCTGGAACAGGAAGCCCTCACCAGTCGGCCGGAGTTGCGCGAGCAGGATTACCAGACCCGCATCAGCGCCGCCGAAACCCGCAAAGCCATGCTGCGTCTGCTGCCGGGGCTGGAGTTTGCCGCAGGCGGGCATTACGACAGCAACTCGTTTTTGGTGGAGCAGGGCTGGGCGGATTATGGGGTGAAAGTCACCTGGAACCTGTTCAATGTCATTTCCGCGCCCGCCGCGATTGACGTTGCCAAGGCCGGTGAAGAAGTCGCCGCGGCGCGCAGGCAGGCGATGTCGATTGCCATCCTGGCGCAGCTTTACGTGGCCAACGCCAACTATCGCGAAGCGATGCGGCAGTTCAAGACCAATCAACAACTGTCAGACATCGATGGGCAAATCGTCGGCCAATTGCGCAATCGTCATCAGGCGGCGGGGCTGGGCGAACTGGACCTGATCCAGGGCGAGCTGAACACCTTGCAGGCGGACCTGCGACGCGACCTGTCTTATGCCGACCTGCGCAACGCTTACGGGCAGATCTTCGCCAGCGCCGGTCTCGATCCGCTGCCGGACGAAGTGCAATCGACCGAAGTCCAGTCCATCGCCACGGCCCTGGCCAATCGCGAAGAGGCGTGGGCGGCGGGCAATATCTCAGTGCCGGTGGCCCATGCCCCGGTCCAATAATCTGCTGGCGCCGATGGCGAGCATCAGCCGCGCCCAAAGGGAGACCCGCAACGGCCATCGGGGCACGGCAATGTTGCTGACCGGTTTGCCGGCCGCGGGCAAATCGACATTGGCCCAGGCACTGCACGCCGAGTTGTTCGAGCACGGCGTGCAAAGTGTGGTGCTCGATGGCGATGGACTGCGGGTGGGGCTCAATCGCGATCTTGGGTTCAGCGACAGTGATCGCCTGGAAAACATTCGCCGCGCCAGTGAGCTCGCGGCACTGTTGGTCGAGAACGGGCAAATTGTCATCCTCGCGATGATCGCGCCTTTGATGGAGTTGCGTGAAGTGTTCGCCCGACGGTTGGGTGAGGATTACCGTGAAGTCTGGTGCAGCGCCTCGTTGGCGGTGTGTGAACAGCGTGACCCCAAAGGTCATTACGCCAAGGCTCGACGGGGTGAGTTGGCGGGTTTCACCGGTATTTCCGCGCCTTACGAACCACCGCCATGCGCATCGCTGGTGCTCGACACCGGTGCGCAATCGATCGAGGCCTGTCTCGATCGTTTGCTGACCTGGCTCGGTGAATGCGCGGTGTTGCCGAAACGATAAGTCGGGCACGGTATCTACAATGGCCCGGCGTACACCTGTAGGAGTTGCCGAAGGCTGCGATCTTTTGGCGCCCGGAGATTATTCCTCAAGGCTTCGACGACAAATCCGCCATCCCCTTGAGGAACTCGATCGGCAGCGGAAAAACGATGGTTGAACTCTTGTCGCCGGCAATCGAACTCAGCGTCTGCATGTAACGCAGTTGCATGGCCCCCGGCTGACGGCCGAGCATTTCGGCGGCCTGCATGAGTTTTTCCGAGGCCTGCAATTCGCCTTCGGCGTGGATCACCTTGGCCCGACGTTCCCGTTCGGCCTCAGCCTGCTTGGCGATGGCGCGAATCATCGATTCGTTGAGGTCCACGTGCTTGATCTCGACGTTGGCCACCTTGATGCCCCAGGCATCGGTCTGCGCGTCGAGCACTTGCTGGATGTCGACGTTCAGCCGTTCCCGTTCAGCCAGCAATTCATCGAGTTCATGTTTACCGAGCACTGCCCGCAATGTGGTCTGGGCCAGTTGGCTGGTGGCCATGAGAAAGTCTTCAACCTGAATGATCGCTCTTTGCGGATCGAGCACGCGAAAATACAGCACCGCGTTGACCTTGACCGAGACGTTGTCGCGGGTAATCACATCTTGGGCCGGCACATCGAGCACCACGGTGCGCAGGTCGACACGCACCATTTGCTGAACCACCGGAATCAGCAGGATCAGGCCGGGGCCCTTGACCTGCCAGAAGCGCCCGAGCTGGAACACCACGCCGCGTTCATATTCGCGCAGGATGCGGAAGGTCGACCCCGCCAGTGCAATCAGCAATAACAGCAGCGTGGCAAAACCCAGTTGCAGGCCCATGACTATTCTCCGCCATCATTATTCATTGCGGGCACCGCGTCAGCCGCGGCCACTTCCAGCAGTAGACCCTTGCGTGCCACTACCCGAACCTGTTGGCCTGGTTGAAGCGGTGTTGCGCTCATGACTTGCCATTGCTCGCCTTGCAGGTGTACCCAGCCGATATAGGCATTACCGGCCTGCAACGACGTTATCGGCGTCACGGCGCCCAGTATTTCGGCGTCACCGCTGACGTTGCGGCGCGGTCGGGTTTTCAAGGCGCGGATCACCAGGAAAATCAGCAGCAGTGCGCTGATCAGCCCCAAGCCGATCATCAACGGAACGGGGACTTCGGTGTTCGTCAGAATCACCGCCCCCATCACGAACATCACAAGGCCGCCCAGGCCGATCACCCCGTAATTGGGCAAGGCCGCCTCGGCGATCAGAAACGCAATGCCGAACGTGATCAGCCAGAGCCCGAGGGGATCGGGGACCAGCACAATAAGCGTGTCCGCCGCGAAAACCGGTCCGCTCAGGGCCAGCAGCGGCGTCATTGCACAGCAACGCCTGTTCACTTGACCCTCCGGGAGAGTCATCCGTCCACGAGTCATTTATGACTCTGTATACAAGTCTAGTTGAGCACGCATTTGTATGAATCCTGACCCGTTGTCGAAAGCGTCCGACGGGCGGATTTCCCATCGGAACCCCTCGGCGGGCCTAGACTTTTAATGGAGACAAAAAAGTTAACCACCGTCCGTGATTCGTTGCTGCGGACACCGAGGTGCATCATGCGTATGGCAAAAACCGTGCAGAACTGCCTGGACAAGGCTCACTGCGAATATGACATCGTTTCTCACCCGCACTCGGCCAGCAGCCTTGAAACGGCTCGGCTGGCGGGCATTCCTGCCGAACGGGTCGCCAAATCGGTGATTCTTGACGACAACCATGGCCACTATTTGATGGCCGTACTCCCCGCCAGCTGTCACCTGGACTTGAGCAAAGTGCGCGGCAGCGGCGAATGGCAAGTCACCCGTGAAAGCAACCTGCCGCACCTGTTCGACGATTGCGAACGCGGTGCCGTGCCTGCATTGGGCGAATCCTACGGAATGGACATGGTCATCGACCCACTGCTGACCCGGCAGAAAGACATTTACCTGGAAGCCGGCAACCACAGCAATCTGGTACATATGAGCGTGCCGGAATTTCTGAAGATAGTGCCGCATGCCGAAGTGCGTGAGTTGAGCCTGTCGGCATAACAGTCGACCCGACTGACGTCATCGCGGGCAAGCCTCGCTCCCACAGGATTTGCGAAAACCCTGTGGGAGCGGGCTTGCCCGCGAATAGCCGCACCGCGGTCCCCATCCAAATACGCGATCACGAAGGAGCCCGATATGGAATCCCCAACCCACACCCTCCCAGCGCTGTTCAAACAACTCGGCCTGCCGGATGACGCCGAAAGCATCGATAAATTCATCGCTACCCATTCACCGCTCAAACCCGAACTGCACCTTGCGGACGCGTTCTTCTGGAATGAGAGCCAGGCAGAGCTGCTGCGTGAGGAAATTCTGGATGATGCGGATTGGGCAGAGGTGGTGGATCAGCTGGATGTGCTGCTGAGGAAGGGGCGGGGGGTATAACAATCATCTTTCTGGTGGCCACTGTCGGGACGTGTGCGCTAGAGCGAGTATCCAGATCGCGTCTGGCCCTAGTTCATAAATGACGCGATAGCTCTGACGTGGAATTAACTCGCGGGTACCTGCAATGATTCCGACAGGGCCGCTTTCTGGGTATTGGGCAAGGCGGGATATCGCGTCCATGAAGCGGTTATCCATGTCGATGGCGGCTTGCGGGTTGACGGCATGCAGGTAATCCCAAATGTCTGCACGATCCTGTGCTGCTATTGGCGTCCAGACTATCTTCATTCTTGTATGGCTGCTCGCATTCGCCTGGCAGTGAATTCTGCTTCAACTTCTTCATTGCTCAGGCCATCCCCAGCGTGCATGGACACTCGGGCCTTGTCGACCTTACGCTGCAGGAATGCTTCGTACTCGCGCGATTCGCGTTGGGTTTGAACGAATTGACGCATCATTTCCCTGACGATTTGAGAGGCAGGACGATGAGAAGCTTCTGCTTCGGCCATGAACTGTTCACGCAATTCGGGTTCGAGTTTCATCGTAAAAACGGCTTGTTTTGACATGTCCAAGTCCTCGGAATATGTACTGACGAAGTATATACATCTTCACTACATTCCTTGGGTCAAGCTTGTACACGTCACGACAGACGGACGTTCCTTGCATTGCGGCCCGGAAAGCGGACGAACGCAAGGGTCCCACTCCGGCAAACCCTGAGGCCATTGCTATGCTTTGACTTGATGGGGGCGCGCGGCGAACCCGTCGATCAAGGCTTGCGTTGATCATGGGGATCTAATAATGAAAAACCCTTACGCTCCCGGCTTCTGGTGCGCCATTGCGGCATTGGTTTTGCTGTCGGCCACCTATTTCTACGGCGTCATGCTGGCTCACGAGCTCGACACGGCGCTGATATTCCTCGACAGCGCGGCGGCGTTGATCGCCGTGATGGCTATCGTGGTGGTCGCCTGGGCTTCATTGCAGAACCAGCGCATCAAGAAACGGCAACTCGAACAAGGCAAGACCTTGGTGCTGATCTGGGACACCAAGGTGGCTTTGCGTCGTGTCGAAACGGTGTTCGACCGGTATTTCTGGGGCAGTTACTGGCAACCGGGGCGCACGTTCCAGGAAGTCATGGGCGAACTCACTGGCACGCCGCTGGAAAAAAGCCTCGAAACCTTGAAAAAACAGTGCCTGGCGCTGGACAAGCAAGTGGCCGATGAAGGGTGGCACTGGCTCAACAATGCGCGCGAGCTGTCCGATGTCGCCAACGCCATGGCCCGTGAACGCTATCAGCTGGATTTCTGCGACCCGCGCGCGGAAGTGACCGGCGGGGCGGTGATCAATCGGGATTTTGAAGTGCTGGTGTATACGTGGACGGCGCGGCTCAAGAGCTTTGATCATCAATTGGATGAGATTGAGGTTCAATATTCCTGAGTTGATATTGGCTTGCCCGCGATGGCGATCTCATGACCACCAAAACTCTCGCCCCCTGCGCGGTTCATAGACATTCTTTCACCTTTAATCATTGGGCCGCTTTGCGGCGCAAATGCTAATCTCCATCCCACTTTCAGCGCAGTCGTGACCGCAACCCCATGGGTTCAGGGAAGACGACCACACTTTCAACAACGGACATTGACGGGTACTTCATGAATAAATCAGCAGGCGTGCTTCTAGGAATTGTCGTGGCCATCGGTGCAATCAGTGCCGGCGGTGCGTGGTACACCGGCAGCAAGCTCGATGGGGTACTGAACACTTCGATCACCGACGCCAACAAAGAACTGCAAGCCGCGCTGGCGGGTTCCAACGGCACGGCGTCTCTGGAGCTGGTGTCGCTGGACCGCCATGTGTTCAGCAGTACCGCGCACTATCGCCTCAAGGGCGAAGGCGAGATGTTTGGTGAAACGCCGGTCGAGTTGCTGTTCGTCGATCGCATCGAACACGGTCCACTGCCGTTCTCGCGCCTGGTGTCGCTGAAGTGGTTGCCGGTCCTGGCGACCAGTCACTACGAACTGGAAAAGACCCCGCTGACCGAAAAGTGGTTCGCCGCCGCCAAGGACAAATCCCCGGTCAAAGGCGTGGTTAACATTGGCTACGACAATTCCACCAAGGGCACCCTCGAGTTTGTGCCGCTGGAAACCGCGCTGGATGACAAATCCAGTCTGACCTTTTCCGGTATGAAAATCGACGTAGACGCCAGTGCCCAGGCGCAAAAGGTCAAGGCCGACGGATATATGGACAGCCTGAAGCTGACCACCGTGGCTGAAGATCAGACCCCGGTGCAGGTCGAGCTCAACGGCTTGACCGTGGCCAGTAACCTGAACAAAAGCACGTACGGCTATTACACCGGCGAAAACACCGTCGGGCTGACCCACAGCAAGACCACCTTCGGCGCCAAGCAGTCGGTATTCGGCGTCAAGAACTTTGAAATGAAGAACAAGACCGAGGAATCGGGCACCAACGCTTCGGGGCGTGCCGATTACAAGGTCGGTGAAATGTCCTTGAACGGCAAGGTGATCGGCTCTGCGCAAATGGCCATGAGCCTGAAAAACCTCGACATCCCGTCAACGATGTCGCTGATGCAGATCTACCAGACCAAATTGCAACCGTACGAAAAGGCCGCCACTGAAGCCGCTGCCGCCGGTCTACCGGCGCCGGAGCTGAACCTGACCCCGGCCGAAGAGGAACAGGTCAAGACCAGCCTGGAGAAACTGCTGGCCGCAGGTCCCCAGGTGGCTCTGGAAAACCTGTCGTTCAACACCACCCACGGCGCAAGCCGCGTCAACCTGGTGCTGGACCTGACCAAACCGCAATCCATGGACTTGCCGCCAGACCAGTTGATCAAGCAGTTAATCGCGCTGCTGGACTTCAACCTTTTGGTGTCCAAGCCAATGCTGGTTGATGTGCTTACCGTGCAATCGCAAATCGACGGCCAGACCGATGCCAAGCTGATTGCCGATCAGGCAAGCGCAACCGCCGACATGTTCAGCAGCATGGCGGTGGGCACGCAACTGGCGAAGCTGGACGGTAACAACGTTGTCACCAAGCTGCACTACGCCAACAATCAGGTGGACTTCAACGGCCAGAAAATGACCCTCGAGGAGTTTGTCGGCTTTGTGATGAGCAAGCTCGGCGGCACCGGCAACGTCTCCATCCAGTAAAAATTTCAGGCTTCAACACAACGCCCGGCCTCTGCAACACGCAGACGCCGGGCGTTTTGCTGTCTGGGGTCAGCCGAGCACCCTTCCTGTGGAGCGAGCTGTGGCGAGGGGGCTTGCCCCCGTTGGGCTGTGCAGCAGCCCCAAAATCTCTGATGCACCAAAGATCTTGTGAGTGCTGCGCACTCAAACGGGGGCAAGCCCCCTCGCCACAGCTCGCTCCACATGGATTTGCACTTGGCTGAGTGGCATTGGAGAAGACCCGAACATCACGAATCTGAAGAATTATTGCGCGCTGAATAGTTGACTTCGCTGGCATGCAAAACTGCGTCGATAAAGCCTGGCCGGGTCTTTCGATCCGGCTTTCCGCCAAGAAGGGGAAGGGGACATTGCGACCCGGCTGGCCATGTAAGGATGCTGACGAATGCCGTGTATTGCTGGTCCCTTTATTCATCGTGGTTTGCGCCCCTTGTTTCGCGTTGCGCTGTGCGGCCAATTGCTTTGGCCGGTGCTGGCGTTCGCCGATACGCCGTATGACCAAATGGTTCACGATGCACGAGCCGGCAACCACACGCCTGCGCTGACGGTGTTGCGCCAGGTGCCGGTCAATCAGGCCACCACCGGCCAGATCAGCGATCACTTGCAGATCGCCAGTTGGGCCGGTCTGGACGCTGAAGTGGTCCAGGTCTATGAAACCCGGGGGTACAATCGGGCGCTGCCGGTTCAGGCCCTGACCGCCACCGCGCGTGCCTATCGCAACCTCAAGCGCTGGGATTCGGCGACCCGGGTGTACAACAAGGCCCTGGCCCTTGATCCGAAAAACGCCGATCTGCAGCTGGGGCTGGCGATGACCCAGGCCGATGCCGGCAAGCCTGACGAAGCGGTTGCCCGCGCTAGGGCAATGGTGGCGGCAAAACCGGATGATCCTTCCCGCCGCTTGGCCCTGGCCTACGCCTTGACCCGCGCCGGTGCCACCTATGACGCGCTGTTTGAATACGATCAGGCCTTCGTCCGCGCCGGCAGCAAGCCCGACGTCGCTCGGGAATACGTGATTGCCCTGCAACGCGCCCGCCTGCCGGAACCGGCCTTGCGCCTGGCGCGTCAGCGGCCGGGATTGCTGGATCCGGTCACGTTGCGCCGCCTTGAAGGTGACTTGGCCGCAGAGCGCGTGCGTTTGGCCGAGCTGGCCACCCGCAGCGAAAAAGAACGTTATCTGATCGCCGATCGGGCTCTGGCCGATTACGACCAGTTGCTGGCGAGCTGGGCACCGGATCCTCAGGCCCACGATGACGTCATCCGCTGGCGAATCGATCGCATGGGCGCCCTCAAGGCCCGTGCCCGCACCGCTGATGTGATCGCCGAATACCAGAAGTTGCTCGCCGCAGGCGTGAAGATCCCGACCTATGCCCTGCGTTGGGTGGCGTCGTCTTATCTGGATCAGCGTCAGCCAGAAATCGCCGCCGATCTGTACCGTCAGGTGCTGGTCGCGCCGGATGCCGATGTCGGCGACCGTCTGGAAGACAGCACCGCGCTCTATTACGCCTTGCTCGAAAGCGATAAGGCCGATGAAGCACGTCAGGTCGCCGAGGACTTGGCGAAAACACAGAAGCCGCGGGTCGAGCTCAAAGGCTTACCGGTGGGCAGTCCCAACGATGAATGGATGGACGCGCAGCAACTCGCTGCCCAAGCGGGTACCTACGGCGCTGATCTGCCGGCGGGCGAGCAGCGTTTGCAGACGCTGGTCAATCAGGCCCCGGGCAACCTCGGCCTGCGTCTGGCCCAGGCCGATCTGTACCTGGCCCGGGACTGGCCACGGCGCGCCGAGAATCAGCTCAAGGAAACCGAGAGCATGGCACCGCGGGACATCGGGCTGGAAATTGCCCAGGGCCACACCGCCATGGACTTGCAGGAATGGCGGCAGATGGATGCACTGACCGACGATGTAGTCGTGCGTTTTCCTGACAACCGTCAGGTCCAGCGTTTGCAGCGCCAACGTGCGGTCCATGACATGGCCGAGCTGCGGGTGGAGGCCTACGGCGGCAAGAGTTATGGCGGAGGCAACGACGACGCCGGGGCGGTTAACGGCAGTCGCGATTTCGGCATCGAAACCACACTGTACAGCCCGCCCATCGATGAAGACTGGCGCGTGTTCGCCGGTGCCGGTTACGCCACCGGCGACTTCCAGGAAGGCACCGGTCACCATCGCTTTCAGCGCGTGGGGCTCGAACGCCGGACCCGTGACATGACCCTGGAAGCGGAAGTCTCCAACCATTCCTACGGCTTCGGTGACAAACAAGGCGCGCGCCTGGCGATTGCCCGAGACATCGACGATCACTGGCAGTACGGCGGCAGCCTCGAATACCTGTCGGCGCAAACGCCGTTGCGGGCCTTGAACAGCGACATCGCCGCCAACGGCGGCAGCGGTTTCATCCGTTGGCGCGCCAATGAGAGCCGTGAGTGGAGACTGGCGATCAGCCCTTCGCACTTCAGCGACGGCAACAACCGTGTCGAAGCCTTGCTCACCGGTCGCGAAGGGGTTTATCGCGCGCCGGGGTTGCAGGTCGACCTCGGCCTGGAGGTCGGCACCAGCCGTAACTCCAAGTCCGACGACGTGCCGTATTTCAACCCCAAATCCGACTTCAGCGTGCTGCCGACGGTGAACGTCAATCACGTGCTCTACCACCGTTACGAAACCTCCTGGAGCCAGCAGTTCCAGGCCGGCGCGGGCACCTATAGCCAGCGCGATCACGGCACTGGCGGCGTCGGGCTGCTGGGTTACGGCCAGCGCTACAGCTGGAACGATGTATTCGAGGTGGGCGGCCTGCTGAGCGTGATCAACCGGCCTTATGACGGCGACCGCGAAACCGATTTGCGCCTGCTCGTCGACCTCACTTACCGCTTCTAGAAGAGTTTGAAGATGCCTTTTATTTCGCGTTTCATCCTTTTGCTGGGAGCGCTGTTGATCAGCGCCTGCGCCCAGCAAGCTCCGGCCTTCGCACCACCGTCCGAACGCCCGATGCCGGCCAATGAAAAGCCTTGGCCAAAAAACCACGTACTGGGGATTTCTTACCACGACGTCGAAGACCGTGACCCCGATCAGGCGGTGGTGGCCGTGCGCACCGAACGGCTGATCGAGCAACTGGCGTGGCTGCGGGAGAACAACTACAAGCCGGTCACCATCGATCAGATCATGGCCGCGCGCAACGGCGGCCCCGAGCTGCCGCCGCGGGCGATCGTGTTGAGTTTCGACGATGGCTATTCGAGCTTCTACACCCGCGTGTTGCCGGTGCTGCGCGCCTATAACTGGCCCGCCTTGCTGGCGCCGGTGGGGGTGTGGATCGATACGCCGCTGAATCAGCCAGTGGATTTCGCCGGCACACCACGGCAGCGTTCGGACTTCCTGACCTGGGAGCAGATCCGCGAGATTTCCCGGTCCGGTCTGGTGGAAATCGCCGCCCACACCGACGCCAGTCACAAAGGCGTGTTGGCCAACCCGCAAGGCAACCTGCAACCAGCGGCCGCGACCCGGCGCTATGACGCGGCTAGCGGTCGCTATGAAACCGAAGCCCAATTCCAGGCCCGGATGCGCGCCGACGTGGCGGCCATCTCGGAGAAGATTCGCAAGGTCACCGGCTACAAGCCCCGTGTCTGGGTCTGGCCCTACGGCGCGGCGGACGGCACCTCGCTGCAAGTGATCAACGAGCAGGGCTATCAGATGGCCCTGACTCTGGAAGACGGCCTCGATGCCCTCGACAACCTGATGAGCAGCCCGCGCTTTTTGGTGGCCTCCGATCCGGATGGTGAGCACTTCGCCAACAGCATCGTTTCTGTGCAGGCCGAATCGCCGATGCGCGTGGTGCATGTGGACCTGGACAACGTCTACGACCCGGACCCGGCCCAACAGGAAATCAACCTCGGCAAACTGATCCAGCGCATGGCCGACATGGGCGCCAACACGGTGTTCCTGCAAGCCTTCGCCGACCCTGCCGGCGATGGCCTGGTGCATTCGCTGTATTTCCCCAACCGGCACCTGCCGATGCGCGCCGATATCTTCGACCGCGTGGCCTGGCAGTTGCGTACTCGGGCTAACGTCAAAGTCTATGCCTGGATGCCGGTGCTGAGTTTTGCCCTCGATTCGAAGCTGCCACGAGTTACCCGCTGGGACCCGAAAACCGGCGTCACCTCGATCGATCCGGACCAGTACAAGCGCTTGTCGCCCTTCGACCCGAACGTGCGGCGCATCATTGGTGAAATCTACGAAGACATGGCGCGCATGACGTCGGTCGACGGCGTCCTCTATCACGATGACGCGGTGTTGTCGGACTTCGAAGACGCTGGCCCCGAAGCCCTGAAGGTCTATGCCGCCAACGGTCTGCCGGGTTCGATTGCCGCCCTGCGTGACGACCCGGCCAGCCTGCAACGCTGGACGCGATTCAAGAGCCGCTACCTGATCGATTTCACTCACGAACTGACCGCCAAAGTCCGCGCCATTCGTGGCCCGCAAGTGAAAACGGCGCGCAATATTTTCGCCGAGCCAATGCTCAACCCCGAGAGTGAAGCCTGGTTCGCGCAGAACCTCGATGACTTCCTGAGCGCCTACGACTGGACGGCGCCAATGGCCATGCCACTCATGGAAAAACAGAGCCGCCAGCAATCTGGCCCTTGGCTCGAAACGCTGGTGGCGACGGTCAAGTCGCGCCCCGGCGCACTCGAGCGCACGGTGTTCGAATTGCAGGCCCGCGACTGGACGAAAAGCACCGACGCCGACATCGACGGCGAACAGTTGGCTGAGTGGATGGGCCGCCTCAAGCGTCAGGGCGCCACCAGTTTTGGCTACTACCCGGACAACTTCCTCGAGAACCAGCCGGAGCTGAAAACCGTGCGGCCCGCGCTCTCCAACAAGTGGAATCCTTAATATGCTGGACAGACTTCTAGCCCTGCTGGTTCTGGCGATTGTCCTCGGGGTTCCCCTGGGGCTGATCTTTCTGCTCACCGGGCAATTCCTGATGGACTTCGTGTTCTTCTATCCGCTGTTCATGTCGGGGTTGTGGATCGCCGGCGGCCTGTATTTCTGGCTGCATTGGGAGCGGCACTGGCCGTGGCAGGACACTACGTTGCCGCCAGTGCTGGCCGGCGAACCGCTGATCTCGATCCTGATCCCTTGCTACAACGAAGGTGATAACGCGGCCGATACCATCCATGCGGCGCTGGCCCAGCATTACCCGAATATCGAAGTGATCGCGATCAACGACGGCTCCAAAGACAACACCGCCGCGGTGCTCGATGCACTGGCGGTGCAGGATCCGCGCCTGCGGGTGCTGCACCTGGCGGAGAATCAGGGCAAGGCTGTGGCCCTGCGCATGGGCGCCATTGCAGCGCGCAGCGAGTATCTGGTGTGCATCGACGGTGACGCGCTGCTGGCGCCGAACACTGCGGCGTATCTGGTGGCGCCGATGCTCGATAATGCACGCCTCGGTGCTGTCACCGGCAACCCGCGCATCCGCACCCGTTCGACCTTGATCGGCCGCGTGCAGGTCGGCGAGTTTTCGTCGATCATCGGCCTGATCAAGCGTACCCAACGGGTGTTCGGGCGGATCTTTACCGTCTCCGGGGTGATCGTCGCCTTCCGTCGCACGGCGCTGAACCGGGTCGGCTATTGGAGCCCGGACATGATCACCGAAGACATCGACATCAGCTGGAAGCTGCAACTGGATCACTGGAGCATCTTCTACGAGCCCCGCGCGTTGTGCTGGATCCTCATGCCGGAAACCCTCGGTGGCCTGTGGAAACAGCGTCTGCGCTGGGCCCAGGGCGGCGCCGAGGTGCTGTTCAAAAACATCCGTGGCATCTGGCAATACCGCCATCGTTACCTTTGGCCGCTGCTGTTCGAATACTGCCTGTCCACCGGTTGGGCGTTCACGTTCCTGCTGTCGGTGATTTTCTGGGGTGTCGGCAAATTCATCGAGATGCCGCCCGCCATTGCCGTCGATCACCTGATGCCACCGGCGTTTACCGGGCTGCTGCTGGCAGTGGTCTGCCTGATGCAATTCGCCGTCAGCCTCCTGATCGACCGCCGTTATGAAAAAGGCCTCGGCAGGACCATGTTCTGGGTGGTCTGGTACCCGCTGGTGTTCTGGTTGATCAGCCTGCTGACCACTCTGGTCAGTTTCCCCAAAGTACTGTTCGGCCAACATCAGAAGCGCGCGCGTTGGGTCAGCCCCGACCGGGGCATCAAGCCGCTGAATGACGATGAAGAGGAAGTCATCCAATGAAAATCATCAGAACCCGGCAGCGACCCTTTCTGGTCATGATCGATGTTTTTCTCACCGTGCTTGCCTGGATTGGGCTGTTGTATTTACTGGTGCAGGGTTTGTGGCCGTTGATCGATACCCGTGCCGGCCCGCGCATTGATGTGTCATTGTTCGACGCCCTCGGCACGTTGCAGATTTACCTGTGGGTGGCGTTGTTGAACGCGATGATCCTGATCACCTGGGCGCGTTATCAACAGCGCAAAAGCAAGCGCTTTGCCCAGCGCCGTTTGCCGGCGCCGGTGGTGGATGATCAGGGGCTCAGCAAAAGCTTCAAGCTGACCGGCGACCGATTGGCCAAACTGCGCACGCCAGGCTCGATGACCATTCATAACGATCAGGATGGCGATGTCAGCCACGTCGTTACGCACTTCATCCCGGTTGACCCGGCCCGGCTGTCACCGCCCCTGGCGCCGCTGGAGCCTGCGCTGGTGATCTGCCTGCCAGCCGAGGATGACGACAACCGCGAGCCGCTGAGCCACGTCTGAGCTTGCTATGTTCCTGTTGTGTCATTCACTACATTGCATGGCCGGCTCTATGTAGGAGCTGCCGAAGGCTGCGATCTTTTGATTCTCAGCGGTTTTGAATATACCAAAGATCAAAAGATCGCAGCCTGCGGCAGCTCCTACGGGGGGATGTGGAAGATGTCGGTCAGCCAACGTCCCTGATCAGGCGCCAGGCCTCATCCACCGACAGCGGTTGTTTCATCCGTTCGGCAAGCATTGCCATCGCCCTCTCCTGGTCGCAGGCCACGGCCGCCGCCACCACGCCGTTCTTGCCGAACAGACCAATAAACGGCGGATGGTCAGGGTCGCCCTTGAACTCAACCTCGTCCCACGCCTCGGCATGTCCGAGGTAGTCGTAGTTTTTGCCGAAGTGCCAGGTCCAGAAATACGGTACATCGAGGTAGCGCTCATCGCCGCCGAGCATATTCGCCGCCGCAATTCGCGCCTGTTGCTGGGCCAGGCGCCAGTGCTCGATCCGTTGGGGCTGGCCGTTGAGCGGGAAGGTTGCAATGTCGCCGATAGCCCAGAGGCCGTCGGTCACGCGCATTCCACCATCGACCTTCAATGACTGGTCTTTTTCTTTTGGCAGATCGGCGAACGGGGCCGTTGCCGGAGTGACGCCAATGCCGACCAACACCAGGTCCGCCGGCAAACGCTGCCCGTTGTCCAGCAGCACCGCTTCGACTTTGCCTGTGCCTTCGATCTGCGCAGCCTCGCCATCGGTATGGAATCGCACGCCATTGGCCTCGTGCCGGGCACGAATCGCTTTGCCGACGGCATCGCCGAACTGCGCCTCGAAAGGGATGGCATGGCGGGCCAGGACGGTGACGTCCAGGCCGTATCCACGCAGGGATGAGGCAGACTCCAGAGCAATGAAACTGTCGCCGACAATCACTGCTCGTTGACCCGGTTTGGCGGCTGAAAGAATCCGCTGCGCCTGCGTTTTGGAACGCAATACAAATACCTGCGGCAGATCAGCGCCAGGCAGTGAAAGATGATTGGGGGCGCCGCCGGTGGCGATCACGGCGGCGTCATAGCTCAACGATTGACCATCGGCCAGGCGCAGACTCCGGTTCGCTGCATCCAGTCCCATCACATCGCTGTTTATCTGTTCAATGCGTTGTTCGCGATAAAAACTTTCATCGCGCAGGGGCGGCACTTCGTCGGGCGGCATCTCGCCGGCAATCACGAATTTGCTCAATACCGTGCGGTCATACCCGGCCTCGGGCTCACGGTCGATCAACACCACCCGGCCGCCGAAACCTTTCTCCCGCAGTGCCGCCGCACAGGCTGTACCTGCAGCGCCGGCCCCGATGATCACAAACGTCCGCTTATCGTCCGCCGGTGGGGTGCTGGCGGTGGGCATCGGCTGGTCATCGACCCAGACCTCATCGTCGCGCACTTCAAGCGGGTAACGCCGCAGACTGTCCAGAGACGGCGGCTCGCACAACGCGCCGTCTTCGAGCCGATAGGCTGCCTTGTGCCATGGGCAGATCAGCCGCCCGTGACACAGCGCACCCTCGGCCAGCGGTGCCCCGGCGTGGGGACATTCGCCTTGATAGGCGCGCAATTGATCGCCGGCCCGCAGCAAGACGATTTTCGTGTCCTCGATCCGGACTTCAAGGCCACGGTCTTGGGGCACATCGGCGAAACGGGCAACGCGATGCAGGGCCATGATCGATCTCCTGGCAAGTGTTTCACTTAGGAGTTTGGCGCTTATTCCCAGGTTCAGCCAATTCTGCTGCCAGCGCATGAACGGTCCGGCTATAGTTTGCCAGCCGACCACGGCCTCACCCGCACAGGTGCTCCGGAATGACCCGATTGACCTTTTTGAACCCTTGGCTGGCGGCCGTTGCAGTCGCCCTTTGTGTGCAGTTTCCGGCGCAGGCTCAGGAACGTTTCACCCTCAGCATTCCCGGTGTTTCGGACAATCGTCTATTCACGTCGGTGGCGGCCAGTGATGCCAACGGATGTGGCGGTAAAAACCAGTCACCGGCCTTGAGCTGGAATGCCGGCCCTGCGGGCACCCTCAGCTATGCCATCGTCATGCACGACCCGGATGGCCAGAAAGGCTTGGGCGTCGATCACTGGATTCACTACGGCATCAAGGCCACGACACGTCAGATCCCGGCCGGTGTGGGGGCCAAATCCGCCCTTGAAGGCGTAAGTGGCAGCAACAGCAATGGCACTACCGGTTACATCGGCCCTTGCCCGCCCGTTGGCGACGGCTCCCATCACTACCTCATTCAGCTCTACGCCCTGGACCTGGCGCCAGACGCCTTGCCTGCCGGCCTGACCCGCGCGCAGCTGATGGAACAAATCAAAGGCCATGTGCTGAAAAACAGCAGCGTGGTGCGGCGTTATCACCGCTGAAAATTTTTTCCGGCGATTAACCCGAACCTGACGGGCTGTCCGTCTCAGAGGATGAATGAGTCAATTTCCTCCTGAGGTCAGCCCCATGTCCCTCCCTCTGCATTACCTCCGCCCGGCCGCCCAGGGTTTCGCCGCCGGATTGTTGCTGGCCGTTGCCGGTTGCGGCGCTTCATCCACGCCAGACGCTGAGACGAACAGCCCGGCAACGGTTGCGCCTTCGGCTCAAGGTCCGCTGAAAACCGAAGCGTTGGTGCGTAGCGAGGTCATGGCGGACACCGCGCTGGCCAAGCGCAGCGCACGACCGGCATCGTCGGTCGCGTTCGCGCCTGTGCCGGCCGGTGAGACTTATCCACAGGGCTATCGGGACGAGCAGCGGGAGCAATATCAGGCGTTGGCCGATAACCCGATTCACAGCGTGACCGAAGCACCGGTGTCGACCTTCAGTGCCGATGTCGACACCGGCGCTTACGCCAATGTCCGGCGCTTGCTCAATCAGGGGCGCTTGCCTCCCGAAGGGGCGGTGCGGCTGGAAGAAATGGTCAATTATTTCCCCTACAACTACGCCTTGCCCACCGATGGCTCGCCGTTCGGCGTGACCACCGAGCTGGCGCCGTCGCCGTGGAACCCGCATACCCGCTTATTGCGCATCGGCATCAAGGCATCCGATCGCGCAGTGGCGGAACTCGCCCCGGCGAACCTGGTGTTTCTGGTGGATGTGTCCGGCTCCATGGACCGTCGCGAAGGCTTGCCGCTGGTCAAAAGCACCCTGAAATTGCTGATCGATCAACTGCGCGAGCAGGACCGGGTTTCGCTGGTGGTGTATGCCGGAGAATCTCGCGTGGTGCTGGAGCCGACATCCGGACGGGATAAAGCGAAAATTCGTACTGCCATCGATCAATTGACCGCAGGCGGCTCGACCGCCGGCGCGTCGGGCATCGAACTGGCGTATCAAATGGCGCAACAGGCCTTCATCCCCAAAGGCATCAACCGCATCCTGCTGGCCACCGACGGTGACTTCAACGTCGGCATCAGCGACTTCGACAGCCTCAAGCAAATGGCTGTGGATAAACGTAAGACTGGCGTGTCTCTGACCACCCTGGGTTTTGGTGTGGATAACTACAATGAGCACCTGATGGAACAACTGGCCGACGCAGGCGACGGCAACTACGCCTACATCGACAACCTGCGCGAGGCGCGCAAAGTGCTGGTCGATCAGCTCGGCTCGACCCTGGCGGTGGTGGCGAAAAACGTGAAGCTGCAGGTGGAGTTCAACCCGGCGCAGGTCAGCGAATATCGGCTGCTGGGTTATGAGAATCGCGCCTTGAAGCGTGAGGATTTCAGCAACGACAAAGTCGACGCCGGAGAAATTGGTGCAGGACATACGGTGACCGCGCTGTATGAAATTGTCCCCAAGGGCGAGAAGGGCTGGCTGGAGCCATTGCGCTATGGCAATCCTGGGGCCGATGTTTCCGCAAAAACCGGAGAATTGGCGATGCTGCGAGTGCGTTATCAGTTGCCGGAAGGGGGGAACAGTCGCTTGATCGAGCGGCCAATCCTGAAAGGTGAGGCCGGCAAACTCTCCGTCGCCAGCGACGATCTGCGCTTTGCCGCCGCCGTCGCGGCCTTTTCCCAGCAGCTCAAGGACGGGCGCTACACCGGCGATTTCAGCCTGAAGGACACCGAAGCCCTGGCCCGTGGTGCCCGGGGTGACGATCAATTCGGCCTGCGCGCGGAGTTCGTGCAATTGGTGGAATTGGCGCAGAGCCTGCGAGCCTCGATGGCCTCGAATCAACCATCCAACGACAACCGGATCGAGTGAGAGAGGCCAGCACTGACATGTCCGATCCTGCAATCAGCTCCGCCGCCGGCAGCGATGAATCGCTGCTGGCGCGCTACCGCTCGGGCGACGGGCCGGCGTTCGAAGTTTTGTACGCCCGCCATCGCCAGGGTCTTTATCGATTCCTCCTCGGCCTCAGCGGCAAGCCCGAACTGGCCGAAGAGGTGTATCAGGAAACCTGGCTGAGCCTGATCCGCAGCACCAGTCAGCCACAAGGCCGAGCGAATTTTCGTACCTGGCTCTACCAGATTGCCCGCAACCGACTGATCGATCACTGGCGCAAGCACGGCATTCACAACCCGTTGCACGACAGCTATGACGAACAAGCTCACGCCATGATTGATGACGCAGCCGACCCCGAACAACTGCTAAGCCTGAGCCGCGACGGTCAACGCCTCGAAGCCGCCCTGCAAACCCTGCCCGCCGACCAGCGCGAAGTGTTCCTGCTGCGCGCCCACGGCGATCTTGACCTGCCGCAGATCGCCACCCTCACCGAAACCCCGCTGGAAACCGTAAAAAGCCGCTTGCGCTACGCCCAGCAAAAACTGCGTCGGCTGCTGGCCGAGGAGGTACTGACATGACTGACGCCCGACAAACACCGCCATCGCCGGACGATGAAGTGCTCAAGCATTTTCGCGATCACAGCAGCGGCGAACCACCGGCGCATCTCGACGCCTTCATCCTCGCAACAGCCCAACGCGAAGCCCCCGCGCCGAAGCCGAACCTGTGGCAGCGCTGGCTCCGCGCTTGCCAACAACCCCGTTGGCAGGTTGCGTTCGCCAGCCTCGTCGGCGTTGCGCTGATGCTGGCGTTGGTGCAGCGCCCGTCGGAACAACTGCCGAGTTATGACTTCGCACCTGCGCCCAAAGCCTCCGCACCGCTCTCCAAACAGGAAGCGGCTGAAGTGCATGAACCTGCTGCACCGGCCGGAGCAATGTCCGCCCCGGCACCGGCTGCGCCCATGGCGGAGTTTTCTGCACCGCTGCAGCGCGAATCGATCAACAGCGAAATGGCTGACGAAACCAAACTCAGCAAACGCGCCGCCGCGCCGGCCAAGTCACTGGATGATCAATTACGTGAAGTGATACGCCTGCAAGAAGCCGGTCAAAGCGAAGCGGCCGAGGCGCTGCTGACGACATTGCACAAGCGCTTCCCCAAGGAAAACCTCACGGCCCGACTCAAGGATTTGCAGAAGAAATGAAGTGAACAGCGATCGGCAAATTTGGCATCGACACCCGAAAGCGCGCACTATCGGCCCATAGTCGATGCGTTGGAGGATGCCGTGGCACAAAAAATCGACCGCATCGCCCAAATGCTCAACTGCCCGGTGAAGGGTGAGGAACTGCGGCGAGCAGTGACTGAGAGTCGCAAGGAGTTTCTTCTGGCGAAGCAGGCAGAAGATGATCTTGAGGAAGACGTTCTTGATGATGAAGTGTTTGAGGATGAAGAGGATGATGATTACGACGAGTTTGACTGGACGACAGAATGAAAAAACCGCTTCGGCGGTTTTTTGTCATTGATAAATGCTGTTTGACCTTGAGTCCATCTAGGCGTGTTTTACGCAACAGGTGTAGGGGAAGGTAGCAGCAGCTCCGCTGACTACCCAAGAAACCGCCCAAGAAACTACCCCAAGAACTACCCAGAAAATGTTGTGGGGTAAGGCGATGAGCATCGGCAGCGACTGGTTCATCCGCCACCTTTCACCGACCACACCCGGACAAAGAAGCAAAGCCCTACCAGGTTCGTGATGCTCGGGCTTTCCTAGAACAAGCAGGAGTCACCCCATGAGCGTAATGAATTACAAAGGCTATGCCGCCCGAATTGAATACAGCGAGGAAGATGGTCTGTTTGTCGGCCATATCGCTGGTATTAGAGATGTCGTTGGGTTTCACGGCGAGTCGGTACAGGAGCTTCGAAATGCATTCGAAGAGGCCGTCACTGATTATCTGGATACTTGCGCCAAGCTCAGACGTGCGCCGCAGAAGCCCTATTCTGGCCATCTCAGTCTGCGTTTAGCGCCGGCACTCCACGCAACTGTCGCCGTAAAAGCGCAGCTAGCCCACAAGAGTATCAATCAGTGGGTAGCGGACGTTCTTGATCGTGAAGTGCATGCCTGACTGTAAGCGTCCGCCTAACACATCTTGTGCGTGACGGACGCTCACCTGTGCGGGGAAAGAGCGGCACCGTCAACAATGCACAAAAGGCAGCTGCCAGCCACACCACGCCCCAGGAGAAATGAGTCATGAGGGCGGACGCAGCGATGGGCGTCGCGAACAGCACGACAAAGACGCAGGTGTTGCCCATGGCCAAGGCTGTGCCAGCCCGATTGGCCCCTGCCAGTGTGGCAAGTTCTGTGTAGGCAACGCCGTGCCAGGCGGACACGCTGATCCCGGCAATGACCATCACACCAATGATCAGGGCGCTGACCAGCGGGGTTTCGCTCATGCCGTAGAAGCTGGTTGCCGAAACTGTAACGCCCAGCACTAGAAAGGTCACCGCACTCAACCAGGCACAGGCTTTAAGGTAACTGCGCCGGTTTTTGTTTTTATCGGTCCAGCGCCCGCTCCAGATTCTGCTGACGATCGCACCCATTTGTATGACCGCCAACGTAGCGGAAACCAGCGTGATATTGATGTTGCCAAAGTCATGAAAAAACACGGCTGCATAAGTGAGAATGGCAAATTGCGGTGCGCAGAGCAGGCCGATGGCCAATACGATTCGCCAGACCCTCGAGTCTTTCAAAGGGCTATTGCTAGCCTCCAGGTTCTGCTTTTTCGCAGCATTGCTGGAGAAATCAGGCTCATACAGCCAGAACCACGCAAACAGGCCTGCGATGAGGCAGAACAGGGCTGAGGCGGTGAAGACTTCGACAAATCCGTACGAGTGAGCGAGATAGGGCAGCATCACCGCCCCCAAGGCATAACCCCCTGGCACAGCCGTTTGCCGAATACTCATGGCCAACCCTCGCTCGCCCTCTTTGAACCAGGCCATGATCGCTCGACCACTGGCGCCGTTGACACTGCTTCCAAGCAAGCCCACCACGAACAGGCCTACCGCCAGCAAGACCACCGTGGGTGCGGAGAAGGCAAGCATCGCCAGTACCAGCAAGGCGATCCCGGAGGTGAGAAGCCCCGTCAGCAAAACAGGACGATCCCCCCAACGATCGGTCAGTAGCCCCCAAGGGATCTCGCTAACGGCGATGCCCAAACCTAGAACTCCCAAAACAAGCCCCAACTCGGAGTTATCAAGTTGATACGTTGCTCTCATATAGACAGCTGTCGCGGGTAGTCCCCCCACTACACTGGAAAAGCTTGCATTGGCCGCAACGCCGACGCCAAGCACTTTCCAGCGGTGACCGTTATCTACAGGCATAAGAATCCCACCAGTTCAATAGTTGTGGGTTAAAAGACTCGCATGAGAGTATCGTCTCGAATATCAAATTATTTTGCGTGTTCGTCCCGAAAAACAGGATTGTCATGAGACCGGTAAATTTCGATTTAGATGTCATGCGCAGTTTCGTCACCGGGGTCGAATTGGGCAGCTTTGCCAAGGCGGCGCAAAAGCTCGCTCGTTCGACGTCAGCCATCAGCGCCCAATTGAAGAAGCTGGAAGCCCAGGCGGGCTCGCCGTTGTTCAAAAAAGCAGGTCGCAAGCTGGCCCTGACGGACACCGGAGAGGTGCTGCTCAATTATTCCCGACGGCTTTTAAGTCTGAACGATGAGACGATCACGGCTGTTTCCGAGCTCAAGCTCAAGGGGTGGGTACGTCTTGGGCTTCAGGAGGACCTGAGCAGCTTCTTGCCAACCGTGCTCGGTCGGTTCGCCAGGGCCCATCCGGATGTTCGAGTCGAGGCCCGGATTGCGCGCAATGCTGATCTGCTGAGCCGGATCGAAAATGGCTCGCTCGACCTCGCGGTGGTGTGGGGGGACGTCAATAGAGCCGGGTATCAGGAGAGGGTGGCGGAACTGCCCATGCAGTGGATAGGCTCTTCTCACCAGTACCTTGACTGGCGTATCGAATCAGGAACGCCGTTGCCCATTATCGCGTTCGACGCGCCCTGTCCGTTCCATTCGATGGCCACTGAAGCGCTGACTCGCGAAGGGATTCCCTGGTTGCTGTCGTTCACCAGCTCCTGCCTCAACGGCTTGTCGGCGGCGACCGAGGCGGGCTTGGGTTACACGATCAGAACGGCCTTGGGTTTGCAGCCTGGCACCGAGCTCTTGATCGCCGACGAACGAGGGTTGCCACCGTTACCTTCTATAGCCCTGACCCTGCATAGGCGAGAGGCTAATCCTGATCCGTTGACTGAGCGATTGTCGAGTATTGTCATACAGGCTATTCGAAGTGAAATTTTCTATTGAGTGACAGTTCGAAAAGAAGGCTTTCCAGGTAAGGTCTCCTTTGATTTTGCCGGGCACAAAAAAGCCCCAGACCCTACGGCCTGAGGCTTTCTCACTTCTACATATGGTGCACCAGGCGGGATTCGAACCCACGACCCCTGCCTTCGGAGGGCAGTACTCTATCCAGCTGAGCTACTGGTGCGATGCGGGCGCCATGATACTCATATGCGCTGCGGGCGTCCATGCCGCTGAATAGCCTGCGTTTTTCTAAAGCGTAACCTGCGTTTGCTACGCTGATCAGAAAAAATAGGCAAATGCGGCGTTTTCGTTCTTTTTTTCGAACAGCCTATTGTCCTTTACCCCCTTTGATCCTAGGATTCGTTTGAGATTTCAAACGCTCTTGTCTGGGTGCTGAACCGCACGAGTTCGATTTGTGCGCTATTTATGTGCTTCAGCCCGGTGAATGATTTCCCTGACGGCAGCCTATAAGGCGCCTTTCTACAATCATAATTCGCTCCGCCTCGCGCGGTGCTGTTAAGGAAAGCCGACATGCAGCTTAAAGACACCCAGTTGTTCCGCCAGCAAGCCTTTATCGATGGCGCTTGGGTTGATGCGGACAACGGTCAGACGATCAAGGTCAATAACCCGGCAACGGGCGAAATTCTGGGCACTGTGCCGAAAATGGGCGCTGCCGAAACCCGCCGTGCGATCGAAGCCGCTGATAAAGCGCTGCCGGCCTGGCGTAGCCTGACCGCCAAGGAGCGGGCGAACAAGTTGCGTCGCTGGTTCGAGCTGATCATCGAGAATCAGGACGACCTGGCGCGTCTGATGACCCTGGAGCAGGGCAAGCCATTGGCTGAAGCCAAGGGCGAGATCGTTTACGCCGCTTCCTTTATCGAGTGGTTTGCCGAAGAGGCAAAGCGCGTTTACGGTGATGTGATTCCGGGCCACCAGCCAGACAAGCGCCTGATCGTGATCAAGCAGCCGATCGGCGTGACCGCTGCGATTACTCCGTGGAACTTCCCGGCCGCAATGATCACCCGTAAAGCCGGCCCGGCCCTGGCCGCTGGTTGCACCATGGTGCTCAAGCCGGCTTCGCAAACCCCGTTCTCGGCGTTCGCCCTGGCTGAGCTGGCTCAGCGTGCCGGTATTCCGAACGGCGTGTTCAGTGTGGTGACCGGCAGCGCTGGCGATATCGGCAGCGAGCTGACCGGCAACCCGATCGTGCGCAAACTGTCCTTCACCGGCTCGACCGAAATCGGTCGTCAGTTGATGACCGAATGCGCCAAGGACATCAAGAAAGTGTCGCTGGAGCTGGGCGGTAACGCGCCGTTCATCGTGTTCGACGACGCGGACCTGGATAAGGCCGTCGAAGGCGCGATCATTTCCAAGTACCGCAACAACGGCCAGACCTGCGTCTGCGCCAACCGCCTGTACATTCAGGATTCGGTCTACGACGCGTTCGCCGAAAAACTGAAAGTGGCCGTGGCCAAACTCAAGATCGGTAACGGTCTGGAAGACGGCACCACCACTGGCCCGCTTATCGACGAGAAAGCCGTGGCCAAGGTGCAAGAGCACATCGCTGACGCCGTCGGCAAAGGCGCCACCGTGCTGGCGGGCGGCAAGAGCATGCAAGGCAACTTCTTCGAGCCGACCATTCTGACCAACGTGCCGAACAACGCGGCCGTGGCCAAGGAAGAAACCTTTGGTCCATTGGCGCCTCTGTTCCGCTTCAAAGATGAAGCTGACGTGATCGCGATGTCCAACGACACCGAGTTCGGTCTGGCCTCGTACTTCTATGCGCGCGACCTGGGCCGTGTGTTCCGTGTGGCTGAAGCCCTGGAATACGGCATGGTTGGCGTCAACACCGGGTTGATCTCCAACGAAGTCGCACCGTTCGGCGGCATCAAGGCGTCGGGCCTGGGCCGTGAAGGCTCCAAGTACGGCATCGAAGATTACCTGGAAATCAAATACCTCTGCCTGGGCATCTAAGGCAATGCTTCAAGCGCAAAGGGCACGAGAGCGCTGTCCCTTTGCGACGCTTCAAACGGAATTTTCTCTGTGGCCGGGAACGCTGTGGCAGTCGATCATCGCATGCTGCCGTAGTTGCTTCCCCGCCACTTAATCCTTGAACCACGCCGACCGATGAGCGGCGAATGAGGAATGTATGAGCAAGACTAATGCTGAGTTGATGGCCCGCCGCACCGCCGCTGTACCGCGCGGTGTTGGCCAGATTCACCCGATCTTCGCCGACCACGCGAAGAACGCCACCGTGACCGACGTTGAAGGTCGCGAGTTCATCGACTTCGCCGGCGGTATCGCCGTGCTGAACACCGGTCACGTGCACCCGAAAATCATCGCCGCCGTGACCGAACAGCTGAACAAGCTGACCCATACCTGCTTCCAGGTACTGGCCTACGAGCCGTACGTGGAAGTGTGCGAAAAAATCAACGCCAAGGTGCCGGGTGATTTCGCCAAGAAAACCCTGCTGGTGACCACCGGCTCCGAAGCTGTGGAAAACTCGATCAAGATCGCCCGCGCCGCCACTGGCCGTGCCGGTGTGATCGCGTTCACCGGCGCTTACCACGGTCGCACCATGATGACCCTGGGCCTGACCGGTAAAGTCGTGCCTTACTCGGCCGGCATGGGCCTGATGCCAGGCGGCATCTTCCGCGCGCTGTACCCGAATGAACTGCACGGCGTGAGCATCGACGATTCGATCGCCAGCATCGAACGCATCTTCAAGAACGACGCCGAGCCGCGTGACATCGCTGCGATCATCATCGAGCCGGTTCAGGGCGAAGGTGGTTTCTATGTTGCGCCTAAAGAGTTCATGAAGCGTCTGCGCGCTTTGTGCGACCAGCACGGCATTCTGTTGATCGCTGACGAAGTTCAAACGGGCGCTGGCCGTACCGGCACCTTCTTCGCCATGGAGCAGATGGGCGTTGCCGCCGACCTGACCACCTTCGCCAAATCCATCGCCGGCGGCTTCCCGCTGGCCGGTGTGTGCGGCAAGGCCGAATACATGGACGCTATCGCCCCAGGCGGCTTGGGCGGTACTTATGCCGGTAGCCCGATCGCTTGCGCCGCGGCCCTGGCCGTGATGGAAGTGTTCGAAGAAGAGCACCTGCTGGATCGCTGCAAAGCGGTCGGCGAGCGTCTGGTGACGGGCCTCAAAGCTATCCAGGCCAAGTACCCGGTGATCGGCGAAGTACGTGCCTTGGGCGCGATGATCGCAGTCGAGCTGTTCGAAAACGGCGACACGCACAAGCCGAACCCGACTGCCGTAGCAGCCGTTGTGGCCAAGGCGCGTGACAAGGGCTTGATCCTGCTGTCGTGTGGCACCTACGGCAACGTTTTGCGGGTACTGGTACCGTTGACCTCGCCGGACGAGCAACTGGACAAAGGTCTGGCAATCATCGAAGAGTGCTTCGCCGAGCTCTGATTGATTTGTGACCTGATCGACAAAAAACCCGCTTCGGCGGGTTTTTTTGTACCCGCGTGAAAAGATCGAAGGCAATTGAGCTGTATCGAATGGCCATCATTGTCTAAGGTGCAAGCATTGCCGTTGGAGTGTGCGATGACTGCTGTGGTGTTACCCGCTGTGCCGCGTGTGCTGATTGCCGAGGCCGATCCCTGGTCCCGCGACTTGCTCAAGCAGGTGTTATTGAATGTGCGTTGCGACGCGCGGCTGGACCTGTGTGCTGATGGCCAGGAGACCCTGCAGCTGTTGGCGGAAAATCCTTACGACCTGGTGATCGTCGACTGGGAATTGCCTGGCGTCGATGGCCTGAACGTCTTGCGCAATGTCCGGCAGCGCAAGCGTAATCCGCCGCTGCCCTTCATTCTGATGAGCAGCCGCAACGACAGCGCCAGCGTGCGCGAAGTCTTGCCTCTGGCGCCAACGGCGTACCTGACCAAACCCTTGAACATCGAAACCCTGACCCAGCGCTTGCAGGATTTGCTGCTGAACGCCGGCGAAGAGGTGTCCTGCGAGGCGCCGTCATTGGCGCCAGGCATGACCTTGTCGGTGTACCTGGAGCGACGTCGCGAGCTGGCGGAGGGTGCGCCATTGATGACCGATGTGCAGGTGGCGATCAACCGCAGCCTCAATCCCGATGGCCTCGACCTGACACGGCTGGAAGACGAAATCCGCACGGACCCGCAAATTACCGCTGTCCTGATCGCCGCCGCCAACAGCGCAGCCCAGCATCATGGCGTCGCTGTGCAAACCCTGGCCCAGGCGCTGCAACGCTTGGGCACCGGGCAAAGCATGAACCTGATTCTGGGGCTCGCTCTCAAACGCAGTGCCCGGCTCAGCGATCCGCAGCTGGCGGACTATGCCGAGCGTTATTGGGAGTTGTCGCTGCACACCGCCGAATACGCCCGGACACTGGCGCGTTTGCTGGATCTGGATCAGGCGCGCTGTTATTGCGCAGGCATGCTGCATTGCCTCGGCGACCTGGCGTTGCTGCGTTGTTTGCAGGAGTGGAAGCAGGCCGGCGGTGAGCTGGATGAATGGCAGGAAGTCGGCGATGCTTTGGCCGAATTCGGCGCGGCCTATGGTTCGGCGCTACGGACCCGCTGGCGCCTGCCCTTGGAGCTGCGGGAGCTGATTGCGGCGGTTTACCAGTTCGGTGGCGGGGTTTACTCCCGCGAAGCGCTGGTGATGAACATGGCCGCACAACTGGCGCGCCTGACTGAGCATGAGGGCGTCGAGGCACTGGCCAGGAGCCGCACAGCGCGGTTGCTCAAGATCGGATTGCCGGAACTGATGCGTTTGCGCAAAAAATAACTTTTATGCAATACCTGTGGGAGCGGGCTTGCCCGCGATGAGGGTCTGGCATTCAGCATTGATGTGGCTGATAGTCCGCCATCGCGGGCAAGCCCGCTCCCACAAGTTTTGCGTTGAATTTCAATTCGAGCTCAGCCAGAAATGATGCGGTTCTTGCCCTGGCGCTTGGCCTGGTACATCGCCGCATCGGCGCGGGCGAACAGACTGTCGATGCTTTCATCCTCGTATGTCAGGCTGCTCAGGCCCTGGCTGACGGTGATGCCAAAGGTCTGATCATCATGGCTGAAGCTTAACCGCTGAATTTCCCGTTGCAGGCGTTCCGCTACTTGCATCGCCATGTCCGGTGCACAGCCGGGAAACACGGCTGCGAATTCTTCGCCGCCGATCCGTCCGAACAGATCACCACGCCGCAGGGCCGCGCGACCGCTCTCGGCGATGCGTTGCAGCACTTTATCGCCCTCCTGATGACCGTGGGTGTCATTGATTACTTTGAAGTCATCGATGTCCAGCAGCAGGAACGCCAACGGCGCGCCGTTCAGTCGCGCCTGCTCGAATTCGCGATGGGCGCATTCGAAAAAGTGTCGGCGATTGCTGCTTTGGGTCAACACATCGGTGCTGGCCAGGTGTTGCAGCTCGGCTTGCATCTGCTTTTTTTCGGTGATGTCTTCGGCAATGCCAACGATGATCAGCGGTTGACCCGGCTCGGCCTGACGGTTGATGAAACACTTGTCGCTGAGCCAGCGGACCTGGCCATCGGCAGCGACGATGCGGTACTCGCGATCTTCAACGGCGCCTTTGACCAGCACTTGTGCCAGGCTGCGTTCGGCATAGTCCAGATCGTCGGGATAGATGCTGTCGCGCCACTGGTTGCAGTCGGACAGCAACAGACCGGCGGGGCGGCCGAAAATCCGTTCATAGGCCGGGCTGACGTAGAGTACCTGGCGGGTTTCCCAGTTGTATGCCCAAAGCACGGCATTGACGCTGACCAGCAGCGAGCTGAACAGCTGTTCGCGTTCGCTCAGGCGCGCCACTTCGCCTTGGGCATGCATCAGCGCCATCAGGGTTTGCGCGGCTTCTGGCCACTGTGGAAGGGATGTGTCTTGTAGGTTTTTATGGACCATCGGCACAAATCTCAAAGGGCATGCCGCTATGTCGACAGCGGCCAAAAAACAGAGCCCGCCTGGACGGCGAAGTGTCTTTGAGATAGGGGATTTGGAGCGAAGTTCCCGCTTTTTGCGGGTAGGGGGGCTGGGGGCCGCTGGGCGGTACTGGTAACGCGTTTTCTTAATTAAAACGGGTTGTGAGGTTTTGCGACTGCTACGCAGTCGAACGGGGGCAAGCCCCCTCGCCACAGGCACGCCTTACCCACAGGCGAGCCCCTTATACAGGGGCAAGCCGTCATCAGAGGGTCAGGCGTTGGCAGGGCGCAGGGAGTAGGTTTTCAACTGGTCGGCGAAGTCACGCAGGGATTGAATCCCGCTGGCCTCGGCCTCGTGTACCCAATCCTTGATGGCGGCCAGCATGTCGTGACCATTTGAGCTGGTCTTGACCCAGATCTGCTGCAAGGCCAGGCGTTTCTCGTAAATTACCTTCAGTGCCTGGCTGTGCTCGAGCATGGTCTGGATGCGCATATGGTGCTTGTCGTCCAGCAGACTGGTTTCCCGCGAGAGCAAACGCTTGGCCCGGTGGAACTGGTGACGGACCGAGTGATCGACCTTTTCCAGCTCTTGCTTGACCAGCGGCGCGATCACCAGCTTGCGATACTGGGCCATGATCTGGAAGCGGTTGTTGAGGATCGCCATGGCGGTGTCCATGTCCAGGTTGCCTTTGCCTTCAACACGGTGGGCGATCGGCGCAACCCGCTGGACCTTGGCCAGACGCAGAAAGCTGAAGACCTGGATCCAGGCCCAGCCGAGATCGAATTCCCATTTTTTAACCGACAGTTTGGCGGAGTTGGGGTAAGTGTGATGGTTGTTATGCAGTTCTTCGCCGCCGATCAGGATGCCCCACGGCACCAGGTTGGTCGCGGCATCGCGGCATTCGAAGTTGCGGTAGCCGATGGCATGGCCCAGGCCATTGACCACGCCGGCGGCCCACACCGGGATCCACATCATCTGGATGGCCCAGATGGTGATGCCGATGGTGCCGAACAGCAGCAGGTCGATGACGCCCATGATCGCCACGCCCAGCAGCGGAAAACGGCTGTAGAGGTTGCGTTCAATCCAGTCTTCGGGGCAGTTCTTGCCGTAGATGCGCAGGGTCTCGGGGTTTTCCGCTTCGGCGCGGTACAGCTCGGCGCCTTTGCGCAGAACGGTGGACAGCCCCTTGATGACTGGGCTGTGCGGGTCATCGACGGTTTCGCATTTGGCATGGTGTTTACGGTGGATAGCTGTCCACTCGCGAGTGTTCTGCGCCGTGGTCAACCACAGCCAGAAGCGGAAGAAATGTTTCAGGCCGGCATTGAGCTCAAGCGAGCGATGGGCTGAATAGCGATGCAGATAAACCGTGACACCGACGATCGTCACGTGGGTCATCAGTAGGGTGACTGCCACCAGTGACCAGGGCGATAAGCCAAGAAAACCTTCGTACCACATAGCCTATAGGACCCTCGATAAAGAAAAAAACAGCCGTTGCATTATCACTTAGCCCACAGATAAAACCAGTCGCCCTTTCAGATAAGAGTGGCTGGATGTGTCTTTAATCTATAATTCCAGCCTTTTTACAGGGACATGGACGCTCTAATGTCAGCCACTTATCGCGATGCTTTGCGTGCAGCGCTGCTCTATCTGGTGCTTTCCGCCGCCTGGCTCCAGTTGAGTGGTCATTTATTGAACAGGTTCTTCGATGATCCCGCCGATCTGCTGCGCTGGCAGCTGATCAACGGCTATGCCTGGGTCGTGTTCAGTGCCGGTCTGATCTTTATTGCGCGGGCACGATTGTTTCGCTGCCTGGGCATCGGCGCCAAATTACGCGAGCGTAATGCCGACCGGGAACGTTTGCGTCAGGCGGCAGCGGTGTTCGATTGCACCCGTGAAGGGGTGCTGGTCACAGATAGCAAAGGATTGATCGTCCATGTGAACCGGGCATTCATGGAAATCACTGGCTATCAGCGTGAAGAAGTGCTGGGGCAGCGACCGAACATGTTCAAGTCGGGCCATCACCCGGAAGATTTTTACCAGACGATGTTCGCGACGCTCAACGGCGTCGGCGAATGGAGCGGGGAAATCTGGAATCGACGTAAAAGCGGCGAGATCTACCCACAATGGCAGACAATCCGCCTTATTCGCGACGAACAGGGGCAGCTCAGCCAGTACGTCGCAGTGTTTTCCGACATCAGCGCAATCAAAAACTCCGAACATGAGCTGATGCACCTGGCCCATCACGATCCGCTGACCGATCTGCCCAATCGCCTGCTGCTCACCGACCGTGCCGGGCAGGCCGTGGCTTCGGCGCAGGTCCATAAGCGTGGTTGTGCATTGCTGATGATCGACCTCGATCATTTCAAGTTGATCAATGACAGTCTCGGTCACAATGTGGGTGATCAGTTGCTCAAGGCCATATCCGAGCGCCTGAACAGCTTATTCGACCCGGGCATCACGCTGGCACGGCTCAGTGGTGACGAATTTGCCGTATTGGCTGAAGACTGCCCGCAACCGGGGCACGCTGCGGCATTGGCCCAGCGGGTCATCGATGGCCTTAAAGAGCCGTTCCAGATCGACGGGCATTCATTGTTCATCAACGCCAGCATTGGCATCAGTCTGTTCCCCAGTGATGCCTTGAGCGCCGAGCAGCTATTGCGCAACGCCGATTCGGCGCTGTTCAAAACCAAAAGCGCTGGCCGCGACGGCTATGCCCTCTACACCGAAGAGTTGACGGCGCATGCCCAGCAGCGCGTCGAGATCGCGTTCCAATTGCGCCGAGCGCTGGAACTGCAGCAATTGCGGGTGTATTACCAGCCTGTGCATGACCTCAAAACCCGTCGCCTGATCGGGGTCGAGGCGCTGGTGCGCTGGGAGCATCCGCAACGTGGCCTGGTGTCGCCGGCTGAATTCATCCCCATCGCCGAGCGCACCGGGCTGATTGCCGAGATCGATGCCTGGATCATGCGCCAGGCCTGTCAGCAGATGTGCCAGTGGCAAGCGGCGGGCATCGTGCTGTCGTTTGTCGCGGTGAATGTTTCTTCTCGCCTGTTCGCCCGCCGTGAGTTGTATCAGCAGGTGGCTCAGGTGCTTCACGACACGGGTCTGGATCCAGCGTATCTGGAGCTGGAAGTCACCGAAAGCGCAGTAATGGAAGACCCGGAAGTGGCGCTGGAACAAATGCATCGCTTGCGCGAACTGGGCGTGCGACTGGCCATTGATGATTTCGGTACGGGCTATTCCTCGTTGCTGCGGCTCAAGCGATTACCGGTGCAAAAGCTCAAGATCGATCAGGGATTTGTCGCCGGGTTGCCAGGTGATGAGGATGACGTGGCAATTGTGCGGGTGATTATTGCGCTGGCGCAGAGCATGGGGCTGCAAGTGCATGCCGAAGGGATCGAGCAGGTCGAGCAGGCGAGTTTTCTGCTCGAACACAACTGCGATCTGGGGCAAGGGTACTGGTTCGGGCGGCCAGTGCCGGCGGCATCATTGGATTGGGCCCGGGCGCCAGAGATGGGATGAGCGCCGGATCTGCTTTTTGTGGCGAGGGGGCTTGCCCCCGTTGGGTCGCGTAGCGGCCCCAAATTTTTGCGTCTGCTGCGCAGCCGAACGGGGGCAAGCCCCCTCGCCACAGGGTTTTGTGCGTCGTCCCCCGCAATCCTGCATCACCAATAATTAACTTTGGTTATATAAAAATTCTTAAATAGTCTTTTTAAGAATATCTGCGCCTATCTACTATTGCTCTCACGCCGTAAGCAGTGCCGCTACTGCCAGGCACATCTCATCAAGGAGCAACACCATGAGCGCATCCCTACGTAGTGTTGACGGGCAGGACGAAGCCACCATTTTGCGAGAGATCCAGAGCGCTTTGCGCGATCTGCGCTTTGGTGCGGTGGAGATCACCGTGCACAACGCCCAGGTGGTTCAGATTGAGCGCAAGGAGAAATTTCGTTTGCAGAATCCGGGCAACAAGCCGAGCTGAAGCGAAGATCAAAAGATCGCAGCCTGCGGCAGCTCCTGCGCGCCTGTGGGCGCCGCCGAAAGCTGCGATCTTTGAACAGGCAACCCGATTCCAGAAATCCATAAGAAAAGCCAACACACCAAGAATTCCAGGAGCTTTCACCATGTCGTCGATTCGTCATTTTGCTTTGGCCGCTCTGGCCAGTGCCCTTTTTGCCGGTTCCGCGGTTGCCAAGGATTACGAGTTGCTCAACGTGTCGTACGACCCGACCCGTGAGCTGTACCAGGAGTACAACGCCGAGTTCATCAACTTCTGGAAAAAAGACCACGCGGGCGACAACGTGAAAATTCAGCAGTCCCACGGTGGTTCGGGCAAGCAGGCCCGGGCGGTGATCGACGGTCTGCGGGCCGACGTAGTGACCCTGGCCCTGGCCGGTGACATCGACGAAATCGCCAAGCTCGGCAAAAGCCTGCCGGCCGACTGGCAGAAGCGCCATCCGGAGGCGAGCACGCCTTACACCTCGACCATCGTGTTCCTGGTGCGCAAAGGCAACCCGAAAGGCATCAAGGACTGGGGCGACCTGACCAAAAACGGTGTGGAAGTCATCACCCCGAACCCGAAAACCTCCGGCGGCGCACGCTGGAACTTCCTTGCAGCCTGGGCCTACGGTTTGAAAGCCAACGGCGGTAACGAAGCCAAGGCCAAAGAGTACGTGCAGACGCTGTTCAAACACGTGCCTGTGCTGGACACCGGCGCTCGCGGCTCGACCATCACCTTCGTCAACAACGGTCAGGGCGACGTGTTGCTGGCGTGGGAAAACGAAGCCTTCCTGGCCTTGAAAGAAGATGGCGGCGCTGACAAATTCGACATCGTCGTGCCTTCGCTGTCGATCCTGGCCGAACCACCGGTGGCCGTGGTCGACAAGAACGCCGAGAAAAAAGGCAACACCGAGATCGCCGAAGCGTACCTCAAACACCTGTACAGCCCGGCCGGCCAGGAAATCGCAGCGAAAAACTTCTATCGTCCACGTGACAAGGAGGTGGCCGCCAAGTACGCCAAACAGTTCCCGACACTGGAGCTGGTGACCATCGACAAGGATTTCGGCGGCTGGAAAACCGCACAACCGAAATTCTTCAATGACGGTGGCGTGTTCGACCAGATTTATCAGGCGCAGTAACTTGAGATGGAGTAGTCAATGGACCTGATTCCAGGCAGTTAAGGTGCTTGCTCACGATGACGGCGGTACATTCAGCATAAATGTTGGCTGACCCGCCGCTATCGCGAGCGGGCTCGCTCCCACAAGGGCTGCGGTGTCCAAATCCTTAACTGGCTGGCATTGGCTAACGGGCCCCGATTTCACCGTCGGGGCTTAGCGCGTTTTCAACCAAGGACTTTTATGTCACGTCGTATCTCCCCCGTCATACCCGGCTTCGGGCTGACGCTGGGCTACACCTTGGTGTACCTCAGCCTGATTGTGCTCATTCCACTGGCGGCGATGTTCGTGCATGCCGCTCAACTGACCTGGGACCAGTTCTGGGCGATCATCTCGGCGCCACGGGTGCTGGCGGCGCTGAAGCTGAGCTTCGGCACCGCGCTCTGTGCCGCGATCATCAACGGCATCATTGGCACGCTGCTGGCCTGGGTGCTGGTGCGCTACACCTTCCCCGGACGCAAAGTCATCGACGCGATGATCGACTTGCCCTTTGCTTTGCCCACGGCGGTGGCCGGTATCGCGCTGACCGCGCTGTACACCCCCACCGGCCTGGTGGGTCAGTTCGCGGCGGACTTGGGTTTCAAGATCGCCTATACCCCCCTCGGCATCACCTTGGCGCTGACGTTTGTGACGCTTCCATTCGTGGTACGTACGGTACAGCCCGTACTGGCCGATATTCCCCGTGAAGTGGAGGAAGCGGCGGCTTGCCTGGGGGCGAAACCGTTGCAGGTTTTCCGGCATATTCTGATGCCCGCGCTGCTGCCAGCCTGGCTGACCGGTTTTGCCTTGGCCTTTGCCCGCGGGGTCGGCGAGTATGGTTCAGTGATTTTCATCGCCGGCAACATGCCGATGAAAACCGAAATTCTGCCACTGCTGATCATGGTCAAGCTCGACCAGTACGATTACACCGGCGCCACCTCCATTGGTGTACTGATGCTGGTGGTTTCCTTTGTCCTGTTGCTGCTGATCAATTTGCTGCAGCGGCGCATCGAAACCCCATAAGGAGGCGCAAAAATGTCCCAATCGTCTATCGCAGCAGCCTCCTCGAACGCCGCCCGCCGTGGCAGTGCCACCTCGCGGCGAGTCTTGATCGGCCTCGGCTGGCTGATCTTCGCGCTGTTTCTGTTATTGCCGTTGTTCATCGTGGTGTCCCAAGGCCTGAAGCTGGGCCTGGGTGCGTTCTTCACCGCGATCTTCGAGCCGGACGCCTTGTCGGCGTTGAAACTTACCGTGATTGCGGTGCTGATCTCGGTGCCGCTGAACCTGGTGTTCGGTGTCAGCGCGGCATGGTGCGTGAGTAAATATTCGTTCCGCGGCAAGAGCATGCTGGTGACGCTGATCGATTTGCCGTTCTCGGTGTCGCCGGTGATTGCCGGTCTGGTCTATGTATTGATGTTCGGCGCCCAGGGCCTGTTCGGCCCGTGGTTGCAAGACCACGACATCCAGATCGTGTTCGCCTTGCCGGGCATCGTGCTGGCGACGATTTTCGTCACCGTGCCGTTCGTGGCCCGTGAGCTGATCCCGCTGATGCAGGAACAAGGCACCCAGGAAGAAGAGGCTGCGCGCCTGCTTGGCGCCAATGGCTGGCAGATGTTCTGGCACGTCACCGTGCCCAATATCAAATGGGGCCTGATCTATGGCGTGGTGCTGTGCACAGCCCGGGCCATGGGTGAGTTCGGTGCGGTGTCGGTGGTTTCCGGGCACATTCGCGGGGTGACCAACACCCTGCCGCTGCACGTCGAGATCCTCTACAACGAATACAACCACGTGGCGGCGTTCGCCGTGGCGAGCCTGTTGCTGATCCTGGCGCTCTTGATCCTGCTGCTCAAGCAGTGGAGCGAAAACCGTATCAACCGCCTGCGCGCCAGCGCCGCGGAGGAATAAGTCATGTCGATCGAAGTGCGTAACGTCAGCAAAAACTTCCACGCGTTCAAGGCGCTGGACAACATCAGCCTGGACATTCAAAGCGGCGAGCTGGTGGCGCTGCTCGGCCCGTCCGGCTGCGGCAAGACCACGTTGCTGCGAATCATTGCCGGCCTGGAAACCCCGGATCAGGGCAACATCGTGTTCCACGGTGAAGACGTCTCCGGTCACGATGTGCGCGATCGCAACGTCGGTTTTGTGTTCCAGCATTACGCCTTGTTCCGCCACATGACGGTGTTCGATAACGTTGCGTTCGGCCTGCGCATGAAGCCGAAAAACCAGCGTCCGAATGAGAGCCAGATCGCGGCTAAAGTCCACGAGCTGCTGAACATGGTGCAACTGGATTGGTTGGCCGATCGCTACCCGGAACAACTCTCCGGTGGCCAGCGCCAGCGCATTGCATTGGCCCGCGCCTTGGCGGTCGAGCCGAAAGTCTTGCTGCTCGACGAACCCTTCGGCGCCCTCGACGCCAAGGTCCGTAAAGAGCTGCGTCGCTGGCTTGCACGGCTGCACGAAGACATCAACCTGACCTCGGTGTTCGTGACCCACGACCAGGAAGAAGCGATGGAAGTCGCCGACCGGATCGTGGTGATGAACAAGGGCGTGATCGAGCAGATCGGCTCACCGGGCGATGTTTACGAAAACCCGGCCAGCGATTTCGTTTATCACTTCCTTGGCGACTCGAACCGTCTGCATTTGGGCGAAGACCGGCACGTGCTGTTCCGCCCTCATGAAGTGTCGCTGTCGCGGCATGAACTGGAAGATCACCACGCGGCGCAAGTGCGGGATATACGTCCGCTGGGCGCAACCACGCGGGTGACGTTGAAGGTCGAAGGCCAGAGCGAGCTGATCGAAGCTGAAGTGGTGAAAGACCACGACAGCCTGGTCGGATTGGCCAAGGGCGAGACGCTGTTCTTCAAGCCGAAGGTCTGGCAGAAAGTCGCCAACATTTAAGGGCAAAAGCATCGCGGGCAAGCCCGCTCCCACAGGGGATTTGTGAACGACACAGCTCACTGTGGGAGCGGGCTTGCCCGCGATGGCGTCCTACGCCGCCGCATCTTTCTGACGCAAACGCACACCACCCACTCGCGCCTCGATCTGCTCTTTCAGTTCACGCCGCATCCCGAGCAAAAACGCCAACTCAACCACCACAAACAACGGCCCGACAATCAGCCCCGTCACGTCATCGACAAACGCCGGTTTGCGTCCCTCGTAATAATGACCGACAAACTGAATGGCCCACCCCAACACAAACATCCCGATGCCGCTGGCGAGCCAGACCAGCGTACTTTGCTGCGCAAGAACCTGACCCGCCCAAATGCACAGACCGAGCAGCACGGTCATCAATACCCCAAGACGGACCTCCAGGCGCAGGTAAAACCACGCCGATGCCATCGCCACCAGCATTGCCGGCGATACCCAGCCTGCGCCCCATTGTGGCCGAGACAGCAAGACCGCAACCGCCACTACAATCAGCGGGATACCGATAAAGTGGCTGGCAATATTGCGCGGGTCACGATGGTAGGCGGCGTATTGACTGAGATGATCAACGAGGCTTTTCATTGTTATTCCTCCTGTAGGGTTGATGGATGATGCCCCGGGTTTCATCTCTCGCTCTGTCAGCCAGGCGACAATTTCCAGGAGTTTTCATGGGTATGCAGGTTTGGCGTTCGCGCCTGGAGACGGGGCAGTGGTTCAGTCATTTACCTGTTCTCTTAAAGGATAGTCTGCTGGCTGCGGCCCGGGTTCGGCATCTGGCGTCGGGGCAATTGCTCTTCAAACGCGGAGATCCGCCGTGCGGGTTGTATGCAGTCCTTGAAGGGGCGGTGCGCATTGGCGCGGTGAGCGAGCAGGGCAAGGAGGCGCTGCTGAGCCTGGTGGAGCCGCCGCACTGGTTTGGCGAAATCTGCCTGTTCGATGGCCAGCCGCGAACCCACGATGCTTATGCCGTTGGCCAGTGCAGCCTGTTGCACATCCCGCAAGCGACGCTGCTGAAGCTACTCGACCAACAACCGGTTTACTGGCGGCAACTGGCGTTGCTGATGAGCCACAAACTGCGCCTGACCTTCATCAACCTCGAACAGCTCAGCCTGATGCCAGCCCCGGCGCGCCTGGCGCATCGCTTGCTGATGATCGCCGAGGGTTACGGCGAACTGGATCCGCCGCGCCGTGTTCTGCAATTGCCTCAGGAGCAACTGGCGTCGATGTTGTCGTTGTCGCGCCAGACCACCAACCAGCTCCTCAAGGATTTGCAGGGGCAAGGAATCCTGAATCTCAAGTATGGCGAGATCGAGATTCTTGACGCCGAGCGGTTGCGAGCGTTGGTGGTGATCTAAAAAAGATCGCCATGTTATTGATGGGCTTTATCCGCGAACGCGCCTAGCCTGTGACGACGACAATCGAGGTGTGCCATGCGTGTGTTGCTAGTGGAAGACGAACCCGAGACCGCCAGCCTCCTGGCCAAAGGCATGAGCGAAGCGAGTTACGCGGTGGATGTGGCGCTCAATGGCATGGACGGCCGGCGCTTTATCGAGTCCGGTGAATACGAACTGATCATCCTCGACGTGATGCTGCCGGGGCTCAACGGCTGGCAATTGCTGCAGCAGATCCGCAAGCTCGGCGACACGCCGGTGCTGCTCCTCACCACCAAGGACGGCATCGAAGACCGGCTGCGCGGGTTGGAATTGCATGAAGATGATTACCTGCTCAAGCCGTTTGCCGTCAGTGAGCTGGTGAAGCGGGTGCGCAAGGTATTGCGGCGTAAACGTTGATGGCATGCGCTGAATTGAATGACGCTTTCGCGGGCAAGCCTCGCTCCTACAGGGGATCTGTGACCGTCAGAACGACATAAATCCCGTAGGAGCGAGGCTTGCCCGCCAAGAGAAACTCGAAGCACCTTTCGAATCTGTCACTGCAACCCATCCCGAAACTGCCCCGGCGTCATCCCGGTCCAGCGTTTGAATGCGCGGCTGAAGCTGCTGGTATCGGCGAACCCCAGCAGATAACTGATTTCGCCTAACGAACACAGTGGATCGCGCAGGTGCAGCAGCGCCAGGTTCTCCCGGCTTTCATTGAGCAGCGTATCGAACCGACAACCTTCATCCGCCAGGTGCCGTTGCAGGCTGCGCAGACTCAAGTGCAGCGCCTGGGCGATGCGATCGGCCGATGGTTCGCCTTCGGGTAATTGCTCTTCAATGGCGTCGCGAACCTTGCGTTCCCAGGTCAGGGGTTTGAGTTGCGCCAGGGTGCGTTTGAGCACGGTTTCGTTGTGCTCGGCCAGCTCCGCGTTGGCGTCGTCCAGGTGACTGTCGAAATCCACCAGGGCGAACTCCAGTCGGTCTTCATCAGCGTTGAAATACACCGGCGAGCGGAACACTTTGTGCCATTGATGCGGGTCGGCCGGTTCCGGACGGCGCAGGTAAACCGCCAGCGGGGCGTAGTCACGGCCCAGGCGATTGCGGCAGGTACGCACGTAAATCGCCGCGAAGGCGTCGATGGCCTCGAAGGCTGGCGCGGGGTTGCCTGGGGGGATTTTCAGGCGGAAGTAGTAACGATCTTCGGCGCGGATCAGTTCCAGATCCAGTGCGTTGCTGACCACTTGGTGATAACGCACGATGCGTTCGAAGACCTCCCGCAGGCTGCCACTGGCCACCAGCGCATAACCCAGCGCATGAAAGGTGGTGGGGCTGACGAAACGCGAGACGCGCAAGCCAATCGCCGGATCGCCGCTGACCTGCACCGCGATTTGCCACAGGCGCGTGGTGGCGGACAACGGGTAACGGGCGTTCGGGTCGTCCATCAAGTGCGGGTCAAGCCCCGCCTGCTGGCACAGGGTTGTGCTGTCGAGCCCCAGCGCTTCGAGCTGCTTGCGCAGGGCACGGGTCCAGCTGGCGAGGGAAGTCGGTTCAGTCATGTTGAATGGCGCGTCCGGTCAACAGGTTGGCGTTCACGGCTACCGCTCTGTACAGCATCGCAAGGCAGGATGCGAACATCAATAACCAGAGGATGAAAGCATGGACGGTAGTTGTGCAAGTCACCAGCGACTGAATGCAGCACAGCGATCAGCGCATATTCGCCAGGTAGTATTGGCCAAAGGCGTCGAACTGCGTCAGCGCTACCCGATTCTTAACCATCAGGACGCCTTGGGCGCGGGCATTCTGGCCTTCGCGTTGGCCGGCATGATCGGTTGCGCAGCGCTTTACATCACCGGGTACATGGCCTGGTGGGTGTGCCTGTTGCTCAATGCATTTTTCGCCTCGCTGACCCACGAGCTGGAGCATGACCTGATCCACAGCATGTATTTCCGCAAACAGCGGGTGCCGCACAATCTGATGATGGGCCTGGTATGGCTGGCGCGACCGAGCACCATCAATCCCTGGATTCGCCGTCATTTGCACCTCAACCATCACAAAGTGTCCGGCACCGAAGCCGACATGGAAGAGCGGGCGATCACCAACGGTGAGCCGTGGGGAATCGCGCGGCTGTTGATGGTCGGCGACAACGTGATGTCGGCGTTCATCCGCCTGCTGCGGGCCAAGACCCGAGCGCACAAGTTCAGCATCCTCAAACGTTTTCTGAAGGTTTACGCACCGCTGGCGCTGGTGCATTGGGGGGCGTGGTACGTGTTTCTCGGTTTTCACGCCGCCAACGGCATTGCCCATCTGCTGGGGGCGCCCGTCGAATGGTCAGCGACTATTTTGGCGGTGATGCAGGTGATCGACATCGCGGTCGTGGTGATTATCGGTCCGAACGTATTGCGCACGTTCTGCCTGCATTTTGTCAGCTCGAACATGCATTACTACGGTGACGTGGAACCCGGCAATGTGATCCAGCAGACACAAGTATTGAACCCTTGGTGGATGTGGCCGTTACAAGCATTTTGCTTCAACTTCGGCAGCAGCCACGGGATCCATCATTTTGTGGTGAAGGAGCCGTTTTACATTCGGCAGATGACCGTGCCCGTGGCGCATAAGGTGATGCGCGAGATGGGCGTGCGGTTCAATGATTTCGGCACATTCGGGCGGGCGAACCGCTTTGTGCGCAAGGAAACCCCCGAGACGCAGAAGGTGCCTGTCGCTCAGGTTTGATGATGTAACCGGAAACTCAAATGCTGGTCATCAATTTGACCCAAAGGAACGATACGGTGTGACCCAAGCAGCGATTCGCATATGCATTTTCGGCCTATAAAGTGAATTAAATATTCCTTTATCGGATAGCCGATTCAGCCAATTATTGAGTCGCAGCCTGTTGATCAGCGCTAACCGCATTCGAGTTTCCGGGGCCGTCTCCTTGGCAGGGTGCGGTCCCTTTTTTATTCCAAGGCCAACCCTGTGGAAGCTCTGTGGCGAGGGGGCTTGCCCCCGTTGGGGTGCGAAGCGCCCCTTAGATCAGTTTACGACTGCTACGGAGTCTAACGGGGGCAAGCCCCCTCGCCACAGAGGCTCGCTCCTACATTCCTCAATATTCTATATTGGTCTTAATAAATAGCTTCTTATTCCTTAACGAATATAACTCTCCTCCCTATACTCGGTCACGAACAGACACGCGGCAGGAGAGTTTCCCCATGCGCAACGAATCAATTCGCTACCTGATTGTGCCGGGCTGGCAAGGATCGCCAGAAGATCATTGGCAAACCCATTGGCAGAACAGCCTGCCCAACAGTGCACGGGTGGAGCAGGCCGACTGGCTGACGCCTCGTCGCGAAGACTGGGTCGCGGCACTGGCCGAGACGATTGCCGCCGACAGCACGCCAGTGATTCTGATTGCCCACAGCCTGGGCTGCATCACCGTCGCCCATTGGGCGGCCACGGCGCCACTGAATTCTCTGCGCCAGGTGCGTGGTGCTTTGCTGGTTGCGCCAGCGGACGTCGAGCGCCCGGCCTGCGCGCCGGCCTTGCGTAATTTTGCGCCGATTCCGACAACGTTGTTGCCGTTCCCCAGTCAGGTTGTCAGCTCCGATAACGACAGCGCCGTGAGTGCGCCCCGGGCGATGGAGCTGGCCTGCAATTGGGGGGCCGAGGTGGGGATTTTATCGGGGGCTGGGCACATCAACGTGAAGTCCGGTCACCAGCGCTGGGAGCAAGGTTTTGCGTACCTCTATCGTCTGCAAAACCGCATGGAACAGCACGCCCTGCGTCGCGCTTGAACCCTTTATTCTTCTAAAAAACGCCCCCGCCTCCCAGCGGTTTTGGGGCGGGAGTCTGCCATGAGCCTGCATGAAACCTTCGGTCAGCCACTGCTGACCTTTCCTGACGCGGAAAAAAGCCCGCTGAGCATTCGCGCCAAAGCGTTGGTATTTGTCGATCCGCGTTCCCGACAGTTGCGCCAGGAGCTGGAACAATTGGCGCCACGCTCGATCTCGGTGTTGATTCGCGGTGAAAGCGGCAGCGGTAAAGAACTGCTGGCGCGGCACATCCATCGCGCCAGTGACCGGGGTGGATTGTTCGTTTCAGTCAATTGCGGGGCGATCAGCCCGACTTACGCCGACGCTGAACTGTTCGGCTATGCCGCCGGCAGTTACAGCGGTTCGGCCAGCAGTCGCGCTGGCTGGTTCGGTTCGGCCAATGGCGGCACGCTCTATCTGGACGAGATCGGCGACTTGCCGTTACCCATTCAGATCAAATTACTGGCAGCCCTGGAAAACCACGAAGTCACCCGCGTTGGTGCTCAGCAGCCAAGCCCGGTGGACGTACGTCTGGTGGCTGCCACCAGTATCGATCTGGCTCAAGCGGTGGCTGCCGGAAAGTTCCATGAGCGCCTTTATCACTACCTCAGTGAAGGCCTGCTCGAACTGCCGGCCTTGCGCGAACGGGTGGGTGATATTTTGTCGCTGGCCGAATACTTCCTCGGCATCTACAGCCAACGCCTCGCTCTGCCGGTGCCATTGATCAGCGACACTGCGCAGCGTCTGCTCGAACAGCACAGCTGGCCGGGCAATACCCGGGAGCTGGAGAACGTCATTCACTTTGCGTTGTTGGTGAGTACCGGTGAGGAGATTTTGCCGCAGCATTTGAATTTGCCCGAGGCACCCGTTTCGCTGCTACAGATCGAGCAGCAACTCAAACAGATACTCGGCAACGGCTCCGCCGCCGAGAAAGACGCCTTGAAACAACTACTCAAAACCACCGGGCTTCTGTAGGAGCGAAGCTTGCTCGCGAAGCAGGCGACTCGGTCTGTCTGGAGGGCGCCTTCGTGGGCAAGTCGGATCGCCGCACCGCCCGCTCCTACAGGGATTTGCGGGAGTTAGATCTGTATGAACAAAATGGAATATCAAAGTGAATAAAAGATATTGTTCGGGAATAAAAAATCCCGGTATTGTCCGCGTCACGCCAGCGATAGCACTTCACTGGCACTCGTACTAATCAGCCGTCGTCGATGATGGCCGCGAATTTCGATAAGGACACTGCATGAAAAAGGTTCTGTTGTTTACCGCATTGGCGGCTGCCCTGACTGCGGGCCTGGCCCAGGCTGGCGAGAAACTGGTGGTGGCGGCGACCCCGATTCCACATGCCGAAATTCTTGAACTGATCAAGCCGACCCTCGCCAAAGAAGGCGTGGACCTGGAGATCAAAGTCTTCACCGATTACGTTCAACCAAACGTGCAGGTCGACCAGAAGCGTCTGGACGCCAACTACTTCCAGACCCTGCCGTACCTGAAAAACTTCAACGAAGGCAAAGGCACTAATCTGGTGACCGTGATCGGTGTACACGTCGAACCGTTTGGCGGCTACTCGAAGAAAGTCAAAAGCCTGGCTGAGCTGAAAGACGGCGCAACCATCGCCATTCCCAACGAAGGCAGCAATAGCGGCCGTGCCCTGATCCTGTTGCAGAAGGCCGGCCTGATCGAGTTGAAAGATCCGAAAAACGCCGTGGCCACCCCGAAAGACATCGCCAAGAACCCGCACAAGTTCAAGTTCAAGGAGCTGGAATCGGCCATGCTGCCGCGTGTTCTGGATCAGGTCGACCTGGCCATGATCAACACCAACTATGCGCTGGACGCAGGCCTGAACCCGGCTAAAGATGCACTGGTGATCGAAGGTGCCGATTCGCCTTACGTGAATTACCTGGTGGCGCGCCCGGACAACAAGGACAACGTCGCCATCCAGAAACTGGCCAAAGCCCTGACCAGCCCGGAAGTGAAGGCATTCATCGACAAGAAATACAGCGGCGCGGTACTGCCGGCGTTCTGATCGACCGCCGTCAAACCTCTTCAAAGTTTCAACGCCGGCGGCTACTACAGCGTTGGCGTTTTTTGTTAGGCCAAGATCAAAAGATCGCAGCCTCGTTTCACTCGACAGCTCCTACAGGGATCTGCATTTCAATGTAGGAGCTGTCGAGTGAAACGAGGCTGCGATCTTTTGCTTTAAAGTTTCAGGCCGCCCGCGCCTTCAGCGCTTTGCGCAACGCCACCAGCCATTTCACAATATCTTGCGGATCCAGCTGCTGTGGCACGTGTATGTCAGCCATTTTTCTCTTCCTTGTGATGGTTCGGCCCTGAGTCTGGCCAAAAGCTGTGCATCCTTGGAGGGCTGTCTTGAAAAAAAGATCCTTCCTACAGCGCAAAGGAAAATAGCCGTCTTACATTGCCGCAACAAACAGCCAGAGAAGACGCTGCTCAATCCGGCCAACACCACGCCGGCTCATCCAGCATCCGCTGCCCGAGCATCCCGGTCTGGCCGAAATCCTTTTCCAGCACAATGCAATTGCATTCCGGGTCTTGCTGCAACGCCAAGATCAACCGTCGCGCATGAGACACCACCCACACCTGACACTGCCCGGACGCTCGAATGATCAAGCGCGCCAGCGTCGGCAACAGGTCCGGATGCAGACTGGTAGATTGGATTTGCCGCTGCCGTTGGGGCCGGTGATCAAGTTCAAACGGCCAAGTGGAATCACCAATTTATTGATCGAGCGGTAATTGGCCACCGCGAGGGTTTTGAGCATGAGCTGCTCATTGATCGTTCCCACGCTCCGCGTGGGAATGCATCCCGTGACGCTCCGCGTCACAGTGGACGCAGAGCGTCCATGGCGGCGTTCCCACGCAGAGCATGGGAACGATCAGTGGAGTATAAGGATCGCTCGTGCAGACGTGGAACACTGTTCTAAGCTCACAGTCGTATCGTCACTTGCACGTTCGTACAACGCAAAGGAGTTTGCATGGCGTGTCCCGGATTGAAATCAATGGTCGGCCTGAGCCTCATCGCCTTGCTGACCGCCTGTGGCGATAAACAGCCCGTCGAGAAAGACCGTCCACGCGTCTTCGTGCAAGAGGTCAAGCCAACCGATTACGCCGCCGCAGTGACACTCACCGGCGATGTCCAGGCGCGCGTGCAAACCGAGTTGTCGTTCCGTGTTGGCGGCAAGATCATCCAGCGTATGGTCGATGTCGGTGACCGGGTTTCGGCCAGACAAGTGCTGGCCAGACTTGACCCGAAAGATCTGCAGATCAGTGTCGACTCGGCCCAGGCCCAGGTCGTTGCCGAACAGGCCCGGGTCAAACAAACCGCCGCCGCCTTCGTCCGCCAACAGAAACTCCTGCCAAAGGGTTATACCAGCCAGAGCGAATATGACGCTGCTCAAGCCGCCTTGCGCAGCAGTCAAAGCGCGCTGAGCGCGGCTCAAGCGCAATTGGCCAACGCCCGTGATCAACTGAGCTATACCGCGTTGATTGCCGATGCGCCGGGGGTGATTACCGCGCGCCAGGCTGAAGTCGGCCAAGTGGTACAAGCCACGGTGCCGATTTTCAGCCTGGCTCGGGACGGCGAGCGTGACGCGGTTTTCAACGTTTATGAGTCACTGCTGAGTGAGCCGCCGTCGGATAGATCGATTGTGGTCAGCCTGCTCGACAACCCGAAAATCAAGACCACGGGCACCGTGCGGGAAGTCACGCCAACCGTGTCCGCGCAAACCGGCACGGTGCAAGTCAAAGTCAGCCTCGACAGTCTTCCCGAGGGCATGCAACTGGGCTCGGTGGTGAGCGCCACTGCCAAACCCGTCGGTAAAACCGCGGTAGAACTGCCTTGGTCGGCCCTGACCAAAAATGTCAGCGATCCGGCCGTGTGGCTGGTGGACGCCGAGGGCAAGGCGCAATTGCACACCGTCACCGTTGGCCGTTACCTGACCGGCAAAGTCATTGTCAGCGCTGGCCTTGATGGGGGCGAAAAAGTCATCACCGCGGGCGGCCAGTTACTGCATCCGGGCGTGCGCGTGGAGATTGTCGAAGATACCGACCAGCCCCTGGCGACAGGAGTCCAGCCATGAAGCGCCTGTTGCTGTTGTCCGCCGCTGCGCTACTGGTCGCCTGCTCCAAGGAGGAAGCGCCGCCAGAACCGGTCAGGCCGGTGTTGTCTGTGGAAGTGAAGGCCCTCAACCAAGAAAACCTCGGCCGGTTTGCCGGCAGCATTCAGGCCCGTTACGAAAGCAACGTCGGTTTCCGGGTGCCGGGGCGTATCGCCAGCCGTAACGTCGATGTGGGCGCCGAAGTGCAGAAGGGCGCGTTGCTCGCCACCCTCGATCCTACCGATCAGCAGAACCAGTTGCGCTCCGCCCAGGGTGATCTGGCGCGGATTCAGGCGCAGCTCATCAATGCTCAGGCCAACGCCCGGCGTCAGCAGGAACTGTTCAATCGCGGGGTTGGCGCGCAGGCGCAACTGGACATCGCCCAGACCGACCTGAAAACCACCCAGGCGTCCCTCGATCAAGCCAGGGCTGCTGTCGATCAGGCACAGGACCAACTCAACTACGTCGAGCTGCGCGCCGATCACAAAGCCATCGTCACTGCGTGGAATGCCGAAGCCGGGCAAGTGGTCACGGCCGGCCAGCAAGTGGTGACCCTGGCGCAGCCGGACATCAAGGAAGCGGTGATCGACCTGCCCGATACCCTGGTCGATCAGTTGCCAGCCGACGTGGTGTTCCAGGTGGCTTCACAACTGGACCCGAGCATCACCAGCACCGCCATCGTTCGCGAAATCGAACCCCAGGCGCAAAGCGCGACCCGCACCCGTCGCGCCCGTCTGAGCCTGGCCGATACGCCACCGGGCTTTCGCCTCGGCACGGCAATCAGCGTGACCCTCAGCTCCGCAATCAAGCCGCGCCTCGAACTGCCGGTGAGCGCGCTGCAGAAGGTCGATGGAAAACTGCGGATCTGGGTCGTTGATCCGCAGACGCAAACCGTCTCGCCCAGGGAAGTCAGCCTGATCAGCCAGACCGATGCGACGGTGATCCTGGCCAATGGCGTGAAAACCGGCGAGCGAGTGGTCAGCGCAGGTGTGAACAGCCTCAAACCGGGGCAGAAAGTGAAAATCGACGAGGACAGCCCGCAATGAAAGGGAGTTTCAACTTATCCGAGTGGGCCCTCAAGCATCAGTCGTTTGTCTGGTATTTGATGTTCGTTGCGCTGCTGATGGGCGTGTTCTCGTACCTGAACCTGGGGCGCGAAGAAGACCCCTCGTTCACCATCAAAACCATGGTGATCCAGACTCGCTGGCCCGGCGCGACCCAGGAACAGACACTCAAGCAGGTCACCGACCGGATCGAGAAAAAGCTCGAAGAACTCGACTCCCTCGACTACGTGAAAAGCTACACACGCCCAGGCGAATCAACGGTCTTCGTTAACCTGCTCGACACCACCAGTGCCAAGGACATTCCGCAGATCTGGTACCAGGTGCGCAAGAAGATCAACGACATTCGCGGTGACTTCCCCAAGGGCCTGCAAGGGCCGGGTTTCAACGATGAGTTCGGCGACGTGTTCGGTTCGGTGTATGCCTTTACCGCCGATGGCCTGTCGATGCGCCAGTTGCGCGATTACGTGGAACAGGTGCGTGCCGAAATCCGTGAAGTCCCGGGGCTGGGCAAGGTCGAGATGGTCGGCGAGCAGGATGAAGTCCTTTATCTGAATTTTTCCACCCGCAAACTCGCCGCCCTCGGCATCGATCAGCGCCAGGTGGTGCAGAGCCTGCAATCACAAAACGCCGTGACCCCGGCGGGGGTGATCGAGGCCGGTCCTGAGCGGATTTCGGTGCGGACTTCAGGCCAGTTTGCTTCTGAAAAAGACCTGGCCAACGTCAACCTCAAGCTCAACGATCGCTTCTATCGACTGGCCGACATCGCCAACATCAGCCGTGGCTACGTCGACCCGGCCACCCCGGAGTTTCGCTTCAATGGCCAGCCGGCCATTGGCCTGGCGATCGCCATGAAGAAGGGCGGCAACATTCAGGACTTCGGCAAGGCGCTGCACCAGCGCATGGATGAGCTGACGGCGGACCTGCCGGTGGGCGTCGGTGTGCACAATGTGTCCGACCAGGCCGACGTAGTGGAAGAAGCCGTCGGCGGTTTCACCAGTGCGCTGTTCGAAGCCGTGGTGATCGTGCTGATCGTCAGTTTCGTCAGCCTTGGCGTGCGCGCCGGGCTGGTGGTGGCGTGTTCGATTCCATTGGTGCTGGCGATGGTGTTCCTCTTCATGGAATACAGCGGCATCACCATGCAGCGGATTTCCCTGGGGGCACTGATCATCGCCCTCGGCTTGCTGGTGGACGATGCGATGATCACCGTGGAGATGATGGTCACGCGCCTGGAAATGGGTGAAACCAAAGAGCAGGCGGCGACCTTCGCCTACACCTCGACCGCATTCCCGATGCTCACCGGCACCTTGGTCACCGTCGCCGGTTTCGTGCCGATCGGCTTGAACGCAAGCTCGGCCGGTGAGTACACCTTCACGCTGTTCGCGGTGATCGCCGTGGCGATGCTGGTGTCGTGGATCGTCGCCGTGCTGTTCGCCCCGGTGCTGGGTGTGCATATTCTGAGCGCCAAGGTGAAACCTCACGACGAGGAGCCAGGGCGCATCGGTCGGGCATTCAATGGCGGCCTGCTCTGGGCCATGCGCAATCGCTGGTGGGCCATCGGCATCACCGTGGCGCTGTTTGTGCTCTCGGTGTTTTCCATGCAGTACGTGCAGAACCAGTTCTTCCCGTCCTCCGACCGCCCGGAAATTCTCGTCGACCTGAACCTGCCGCAAAACGCTTCGATCGCCGAAACCCGCAAGGTGGTGGACAAGCTTGAAGCGACGTTCAAGGACGACCCGGACATCGTGCGCTGGAGCACTTACATCGGCGAAGGGGCAATCCGCTTCTACCTGCCCCTCGACCAGCAGTTGCAAAACCCGTACTACGCACAACTGGTGATCGTCAGCAAAGGCCTGGAATCGCGCACGGCCCTGACCGAGCGTTTGCAAAAGCGCCTGCGCGAAGAATTCGTCGGTATCGGCAGTTACGTCCAGGCGCTGGAAATGGGCCCGCCGGTGGGGCGCCCGATTCAGTACCGGGTCAGCGGTAAAGACATCGATCAGGTGCGCAAACATGCGATTGCCCTGGCCACCGAGCTGGACAAGAACTCGCACATCGGCGAAATCATTTACGACTGGAACGAGCCGGGCAAAGTCTTGCGCATCGACATCGCCCAAGACCGGGCGCGGCAACTGGGGCTGTCGTCGGAGGATGTGGCGAACCTGATGAACAGCATCGTCGTCGGCTTGCCGGTTACGCAGGTCGATGATGATATCTACCTGATCAACGTGGTGGGCCGTGCCGAGGATGCCGAACGCGGCAGTCCGAAAACCCTGGAGAACTTGCAGATCGTCACCCCGAGCGGCACGTCGATTCCGCTGCTGGCCTTTGCCACGGTGCGGTATGAACTCGAGCAGCCGCTGGTGTGGCGTCGTGATCGCAAACCGACCATTACTATCAAGGCTGCAGTGCGCGACGAGATTCAGCCGACCGACCTGGTGCAACAGCTAAAGCCGGAGATCGACAAGTTCGCCGCCAGTTTGCCGGTGGGCTACAAAGTCGCCACCGGCGGTACCGTGGAGGAAAGCGGCAAGGCCCAGGGACCGATTGCCAAGGTGGTGCCGTTGATGCTGTTTTTGATGGCGACCTTCCTGATGATCCAGCTGCACAGTGTGCAGAAGCTGTTCCTGGTGGCCAGCGTCGCACCGCTCGGGTTGATTGGCGTGGTGCTGGCGCTGATCCCGACCGGTACGCCGATGGGCTTCGTGGCGATTCTGGGGATTCTGGCGCTGATCGGCATCATCATCCGCAACTCGGTGATTCTGGTGACCCAGATCGACTCTTTCGAGAAGAGCGGCTACACGCCGTGGGACGCAGTAGTGCAAGCCACGGAACACCGTCGCCGGCCGATTCTGTTAACGGCGGCGGCGGCGAGTTTGGGGATGATCCCGATTGCCCGGGAAGTGTTCTGGGGCCCGATGGCCTACGCGATGATTGGCGGGATCATCATCGCCACGTTGCTGACGCTGCTGTTTTTGCCGGCGCTGTACGTGGCCTGGTACAAGGTTCGCGAGCCGAAGAAAGAGGCGTAGAGGCGAGCGCTAATGATCGTTCCCACGCTCCGCGTGGGAATGCAGCCAGTGACGCTCTGCGTCACAGCCGCAGGGACGCAGAGCGTCCCAAGAGGCATTCCAACGCAGAGCGTGGGAACGATCAGTTGACTCGACGCCAGACACTCGCCAACCAGGGCTGCTGTTCCCGCGGCAGCCCCGCCGGCCGGTAGTAATGCTCAAGCTCCACAAACCCCGCCTCGGTCAGCATTCGTTGCCACACCTGAAGGTCGTAATACGCCCCATAACGCGGCCCGTTCCAGCCTTCCTGATTCTCGCCACGGGGATTGGAGCTGAACAACACGCCACCTGGTTTCAACGCCCCACGCAGTTCCTTCAGCACCCGAGGCAACTCCTGACTCGGAATGTGAAACAGCACCGCATTGGCAAAAATCCCGTCAAACCGCTCGGCCGGCAGGTCAAGCTTCAGGAAGTCCTGCTGCCAGACTTCACAACCACTGTCCTCCCGGGCCATCTGCGCAAACTTTTCCGAACCGTCGAGGCCGACAGCGGTGTGGCCCAGGCGCGTGAAGGTTTTCAGATCTCGGCCAGGGCCACAGCCGAAGTCGAGAATGCTGAACGGCGCCTCACCCCGAATATGCCGCAACAGGGCATCGATGTTCTGGCTGACATCGTGGTCACGAGTACCTTCACGGAAGTCCTCGGCCACTGCGTTGTAATGGTCCAGGGTGGTGGAGGTGATCTGCTCCAGGTCGTCGGGAGTCTGTTTCATGGTTGGCTGCGCAGGTAATTGGGATTAGCCGAATATACGCCGGAGGCTGCTGCGCAGCCATCGCGAGCAGGCTCGCTCCCACAAAAGGCTCTCGCCACAATGAGTGTTCGCAACATGCCTAGCGTTTGTTCAACCCCCGCGCCAACCGATCCCCACCCAACTGAATCATCGCCACCAACACCACCAGCAATACAATCACCGTCAGCATGATCTGGCTGTCAAACCGCTGATACCCATACCGATAAGCGATGTCCCCCAACCCGCCGGCCCCAATCGCCCCGGCCATGGCCGAGGAGTTGATCATCGTCACCAACGTAATGGTAAAACCCCCGACAATTCCCGGTAGCGCTTCGGGCAGCAGCACATGCCAGACGACATGCCAGCGTCGGCAGCCCATCGCCTGCGCCGCTTCGATCAATCCATGGTCGACTTCCCGCAAGCTGACTTCGGCAATACGCGCAAAGAATGGCGTGGCAGCGATTGTCAGTGGCACTACAGCAGCCCATACGCCGTAGGTGGTACCGACGATCAACCGGGTGAACGGAATCAGCGCCACCATCAAAATCAAAAAGGGAATCGAGCGAAACAGATTCACGAACGCGCCCAATGCACGGTTCAGCGCCGGTGCTTCGTAGATCCCGCCTTTGGTGCTGGTGACCAGAATCACCGCCAACGGAATGCCCGCCAGCAGCGCAATCAATGACGACACGCCGACCATCAAAAACGTGTCGATAAAACCTTGAAGCAGGCGATCAAACCCCATAACCCAGCACCTCCACTTGTTGCGCCCAGCGGCCAGCGCGCTGACGCAAATCCTCGGTGCCGAGGGATGAACCGGTCACCGCCAGCAGCAATTGCCCGAGCGCATGCCCCTGAATTCGTTCCACACCTCCTTGCAGCAAGCGCACGCGACCACCGAGGGCGCGGAACAGCGCCGCCAGGTCTGGCTCTTCGCTGGCGCTACCGGTGAATTGCAAACGCAGCACCACGCTGGCATCCGAAGACGGCGGCTGCGCCCGCAAACGGTTTTGCAGTTCTTCTGGCAGGGCGTGTTGCAATGGCGCGAGCAAGGTCTTGCTGACTTCATGCTGCGGGTTGCCAAAAACTTCCCAGACCGGCCCTTGCTCGACGACTCGCCCGTGCTCCAGCACCACGACCCGATCACAGATATCGCGGATCACCGCCATCTCGTGGGTGATCAGCACGATGGTCAAACCCAGGCGCTGATTGATCTCGCGCAGCAGGCCGAGGATCGATTGCGTAGTTTCCGGATCCAGTGCCGACGTCGCCTCGTCACACAGCAGAATCTGCGGGTCATGCACCAGCGCGCGGGCGATGCCGACGCGTTGTTTCTGCCCGCCGGAAAGCTGCGCCGGATAGGCTGTGTGTTTGCCTTGCAGGCCCACCAATTCCAGCAGCTCGCGAACTTTCTGCTCGCGCGTCTCCCTGGGCACGCCGGCGACTTTCAGCGGCAATTCGACGTTCTGCCAAACCGTCTTGGCCGACATCAGGTTGAAGTGCTGGAAGATCATGCCGATGCGCCGCCGCAGCGCCACCAGACGATCTTCGTCGAACTCGGCGATGTCCACTTGATCGATCAGTACCCGCCCCGTGCTCGGCTGTTCGAGGCGGTTGATGGTGCGGATCAGCGACGACTTGCCGGCGCCGCTGCGACCGATAATGCCGAACACTTCGCCGCGCAGGATCGCCAGGTCGATGCCGTGCAAGGCTGTAACCGGACCGTGCTGGCCGTTGTAGGTTTTGCCCAGGCCGATGAAGCGCACGTGGGCGCGATTGAGGTCGGGGTGCAGTTCGGTTTGCGTGGCGTTATGTGGCTCCGCAAGTTCCAGTCGCCGTTGGATCGCGGCCGTCATGCTCAACTTTCCCAGCCGGCTTGATAGAGCTTGCCGTGGGATTTATCCAGCGCTGCACGAACGGCGGGCGAATGCTGGTAGATGTCGACAAATTTGATCAGCCGCGGGTCGGTTTTGCTTTTCGGCTGGATCACGAACTGGATCACGTATTCCTTGTGATCAAGGCCATCGAACAGCAGGGCGGAACTGGCATCGAAGGTCTTCGACAAACGGATGTAAGCCGGGTAGCCCTGGACCAGATCGGCGTCGTCGTAGGCGCGCACCAGTTGCACGGCCTCGACTTGAAGGATTTTGATTTGCTTCGGGTTGGCAATGATGTCTTCTTCGGTGGCCTTGTAGCCGACGCCCGGTTTGAGGGTGATCAGCCCGGCCTTGGCCAGCAGTTGCAGGCCGCGACCGCTGTTGATCGGGTCGTTGGCGATGGCCACGCTGGCACCTTCGGGCAACGCGTCGAAGCTTTTGTATTTTTTCGAGTAAAGGCCAACGTTGTTGATGATCCCCGGGGCGAACGGCACCAGGTCAAAACCGGCGGCGGCCTTGGCGTTTTCCAGGAACGGGATGTGCTGGAAATAATTCACGTCGATGTCGCCCGAGGCGAGGCTGACGTTGGGGGCGATCCAGTCGCTGAACTCCACCAGTTCGACTGTCAGGCCTTGTTTGTTGGCTTCTACTACGGCAGCTTCCAGGGGAATGGCGAAGGCGGCGGTAGTGCCGACTTTCAGCGGCGGGTCGGCGGCGAAGGTGACGGAACTGAAGAGCCCGAGGGCCAGGGCCAGTGCTTTGACTGGGTGGGAGAGGAGCTTCTTGGTCATGATGAGTTTTCCAGTCAAGTTAAGGCGATCGTTCCCACGCTCCGCGTGGGAACGATCAGGGTCGGGGGGTTAGTGTCGGTAATGGGAACCGATGTGTTGCCCAGGCAAATGCGCCCCTTCGTGAAACAGCTTTTCTCGCAGGCTGCCGTTGTCATAAGCGGTCTTGTATGACCCTCGGCGCTGTAACTCAGGGATCACCAGTTCAATGAAATCCACATAGCTTTCCGGGGTGACGATCCGTGTCAGGTTGAAGCCGTCCAGACCGGTTTCTGCGATCCATGATTCCAGTTCATCGGCTACCTGCTCAGGCGAGCCGACCACGGTGATGTAGCGACCACCGAGGGCGTGTTGTTCCAGCAATTTGCGGCGGGTCCAATCGTTGTTTTGCAGGTTCCTGGTGGCGGACTGGATGGCGTTGCTCTTCACGTACTGGATCGGTTCGTCGAGTTCGTACCCGGAAAAATCGATCCCGGTGGACGCCGAAAAATGCGCCACACCGGCCTCGGCGCTGGCGTAGCTCAGGTACTCGGCGTGTTTGGCCCAGGCCAGCTCCTCTGTCTCACCGACGATCACGTTCAAGCCCATGAACACCTTGATGTCCCAGGGATTGCGCCCGGCTTCGACGGCGCTGGCGCGTACCTTGTCTACCTGAAGCCGGGTCGCCGGTTTGTTCTGGCCGCTAATGAACACGCACTCGGCATGCCGACCGGCGAACAGCAAACCGCGATCGGAACTGCCGGCCTGGAACAGCACCGGCGTGCGTTGCGGCGACGGTTCGCAGAGGTGATAACCCTCGACCTGATAGAACTCGCCCTTGTGTTCGACCTTGTGCACTTTGTCTGGCTGGGCGTAGATCCGCTGTTCGCGGTCGTTGAGCACCGCGTCGTTTTCCCAACTGCCCTCCCAGAGTTTGTAGAGCACTTGCAGGTATTCGTCGGCCTGGTCGTAGCGGCGGTCGTGTTCCACCTGTTCGCTCAGGCCCATGGCCTTGGCGGCGCTGTCGAGGTAGCCGGTGACGATGTTCCAGCCGACCCGCCCCCGGCTCAAATGATCAAGCGTGGACAGACGCCGGGCGAACAGGTACGGCGGTTCGTAGGTCAGGTTGGCGGTCAGGCCGAAGCCGAGGTTTCTGGTGACGGCGGCCATGGCCGAGACCAGCAGCAGCGGGTCGTTGACCGGCAACTGAATCGACTCTTTGAGCGGCACGTCCACCGCGTTTTGATAGACGTCGTACACGCCGACAATGTCGGCAATGAACAACCCGTCGAACAGTCCGCGTTCCAGCAACTGAGCCAGTTCAGTCCAGTAATCGATGGTTTTGTACTGGGTCGACGTGTCCCGTGGATGCGTCCACAGGCCATGGTTGATGTGCCCGATGCAGTTCATGTTGAACGCATTGAGCAGGATTTTCTTTTTCGCATCAGCCATCAGATGGTCCCTCGCAATGGAGGGTTTTCATCGTTGAGGTAGTAATTGCCGATGGCGTGATATTTCCAGCGCACCGGGTCGTGCAGGGTATGTACCCGAGCGTTGCGCCAGTGGCGATCCAGACCGTGTTCGGCCAGGGTCGCCTGGCTGCCGGCCAGTTCGAACAGTGTGCTGCCGGCGGCGAGGGAGATTTCGGTGCTGATGGCCCGGGCTTCGGCGACGGCAATCGACGCGGCGGCGACGGTCTGGGCATTGGTGTCGGCCTGGGCCTGATCGAGGAATTCGCCGGAACGTTCCAACAAGGCTTCGGCTGCGTGCAGGCGAATGCTCAAGTGGCCGAAACTCTTGATGGTCAATGGGTCTTGGGTAGCGGTGTCGTTACCGGAATCAATCCACGGCCGGGTTTTGGTGCGCACAAAATGCAGGGCATCTTCATAGGCGGCGCGGGCAATACCGGTGTCGATGGCGGCGTGGAGAATCTGCGCCAACGGGCCGACAGTGGTCGGGCGCTCGAACGCGCTTTGAAACGGGAGCACATCCTCGGCGGCGACGTAGACATCCTCGAACACTACCGAACCGCTGCCAGTGGTGCGCTGGCCGAAACCGCTCCAGTCGTCGATCACCGTCAGGCCTTTGCTGTTGCGCGGGACGAAGGCCAGTTGCTGCACGCCATTTTCGTCTACCACTGACGTCGGGATGCGCTGGGCATAAATCGCGCCGGTGGCGTAGAACTTGCGGCCGTTGATGCGGTTGCCATTGCCATCGCGAGTCAGGCGGGTGACGCGATCATGGGCGGTTTTGGTGCCCAGTTCCGCGAGTGCATTGCCGAAGCGCTGGCCGGCCAACACGTCTGCGTACAGGCGTTTTTTCTGCTCATCAGTACCGTTCACACGCAGCACTTCAAGGGCATAGAAATGGTTCTGCGGGATTTGTCCGAGGGAGCCGTCGGCCTGGGCGATCAACGCGATGACCTTGGCCAGGGTGACGTTGGAAACCCCGGCACCGCCGTATTCCTTTGGCACGCTGATGCCCCAAAGACCCGAACGGGAAAACACTTCCAGTTCCGGGTACGGCAAACGACGCTCGCGGTCGCGCAAGGCGCTGTCGCGTTGGAAGTCGTCGGCCAGGTCACTGGCAATAATCAGGGCTTGCTCGTCGCTGGTGATGACCGCGACGGGGTGAGAAAGAGTCATGTGTTTCTCCAGGGATCTGGTCAAAAAGGTTCTGGTCGTCAGATCCACGAATGCCGCGCAGGCAAGGTTCCATTGAGGTGGTAAGCGCCAACCGCGTGATACTTCCAGCGCACCGGGTCGTGCAGCGTGTGCACCCGGGCATTGCGCCAGTGACGGTCAAGATTGAATTCAGCGAGGGTGGCGCGGCTGCCGGCCAGTTCGAAGAGCTTTTCGCTGGCCAGCAGCGAGATCTCGGTGGTCAGCACTTTGGCTTCAGCCACGGCAATCGAGGCACGCGCAGCGGATTCGGCGGTGAGCGGCGCGGCGTTGACCTGGTCGAGTACTTGCCCGGCCTTGCGCAACAACGCTTCGGCGGCATGCAGTTCGATTTTCAGCTTGCCGATGTCGGCGATCACGTAGAGGTCGTCGCTGGCCCGGTCGACCTTGGCATCGATCCAGGGGCGTGCGCGCTTTTGCACGAATTCGATGGCGTCATCGATGGCGCCCCGGGCAATGCCGGCGTCGATGGCTGCTTGAATCAACTGCGACACGGCGCCTTGAGTATTCGGGCTGTCGTTGATCTTCCAGTTATCCACCACCAGCTCGGCGTCGACCCGCACGTTGTTGAGCAAAAGGGTGCCGCTGGCCGTGGTGCGCTGGCCGAAGCCCGACCAGTCATCAACGATGCGCAGCCCAGGTGTACCGCGACGGACGAAGGCCAGCATTTGCTTGCCGTCGTCATTCAGTGCCTTGACTGCGACCCAGTGGGCGAACAATGCGCCGGTGGAATAGAACTTCTGACCGTTGATGACAAAGCCATCGCCGTCGGCGCTGATCCGCGCCTTGAGCTCCAGAGTATTTTTGGTCCCGCGCTCCGGTCCCGCGTTACCGATTCGCCAGCCTTCGAGCACGCTTTTGAACAGCTGCTTTTTCTGCGATTCGGTGGCGCTGCCGAGGATCAGGTTGAGGATTCCAAACTGGTTCTGCGGGATCTGCCCTAACGCCGGGTCGGCCGCGGAAATGATCGCGAACACCGAGGCCAGGGTGACGAATGAAACCTGCGGGCCGCCGTACTCACGCGGGATGGAAATACTGCCCAGACCGCTGCGGGTAAACTGCTCGATCTCCGACCACGGCAGCTTGCGCTGCTGGTCACGTTTGGCTGCTTGCAGGCGGGCGACTTGCGCCAGCTCATGGGCCGCCTTGATGGCTTGTGCGTCGTTGCGCAAGACCTGCGCGGGCAACAACAGGGGGGCGATGTCCAGATCACTCTGGACGATTGCATCTGCCAGACTGGACATCAGTGCCGCTCCTTGGCTGCACGCAATGCCCTGGCGATTTGCACTGGGGTGATTGTGTTCCGGACCATACCTACCTCACATCTCATGAAAGCGCCGCAAGGGTTGCGGCGAACGAAAACACGAATGTCCGGTGGTCCGGTGTATATACCCTAAACGTGTATAAATATTTTTTGAACTAACTTTTAGGAATATGAATAGAAGTTACGTTACTCACCCGATAATAGTTCGCACGACCCCTTGGTAGCAGTTGGCGAAGCCTGCGTTCGGCTGCGTAGCAGTCGTGAAATCAGACACTGCGGTCATTCAGTTGAACCGCGAGCTCAGGTTTGACGACTGCTACGCAGCCGAACGCAGGCTTCGCCAGCTGCTACATGAGATCTCAGTGTTTGCGGGGTTCGGCGGCCATGAGTAATTCCTTTGGCCGGGCCTTCAAATAGGGGTTGGCACAGCCGATTTTCAATGTACGGGCCGGCGCCCAGCGCGAGTTGTTACCTACGCGATCGAGGATGCAGTAGGTCACTTCCAGTCGAAGGTCTTCGCCGGCTTCGATAATGATCGCCGGGGGCACCCATACCTGAATCGGCTGACCCACATCGCAAGCCTTGAGCTTGGGCAGGTCCATGCGCACGTCGCCCCAGCGCAGGGTGATTTCGTCGTCGACGGCCATGTTCAGGTACGGTTCGATGGTCAACGGAACACCGCGCTTGACCTGATTCGGGTTGACCCCCTGACGGCGAATGGTCTCGGGGATGGAGACGGGCGCCAGGCTCTGGTTTTCCTCATCGCAAAGAAGCAGGCCGCCCGGGCAATCAAGTTTGATCTGGACGCGCGTCGCCGGTGATACCGCAGGCCCTTGCCCCACCTGCATGACTTTGTAATGAACGCGGGCCGATCCATTGGCAATGAAGCTTTCCGGCACTCGCAGGCTCACGGCTGTGCCGCCATGATCGGGTCCCAGGACAGTGGAGGCCACGTAGCAGTTGCTCCAGAACAGCTCGATCAGATCGCCTTCATCCATACCGGGGTAGGGAGCCACTTCGATCAAAAGGTGCGCGGCCGAGGTGATATTGATACCGGCCTTGTGGCTTTGCGCCAGGGTCGGGGCTGCAAGTTCGGGTTTGTTGGAAGTGCTGGTCATGGGTTTCTCTCCTTGAGGCTTTGCCGCGAAGTCCATTTCTGAAAGATCGAAAGGCGTGAATTACCAAGCAACAAAACGATTCGCTGTTGGCGCGATTAAATAATAATGAAGGTGAGGGATTTTGCCTGTTGGGAACTAGATAAGAGTGCGTTTGAATAGGTGTCAATAGCGTGGGTTGGTTAAAGGTTAGTTCTTGAGTGATTCAGAAAGCTCCTACGCAATGTGGTTAATAAACCGCATGGCTCTGTCGAATAAAGTGCGCTATTCGGTGGGTTTTATGCCTCTGAGGCAGCAACCCTTCGAGCGTGGGGCAGGAGGGTGTTTTATAAGTTTCAGGCGGTATGAATCTGTTGCAGGACATATATATATGTACCGCATGGGGGCGGGAAGTTATTTAGGACGGGAGTGAATCGTTGAGGTATCTATTGTTTTTACGGGGTGAGTGTCACTTCCATCCTTGGAAGTTGAAGTTTTCAAACAGGTAGCACTAAGCGTTATTAAGGAACTTGCTGAGAAACTGCTTGGTCCGTTCCTCTTTCGGGTTGGCAAACAGTGCCTTGGCTTCGCCTTGTTCGACGATCACACCCTTGTCGAAAAACACCACACGGTTGGCCACGTCCCGGGCAAAGCCCATTTCGTGGGTAACGATCACCATGGTGCGTTTTTCCTCGGCCAGGCCGCGGATGGTCGCCAGCACTTCACCCACCAGTTCCGGGTCCAGTGCCGAGGTCGGTTCATCGAACAGGATCACTTCCGGTTCCATCGCCAACGCCCGGGCAATCGCCACGCGCTGTTGCTGACCGCCGGAGAGGCGTCGCGGGTAAGCGTCTTCCTTGCCCGCCAGGCCGACCTTGGCCAACAGTTTTTTCCCCAGGGTAACGGCTTCGGCACGCGGGGTCTTTTTCACCACCAACGGCCCTTCGATCACGTTTTCCAGGGCGGTGCGATGGGGGAACAGGTTGAAGTTCTGGAACACAAAACCCACGTGCTGGCGCAAGCGCCGTACCAGGCTTTGCTGCTGGTTCAGGGGACGGCTGCCATCGATCTCGATGTCGCCGACCTTGATCCGGCCGCTGCTAGGTTCCTCGAGAAAATTCAGGCAACGCAGGAAGGTGGTCTTGCCCGAGCCGCTGGGGCCGATGATCGCCACCACCTCGCCTTCCTTGACCTGCAGATCGATGCCGTTGAGCACCACCTGACCCTTGAACTGCTTTGTCAGTTTTTCCACGACAATCATTGGGTCATGACTCCTGGTCGTGCCGATTGACCCGCGCTTCCAACTGATTCTGCAGGTGCGACAGTACAGTCGCCAGAACCCAGTAGATCAGCGCAGCGGCAAGATACATGGTGAAAATTTCGAAGGTGCGAGCGGTAATCAGCTGTGCCTGGCGGAACAGCTCCGGCACCTGAATGGTGGCCGCCAGCGCCGTGTCCTTGACCAGCGAGATGAAGCTGTTGCCCAGCGGAGGCAAGGCTGTGCGCGCCGCTTGCGGCAGGATGGCCCGGCGCAGGGTTTGCGCGCGTGTCATGCCGATACTGGCGGCAGCTTCCCATTGGCCGCGCTCGATGGAGCTGATGGCGGCCCGCAGGATTTCGCAGGCGTAGGCGGCCATGTTCAGCGAGAAGCCGATCAGGGCCGCTGGCAGCGGATCAAGTTCGATACCCAATTGCGGCAAGCCGTAATAGATCACGAACAGTTGCACCAGCAACGGCGTGCCGCGAAAGAACGACACATAGATGCGGGCAATCCAGCTCACCAGTTTGAAGCGCGACAGACGCATCAACGCCAGGCCGAAGCCCATCAGCAGGCCGAAGAACATTCCGCCCAGGCTCAGGATGACCGTGTAGTACGCGCCCTTGAGCAGAAAGGGCGCGGAGTCCAGCGCAAGTTGGAAAGCGTCTCCCATTATTGAGTGACGTCAGCGCTGAAGTATTTTTCCGACAGCTTTTTCAACGTACCGTCGGCACGCAGCTTGTCGATGGCTTTGTTCACCGCGGCCAGCAGCTCAGGCTCGCCTTTGCGCAGGGCAATACCGGCTTCCTGACGGGAGAACGCTTCGCCGGCGGCAGCTGTGTCCTTGGCCTTCCTTGCGTATTCCAGCGCGGCGAGGCGGTCGATCAGAATGGCGTCGATGCGACCGACACGCAGGTCCTGGAACTTGGTCGGGTCATCTTCGTAGGTGCGGACGTCAGCTTTAGGCACATTTTCTTTCACCCACTGCTCGTAGTTGGTGCCCAGACCTACACCGACTTTTTTGCCGGCCAGATCGGCGGCGGTCTTGATGGTGTCTTTGTTTTTGGTCAGGGTCAGCGCCTGAATCCCGGAAACGGTGTAAGGCGTGGAGAAGTCATACTTCTTCTTGCGCTCTTCGGTGATGGTCACCTGGTTGATCACCGCGTCCAGACGCTTGGATTCCAGGGCCGCGAGGATGCCTTCCCATTTGGTCGGCTGCAGTTTGACCTTCACGCCCAGCTCTTTGGCCAAGGCTTCGGAGAACTCGACTTCGAAGCCGCTCAGTTTGCCGGCCTCATCGATGTAGCTGAACGGTGGATAAGTGCCTTCCAGACCGACGTTGATTACGCCTGCGTCCTTGATTTTTTGCAGCTGCTCACCGGCCACTGCCTGCCCGAGCAGGCCGGCGCTCAGCGCCAGGCCCAGCGAACCCACCAGCAGATTTCGACGTAATGCGGAAAAATTCATGACAAGCCCCTGTGTTTTCTTATGGAAGACGCTTAAGGAAAAGTTGGCAAATTCGGGATTTGAACGACTGCGATATCCTGCCCTAAAGCAGCTTATGCGTCTTGCTGCAAATTCGCCTGCGGCGCGACTATATGATGTCGCCTTTAGATAGGAAAATACTAAATATTGAGTTTGTTATTCTTTTCTTGGCTAAGTGATCGTTCCCACGCTCCTGCGTGGGAATGCCTCTAGGGACGCGGAGCGTCACGGGCTGCATTCCCACGCAGAGCATGGGAACGATCAAAACACTGAGGTATAGGCAAACAACGCCGGCGCCCCACCGGTGTGCAGGAAGATGATCGGGCCATCATCGAAGCGCTGGCGCCCGATGCCGTCGAGCAAACCGGCCATGGCTTTGCCGGTGTACACCGGGTCCAGCAATAACCCTTCCTGGCTCGCCAGCAGCTTCAGCGCCGACAATGTCCCGGCATTCGGCTCGCCATAGCGCGGGCCGAAATACTCATCCCACAAATCGATTTTGAAATTCGCCGGCAGGCTTACACCCAACAGCTCGGCCGTGCGCTCGGCGAGGCCTTGGACTTTCGGTCGTTGATCTTCATCGCTACGGGAAACAGTCACGCCGATCACTGGCAACTCCGGCAGTGCTTCGCTCAAGGCCAGCGCCAGGCCGCTGTGGGTACCGGCACTGCCGGACGCCAGTACCACGGCGGCGAATTGCAGCCCGGTGTCCTTGATCTGTTCAGCCAGTTCCAGGCCCGCACGCACATAACCCAAAGCGCCCAATGCATTCGAGCCACCAATCGGCACCAGATACGGCTTTTTACCGTTGCTGCGCAGACGCCCGGCCAGCGCTTCCAATTGCTCATCGGCGTTGTCGAGGTTTTCCACCAATTCGACCTTGGCATCGAACAGGTCCAGCAACAGCCGATTGCCGTTGCCGACATAGTTGCTGTCGTCGGTGCCGAGCGGATTTTCCAGCAGCGCCACGCAGCCCAGGCCAAGCCTGGCCGCAATGGCAGCGGTCTGGCGCACGTGGTTGGACTGGATCGCGCCAGCGGTGATCAGGGTATCAGCGCCTTGGGCCAAGGCATCGGCGGCCAGGTATTCAAGTTTGCGCAGCTTGTTGCCGCCCAGGGCCAATGGCGTCAGGTCATCGCGTTTGACGTACACATCGCGGCCCAGCCAGGTCGACAGGCGTTCGAGTTTTTCCAGGGGGGTAGGATGACCGAGCAGGTCGAGGCGGTTAAAGCGGGCAAGCTGTTGTTTGATCATGGGTCCGTACTGGCGGAGGAAGATGTCAGGACTATAGGCACGGGTATTTGGTGGGGCAACTGCCAATCGCTTATAGCCAAAAGTATTGAGTACAGCACTATTGGTTCTTAATTCGGCTGCAAGCCGTTGCCGTAAAGTAATCGCGGTTAACGCGGCCAGACAGTCCGGCCGCCCATGAGGAGTTTTTACCGTGAGCGAGCGTTCCAGCCATTGGCAATTGCAGACCATCGTCGGCCAACTGCGTACGGCGCGCGAGCAGTGGCGCGCACAAAACGGCCGTGCCAGCGGCGAGCAGGGCGGTCGCGAGTTGCCGTCCCGAGCGGCCATGGCGGACATCCTCGAAGCCTTGTGCGGTGCGTTGTTCCCGATGCGTCTGGGCCCGGTGGATTTGCGCGAGGAGAGTGAAGACTTTTATGTCGGCCACACACTTGACGTCGCTCTGAACTCGTTGCTGGCTCAGGCGCGGCTCGAACTGCGTTACGCCGCGCGCCACAGTGCCCAGGCCGACACTGAAGTGGAGGCCAAAACCCTCCAGATCATTCAGGATTTCGCCCTCGCTTTGCCGGGGCTGCGCACTCTGCTGGACACCGACGTGTTGGCGGCCTATCACGGCGACCCGGCGGCGCGCAGTGTCGATGAAGTGTTGCTTTGCTATCCGGGGATTCTGGCGGTGATTCACCATCGCCTGGCCCATCATTTGTATTGCGCCGGCTTGCCGCTGCTGGCGCGGATCAGCGCGGAAATCGCTCACTCGGCCACTGGCATCGACATCCATCCGGGGGCGCAGATCGGTCGCAGTTTCTTTATCGATCACGGGACCGGCGTGGTGATCGGCGAGACCGCGATCATTGGCGAGCGCGTGCGGATTTATCAGGCCGTGACGTTGGGCGCAAAGCGCTTCCCGGCGGACGAAGACGGCCAGTTGCAAAAGGGCCATCCGCGGCATCCGATCGTCGAGGACGATGTGGTGATCTATGCCGGCGCGACGATTCTGGGGCGGATCACCATCGGCAAAGGCTCGACCATCGGCGGCAACGTCTGGCTGACCCGTAGCGTGCCGCCGGGGTGCAACCTCAGCCAGGCGAATTTGCAGCATGATGATGGGACGCAGAAGTAAGCCAGTTTTGTAGAACCTGTGGCGAGGGGGCTTGTCGGAACGCCGCATCGCCCCGTTCGGCTGCGACGCAGGCGCAAAGCATGCCAGTGCGGTTTTACTGAAAGAATTCGGTTGCAGGTTTCAGGGGAGCTTCGCGCCCCAACGGGGGCGAGCCCCCTCGCCACAAAGCTACCGTCGAGCCCTGCGATTAGTCCTTAGCCCCCTATCCATGTTTAACTTGACCGTTCATTCAAGTTAAACCGCCGGTTTGCTGCCCGCTCACAACAGGAGGCTTGCCTTTGCCGAGTCCGTTTTTGATTGCCCTGTTTCACCCCCTTGAGGTGCACTTTTCATGAGTGCATCGTCCACCCCCGCAAGCGGCCAGGTCCGCATGAATCCGCCGGTGTTTTATTTCGCGGCGATCTTTATTTTGCTATTCGCCGTTGTGGTCATGGCGATCCCCGAGCAGGCCGGTGCCTGGCTTCTGCAAGCGCAAAACTGGGCGGCCAACACGGTCGGCTGGTATTACATGCTCGCGATGACGCTGTATCTGGTCTTCGTGGTGGTCACCGCCTTGTCTGGCTACGGCAAGATCAAGCTCGGTGCCGACCACGACGAGCCCGAATTCAGCTACTTGTCCTGGGCCGGCATGCTGTTCGCTGCCGGTATCAGCATCACGCTGTTTTTCTTTTGCGTGTCCGAACCGCTGACGCACCTGGCGCAACCGCCGCAAGGTGAAGCCGGCACGGCGGATGCGGCGCGTCAGGCAATGCAGATTCTGTTTCTGCACTGGGGCCTGCACGGTTGGGGTGTGTTCGCCTTCGTCGGCATGGCGCTGGCTTATTTCGCCTATCGACATAACCTGCCGCTGGCCCTGCGTTCGGCGCTGTATCCGTTGATCGGCAAGCGCATCAACGGCCCGATCGGCTACGCGGTGGACGGCTTTGGCATCATCGCCACGGTGTTCGGCCTCGGCGCGGACATGGGCTTTGGCGTCTTGCACCTCAACTCAGGGCTCGACTACCTGTTCGGCATCGCCCACACCCAATGGATTCAGGTCGGGTTGATCACGCTGATGATGGGCGCGGCGATCATCGTGGCGGTGTCCGGTGTCGACAAGGGCGTGCGGGTGATGTCCGACATCAACATGCTGCTGGCCTGTGCGCTGCTGCTGTTCGTGTTGTTCGCTGGCCCCACTCAGCACTTGCTCAATACGCTGATCCAGAATCTGGGTGATTACCTCGGCGCTTTGCCGATGAAGAGTTTCGACCTCTACGCCTACGAAAAACCTAACGACTGGCTGGGTGGCTGGACAGTGTTCTACTGGGCCTGGTGGATTGCGTGGGCGCCTTTCGTGGGCCTGTTCATCGCACGGATTTCCCGGGGCCGTACCCTCCGTGAATTCGTCTTCGGTGTGCTGCTGATCCCGCTCGGTTTCACCCTGGCGTGGATGTCGATCTTCGGCAACAGCGCCATCGATCAGGTCCTCAACCACGGCATGAGTGCGCTCGGCATGTCGGCCATCGATGACCCCTCGATGACCTTGTACCTGCTGCTGGAAACTTACCCCTGGAGCAAAACCGTGATCGCGGTCACGGTGTTCATCAGCTTCGTATTCTTCGTGACCTCCGCCGACTCCGGCACCGTGGTGTTGTCGACCTTGTCCGCCAAGGGCGGTAACCCGGATGAAGACGGGCCGAAATGGCTGCGAGTGTTCTGGGGCGCGATGACGGCACTGGTGACCAGCGCGCTGTTGTTCTCCGGCAGCATCGATGCGCTGAAGTCAGCGGTGGTGCTGACCTCGTTGCCATTCTCATTGATTTTGCTGCTGATGATGTGGGGGCTGCACAAGGCGTTTTATCTGGAGTCGCAGAAGCAGATCGCGCAACTGCATTCCCTCGCGCCGGTGTCCGGCTCGCGACGCGGCGGTTGGCGCCAGCGCTTGAGTCAGGCCGTGCATTTCCCGTCGCGCGATGAGGTCTATCGTTTCCTCGATACGACGGTGCGCCCGGCGATTGAAGAGGTGACGGCAGTGTTCGTCGAGAAAGGTTTGCACGTGGTCGCTCAGCCTGATCCGGCCAATGACAACGTCAGCCTGGAGATCGGTCACGGCGAACTGCATCCATTCATCTATCAGGTGCAAATGCGCGGCTACTTCACGCCGTCGTTCGCCCGTGGCGGCATGGGGTCCAAGCAACTCAACAACCGTCGTTACCACCGCGCCGAAGTGCATTTGCGCGAGGGAAGCCAGGATTACGATCTGGTGGGCTACACCAAGGAGCAGGTCATCAACGACATCCTCGACCAGTACGAGCGGCATATGCAGTTTTTGCATCTGGTGCGTTGATTGAGAAGGGGGGCGCTGACGTCTTGTCAGGCGTCAGTGCTCATCGTCATGAACAACACCAGCGCCGCTACCGGTACGCCGAATACCGCGCTGCCCACCACCAGTTCCGTGCTCAACGGCTGGCCGGCATTGACCATGCCGACCGCGCCGTTGATCAAGGTCAACGCCAGCCACAGCACGACAAAGCTGTAGGCCAGGGTTTGGCGGGGGAAACCGATTTTCTCGCCGATGAACAGCATCAGCGCAAGGAGAGCCAGGCCGAAGGTAATGATGATTGCTGTGTGCATGGTGAGTTTCTCCCTTCAGATGTGCAGCCCTTGAGGCCGCCTTCGCGGGCAAGCCCGCTCCCACAATGGTCGCGGGTGTTCACAGGTGTTGTGTTCACTGCCGATCCTTGTGGGAGCGGGCTTGCCCGCGAAGGCGGCCTTGCTGATTCACCCCAATACATCGAGCATAGTTAAACCAACCCGCCGTTGACGCGCAGGATTTGCCCGTTGGCCGTTTGAAGGCAAACCAAGATAAAAAGATCGCGGGCTGCGATTCTGGCGAATGGGTCCGGCTGAAGATGAAATCTGTGAAACGTTTCAGCATTTTCTCGAGTCCGAGGTTTATCGGCGTTTGCCCAGGCGTATGCTGGGCAACTTGCAAAGCAGTCGATACCCCATTCAAGACCGACAAGAGAGGACTCGATGACCTACACCGCTGCCGAAAACCGCTACGATTGCATCCCTTACCGCCGCGTAGGTCGCAGCGGGCTGGTGCTGCCGGCGTTGTCCCTGGGCTTGTGGCACAACTTCGGCGACAGCACGCCAATCGATACCCAGCGTTCGTTGTTGCGCACGGCATTCGATCTGGGCATCAACCACTTCGACCTGGCCAACAACTACGGCCCACCGTACGGCAGCGCCGAGATCAACTTCGGTCGTTTGCTGCGTGAAGACTTCAAGCAGTACCGCGACGAGCTGATCATTTCCAGCAAGGCTGGTTGGGATATGTGGGCCGGCCCTTACGGTCAGGGCGGTGGTTCGCGCAAATACATCCTGGCCAGCCTCGACCAGAGCCTGCAACGCCTGGGTTTGGACTACGTGGATATTTTCTATTCCCACCGCTTCGACCCGGATACGCCGCTGGAAGAAACTGCCAGCGCACTGGCCACTGCCGTGCAGCAGGGCAAGGCGTTGTACATCGGCATCTCGTCCTATTCCGGGATGAAAACCCGTGAAATCGCCGGGTTGCTGAAGGAGTGGAAAGTACCGTTGCTGATCCATCAACCGGCCTACAACCTGCTCAACCGCTGGGTGGAAAAGGACCTGCTGGACACCACCGATGAACTCGGCACCGGCGTGATTGCCTTCACGCCATTGGCTCAGGGGCTGTTGACCGACAAATACCTCAATGGTGTGCCAGCGGATGCGCGGGTCAATCGTCCGGGCGGTGGTTCGTTGCAGGCGTCTCACCTGTCCGAAGCCAACATCGCTCACGTGCGGGCGCTCAACGAAATCGCCAAGCGTCGCGGTCAGAGCCTGGCGCAGTTAGCGCTGGCCTGGACGCTGCGCGATCCACGGGTGACCTCGGCGCTGATTGGCGCGAGCCGGCCGGAGCAGATTATCGAAAACGTCGGGGCGTTGAAGAACCTGAGTTTCAGCGTGGAAGAACTGGCGGAGATTGATCGGTTTGCCCAGGAGGGTGGGATCAATTTGTGGGAGAAGCCTTCGACGGCGGAATAAAATCGTTCGAGGTCAAGAATGATCATTCCCACGCTCTGCGTGGGAATGCAGCCCGGGACGCTCCGCGTCCCATCCAGAACCGAACGTAGAGCGTCCGTTGATGCATTCCCACGCGGAACGGGGAAACGATCGGCTCACCGGAAAAACGGCACATCCCCCAACACCGTCGCCCGCTGCATCACCCGCCGCGCGGGGCGGTAATCATCCACCGCGTGATGCTGGGTCACACGATTGTCCCAGAACGCGATGTCATCTTTCTGCCAGCGCCAGCGGATGGTGAATTCCGGCCGTGTGGTGTGGGCGAACAAGAATTTCAGAATCACCTCGCTTTCCGTTTCCGACAGCTCATTGATCTTCGACGTGAACCCTTCATTGACGAATAGCGACCGGCGCCCGCTCACCGGGTGCGTACGAATCACCGGGTGCGATAGCGGCGGGTTCTTGCGCCGGGCTTCTTCCCACTGGGCCAGGGCTTCGGGTGTGTTGCCATAACGCTCCAGCGGGAACGAACGGGTGAAATCGTGAGTAGCGGTCAGCCCTTCGAGCAAGGTTTTCATCGGCGCGGACAGTGCTTCATACGCCGCAATACCGCTGGCCCACAGTGTGTCACCGCCAAATTCCGGCAGCAGTTTGGCGCTCAGCACCGCGCCCATGGCCGGGGTCGGCAGGAAGGTTACGTCGGTGTGCCAGATCGCGTTGTCCCGCACATCCGTGACGGCAGTGTCGAGGATCAGCACTTCTGGCTGCTCCGGCACATTCGGGTAGATCGGATGAATATGCAGGTCGCCGAAATAGGCGGCGAATCGCGCTTGCTGCTGCGGCTCGATCGGCTGGTTGCGGAAGAACAGCACCTGATGCTTGAGCAGCGCCTGCTCGATAGCATCGCGTTGCTCCAGGTTCAACGGCTGGCTGATGTCGATGCCGCTGATTTGAGCGCCGAGGGCGCAGCTTAACGGGGTGATGTTCAGGCTGCTCATGGTGTTCTCTTCAATTCGGGGCCATACATGAATTTTGTGGACGACACCGCACCTCTAGGAGCTGCCGAAGGCTGCGATCTTTTGATGTTGTTTTTAGAGAGCAAGATCAAAAGATCGCCGCCTCGTTTCACTCGACAGCTCCTACGGGGTTGATCCAAAAAAACGGGGGTATTGAGGCAAGGTGCTCCCACATTCAAATGCTTCAGTGAGCCTGGCCATGCCATGGCACGAGTTTGCGTTGCAGGGCACGCAAGCCCATTTCCATGGCGAAAGCGATCAATGCGATCACCAGAATCCCCAACACCACCACATCGGTGACCAGGAATTGCGCGGCCGATTGCACCATGAAGCCCAAACCACTGGTGGCGGCGATCAACTCGGCGGCCACCAATGTCGACCAACCCACACCCAGGCCAATCCGCACGCCGGTCAAAATGTCCGGCAAGGCACTGGGCAGAATCACATGCCGAATCAACTGCGTCCGAGTCGCGCCCAACGACTGTGCGGCGCGCAACTTGGCCGGGTCGACGGTGCGTACGCCAGTGGCGGTGGCAATCGCGATCGGTGCGAATATCGCCAGATAGATCAGCAAGACTTTCGACAACTCGCCGATGCCACACCAGATCACGATCAGCGGTAGATAAGCCAGCGGCGGAATCGGGCGATAGAACTCGATCAGTGGATCGAGAATGCCGCGAGCGATGCGGTTGTGGCCGATGGCAATGCCGACCGGCACGGCGGTCAGCACCGCAAAGCCCAGGCCCAGGCCAATACGGCTGAGGCTCGCGCCCAAGTGCTGCCACAAGGTCGAATCCATGTAGCCGGTGGTCACCAGCAGCCAGCCTTTTTGCAGCACGGCGGACGGCGGCGGCAAGAACAGCGGTTCGATCAATCCCGTGGCGGTGACGGCCCACCAGCTCGCCAACAACGCGATCAGGGTCAACACGCTGATCCAGCGCGTGTTCAAGCTGCGACGCAGCGGGATTACCGCCGAGCTCGATTTCACCGTCGCGGCGGGAATTTCATAAGTGCTCATGCGCGCTCCTGTCGCTGTACGGCATTGCGTTGGGAGAACACTTTGGCGAGCACGTGTTCGCGGGTTTCGATAAAGCGCGGGTCGGATTTGATCGCACGCGCCGATTCGCCGGCGGCGTAACGCTGACCGAACTCCAGGCTCAGGCGCTCGACGATTTGCCCGGGGTTGGGCGCCAGCAGAATCAGATCCGTGGCCAGGAACACCGCTTCTTCGATGTCATGGGTAATCAGGAACACCGGTTTGGCGGTGCGCTGCCAGACTTGCAGCAACAGCTCCTGCATCTGTTCGCGGGTGAAAGCGTCGAGGGCTCCGAAGGGCTCATCCATGAGCAAAATCCGAGGGTCTGCTGCAAGAGCGCGAGCGAGGCCGACACGTTGCTTCTGCCCGCCCGAGAGCTGCCAGATTCGGCGGTGTTCAAAATCGCAAAGGTCTACCAGGGCGAGCATTTCCCGGGCACGAATTTCGCGTGTGTCCCGGGCAACGCCGGCCAGCTCCAGACCGAAACCGACGTTGGCCAGCACGTCCTGCCAAGGCAGCAGGGCGTCGTCCTGGAACACCACACCGCGCTCGGCGCTCGGGCCTTTGACTGGCACCCCATCAAGGGTGATGCGCCCGGCGCTGGGCTCGACGAAACCGGCAATCAGGTTCAACAGCGAGGTCTTGCCACTGCCGGACGGGCCAAGGGCAACCAGCAACTGTCGAGGCCCAAGGCTAAGGGAAATATCCGCCAGCACCGGCTCCGCTGCGCCCGGGTACTGTGCGCAGACGCGCTCCAGCTGTAGCAAAGCCATCGCGGTCAACTCCGATCAGTGGGTGATGTATTTGGCGCTGACGTACGGCGCGTAGTCCGGCAGCACGGCCTCGACCTTGCCTTGTTCCTTGAGAAACACGGCGGTGTCGGTGATGGCCTTGGTGGTTGGCGCGCCGAGGGTGATTACCTGATCAGCCGCGAGGGGGAAGACGTTGCCTTGCAGCAGCAGCGGAATGTCGCTGGCCTTGGCACCGGAGAGCTTCACCAGCTTGTCGACGTTGCTTTGGTTGGCGAGCCAGGCTTTTGGGTCTTTGCGGTAGTCGGCGTAGGCATCGAGGGTCACTTTGGCAAACGCAGTGACGATTTCCGGGTGCTTCTCGGCGAAATCCTTGCGCACGATCCAGGCATCGAAAGTTGGCGCACCGAACTTGGCCAACTCGCCTGAGGTGATCAGCACGTTGCCGTTTTCCTTGGCCACGCCGAGCGCCGGGTCCCAGACGTAGGTAGCGTCGATATCTCCGCGTTTCCACGCAGCGATGATCGCTGGCGGCGCGAGGTTGAGCACGGTGACTTTCGATGGGTCGATGTTCCAGTGTTTCAGCGCAGCCAGCAGGCTGTAGTGGCCGGTGGAAACGAAGGGCACGGCGATTTTCTTGCCGACCAGGTCTTGCGGGGTCTTGATCCCGGAACCGTCACGCGCAACCAGCGCTTCGGCGGCGCCGATCTGAGTGGCGATGAGGAAGGTTTCCACCGGGACTTTACGGGTGATTGCCGCCGTCAGGGGGCTGGAGCCGAGGTAACCGATTTGCACATCACCAGAAGCGATGGCGGCGATGATGTCGGCGCCGCTGTCGAATTTGCGCCAGTCGATGGTGGCTTTGGTGGCTTTTTCGTAGGCGCCGTCGGCTTGGGCGACTTTGGCGGGGTCAACGGTGGTCTGGTAGGCGACGGTTACATCTGCCGCCTGAGCCAGGAAACTTGCCGAAGCCAGAAACGCGGCGGCCAGAAGGCGAAGAGGGGAAGTCAGTTTCATCGGGAAGCTCCTTGTCAGGCGACTGAGAGTCGGCGTGAAAAGGAGACTAAATGATATAAGAATCCGAAAATAAATAACTTTTTAGAATTATCTTATGAGCGGAAAATTCTAAGAGAGCCTAGTTGTTTATCGATCGTTCCCACGCTCTGCGTGGGAATGCAGCCGGTGACGCTCCGCGTCACCTGGACGCGGAGCGTCCCTTGAGGCATTACCCCGCAGAGCGTGGGAACGATCATAAAACCTAATGAAATGGCTACCCCCGCCTCCCCCCCTGTGATCGCCCACTAAGCTTTCACCGGGGGCTCATCGGAGATCATTGCCATGAACAACGTA
>NZ_JACHYG010000013.1:0-101087 GCF_014192635.1 Pseudomonas sp. Tn43
ACGTTGTTCATGGCAATGATCTCCGATGAGCCCCCGGTGAAAGCTTAGTGGGCGATCACAGGGGGGGAGGCGGGGGTAGCCATTTCATTAGGTTTCCGGTCGATTACATAAAGTGTGTACGACACAAAACCTGTGGGAGCGAGGCTTGCCCGCGAAGGCGTCCTCCCCGTCGCAAAAAATTTCACCACGCAAAAATCCCGCACGAAAGCCTCTACCTCAAGCCTCTCCTCCCCAATCGAATTGCTGAATGACAACTCAAAACAAATTTTTTCGAAAATTTATCTTGCGCACTAAATATTAGCGAGCTACATTCACCTCGCACTTACTTAGCGCGCAAACATTTAGCGCAAAAATATCAAACCCAAACGAGGCTCACACCATGCAAACTCTCTACACCGCAATCGCAACCTCCACCGGCGGCCGTGACGGTCGTGCGATCTCCAGCGACAACGTGCTCGACGTCAAACTTGCCACCCCGAAAGAACTTGGTGGCGCAGGCGGCGCGGCAACCAACCCGGAACAACTGTTCGCCGCGGGCTACTCCGCCTGCTTTATCGGTGCGCTGAAATTCGTCGCCAGCCAAAACAAACGCAAAATCCCCGACGATGCGTCGATCACCGCCCATGTCGGCATCGGCCAGATCCCTGGCGGCTTCGGTCTGGACATCGATCTGCACATCAGCTTGCCGGGTCTTGAGCAGGCTGACGCACAAAGCCTGGTCGAAGCTGCCCACCAGGTTTGCCCGTACTCCAATGCCACCCGTGGCAACGTCGATGTGCGCCTGCACGTTACCGTCTAACTGCTGACTCCAAGGCCTGACAGGAAATGAACATGAACACTTTCAGCAACGTCTTGACCGGTACCCTTCTCGCCCTGTCCATCAACAGTGCATTCGCAGGCAATGGGGTTGAACACAACACCCAGGCGTTCCTCGATGCACTGAACGCCGGCACCGGCAAACCGATTGAACAGCTCACGCCTGCCGATGCCCGTGCGGTGTTGGTGGGTGCGCAGGCCGGAGTGAAACTGACACTGCCCAAAGCCGATGTCAGCGAGAAGACTATCCAGGTCGACGGCCAACCGATCAGCCTGACCATCGTTCGGCCGGCGGGGGTCAAAGGCGAGCTGCCAGTGTTCATGTTCTTCCATGGCGGTGGTTGGGTGCTGGGGGATTTCCCGACCCACGAACGGCTGGTTCGGGACCTGGTAACAGGTTCGGGCGCGGCGGCAGTATTCGTCAATTACACCCCTTCGCCAGAGGCGCATTACCCGGTGGCGATCAATCAAGCGTATGCCGCGACGAAGTGGGTGGCCGAGCACGGTAAAGAAATCAACGTCGATGGCAAACGTCTGGCCGTGGCCGGCAACAGCGTCGGTGGCAACATGGCAGCCGTGGTTGCGCTGATGGCCAAAGACAAAGGCACGCCAGCGATCAGGTATCAGGTGTTGTTGTGGCCGGTGACTGACGCCAGCTTCGAAACGGCGTCTTACAACCAGTTCGCCGAGGGGCACTTCCTCACCAAAAACATGATGAAGTGGTTCTGGGACAACTACACAACCGATGCCAGACAACGGAACGAGATTTACGCCTCACCGTTGCGGGCAACCACCGCGCAACTCAAGGGCTTGCCACCTGCGCTGGTGCAGACGGCCAGCGCCGATGTCCTGCGCGATGAGGGTGAAGCCTATGCCCGCAAACTCGACGACGCGGGTGTGCCGGTCACAGCAGTGCGCTACAACGGCATGATCCACGACTACGGTTTGCTCAACGTAGTGAGCCAGGTGCCCGCAGTGCGTTCGGCAATGCTGCAGGCCTCTGAAGAGCTCAAGCAACATTTGAAATAAAGCAAAAAGATCGCAGCCTCGTTTCACTCGACAGCTCCTACAGGGGGAATACAAAACCCATGTAGAGCTGTCGAGTGAAACGAGGCTGCGATCTATTGATCCTGATCTTCGGTCACAAAAAAGCCCGACTCAATGGTCGGGCTTTTTCATTCCTCAAGCGGTGCTTATTTAGCACGGCCTTTGTAGGAACCGCCTTCGCGGGTATCGATTTCGATCATGTCGCCGATTTCGATGAAGTCAGCAACCGACAGCTCGGTACCGTTCTTCAGTTTGGCAGGCTTCATCACCTTGCCGGAAGTGTCACCGCGAGCGGAACCTTCGGTGTAGTCAACCTGACGCACGATAGTGGTCGGCAGCTCTACGGAAACCAGACGGTCTTCGAAGAACACGGCTTCACAGACGTCGGTCATGCCTTCTTCGATGAACGGCAGAACGCTTTCGATGTCTTCAGCGTTCAGCTCGTACATGGTGTAGTCAGTGGTGTCCATAAACGTGTAGGAGTCGCCACTGATGAAGGACAGGGTCGCTTCTTTGCGGTCGAGGATCACGTCGTCCAGTTTGTCGTCGGCGCTGTAAACGGTTTCGGTCTTGTAACCGGTCAGCAGGTTCTTCAGCTTGGTCTTCATGATCGCGCTGTTACGACCCGACTTGGTGAATTCAGCTTTCTGAACCAGCCAAGGATCGTTGTCGATACGGATCACGGTACCGGGTTTGAGTTCTTTACCAGTTTTCATTGCGAATATCCGAATTTGGATGGGATTTACAAAAATCTAGGCCGCGTATCATATCCAATTTAGGTAAAACTGTACCAGCGCTGCGGCAAGATCTGCCTGCAAGGCTTGTTCCAGACACCATGTCTCGGCATGTTTTTCCAGTTCAGGCCAGTGTTTGCGGGTTGATTTCCAATGATCGGTCATTGTCTCACCTGCATTCCACGCCCGCCATAGACCGCTGATCGCCTCGCGAGCGGGCCCGGACAGGCCTTGGGTGTAGAGGGTCAGGAAGGCGTCGAGCTTATCCAGGTGAATGTCTTCGTCCTGGCGATAGATGTGCCAGAGCAGCGGACGGCCAGCCCATTGGGCGCGGATGAAGGAGTCTTCGCCACGCACAGCGTTAAAATCGCAGCTCCACAGCAACAGGTCATATTGATCCTGTCGGACGAATGGCAGCACTTGCACGGTCAACGCGTCACGTACATGCACCGCCCCGGCCGTCAGCCTGTCCACCTTAAGCCAGCGTTCGACGTCGCCGAGAATCCGCCCTTCGGGGACCAGCAGATGAGTCGGCGTCGAGTCGGCCGCCATCGTGTCGAGCCAACTGGCCAACCCGGGATTTTCGTAGGCAAACAGCGAGATCAGTTGTGCATTCGGCGCACGATCAATTCCCAGGCCTTGCAGGAATTCTCGCTGCGCTTGCGGGCTTTGTTGAAACTGCCGACGCCGCTCGAGTAATCCCCTTTCACGCAACAAGCCACCAGTGCCCTTGCGAAAGCCCGGGAAGAAAAAGAACTTCTGCACGTTCTTGTACTTCACCGACGGCAAGCCGTGACAGCCGACGACCCAGTCTTCGGCACTCAAGTAATCGAGGTTCATCCACAGCGGCGGTTTTTCCCGTGCGGCCATGGCCTCCATATAGGCACTTGGCAACTGGCACGCGAAGGCGGCGATGACGACATCGGCGGCTTCGGTGGGCTGCCAGTCCCCCGACCACTGTCGCACCTCGACGCCCTGCTGCCACTGCTGCGCAGCGTTGATGTCGATGTCTGGACACAAACGCTCGAAGGCCCGCAGGTCATCGACCCACAAACGCACCGCCATTGAATGTTCGGCCACCAGTTGTCGGGCCAGGCGCCAGGTCACACCGATGTCGCCGAAGTTGTCGACCACGGTGCAAAAAATATCCCAGCGCCAGCGGTTTTTCACTTGAGGCATTTCAGGCATTCCAGGCTCCCGTTGGCAAAGGCGCCGATTGTCCGCATAAATTACTCCGCGCAGAAGAGCCGACGGCGATTAATCTTCATGCGACAATCGCCACTTGCCCGCGACCACCCGCCAGGAGGCAGTCATGCCCTACCGCCCCAACCCGCGCCGTCCCTTACCGATTCAGTTCAGTGCGCTGCAACTGACCGGCAGTATTGCCCTCGGTCTGTGGCTGGGATTCATCGCGATCGCACTGACTTGCTGGCTCGCCGGGCGTCTGTTGTTCAATGAGCAATTGGCATCCGTGACCCAGGCGGTGGAACAACTGGCCAAGCCACCGGTGGTTGAGCAACCCACCTCGCAGAACCCGATGTTCGAACAGTACGAGGACCACCTGCGCAGGAATGAACAGCAGCAAATGGTGGAACAGGCCCGAAGCAGCAAAAACAACCTGTCCAATCCAAAATGCCAGTTCTGGCTGCAGCAGAATCAAACGGCGCCGAGCGAAAAAAGCCGCGCCAACGTCCTGCAATTCTGCGACTGATCAAGAAGCTCTCCATGCACAAGCCGACCGTCCACCAACTGATTATCGACAAGCTGCGGATCGATCTCGATATCGCCGAACGCGCCGCGCAAACCGCCTACGAAACCGCGACCCACGAAGAAAACATAGCCGAAAACAAGTACGACACGCTGGGGCTGGAGGCGTCTTACCTGGCGGCCGGACAGGCTAGACGAGTGGAAGAAATCCGTCAGTCATTGACCCTTTGCCAGAACCTGACATTACGACCTTATGACGATCAGCGCGGCATCGAAATCGGTGCCCTGCTCGGCCTGGAAGACGAAAAGGGTCGCGAACAATGGCTGTTCCTGGCCCCCGACGCGGCCGGGCTGAAGATCGATCTGGTGGGGCAATTGATTACCGTCATCACCCCTCGCTCGCCGCTGGGCAAAAGCCTGCTGGGCAAGTTCGAAGGGGATGAAGTGGAGGTTCTGGTGGCGGGCACTCGGCAACAGTTTTCTGTCACCGAGGTCATGTAGAAAAAACGATTAATGCACCGGCAGTTCGACGCCGTCGAACAGCTCTTCCAGTTCCTGTTTGTTGTGGCACTGAATGGCCTTGGCCATGACTTCGCGGGTCAGGTGTGGCGCGAACTTCTCGATGAAGTCGCACATGAAGCCACGCAGGAAGGTGCCGCGACGGAAACCGATCTTGGTAATGCTGGATTCGAACAATTCGCTGGCATCGAGCACCACCAGGTCGCTATCGAGCTTGGGGTCGACCGCCATTTTTGCCACGATGCCCACGCCCAGGCCCAGACGCACGTAAGTCTTGATCACGTCGGCGTCGGCGGCGGTGAACACCACTTTGGGTGTCAGGCCGCGATGGCTGAAAGCTTCGTCGAGTTTCGAACGACCGGTGAAACCGAACACGTACGTCACGATCGGGTATTCGGCCAGGGCTTCGAGGGTCAGCTTCGACAGCTTGGTCAGCGGGTGGCCCTGAGGCACGACCACGCAGCGGTTCCAGCGGTAGCACGGCATCATCACCAGGTCGCCGAACAATTCCAGCGCTTCGGTGGCGATGGCGAAATCGACGGTGCCGTCAGCGGCCATCTCGGCAATCTGCATCGGCGAACCCTGGTGCATGTGCAGGGCAACGTCCGGGTATTGCTTGATGAAATTGCTGATCACCGGTGGCAACGCATAACGTGCCTGGGTGTGCGTGGTGGCGATCGACAAGGTGCCTTTTTTCTCGTTGGAAAATTCCTGGGCGATCTGTTTGATGCTTTCAACTTTGCGCAGGATTTCGCCGGCGGTGGTGATGATGCGCTCGCCGGCCGGGGTAACCCGGGTCAGGTGCTTGCCGCTACGGGCGAAAACCTCGACCCCCAATTCGTCTTCCAGCAGGCGGATCTGTTTGCTGATGCCCGGTTGCGAGGTGTAAAGGCTTTGGGCTGTAGCTGAAACGTTGAGGTCGTGGTGCGCCACTTCCCAGATGTAGCGCAATTGTTGGAGCTTCATATGAATCCCTCAAAGCAGGTAGACGCCACGGGCATCAGCGACGATATATAACTATATTAATGGTTTGATTAATAAATCTAGAACTTTTTATCAAAACGCCATTATTCGTGTCCTAGCGATCCCCTTTGCGGCGACGCTCCATCAGCGGCACCAGATAGACCGGCACTCGAGACAGTTGCAACACGCGCGCAGCGGTTCGGCCCAATGGCGTTTCCGCGCCAGCACCATGACTGTGACTCCCTACGATCAGCAAATCGACGGAGAGTTTCTGCGCCTGGTCGAGAATCACCTGCGACGGATCACCCTGCAGCACGCGCACTGCCTTAATCCGTTCCAGGTCCTGCTCCCCATCCCCTCCCAACTCTTCGCGAAAGCTGTCGAGCACCCGCTGCTCGATATTGGCAATCACCGTATTCAGGCCCTGACTGTGAAACTCGTTCAAGGCCTGCTCATCGAGGTAACTCTGAAGCACCGATTCGGCGAACAAACCCATCGGCTCAACCGCATGCACTACATACAAATCGGCGTTGAATGTTCGAGCCAGTGCCAACGCATGCTGCATCACAAAAGGTGCGTACAGACCGAGGTCGGTGGCATACAGCATCGAATGAATCATAGGGACCTCCTTTAATGCCAACACGGCGGAGATTGATTCAGCTTAGCAGTGCCGTGGCGAGTGCGACGCTCGGTGCAGTGCATTGGACCGCAGCGCTTTAAATCGACGACTCGTTACTGATGCCATGCGGCACGTGACCGGTAGCAACCACTTCGCGGGCCAGCTCGCAATGGCCGGCCTGGTCATCGAAAAAAACGTCGGCGGCAAAGGCTTCGAGAAAAGCTGATTTGGTCAACCCTCCAAGGAACAGCGATTCGTCCAGACGGATGTCCCATTCGCGCAAGGTGCGGATCACCCGTTCATGGGCCGGCGCCGAGCGCGCGGTTACCAAGGCGGTGCGGATCGGACAGGCCTCCTCGGGAAACTCGCGTTGCAGCAGATTGAGCGCCGCGAGAAAGCCTTTGAACGGCCCGCCGCGCAAAGGCTCGCGGGCCGCCTTACGCTCGCTGGCCTGAAACGCTGCAAGGCCTCCCGACTGATAGACCCGCTCCGACTCATCGGAAAACAGCACCGCGTCACCGTCGAACGCGATACGCAATTCATCGCTGGCAGCACGACTGGCACCGCCCGACAGAATAGTCGCTGCTGCGAAACCGGCATCCAGCGCACTGCGCACATCGTCGGAATGGGTCGAAAGAAACAGGTCACAACCAAAGGCTTTGAGGTAGGGATAAGGACTGCGCCCGCCGACAAATGCCGCACGGGAAATCGCCAGGCCATAATGATGAATCGAATTGAAAACCCGCAGGCCGGTGTCGGCGCTGTTGCGCGACACCAGGACTACCTCGACCCGTGCACGGCCAAGACTGGCGTTCAGGTTCAAGAGTTTTTCGACTAACGGGAACGCGTCGCCAGGCTCGAGAATTTCGTCTTCGTGTTCGATCTGATATTGCCGATAGGCCTCGACGCCGCTCGACAGATAAACCTTGTGGCTCTCGCTCAAGTCGAACAGCGCTCGCGAAGAAATCGCCAGCACCAGTTTGTCGTCTATGCCATTGGCCATGCCCTTCCCCTAATGCTCAATCAGTTAAAGCCGCAATGCTATCGAGGCTGCGTTCGGCTGCGAAGCAGTCGTGAATCCGGCCGACGGTCTGCCGGATGGTCTGGTTTTACGACTGCTTCGCAGCCGAACGCAGGCTTCGCCAGCTGCTACAAGAAGGTGCTATTGCTGAACTCCTTTGGCCGACTCAGTGATTACGTCGGTCGATGAAACTCAAGCTGCGATACAACGCCTCGATGCGCGGTAATTCACATCCCGCGGCCTTCGCCGCTGCCAGTGGCCGAGTGTAGATGGCATCCAGTTCCAGCGGTCGCTTGTGCAGGAAGTCGTGGTACATGCTCGGCCAGTAGTCGGGCATTTTCTCAGTCATCATGAACAGATAATCGGCGTAACCGGGCGGCATCTCGTGACCGCAGGCCTGGGCCCCTTGAACCACTTCGGCCATCAGGGCCTGAATCAGCGCGCGGCTGTCGGCATCCGCCATTAACGGCGTGGTGCTGGCGCCGAGCAGAACCGACAGGCCGTTGTAGGGGATATTCCAGACCAGTTTCTGCCAACGCGCCTGATGCAGGTTCGCCATGGCCTGAGCGTCGATGCCGGCGGCGCGGAACAGCCCGGCGCCCTCCTCGACAATGTGCATGCGCGCCTGTTCATCGGCGACGGGGCCACTGTGGTAGCCAAGGTTCACCGCACCGAGCGCCTGATGGGTAATGACCCCTGGGCCGGCGCGATGGACGCAAATCAGACAGAGCCCGCCCAGCAGGTGCAGCGAGTCGGGGAGCAACTCGCGCAGACAGTCTTCAACGTCCAGGCCATTTTGCAGCAACAGCACTTTGGCACCCGGTGCCGCGGCTTGAATAATGGCGGGGGCCAGGTCCGTGTTACTGGTGGTCTTTGCGCCCACCAGTAACCAGTCGCACGGCGGCATGTCGGCAGCCGACGAATAAGCCTGGACCGGGTTCAGGAGCAGCGGCCCCAACGACGCATGATCAAGTTGCAAGCCGCGCTCAGACACCGCTGCAAATTCACTGCGCAACAGGAAATGCACATCGAAGCCAGCACGCGCGAGCATCAGCCCGTAGAAACCACCGATCGCGCCGGTTCCGATAATGCCGATGGTCGGTTTGGTTCCTGTCTCAGTCATGGCAATTCCTCTGCTGGTCGATTCAACGCCTGCCCCACGGCTTCGTTGAGCGCTGTGCGGGTCAAACGCGACTGTAGTGCCCCGAAGAATTCACCGTCGCGCACTACAAACAGCGCCGGCAAATGAAAGACCCGATAACGCTCGACCACTCCGCCATTGTTCCCGGCATCGATCCAGCACAGTCGATCGACCGCCAGATCGAGCATGGGCAATTGCTCACGGGCAAAACGGCAACTCGCGCAACCGACGCTGGTAAAGATCACCAGGGAAACGCCGTTCATCGCCAATAGCCGTTGGTCGGCGTCGAAATCGGTCAGTTCCGATTCGACCACTATACTGGGAGAAACGATGTCAGATGGCCGACACAGGGAGTCCGTGTTCATGGGACGTTATCTTCCTCATCCTGACGATGTACCCGTCGAATTAACGTTGCTCAAACGTGAGTGCATTTCGCGACAACAGCTGCACACTATCAGCCTCGGCGGCATGGCTTGCAATTACCACCGCGGATGGCGAAGGGGCACCGCACTTCAAGTGCGCATGCCGACCCTGAGCACCACGATCTGTTACCTGGGCTATGTGGCCTGGTGTCTGCGACGAAAACGCAGCTATCTGGTGGGCATCGCCTTCGTTGATGAACAGACCCTGTTCAGCGCGCGAATGGGCGAGCAGGTTTGCCAGATCGAACGTTACTGCCGTCAGCACGAACCCCAAAGCGAACAGCTGAATAACCAGACCCTGGCCCTCGAATGGGTCCAACTGCACGCCAACGAGTTCTCCCACGACACGGTTCGCAAGGCATTTGCATAAGTAATGCTGGATTAAACCGGTGTCTGCCCATTGTCGAGCCACGGTGTAACGCGCTAAGGTTCGGCTCCCCGACGCGCTTAATTTGCTGTGCTCCGCCGCGCGGGTTCGCTGGCGGCCGGCACCTGTGACCTGACGAGTAAACGATGGCTGATTTACCGATCAACGACCTTAACGTCGCCTCCAACGAGACCCTGATCACTCCCGATCAGCTCAAGCGTGATATCCCTCTGAGCGACGCTGCCTTGCGCACCGTCACCAAGGGCCGCGAAGTCATTCGCAACATTCTTGATGGCACCGACCACCGCCTGTTCGTCGTGATCGGGCCGTGCTCGATCCATGACATCAAGGCTGCCCACGAATACGCCGAACGTCTGAAAGCGCTTGCGGCGGAAGTGTCCGATACCTTGTATCTGGTCATGCGCGTGTACTTCGAGAAGCCACGCACCACCGTAGGCTGGAAAGGCCTGATCAACGACCCATACCTGGATGACTCGTTCAAGATTCAGGATGGCTTGCACATTGGTCGTCAGTTGTTGCTGGACCTGGCCGAAATGGGCCTGCCGACCGCAACCGAAGCCCTCGACCCGATCTCCCCGCAATACTTGCAGGACCTGATCAGCTGGTCGGCGATCGGTGCACGCACCACCGAATCCCAGACTCACCGGGAAATGGCGTCCGGCCTGTCCTCGGCTGTCGGCTTCAAGAACGGCACCGATGGCGGCCTGACCGTGGCCATCAATGCCTTGCAATCGGTCTCCAGCCCGCACCGCTTCCTGGGCATCAACCAGGAAGGTGGCGTGTCGATCGTCACTACCAAGGGCAACGCCTACGGTCACGTGGTGTTGCGCGGCGGTAATGGCAAACCGAACTATGATTCGGTCAGCGTCGCGCTCTGCGAGCAAGCGCTGAACAAGGCGAAGATCAAGCCGAACATCATGGTCGATTGCAGCCACGCCAACTCCAACAAGGACCCGGCCCTGCAACCGCTGGTGATGGAGAACGTCGCCAACCAGATCCTCGAAGGCAACCAGTCGATCATCGGCCTGATGGTCGAAAGTCACCTGAACTGGGGCTGCCAGGCGATCCCCAAAGACCTCGCCGACCTGCAATACGGTGTGTCGATCACCGATGCCTGCATCGACTGGACCGCCACCGAAAACACCTTGCGCAGCATGCACGCCAAGCTCAAGGATGTATTGCCGAAACGCGATCGCACCTGATCGCCGTTTCACCCATAAAAAACGCCAGGCTTTAACCTGGCGTTTTTTTTATGCGTCCGTTTTGATCACAGCTTGGCGGCATGCCGCTGGTGACGCTCCATGTAGCGCTCCACATAGGAACACGATGGAATGACTGTGTAGCCCATTTCCTCGGCGTACTGCAGTGCCTGCTCGGTCAACGCCGCCGCGATGCCGCGACCACGCAGCGCATTGGGCACAAAGGTACGATAAATATCCAGGGTCTGTTTCCCCAGATCCATATAGGTCAGGTAGGCACGATAACCGTCCACAGTGGTCTCGAATTGATGACCAGCCTGGTCATGGTGGATGGACAACGCCTCGCTCATCACTACTCCTCGCGGGTCTTTGATTCTGACCCCTACCTTACCGATGTTTTTCCGGCGAAGGAACATCTACGCCACCCTGTGCCTGAATGGACACCGAGAGAGCAACACCAATCTCGCGCAACCGAGCACGTATCAAATAGTAGGCACCATTGGCAGAAATGCTCAAGGGACGCTCGTCATGCTGGCTGGCGGATGTTGCTGGGTAATGCAGGGGCGGCCCGACCGGAATCTTCCCGAGTCCGGGCCTGAACATTGCCGGATATTGAGACTTGAGACGAGCGCCCTTTGTTTAAGTCACCTCAACATGGATAAAGATATGAGAGCCGCTGCGCAAAATTCGAACAAAAGTGTGGACGATTCCATCTAGACGGACTTTAGTGGTGACTGAAAAACAGCTGTGCGCTGAGGAACTTTCCTTTGGCGGATCGCTCTGTTCGGGCCTCGCAGCTGGATATTTTTTATACAATGCAGTTAAAAGTTGATCGAAAAAGAATCAACGCCTACAATTTTTTTTGCTTCTTGCTCTACGTCAGTTTACTTACTACAAGTAATGGGTAGTATGTACGCCGGCTATTTCCTCACTCTGAGGAGACAGCTACTTAATAGAAAGTCCTTGAAGGGGAACACGATGAACAACGTTCTGAAATTCTCTGCTCTGGCTCTGGCCGCAGTTCTGGCTACCGGTTGCAGCAGCGTATCGAAAGAAACCGAAGCACGTCTGACTGCTACTGAAGACGCAGCAGCTCGCTCCCAGGCTCGTGCAGACGAAGCTTACCGTAAAGCTGATGAAGCTCTGGCTGCTGCTCAAAAAGCACAACAGACTGCTGACGAAGCTAACGAGCGTGCTCTGCGCATGCTGGAAAAAGCTAGCCGCAAGTAATAGTCCTTCGGGATTGTTATCAAGCCGACCCATTTTTTGGGTCGGCTTTTTTATGGGCTGACGTTTGTGCAGGCCATAAAAAACCCGCCGACGCGGCCTGCGTCGGCGGGTTGCTTTAAAGCGAAAGCTTTACTGCTGCAGGTCGATCGGCGCACTCGTGACCATCGACGCCGACGCATTCGGCACGGCGATTTCCACCGGCAGGCCATCTTCAGCGGCAACCACGTCACGCACCACATCCCAGTTCATGCGCAAGTTGTTGGTGATGTCCTCACGCTTGAGCATCGCATTGATCACTGCGGTGTGCTTGTCGACCACCGAAGGATTGCCCGAATCGTCCAGCGGTGTGTGCGCTTCCAGATAAACCTTGCCGGCGCTGAGGCCGAACTTGTAGGGATCGTTGATGATCCGCACCGACGTCCCGACCGGCACCATGCTGGCCATTTCCAGCACGTTGTTGTTGAACATGCGGAAGCAACCGTGGCTGGTGCGCATGCCGATACCGAATTTCTTGTTCGAACCGTGGATCAGGTAGCCCGGAGTGCCAAGAGTGAACTTGAACGGCCCCAGCGGGTTGTCTGGGCCGGCTGGCACTACGTTCGGCAGCGGATCGCCATCGGCGGCGTGCTCGGCCTTGATCGACGCTGGAGGCGTCCAGGTCGGGTTCGGCGTCTTGGCGATGATGCTGGTGTGGGCGATCGGCGAGCCCCAGCCTTCACGACCGATACCCAGCGGGAAGGTGTACACCACGTCCCGGCCTTTCGGGAAATAGTAGAGACGGTATTCAGCCAGGTTGATGACGATGCCTTCACGGGGGCCCGGCGGCAGGATGAAACGCGTCGGCAAGACGATTTCGGTCCCGGCGCCCGGCAGCCATGGATCGACTCCAGGGTTGGCCGCGACCATTTCCGAATAGCCCAGATCGTAGGTGGTGCCAAGGTCGGCGAAGGTGTCTTCGTACTTGGCCTTGATCACTTGCACCTGACCGATGATGTCTTCACCGGCAGGTGGCAGGGGTAGCTCCAATGCTGCTACCGGACCCGCGACACAGAGGGCGGCAAGAGACAGGCAGCGGGTGACGGCGGGAAAGCGCGGCAACATCCGGAAAATCCTTCGCATGATCGACAAGGGTATAAAAACAGGATTGTACACCGCTGCCCGTTATTTCGGGGAGACGTAAAGACCTGTGGTTGAGGGTAAGCCCCTTACCACAGGGATCTACAGCTCGAACCGCAACTCAGGCCAGATCGGCGAGGTGCCGCGTTTTTGCGACTCCAGAATGGCCCGGCACAGCGAGCACAGACGCTGGTCCTGGAACACGGTACGGTCGACGCTCGACCAGCGCGGTTGCGCCGGCAACAGGCTGCCGCACAAGGTTCGGTCCACCGAGCCGCCCAATTCCAGCTGACGAGTCACCAGATGCACCCGCACTTCCTGGCAGGCAAACAGATCCAGCTGTTCGTCAGGCTCGATCAGTTGGTAGGCAAAAAGGGACCAGGCAGGACGCGGCATCGGGGGCTCCAAATCGGGGGCGCCACCTTAGCCGAAACACCGCCGCTAGAAAAGCGTCAAAGCAGCGGTTTCAGTGTCGGCCAGACATTTTCCAGCAACTTGTCCTGAGCCGCCGCGGTCGGGTGCAGGCCGTCGCCTTGCATCAGGTCTGGATGACCGCCCACGCCGTCGAGAAAAAACGGCACCAGCGGGATTTTTTTCTCATCGGCCACCTTGGTGAAAACCTCGGCAAAGGCCTGGGTGTAACGCGCACCGTAATTGGGCGGCAACTGCATGCCCAGCAGCAGCACCTTGGCACCACTGGCGCGGGAGCTGTCGATCATCGACGCAAGATTTTGTTGCAATTGTATTGGCAGCATTCCCCGCAACCCATCGTTGCCCCCCAACTCGAGGATAACCAGCTCGGGCTTATGCTCTGCAAGCAGCGCCGGCAGGCGCGCCCGGCCTCCGGCGCTGGTGTCGCCGCTGATGGATGCATTGACCACCCTATCGTCGAAACCTTCGCGCTTGAGCCGTTGCTCAAGCAATGACACCCACCCCAAGCGGGTATCCAGGCCGAAACCGGCGCTGATACTATCGCCAACGATCAGGACTGTACCCGCCGCTGCGCTCTGGGCCATGCACATCAAGGCCAGGCCAGCACTCAAAAACCACACACGCATCGGATTCTCCATGGGCGCAAGCATTCTCACCGCGAAGAACCTCAGCAAAGTGGTTCCGAGCGCGGAAGGTGAACTGACTATCCTGCACGAACTCAGCCTGGAACTGAACACGGGCGATAGCCTGGCCATCGTCGGCGCCTCCGGTTCCGGCAAATCCACCCTCCTGGGTCTGCTTGCCGGCCTCGATCTGCCAAGCAGCGGCGAAGTCACCCTCGCCGGGCAAGGCCTGAGCAATCTCGATGAAGACCAACGGGCACGCATTCGCGCTGAGCATGTGGGGTTTGTTTTTCAATCATTCCAGCTGCTCGACAGTCTCAATGCTTTAGAAAACGTCATGCTGCCGCTGGAGCTCGATGGCCGCAAAGACGCCCGCGAGCGCGCTACCGAATTGCTGCAACGGGTCGGTCTGGGCCAACGCCTGACCCACTCGCCGCGCCAGCTTTCCGGTGGCGAGCAGCAGCGCGTGGCGATTGCCCGGGCCTTCGCCGCCGAACCCGACGTGCTGTTCGCCGATGAGCCCACCGGCAACCTCGACAGCCACACCGGCGAGCGCATCAGCGATTTGCTGTTCGAACTCAACCAGGAAAGCGGCACGACCCTGGTGCTGGTGACCCACGATGAACGCCTGGCACATCGCTGCCGGCGCCTGATCCGCCTTGAAGCCGGCCTGCTGGTCGCCCCTCTGGAGCCTTGATGGCACGCTTGCCGCTGTTGCGCCTGTTCAGTATCGCCCTGCGCCAATTATGGCGCGATGCCCGCGCCGGTGAATTGCGCGTTTTGTTCTTTGCCTTGCTGGTGGCGGTAGCAGCGAGTACCGCTATCGGTTACTTCGGTGCCCGCTTGAACAGCGCCATGATGCTGCGCGCCACCGAGTTTCTCGGTGCCGATCTGGTGCTTGAAGGCAGCTCTGCGGCGCGCCCCGAACAAATCAGAAGCGGCGCGGAGTTGGGCCTTGAACACGCTCAAGTCGTGGAGTTTTCCAGCGTCATCGCCACCGACAACGGCATTCAGCTGTCCAGCATCAAAGCCGCCGATGACGTCTACCCGTTGCGCGGCGAACTGAAAAGCGCCCCCGCGCCCTTCGCGCCCGAAGAACCCGGTGGCGGACCGAAACCCGGCGAAGCCTGGGTCGAAGCGCGACTGCTGACCGCATTGGACTTGAAGATCGGCGACAGCATCGACGTCGGCATGAAAACCCTGACCCTGGCGCGAGTGCTGACCTACGAGCCGGATCGCGCCGGCAATTTCTACAGCCTGACGCCACGTGTGCTGATCAATCTCAGCGACCTTGAGGCAACCGGTGTGGTGCAACCCGGCAGCCGGGTCAGTTACCGCGAACTCTGGCGCGGCAACGCCTCGGCGCTGGAAACCTATCGGCAGCTGATCAAGCCAGGCCTGGCGGCCAACCAGCGTATCCAGGATGCTCGCGATGGCAATCGGCAGATCGGTGGCGCCCTGGGCAAGGCTGAACGCTACTTGAACATGGCCAGTCTGGTGGCGGTGTTGCTGTCCGGCGTGGCGGTGGCGTTGTCGGCGACACGCTTCGCCACCCGCCGCTTCGATGCCAGTGCATTGCTGCGCTGCCTGGGCCTGTCCCGTCGGGAAACCATGGTGCTGTTCAGCCTGCAACTGACCGTACTTGGATTGCTCGCCAGCGTCAGCGGCGCCCTGCTCGGCTGGCTGGCGCAGCTGGGGCTGTTTGCATTGCTGCATGATTTATTGCCGACCGATGTTCCACCGGGTGGCCTGCTGCCGGCCATCGCGGGGATCGGCACCGGGTTGGTAGCGCTGGCCGGTTTCGCCCTGCCGCCATTGGCCGCTTTGGGTCGAGTACCGCCGTTGCGCGTGTTGCGTCGGGACATGCTGCCGATTCCGTCCAGCAGCTGGATCGTTTATGGCACGGCATTGGGCGCCCTCGGCCTGATCATGTGGCGCTTGAGCCTGGACCTGTTGCTGACTTTCGCCCTGCTCGGTGGCGGTGTGATCGCGGCACTGGTGCTGGGCAGTTTGCTGTTGCTGTTACTCAAAAGCCTGCGCCGGATGCTGGCGCGCGCCGAATTGCCATGGCGCCTCGGCTTGGGCCAACTGCTGCGCCATCCATTGGCGGCGGCCGGCCAAGCCCTGGCCTTCGGTTTGATTCTGCTGTCCATGGCGCTGATTGCTTTACTGCGTGGCGAGTTGCTCGATACCTGGCAAAACCAGTTGCCGAAAAATGCCCCGAACTACTTTGCCCTGAACATTCTGCCGGCGGACAAACAGGCCTTTATCGATCGACTGATGGAGTTGTCGGCACAATCGGCGCCGCTGTACCCGGTGGTGCCGGGACGGCTGATCAGCGTCAATGGCGAGCCGGTGCAGGAGATCGTCAGCAAGGATTCGGCCGGTGATCGCGCCATTCAACGCGACCTGAGCCTGACCTGGGCGGCCGACTTGCCGGCAGGCAACAAACTCATTGCCGGCAACTGGTGGGATCAGCAACCATCGGATGAAATACCGGGTGTATCGGTGGAAGGGAAAGTCGCCGAAAGCCTCAAGCTCAAACTCGGCGATCACATGGTATTCACCGTTGGCGGAATGAATAGGGAAGCGAAAGTCACCAGCCTGCGGGAAGTCAACTGGGACAACTTCCAGCCGAACTTTTTCATGATTTTTCAACCCGGCACCCTGAAGGATTTGCCGGCGACCTATCTGACCAGTTTCTACCTGGCGCCCGGTCACGATCAGCAGATCGTCGATCTGTCCCGAAGCTTTCCAGCAGTGACCATTCTGCAAGTCGAAGCGTTGCTGGCGCAGCTGCGCAGCATTCTCGGCCAAGTCACTCTGGCGGTGGAATACGTGCTGTTGTTTGTGTTGGCGGCGGGCATGGCGGTGTTGTTCTCCGGCTTGCAGGCAACGCTGGATGAACGCATTCGCCAAGGTGCCTTGTTGCGAGCGCTAGGCGCCGAGCGACAGTTGCTGGTCAGGGCCCGGCGGATCGAGTTCGGCCTGCTCGGCGCGGTCAGCGGATTGTTGGCGGCACTGGGTTCGGAATTGGTGAGCCTGGTGCTCTACCGCTACGCCTTCGACCTGCCCTGGCATCCGCATCCATGGCTGTTGGTGTTGCCATTGATTGGTGCCGTACTGATCGGCGGTGCCGGTGTGTTCGGTACGCGCCGCGCCTTGAACGCCAGCCCCCTGACAGTCTTGCGCGAGGGTTGATAAACTCAAGGGCCCTGACACGCATTTAACTATATAGAAGTCGCCATGAGCCGTTATCGCCCTCCCCGCACCGCTGGCACCGCGCTGATTACCCCCGAAGGTGAAGCGCGGATGCGGGCCGAGTTCCATGAACTCTGGCATGTGCGCCGACCGCAAGTCACGCAATCGGTCAGCGAGGCGGCGGCACAGGGCGATCGCTCGGAAAACGCCGAGTACACCTACGGCAAAAAGATGCTGCGCGAGATCGACAGTCGCGTGCGCTTTCTCACCAAACGCCTGGAAGCACTCAAGGTGGTCAGCGAAAAGCCCAGCGACCCGAACAAGGTCTACTTTGGCGCGTGGGTCACGATTGAAGATGAAGACGGCAAAGAATCGCGCTATCGCATCGTCGGGCCGGATGAGCTGGATCTTAAACTGGGCCTGATCAGCATCGACTCACCGTTGGCGCGCGCCTTGATCGGCAAGGCACTGGATGCCGAAGTGCGGGTCCAGACACCGACCGGTGAACAACTCGTGTATATCGTGGCGATCGACTATTTTTGAGCCGCGACGCTCTGAGCCGCAGCGCTCTGAATCTCAGCGACGGGTAATCAACCCTTGGCGTGCCACGCGAGTCAGCTGCCGGATCACTTCCGGCGCGTCCTCGATGCCGGGTGCCAGAATCACCGCCAGATCGAAACTGTCGTTGGCAAACCGTGCCAGTGACTCGCCATCGTCGACAAACTGAATCAGGAAGGCAGCGGGTCCACCGGTACGACGTGGCCAGCCGTCGAGGTAACGCAGAAGCGTCGGCTGATGTTTACCGCCAAGCAGGATTTTTGGATTGCGCTGGGTGAGGTGTGCCGTGATCGGCGCGGGGCGTATAACGGGGCTTAATGCATTCATTGTGTCGTGTCTCTGCCTCAAAAGTCTGCATGGCAGGTGAGAGGCAACACCGAACCAGCGCTTTAGCGGTATTTCGAAGCCTGCTTCAAGCTTCTATCGGCAACTGAATGAGTCACCTGGCGCCCCGCAAGTAGCTGTTTAAATCGGCGCATGGGCAGCATCCTAGAGAAGCTGACCGGACAGTGTCAAGAATCGCGCGCAACAAAAAAGGCCTGCACAGTGCGTCGCACAATGCAGGCCTTTTCGTTGAACCAGGGGATCAGTTGGTGATGGCGCGGTCGACCGACAGCTTGCCTGCACCTTCGATCAGCACCGCGAGGCTGCCACCGAGCAAAGCCAGGGCGAATTCATAACCGTTGTTGGTCATGAACAGACCGTTACTGATGTGTACCGTGAAAATAGCCACCAGCGCGAGGAAGGTCAGCCCCAGCGCTGCCGGGCGTGCCAACAAGCCGATGATCAACGCCAGACCGCCGAAGAACTCAGTACCACCGGCCAGGATTGCCATGACATTGCCCGGCGCCAATCCAATGCTTTCCATGTACTGCGCGGTGCCGGCAATGCCGTAGCCGCCGAATGCCCCGAAGAGTTTCTGGGCGCCATGGGCTGCGAAGATGATCCCGACGAAAATTCGCAGAATCGTCAGACCGTAGCCCGCGCGAGTGAACAGTACCTTGTTGATCAGAGTGCTCATGCTGTGTCATCCATTGTGAATGTGTGTTGGTTGGCCGCTATATTAATCAGAAAAACTCATGTTAAAAGCGCAAAAAACGCACCATAACAATCAGCTTAGTCGATCATTTCCGTGAGACCACTTTTTGTCCCTGGGGCTCCAACGATTCCCGCTCCCGATCGAACGCCAAGTAATACTTGTTCACGCTATTAACATAGCTGACAGCCCCCATTCCCACCTGCTCCATGGCGATGCGCTCGACCTGGAAAAACCACTGATTAGGATTCAAGCCACGCCGCCGGGCTTCGGTGCGCATGCCTTGAACCCGCTCCGGTCCCATGTTGTAAGCCGCCAGCACGAACGCCATGCGCTCGCGTTCATTGAGTTTGGGGCTGGCAAAAAACTTGCGGCGGATCATCGCCAGGTACTTGGCCCCGGCCTGCACATTGGCGTCCAGGTTCTGAATGTTGCTGACACCCACCCGTTGGGCGGCGGACGGGGTGATTTGCATCAGGCCGGTGGGGCCGCTGCCACTTCTGGCGTTGGGTTGCAGCGCCGATTCCTTGAAGGCCAGCGCCGCCAGGTTCAGCCAGTCCATGCCTTGGGCTTCAGCGTGTTTCTGCAACACCGGTCGAAGTTTTTCCAGGCGCTGCCGATCAGCCTTGGCCAAGGGATAGTGCACTTGATACAGGCGCCGATAGATCCGCATGAACGCCGCATCCTGGTCCGACGGTTTCTTGTATGTCGTCAGGAAGCGATCGATGCTCGAACGCAGCATCGAGGCGTCGCGGCGCACGAACCAGTATTCCTCGCCTGGCTCGCTGATAACGACCTGTCGATCGAAGCGTAATTTGGGCAGGATCTTGCCCCAGCGTTCGGCAATCGGTTGCTCGACAATCGTCAGATGAAAAATTCCGCCCTGGACCATTTCCAGCACGTCCTCGACCGCCAGACTGGGATCGACCCATTCGATCTGCACTGGCGGCAGTTTGTGCAGCGCGAGCTTCTGATTGATCTGACTGACCGCATCCCCGGCGGCACTGCCGGTGGGCAGCGCGAGGGTTTTGCCCGAGAGCTGTTCGAGACGGGTGTAACGTCGTTCGCCTTTGATTCCCACCAGCAGCAACGGCACGTTACTGGAAACCGGCTGACTGGTACTGACGGCGAGGCCCGGTTGCGGATCGAGCAATTCCCCCGGCGCAACCAGATCACCCTCCCCGCGCTGTAACGCGCCGAGCAGCTGGTCCTTGGCTTTGGGGATGATTTTGAGGGTGATTTCCTGGCCATCGCGGGCATGGCCATTGAGGTATTGCTCGAAAGCACGCAAGCGGTGATATTCGACGCCGATGGCCTGGCCCTGGACTTCACCGGAGCTGTTGCGGCTCTGGTTGACCAACACCCGCAACACCCGACTGCTGCGAATTTCCGCCAGGTCGCGGACCTTGGCCGCCGGCACGGCTTGCAACGGCCCGGCTAGACGTGCGACCGCCGGCATGGGCAGCAGCAACGAACAACATAGCAGTAGCAAAACCGAGGGACGAATCATCCACTCTCCGGAAAGAATACGGGTCGACTTCATGGGTAACTTCACGATGTCGAGCGACAGAAACAGAGCGCCTGAAGCGCCAGCAAAGTGCGTGAGAGTGGCACAGTGATAGCAAATCCACCAACCCGACCTCGCGCGCGGGCCTCAACAGACAGTTTTAACTCGTTGTAGTTCTTGGTTTTTCTTATAAATCTACAGCTCTGATATGCTTTCCGGCCTTTGGTCCGAGGTAGCACCATGCAACTCATCGATATCGGCGTCAACCTGACCAATCCCAGTTTCGCCGACAAACACCAGGCCGTGCTCGACCGCGCCTATGCGGCCGGGGTCTGCCAACTGGTGCTCACCGGGACCAGCGTCGAGGGCAGCGAACAGGCGCTGGAGCTGTGCCAGCAACTGGACGAAAGCGCTCAACGGCTGTTCGCCACCGCCGGTATTCACCCGCACTCGGCCAGCGACTGGAACGCCGACAGTGCTCAGCGTTTGCGCAGTTTGCTCAAGGAGCCGAACGTGGTGGCCGTGGGTGAATGCGGCCTGGATTTCAATCGTGATTTCTCGCCCCGCCCGCAACAGGAAAAAGTCCTGGAAGAACATCTGGCGATGGCGGTCGAACTGCAATTGCCGGTGTTTCTGCACGAACGCGATGCCAGCCAACGATTGCTGGAGATCCTGCGTGATTACCGCGACCAGTTGCCAGCGGCCGTGGTGCACTGTTTCACCGGCGAAAAGAAAGCGCTGTTCAGTTACCTCGATCTGGATCTGCACATCGGCATCACTGGCTGGATTTGTGACGAGCGCCGAGGCACGCACCTGCATCCACTGGTCAAGGAGATCAAACGCGGGCGCTTGATGCTGGAGAGCGATGCGCCGTATCTGCTGCCCCGCAGTTTGCGCCCCAAGCCGAAGAATGGCCGTAACGAGCCGGCGTACCTGACTGAAGTGTTGCGTGAGGTGGCGTTGCATCGCGGGGAAAGCCAGGAAGACCTGGCAAACCACACCACAGCATGCGCACGGGCATTCTACGGGCTGCCTTCGATCCCCCAGTAACCACAATTCCCTGTGGGAGCGGTATGTGGCGAGGGGGCTTGCCCCCGTTCGGCTGCATAGCAGTCGTAAACCATTGCATGCGGTGTACCTAATACACCGCGATTGCAGGTTTTGGGGCCGCTTCGCGACCCAACGGGGGCAAGCCCCCTCGCCACACAGGCTCGCTCCCACATTTGGATAGGCTGTGCTCGTTGACCTGCATCAACATCTGCATCCCTGCATAGCGGCACAATGCTGGCACCTTGCCAAAACTGTTTCCGCTATCAGAGAAGACCTCCATGGGTGCCTGGCTTAGCAATATCTCGTTGAAATACAAATTCTGGGCGGTCAACGCCGTTGCCTTCGTCACCACTTTGTTGCTGGTGTTGTACGCGGTGCAGCTTGAACAACAAGCCCGCAGCCACGCCGCCCAAGCGTCGGCCCAGGCTCAGGCGCGGTTGCTCCAGGCCTGGCCCGCCGGGCAGCCGCTGCCCAAGGCCGATAACCTGTTGACCTTCAATCGCGGCCAGGCACCGTTATTCAACGGGCAACCGCTGCTGGAGCTCACGGGTAACCAGGGTTGGACCGAAATCAACACCTTGCCGCTGTTCGGTGACAACCCGTTGATGGGCGCCGAGGTATTCACTCGCCCCGAGGGTCAACAGGTTGCGGTGATTGCCCATGGCCCGAGCCTGAGCCAAGTGTTCGGCGAACGCTTCACCCACTATGCGGTCGCGGTATTCATCCTGATGCTGGCAATGCTCGGCGCCTCGCAACTGTTGATCCGCTTCCTGCTCAGCCAGCTCAACACGTTGAAAGACGTGATGCTGCATGTCGAGAAAAGCGGCGACCTGTCGGCCCGTGTGCCGCTGGCTTGCAAGGATGAAGTCGGGCAGATGGCCAACGCCTTCAACGCCATGCAGGCCGGTTACCAGCGGGTAGTCAACACCGTCGCCAGCACCGCGCGGCAACTGGATGTCGGGGCCGCGCGGCTGGCTTCGAGCATGAACGAGGTGCGTCACGGCATGCTCGGTCAGCAAAGCGAAACCGATCAGGCCGCCACAGCGATCAACGAAATGACTGCCACGGTCCATCACATCGCCCAGCACGCCGGCGCCACCCGCGACCTCTCGCAAACGGCCGACACCCTGGCCGGCAGCGGCCAGGAAGTGGTCACTCGGGTGCAGAAGTCGATTGGCGGGTTGTCCATCGGTGTGCAGCAAACGGCCGAGATGATTCAGCGTCTGGCCGAGGACAGTCAGAAAATCAACGGCGTGGTCAGCGTGATCCACAGCATCGCCGAACAGACCAACCTGCTGGCCCTTAACGCCGCCATCGAAGCGGCCCGGGCCGGTGAAATGGGTCGCGGGTTTGCGGTGGTCGCCGATGAGGTGCGTAACCTGGCCAAGCGAGTCCAGGCGTCCACCGACGAGATCACCACCATGGTTTCAGCGCTGCAGGCCGGCACTCGGGACGCCGTGGACTTCATGCAGGAAAGCTCGTACAAGGCGGACGACTGCATGCAGCAGGCTCAGGAAGCCAGCGTGGCCCTGGCCGAGATCACCGGCGCGGTGGCGCAAATGCGTGAAAGCAATACGCAGATCGCAGTGGCGGCCGAGCAGCAGAGCCATGTGGCGGAGGAGATGAATCGGGCGGTGGTGAGCATTCGCGACGTCACCGAAAACACCGTGCAGCAGACCGTGAATTCGGCGATCACCAGCAATGAATTGGCGATGCTGGCGGGGGAATTGAGCAAGGCCATAGGTCAGCTGAAACTGTGACGGCCTCATCGCGGGCAAGCCCGCTCCCACAGGATTAGCGCTATTTTAAAATTTGCGCATTACCTGTGGGAGCGGGCTTGCCCGCGAAGGCGTCAGATCGAGCAACATCGATCTTGACCATCACACCTATTGCGCCGATAGCCAGCCTTGATTCGTCGACCGCTTTTGCCGGGCCTATTCTTTATTCAAGCGCCTCACGAATAAAGGACAAGCATCATGGGCAAACGTCATCCCAACTTCCCCGCCTGGCAATGGCGAACCTACCCGCATCATCAGGATCCGCCCCACCGGGTGTTGCACCGGATTGCCGTGCCGCTGTTCATTGTGGCGTTTTTACTGATGGTTTCGGGGGTGTTCAGCCGGGATCCGGCGAGCATCGCGATTGGCATAATCGGCCTGATCGCCGCCCTGGGCCTCAAGCGTCACGGCCACCGCCTGGAGGCGCAAGCCGACGAGCCGTTCAGTGATCGCAAAGACCGTCGTCATTGATCAGGAATCAGGAATCAGGAATCAGGAATCAGGCGAAAATTGTGACTGTCTGCCGGCTCATGGCAATCAACTGACCGTCTTCGCTCCACAGTTTTGCGGCGGCGTGCCCGTAGCCGTCTGCGGCATACTCGATTTCCACCAGGTACTTGCACCAGTCCAGCGTGCTGAATGCGAGCAATGGCTGAACGAATTCGATGGTCCAGGTCAGCGTGCTGCCTGCCGCCGGTTTCTTCAGATGTGACAACAGAGACGGCGGCCAGGCATCAACCAGCGCCAGAATATGCGCCTCGCTGACCACTTCGTCCTTCCCTTCTCCACGCAAGCGCACCCAACCTCCCATGTCGCGGGAGGTATTGCCGGTGAACGGCAGGCCACCGACACTCCAGCGCATTGCCAAATGACGCATGAATTCCGGAGTAACCCCTTTGATATAGGGCATTTCCTGACAGTCGTCCCAGTGCTTCATCTCGGGCGCAGCATTGGCCGTGACCGCCACTTCGGAAGGTCGCGAGGCGCCGAAGCTGCCCTGGACCAAGGTCACCACTTGCCCCTTCTGTATTGCCCGGCCCAGTACCTGGCTGACGGCTTTGCCTTCGCGCAACACATCGACTTCAAAACTGACCGGCACATCGGGCTCGACCGGGCCGACAAAGGTGATGGCCAGCGAACGCACCGGACGATCCGCCGGGACTTTTGCGCGCATGGCTTCGTATTGCAAGGCGGCTATCAGCCCCCCAAAACTCGCCCGGCCCTGGCCCCATTCGGCCGGAATAGACAGCTCCTGCGGCTGACTGCGTACAGCGTCGAGCAGATCGGAAAAGTGCATGGGAACCTCAGAGGCATGAAAATGGATGGAACGATCTTAACCAGCGCACAAAATAGACACAGCGCTTATTCCGGCCAAAGAACCTGACAGATAAGCCGGATGACGCCACAACCCCGTAGGAGCGGTGGGTGTTCAGGATTTGAAGCAGTCGGCGCTCAGTTTGTCGAGCACGCGGTCGGCATGCGCTTCGGCCTCGGCCAAGGTGGTTTTCCAGGTCGCGACACAGGGCTGCAAATCGGGCTCTTCTTTCGCGCGCTCCAGCCACTGCCAGCTGTCGTGCCAATCGCCCAAGGCCGCCTGCGCGGATTTCAGTCTGGGCAGGGCCACTTTGGGCAAGCGGTCCAGCTCGGGGTAGGCTTCGATGCCATAGCGCACGCGCTTGATCAGCAGGCGCAGGCGATGGCGGTCATGGGCGGGATCATGCAGGGCCTGGTCGAGTTTCTTCCATTGTTTGGCCAGGCGTTTTTCGATGCGCTTGCGCAAGCCCTTGAGCAAACCCTGACGCTGGGAAGCCCGCAGGAAACGCGGAAAAGCATCGAGGATCATCAGCATCTGCGCCACTTCCGGGCTTGCCGCGACGACGGGATAAACCTCGTGCATCCGCACCATACGCCGGTGCGCGGCCTCGGGTTGATCGTGCTGGAGCAGGTAGGCCGCCAGCACTTCGCGATCACGCAATGGCGTGGTCAGGTCACCGACCCGGGATGCCGCCGCTTCCAGTTGTTCGACCCCGGGCAAACCGCGCAAGGGCCGCAGCAAGCTGCGCAAACGCCGCACGGTGGTGCGCAGATCGTGCAGCGCTTCAGCGTCGGTACGGGCACTCAAGCGTGCCTGGCAGGCGAGCAGGCGAATGTCCAGGCTCAGAACGTGAGCCACCAACCGATCAACCAAGGCAGACATCGCTTGCTCCGTGAATCGTATTCCCCCATTGGCTATAGCATGCTTCAACGGCCGGCGCGAGATTCACGAATGTAGAAGCGCGCCTTCTCGGCCTTCTTGGTGCAACCCTCGTACGCTTCGAATTGCTGCTGGGTCTTGGCGCCGGTCAACAACGACAATGCCTTGGAGTAGCTGACAGTCCCGGCAAAGCCCTCGACCTTGGCCAGATCCAGTTCACGCCAGGCGGCGTCGAGCTGGTTACCACAGCTGTCACGGTAAGCGGTTTTACCGGCACAACCGGCGAGTGCCAAGGCAATCAAGGGCACACAGATCCAGACTTTCATTACTCACACCTCAACGATAGGTAAACATGCATGCACGTAAGACGGTCTGGCACGTGAAAAGTGCCTTGGGCCCGCCGCGGAAACATGCCGTGGAAACATGCTGTGGAAGCATACGACCGGCGAGAATACCCATTCGCCTCTCCACAGTGTCAAAAAACGACGCACCGGCCCCCTCGAACGACCATAGCAATTGAAGCGTGCCCCTCGATGGGTGCATTGTTGAACCTTGTCAGAGAGGTCGATTCATGAAAAAGCGTGTCGCACTGGTGTTGGGCTCGGGTGGCGCCCGGGGCTACGCCCATATCGGCGTCATTGAAGAAATCGAACGACGCGGCTACGACATCGCCTGCATCGCCGGTTGCTCCATGGGCGCAGTAGTCGGCGGGATTTATGCCGCCGGTAAACTCAAGGATTACCGCGACTGGATCGAGAGCCTGGATTACCTGGACGTGTTGCGTCTGGTGGACGTGAGCTTTCGCCTGGGCGCGATTCGCGGAGAAAAAGTCTTCGGGCAGATCCGCAAGATCGTCGGCGAAATCAACATCGAAGACCTGCGCATTCCTTACACGGCGGTGGCCACGGACCTGACCAACCAGCAGGAAATCTGGTTCCAGGAAGGCTGCCTGCACCAGGCCATGCGCGCTTCGGCGGCGATCCCCAGCCTGTTCACGCCGGTGATGCAGGGCAATCGTATGCTGGTGGACGGTGGTATCCTCAACCCGTTGCCGATCGTGCCGGTGGTGTCGAGCCATTGCGACCTCATCATCGCAGTCAACCTCAACTCCACCAACCAGCGTCATTATCAATTACCAGTGATCCAGCGCCCGGCCGCGTTCAAGACCCGCTTCGACAGCCTGATCAACTCACTGGGCTCGAAATTGCCCTTCCGCCGCAAACAGGCCGAACAATTGCTGCTGCTGGAAAAGGAAGCGTTGATGGCCGAAGCGGCCGATATCAATCCGTGGATCGAATCCGCCGAGCCCGAAGGCCAGCAACCGGCGGCGGCCCCGGAAAGCAACGGCGCACCGAAATCCGCCACCGGCTCGTTCATCATCGACAACGTCGGGCCGGCGTCCTTGCTGGACCTGATCAACCAGAGTTTCGAGGTGATGCAGACCTCATTGGCGCAGTACAAGATTGCCGGCTATCCGCCGGATATCCTGATCAACGTGCCCAAGCGGGTGTGCCGGTTTTTCGAGTTCTACAAGGCGCCGGAGTTGATCGCGCTGGGGCGTGAGATTGCGCGGGATACGCTGGATCGCTATGAGAATGAGCGGGAATCTTGAGGCCTGACGATCGTTCCCACGCAGAGCGTGGGAACGATCAGGCATCAAGCAATCGATACCCAACCCCCGCTTCGGTAACGATGAACCGTGGCCGAGTCGGGTCATCCGCCAGTTTCTGCCGCAAGTGCCCCACCACAATCCGCAGATAATGGCTGTCTTCGGTGTGAGTCGGGCCCCAGATGTCCTTGAGCAATTGCTGCTGGGTGATGACCCGCCCCGGATGCCGTGCCAGTTGCGCCAGTACCGCGTATTCCTTGCGCGTCAGCGCCACTTCGGCGCCATCCAATAGCACCCGGCGATAAGCCAGGTCGACGGTGAGCGGGCCGAAGCTGAGCGCCGCTTGCTGGGCCTCACCCGTCGGCGCCTGACGCAACAAGGCGCGCACCCGGGCCAGAAATTCCTGGATGCCGAACGGCTTGGTCACGTAGTCGTTGGCGCCGCCATCCAGAGCCTGGACTTTCTGCCCTTCGCTGGCGCGCACCGAAAGCACCAGCACCGGCATCGTCGACCATTCGCGAAACTCGCGCAGCACCTGCTGGCCGTCCATGTCCGGCAGGCCGAGGTCGAGCACCAGCAGGTCGGGCTTGTTCAATGCGGCCTGGGCCAGGCCTTCCGTGCCGGTGCCGGCCTCCAGCACTTTGTAGCCTTGGGAAACCAGGCTGATGCGCAGGAATTTGCGGATCTGCGGTTCGTCGTCGATGACCAAAATGGTCGCGGTCTGGCTCATGAATTCACATCAACACAAAGAAGTGGCAAGAGAGTAGCGCAGGCGAGATCAGGCTTCACTGTCCAGTCCCGGCTGAGTTTGCAATGGCAGGTGCAGCGTGATGCAGGTGCCGCGTCCGCCGATACCGTCGGCGACGCTGATCCGCCCGCCATGGGCACCGACCATGCCCTGACAAATCGCCAGCCCCAGCCCGGTGCCCTGCCCGCCGCGATCGCCGCGAGCAGCGGTGTAAAACATGTCGAAAATCTTCGCCCGGTCCTCCTCGGGAATCCCCGGCCCTTCATCGCTGACGGAGAAAAACAGCTCGCTGTCAGTGGCCCCGGCACGCAATTCCAGGCGCCCGCGGGGCGGCGAGAAACGCGCGGCGTTTTCCAGCACATTGACCAGTGCTTGCTCGATCAACGCGGCATGCACATAGAGCAGCGGCAATTCGGCCGGCACGTCGGTGATGACCTGCAACGATGCCAGCACCGCGCGCAGACGATTGAGCGAACTACCGACGATGTCTGCCGGTGACACCCAGTCCCGCGAAAGCTTCAGGGCGCCGTGACCGAGGCGCGTCATGTCCAGCAGGTTTTGAATGTAGCGATCCAGCCGCTCGGCTTCATCGCGGGTGCCTTCGAGCAGTTCGCGGCGGTCCTCCAACGGAATCGCCTCGCCCAGCGCCAGCAGGCTGTCGATGCTGCCGCGCATGGAGGTCAGCGGCGTGCGTAAATCGTGGGACACCGACGCCAGCAGCGCGCTGCGCAATTGCTCGGTTTCGCCATGCAAACGTGCCGCCTCAAGGTCATCGGCCAGTTGCGCGCGGGCCAATGCCTGGGCCAGCGGTTGGCTCAACGCGGTCAACAAGCGCCGCCGCTGGCCGCTCAGGGTCTGGCCTTCTTTGGCGCACACACCGAGCAGCGCCAGCGGTCCATCGTCCACCGACAGAGGCCACCACCACCAGCGCCCGAACGGCAACGTACCAGTGCCCGCGCCGGCCGGTTGATCATGTTGCCAAGCCCAATCGGCGGCAGCGCGCTCGGCTTCGGAGAACTCCAGCGGCCCGCCGGTTTCGACTTTCCAGCCGCTCTGGCCATCGCGATTGAGCAGGCACAGTTTCAGGCCCGCCCAGCCGTTGAGGTGCTGCGCCGCAGCGCTGATCACAGCCTGACGGTCGGTGGCGGCGGTGAGTTTGCGGGACAGATCGAGCAGTTCGCTGGTTTCTTCCTGGGTGTCGCGCAAGGCCTGCAATTGCCGCCGTTGCCGCGCCGCCAGGTTGCCGGTGAGGGCCGCCATCAGCAGGAAGAACAGCAAGGTCAGCACGTCTTCTTCGCGCTGGATGCTGAAAGAGAAGTTCGGCGGGATGAACAGAAAGTCATAGGTCAGAAACGACAGTGCCGCGCAGGCCAAGGCCGGGCCGAGACTGCTGCGCACCGCCACCAGTAACACGGCCGCGAGGAACACCAAAGAAATGTTGGGCAACGGCAAGACGCTCGAAACCGCCCAAGCCAGGGCAGTGGCAAGCACTGTCGCCACCAGCGCCAATGCGTAGTCGAACCAGACCAGCGACTGCGCCGAGCGTTGGCGCGGTTGATGCTGTTCCTGATCGCTGTCGAGCACGTTGATTTCCAATCCGCGAGCATTGCGCAGCAAACGTGACGCCAGACCGCCGCCGAACAACCGTCGACGCCAACGCTGGCGTGACTGGCCCACCAGCACCAGGCTGGCGCGTCGTTCAGCGGCGTGCTGGATCAGGGTTTTGGCCACCTCACCGGCGCGCAGCAACACCACTTCACCACCGAGGCGTTCGGCCAGTTGTTGGGCGCTTTGCAGGCGCAGTCGCGATTGCTCGTCGCGCACACGGCCGTTGTCCACATGCACCAGGCTCCACGGCAGATGCCGCCGCTGGGCCACACGACTGGCGTGACGCACCAGCCGCTCGGCCTGAGCATCGCCATCGACGCCCACCAGCAAACGACCGCGAACCGCCGGTGCGGCCTGCCCCAACTGGCGATAACCCTGGGCCAGATCGTTATCGACCTGAGCGGCGGCGGTTTGCATCGCCAGTTCGCGCAGGGCGGTGAGGTTGGTCTGGGTAAAGAAGGCATCGATGGCCGCTCGCGCCTGCTCCGGCACGTAGACCTTGCCCTCGCGCAAACGCTCCAGCAATTCACGCGGCGGCAAGTCGATCAGCAGCAATTCGTAGGCTTCTTGCAGCACCCAGTCCGGCAAGGTTTCGCGCACCTGAACGCCGGTGATGCCGCGCACCTGATCGTTGAGACTTTCCAGATGCTGGACGTTGACCGTGGTGAACACGTCGATGCCGGCGGCCAGCAATTCCTGAATGTCTTGCCAGCGTTTGGCGTGTCGGCTGCCGGGGGCGTTGCTGTGGGCCAGTTCGTCCACCAGCACCAGTTTCGGTCTGGCGGCCAGCAATCCGTCGAGGTCCATTTCTTCGAGCATCACGCCGCGGTATTCCGAGCGCACCAACGGCTGCTGCGGCAAGCCGCTGAGCAGCGCTTCGGTTTCGGCGCGACCGTGGGTTTCGACCACCCCGGCCATGACTTTCACGCCCTGGCGCAGTTGGGTGTGGGCGGCTTGCAGCATGGCGTAGGTCTTGCCGACCCCGGGGGCGGCGCCGAGAAACACCTTGAGCCGGCCACGGCCATCGCGGGGCAGGTTTGCTAACAGCGCATCGGCGCGGCCGGAGTCACTCATCTGTCATTGCCTTGTTCGGTTTGAAATAGAGGTGAAGCGTTAAAAGATCGCAGCCTTCGGCAGCTCCTACAGAGGTCGTGGTGTCGACACGGTCAATGTAGGAGCTGGCGAAGCCTGCGATCTTTTGATCTACAGCTTCTGCAGAGCCAGGTTCAACTCAAGCACATTCACCACCGGCGGCCCCACCAACGGCTGCTCGATGTGCGCATCCAGCAATTGCTCAAGCGTAGCGACCGGCAGGTTGCGCGCCGTCGCGACACGCGCCAGTTGATAGGCAATCGCGGCCGGAGGCAAGTGCGGATCGAGGCCGCTGCCGGAGGTGGTCAGCATCGCCAACGGCACCGGGCCTTGGCCAGCCACCTGCAATTTATTGGCCTCGTCGATCACCCGAGTGGCCAGCGCCGGATTGCTGGGCGAGAAGTTGCTGGCGCTGCTCGACACGGTGGCAAAGGCACCGGCCGATGGCCGCGGGTGGAACCAGCCGTCGCCGACGAAATCCTGGGCGATCAGCGACGAGCCGCGAACCTTGCCATCAGCGTCGCGCACCAGGCTGCCATTGGCCTGGTCCGGGAAAGCGACCTGGGCGACGCCGGTGACCACCAACGGGTAGGCGACGCCGGTGATCAGGGTCATCAGCAACAACAGGCTCAGGGCCGGACGTATCAATGTGGACATTTCAAAATCCTCGATTCGATAAAAAACTCAGGTCTGGAAGCTACTGCTCAGCCCGGTGGCAAAGGGGCTTTTGTGGTGAGGGGGCTTGCCCCCGTTGGGTTGCGCAGCAGCCCCAAAACCTGAAACCTCACTCATTCAGACATATCGCGTACATCGGGCTGGCGACTGCTTCGCAGCCGAACGGGGGCAAGCCCCCTCGCCACAAAAAGCGCTCTCTTCACAAAGGCCCTTTGCCACAAAAGCCACCATAAAAGCCCTTCACCACAAAAAAACCGCACACGCAGATCAACCTCAAACCAGATGCAACGCCGTCAACAGCATGTCGATCGCCTTGATGCCCACGAACGGCACCAGAAGCCCGCCCAGGCCATAGATCAGCAGATTGCGCCGCAGCAACGCCGCCGCGCTCACCGCCTGTACCCGCACACCGCGCAGTGCCAGCGGAATCAGCACCACAATGATCAAGGCGTTGAACACAATCGCCGACAGGATCGCGCTGCGCGGGCTGCTCAGATGCATGACGTTGAGCACACCCAGTTGCGGGTAGATCGAGGCGAACAGCGCCGGCAGGATCGCGAAGTACTTGGCCACGTCGTTGGCGATGGAAAAGGTCGTCAGTGCACCGCGGGTCACCAGCAATTCCTTGCCGATTTGCACCACGTCCAACAGCTTGGTCGGGTCGCTGTCGAGGTCGACCATGTTCGCCGCCTCCCGTGCCGCTTGCGTACCGTCGTTCATCGCCATGCCCACGTCCGCCTGAGCCAGGGCCGGGGCGTCGTTGGCGCCATCGCCGCACATGGCGACCAGGCGACCGTCGTTCTGCTCGTGGCGAATGCGTGCCAGTTTCTTCTCCGGCGTGGCTTCGGCCAGTACGTCATCCACGCCCGCTTCGGCAGCAATCGCAGCGGCGGTCAACGGGTTGTCGCCCGTGACCATGACCGTGCGAATCCCCAGCTTGCGCAGTTCGGCGAAACGCTCGCGAATGCCGGGCTTGACCACGTCCTTGAGGTGAATGACACCGAGCAATTTGCCATCGACGCAGACCAGCAACGGCGTGCCGCCACTCTGGGCGATCCTGTCGATTTCCCGGGACAGAGGCGCGGCCAGATCGGCGCGTTTGAGGCCGACGAAGGTCAGCAGCGAATCCACCGCGCCTTTGCGATAGACCCGACCTTGATAGTCGACCCCAGACAAGCGGGTTTCAGCACTGAATGGCACAGCGGTCAGCACCTCGGCGGACGGCTCGGGTTGCGGATGAAGACCGCGCAGGTACTCGACGATGGATTTGCCTTCAGCCGTGTCATCGGCCAAGGAGGCAAACAACGCGCCTTCGGCCAGTTCCCTGGCAGTGACACCCGGCGCGGCATAGACCGCGGAGCAGCGACGGTTGCCGAAGGTGATGGTGCCGGTCTTGTCCAGCAGCAGGACATGCACGTCCCCCGCCGCTTCCACGGCGCGACCGGATTTGGCGATCACGTTCAGGCGCACCAGACGGTCCATCCCGGCGATACCGATGGCCGACAACAAACCGCCAATGGTGGTGGGAATCAGCGTGACCAACAACGCCACCAGGAACACCAGCGGCAGGCTGCCGTTAGCGAAGTGGGCGAACGGTTGCAGGGTCACTACCACCAGCAGAAAGATCAGGGTCAGGCCGATCAGCAGGATATCCAGCGCCACTTCGTTCGGGGTTTTCTGGCGTTTGGCGCCTTCGACCAGCGCGATCATGCGGTCGAGGGTCGACTCCCCGGGGTTGGCGGTGATGCGCACCAGCAGCCAGTCGGACACCAGCCGAGTGTTGCCGGTGACCGCCGAGCGGTCGCCGCCGGACTCCCGAATCACCGGCGCCGACTCACCGGTAATCGCCGCTTCGTTGACCGCCGCGATGCCTTCGATCACCTCGCCGTCACCGGGGATCATTTCCCCTGCTTCCACGCGCACCACATCGCCCTTGCGCAGGCTGGTGGCGGGCACTACCTGAAAGCTGCCATTGGCGTTTTTGCGCCGGGCACTCAAGCCTTCGCTGCCGGCCTTGAGGCTGTCGGCACGGGCCTTGCCGCGACCTTCGGCCAGCGCTTCGGCGAAGTTGGCGAACAACACGGTGAACCACAACCACAAGGCGATTTGCGCGGCGACGAAAGTCGGCACGGCGCTGTCGGGAATGAAGCACAGCACGGTGGTCAGAATCGCGGTCAGTTCCACCACCAGCATCACCGGCGCACGTTGCAATTGCCGTGGGTCGAGTTTTACGAACGCTTGCACCAGCGCCGGGCGCCAGAGGGCCGAGATCGCGGTTTTCGGTTGTTCCGGCGCCTTGACGACGGCGGCTTTAGTTGCGGGCATATTCATCATGGATTCCCCTTAGAAGCCCAAGCTCAGGTGTTCAGCAACAGGCCCCAACGCCAGTGCCGGCAGGAAGGTCAAACCACCCACCAGCAAAATGGTCACGGTCAACAGCACCACGAACAGCGGGCCGTGAGTCGGGAAGCTGTTCTGGCCGATCGGCGCGGTTTTCTTCATCGCCAGGCTGCCGGCCAGGGCCAGTACCGGGAGGATGTAGCCGAAGCGCCCGATCAACATGCCCAGCCCCAGCATCAGGTTGTGGAACGCGGTGTTCGCCCCAAATCCCGCAAACGCCGAACCGTTGTTGGCGCTGGCCGAGGTGTAGGCGTACAGCAACTGGCTGAAACCGTGAGCACCGGGGTTACTGACCGCCGCGACCGGGCCTGGCAGGCTGGCGGCAATCGCGCCGAGCACCAGCACGCCGACCGGCATCACCAGCAACGTCACCACCAGCAACTGGACTTCTTTGGCTTGCAGTTTCTTGCCGAGGTATTCCGGCGTGCGGCCGATCATCAGCCCGGCGAGAAACACCGCTATCAGCACGTTGAGCAACATCCCGTAGAGCCCGGCCCCGACGCCGCCGAAAATCACTTCGCCGACCATCATGTTGATCATCGCGACCATGCCGCTCAGGGGGTTGAGGCTGTCGTGCATGCCGTTGACCGAACCGTTCGACGCCGCCGTGGTGGTTACCGACCACAGCACCGTGGCGGTGGTGCCGAAACGCGCTTCCTTGCCTTCCAGCGGCGCGGTCTGTTCGACGGCGACATTGGCCAGGGCCGGGTTCGGTTGATATTCAGCCCACAGCGACGTCGCGCCGCCGATCAAAAACAGCGCCAGCATGCAGGCGATGATTGCGCGGCTCTGACGCAGGTCTTTCACGTAATGGCCGAAGGTGAACACCAGCGCCACCGGAATCAGAATGATCGAAGCGACTTCGAACAGGTTGCTCCACGCCGTCGGGTTCTCGAACGGGTGCGCCGAGTTGACGCCGAAGAAGCCGCCGCCGTTGGTGCCCAGTTGCTTGATCGCAATCTGGCTGGCGGCCGGGCCGAGGGGGATTACCTGATCGACGCCCTGCATCGTCACGGCGTTCACGTAGTGGGCGAACGTTTGTGGCACGCCCTGCCACACCAGAAACAGCGCCAGCAGCAGGCACAGCGGCAGCAGGCCGTAGAGGGTGGCGCGGGTCATGTCGACCCAGAAGTTGCCCAGGGTTTTGGTGGATTTGCGGCCGATACCGCGCCCCCCTATACCTCGACAGAGTGCAACCAGAACCGCCAGGCCGGTGGCAGCGCTGACGAAGTTCTGCACGGTGAGGCCGGCCATCTGACTCAGGTAGCTGAGGGTCGCTTCGCCGCTGTAGGACTGCCAGTTGGTATTGGTCATGAAGCTGACGGCGGTATTGAACGCTTGCGTCCATTCCTGACCCGGCAAATGTTGCGGATTGAGCGGCAAATAATCCTGAAACAGCAGGATCGAAAATAACAGCAAAAAACCCGCAAGGTTAAAGGCGAGCAAGGCCAGGGTGTATTTCTGCCAGCTCTGCTCTGCCTGCGGATCGACGCCGGCCACCCGATAACACCCCCGCTCCACCGGCCCGAGGATCGGCGACAGCCAGGTGCGCTGCCCTTCCATCACCTTGTAGTAGAAGCGCCCCAGAAACGGTGCCGGAATCAGCACCACGGCGAAGAAGGCGAGGATCAGCCAATAGTCATAACTGTGCATAGCCGCTCCTAGTTCCGGTCTGCGCGCAACAGCGCAACCAACAGATAAATGAACAGCCCCACCGCCAATAGCAGCGACACCCCGTCCAGAACGCTCATGGAAATTCTCCGTGTTACGGCGTATTGCCGCGTGTGGAGTGATTGTCGGGACGGAGGCTGTAAAGGCGCGAGATCGAGGGGTGTGACGGGGCATAAATAAAGCGTAAAGAGTGGGGGGATGGTTTTGTTACAGCGGTGTCCGGTCGGGCCTCATCGCGGGCAAGCCCGCTCCCACAGGGGACGGTGGTGTATCGATAAACGCATATCCTCGTGAGAGCGGGCTCCTACGGGGGAATGTGCAAGTTTTTGAAGCGGGGCCGGATGAACGGGACATAACAGGCCTAGAATGGAACCACTGCGAAATTTCATCGCTCAAAAGTGATATGCAGGATCGATCGGCGAACCCTCGCCCACCGGCCTGCCCTTAAGGAGAGCCGTTATGCCCTGGTATGCCTGGTTGATTCTGATCGTTGCCATCGGCTCTATCGTTGGCGGTCTGATGCTGTTGCGCGACACCGCCCACAAGGTGGAATTGACCGAAGAGCAACGCAAACGCGTCGCCGAACGCAATGCCGAAGCGGATGCCAAGGATGCGCAGGACCGCTGACAAATAAACCCGCCATAACTGGCGGGTTTATTTTTGCGCACCCCCATCCCTGTGGCGAGGGGGCTTGCCCCCGTTGGGCTGCAAAGCAGCCCTGAAACCAGCCACCGGGATAATCCAGGCACACCGCATACAGCCGGTTTACGACTGCTTCGCAGCCGAACGGGGGCAAGCCCCCTCGCCACGAAGCCCCCTCGCCACAAAGTCTATCGCCACAAAAAACCTCGTTACCACACAAGCATTTCTGCTCACCGAGTCATTACTTTTCCCAATCGGCCTTGGCAATGTGCAAACCATGCAGCCCTTTGTAAGCCGCCCGTTCCGGCTGGCTCCAGCCTTCAAGCAAGGACGCCTCCAACCGGTAAATCTCCACCCCCAACGGGCGACACACACTCAACGGATCCTGCGCATCCGGCCCCCACATGGCCAGTGACAAATCCCCACCCGGGCACGTCGACAACGCACACAACAGATCAATCTCGGCAAAGAACTCCAGGTAATCGCCCTGCTGCGCCGGGCAGGCTTTCATGAAGTACAGGTCGTCGTGGTTCAGGCCGGTGCACTGGAAAATATTCAGCACATCGTGCACGTCAAACTCGGTCAGGCCATGGGGTAACACGGCGCGGGTCAAATTCGAGTGGCAGTGATGATGGAAGTCCTCGCCGGTGAGCATTTTGTTCACGTACGGATCGCAACGCGTCCCCAGCAAATCGTGCAAACGCCCGCCGTGTTCGTCGATGCCGTACCCGGCCAGGCTATCGTCGGTGATGGTCACCAGCGGCCGTAAAAAGGGCAGGTTCGACCAGAGCCGGTCATGGGTGCTGACATGCGCCCCCTGCAACTGCCGGGTCCGCGCCGCCCACAACCGCTCGCGCGGGTCGTGGGCATTCCAGACATTGAAGTCCCCTACTTGCGGGCCAACCGGGGTCGTGACCCTGAACACATGCCCGGCCGGCACATGCCAGGCGCGGCCAGTGCGGATCGGCACTTCGAACTGTTCGATCAGCGTGCGCCCCTCTTTCTTGTCCCGGACTCTCTCGTAGAAAGCCGTGTCCACCTGCAAGGCCGAGCCTTTGCTGACTTGATAGGCCGTCGGATAGTCTTTGTACATGGCACAAATCCTCGATCAGTGATGGGAAGAAGGGGCAAGCAGCTGCAACAGGAGCTGTTCGGAGTCGTCGAGATAAAGGCTCATCGCGTCCCCGGCCGCGCACTTGTCGCCATCGGCCAGCAAGTCATGTATCTGCCGGTCGCGGGCCAGCCAAGGCGCCTGAAAACGTGATTCATCGGGAGCGGTGCAAAACACCAGGCGCAATTGCGCGACGACATTGGTGAAAAACTCATCGAACAACGGACTGCGCAGCAATCCGACGATGTGTTGATGAAACGCCAGGCTGTGGGTGCCGACGGCGCGCCAGTCCTCACGCTCCCGGGCCAACTCGGTGGCCTCCAGGGCTTCAAGCATCCGGTCGGACTGATATTCACGCAATGGCTGACTGGCGCTGATGGCTTGCAGCTCCAGGGTGCGACGGACCTTGAACAGATCGCGCACATCGTCCGCGCCCAACCGGCGCACCATCACACCCTTGTTGCGGACATAACGGGTCAGCCCTTCCTGGCCCAGACGGTGCAACGCCTCGCGAATCGTGTTTCGCGAGACGTTGTAAGCCGACACCAGATCGTTCTCCACCAATGCCATGCCCGGTAGCAAACGACCGCCGATGATGTCAGCGCGTAACTCCAATGTGATGTGGTCGGCCAGGGACAGTCCGCTGCTCATACTCAACGCCTCCAGATTGTTCAACAATCGTCAGCGAATGAGTAATCACTATTCGTGCCATCTGCCTTGAACTAGTCCTCCCAGTATTTGAACAACACACTGGCATTGACGCCACCAAACCCAAAGCCATTGGATAACGCGTAATCGATGGTCATTGGCCGCGCCTGACCGTGAACGATGTCCACCCCTTGCGTTGCCGGGTCCGGGTTATCGAAGTTGAGCGTGGCCGGCACCACCTGATCGCGGAGCGCCAACAGGGTAAAGATCGCCTCGATCCCGCCGGCAGCGCCAAGCAAATGCCCGGTGGCCGATTTGGTCGACGTCACCGCGATCTTGTTGTCCGAGCCGAACAACGACTTGATGGCCGCCAATTCCCCCAGATCCCCAATCGGGGTCGAGGTCGCGTGAGCGTTGAGATGCTGCACCTGCGACGGCGAAATGCCCGCCTGGGCCAACGCCAGCGCCATCGCCCGACGCGCGCCGCTGCCATCTTCAGGCCCCGCGGTCAGGTGATAAGCATCGGCACTGGTGCCGTAACCGACCAGTTCGGCCAATGGCTGAGCGCCGCGCGCCAGGGCATGTTCCAGGGATTCGATCACCAGCAGGCCCGAGCCCTCGCCCATCACAAAACCGTCACGCCCACTGTCGAACGGTCGCGAGGCGCGCTCCGGGGTGTCGTTGTAACCGCTGGACAACGCCCGAGCCGCCGCAAACCCGGCAAGGCTGACACGATCGATCGCCGCTTCCGCGCCGCCGCACACCGCAATATCCGCCTCACCACAGCGAATCAGCCGCGCCGCGTCACCAATCGCCTGAACCCCGGCCGCGCACGCTGTTACCGGAGCCCCCAAAGGCCCCTTGAAACCGTGCTCGATCGACACATGGCCCGCCGCGAGGTTGACCAGAAACGAGGGAATGGTGAACGGCGACAAACGTCGCGGGCCACGGCTATCGGTGGTGCGCACCGCATCGGCAATCGCGCCGAAACCACCCACGCCCGAGCCGATAATCGTGGCAGTGCGTTCCTGGGCATTGACGTCTTGCGGATGCCAATCGGCCTGCTCCAGTGCCTGACGTGCCGCCTCCATGGCAAACATAATGAAGCGGTCCATCTTCTTCTGTTCTTTGGGCGGCGTCGCCCGGTCCGGATCAAAACCCGCCTCCGGATCTTCCGCCAGCGTCTGCACCGCGCCACCGACCGTGGTGGTCAGATCGGCAACCACCTCGTCCGGCAACGTCCGCAACCCGGAATGCCCAGCCAACAAACGCGCCCAAACCGCTTCGACGCCACTACCCAACGGCGACACCAGGCCCATGCCCGTGACGACTACTCGACGATTACTCATAACGCAAATACCTCAAGCCGATACATGGCGCCTCACTTGTAACGCGTGGCGGCCGTGCTTCTGGACAGATTCGGCGCCATCGCATGACGCGCCGCCATAAAGGCCTCCCACTCGGAGGCATTCGGTAACGAAGGAATGGTGATCAACTCACCCTGGTCCAGACCCGACAATGCCGCGTCGACCATCTCCCCCGCTTCCATGATCATGTCCGCCGGAATCTGGGACGCATCGATACCGGAGCGCTCCATGATCTCGGTGCGCGTGACGCCCGGCAACACCGCTTGAACCTGAACCCCGGTGCCCTGCAGTTCGGCGTCCAACGACTGGGTCAGGCTCAACACATAAGCCTTGCTCGCGCTGTACGTCGCATTGAACCGCTCCGGAAACAACGCCACCACCGAGGCAATGTTAATAATCGTCCCCCGCCCGGCCTTGGTAAAACCGGCCGCCGCCGCCGAAGCCAACCGCGTCACTGTAATGACGTTCAGCTGAATCAAACGTTCCAGCTCATCCAGATCCGCATTGGCAAGCAAACCATCCGCCGCGACACCGGCGTTATTCAGCAACAGGCTGATACTCGAATCGCTACGCAGACGCTGCTCAAGCTTCAACACATCATCCTTCTGCATCAGATCCGCCTTCAGCACCTCCACCTGAACACCATGCGCCGCGCGCAACTGGCTCGCCGCAGCCTCCAGCCGTTCCTGATCGCGAGCCACCAGCAACAAATCAAAACCACGCGCCGCCAACCGCTGCGCGTAAACCGCACCGATACCGGAAGATGCGCCGGTAACGAGGGCCGTACCTTGGTTCTGGACAGAATTCATGACGGTGCTCCTGGAGGATGCTTGAAGAAGGTGAGCGTCTGAAAATCAGGGCGCATCAACAAATAACGAATTTATTATAGGCATAATTTAAGCGCCATATGATAGACGTAATTTTTCCCGTCCCGATGAAAGGCGCCAGATCGCCTTATGCCGGTCAGTTAAGCGAGCAAACCGCTTTTCGCTTTTCGCTTTTCGCTTTTCGCTTTTCGCTTTTCGCTTTTCGCTTTTCGCTTTTCGTAGGAGCCAGGCTTGCCGGCGAAGGCGCACTTAAGGACGCCTTCGCCGGCAAGCCTGGCTCCTACAGGTGCATTAGCCGGATCGCCCTCTTCGGTGCTATGCATTCGGTAATATGCAAAAGGCCGGTCAATGACCGGCCTCTTGGTGTGGATTTACAAGCTTAGTTCACTTCCAGCTTCTCGCGATTCTTGTCCAGAATAGCCTTGCCAATCCCCTTCACTTCCAGCAATTCGTCAACCGACGAAAACGGCCCATTACTCTCACGATACGCAACAATCGCCTTGGCTTTCGCCTCACCGATCCCGGCCAACTCGCGCTGCAAGGTTGGCGCATCGGCGCCATTGAGATCGACTTTGGCGGTTTGAGCCTGGGCAGCAGCATCCAGCATCAAGGGTGCCTTGGCAGCCTCCGGCGCAGCCGTCGGTGCAGCAATGGCCGCAATAGAGGCGCTGGTGAGCAAGGCAAAAACCAGAGAGTAGAAATAGCCAGTACGCATAAATGAAGCTCCATGACATCGATTGAGAAAGCAGCTTTTCCGAAGCTGCCTTCCAAACTTAGGCGATGTGGTGGAGCTGTCAAAAATGTGTCCGTTACAGGATGTGAAACAGTCAGGGCTCGAGACGGCGTTGCTGATGAATCCAGTCGACAATCTCCCCGTCGGGGGTATAGCCGCTGACCGTTTCGCGCAGGAGTTGGCGCACGCGGGAATAATCGTCCTGCTCGACAGCCAGCAACAAATCAGTCAAACGGCTCTTGAGCACATCCCAGGGCAAATGATCTTCATTGGCCGTCATGATCATCGGATGCGGTGTCGCCGCGACGTTATCCCCGATCAACAACTCTTCATAGAGCTTCTCGCCCGGACGCAGGCCCGTAAACTCGATCGAAATATCGCCCTGGGGATTTCGCTCGGAACGGATGCTCAAACCGGACAGGTGAATCATCTTCTCCGCCAGCTCGACAATTCTCACCGGCTCGCCCATGTCCAGCACAAACACATCACCGCCCTGCCCCATGGAACCGGCCTGAATCACCAGTTGCGCCGCTTCCGGGATGGTCATGAAGTAACGAGTGATCTTCGGGTGCGTGACCGTCAAAGGCCCACCCGATTTGATCTGACTGTGGAACAACGGAATCACCGAACCGGAAGACCCCAACACATTGCCAAAACGAACCATGGTGAAACGGGTTTTATTGACCCGGGATACATTGGCTTTATCGCCAAACAGCACCGGAGCGATTTCACGACTGAGAGCCTGAAGGGTCAACTCCGCCAGACGCTTGGTGCTGCCCATGATGTTGGTCGGACGCACGGCTTTATCCGTAGAGATCAACACAAAGTTGGCCACACCCGACTGCAACGCAGCCTGAGCAGTGTTCAGCGTGCCAATCACATTGTTGAGCACGCCTTCGGCAATGTTGTGCTCGACCATCGGCACATGTTTATAAGCCGCCGCGTGATAAACGGTATCCACGCGCCAGGTCTTCATCACATCGAGCAGTTTATGCGGATGACGGATGGAACCGAGAATAGGCAACAACTGAACCGACACCGACTCACGGCAAGCGCGCTGTTCCAATTCCGACAAAATGCTGTAGAGGTTGAACTCACTGTGTTCGAACAGAATAAGCGTGGTCGGGCCAAGGGAGAAAATCTGCCGACACAGCTCCGAGCCAATCGACCCACCGGCGCCAGTGACCATCACTGTCTTGCCTTTGATACAGCGCTCGAGCAAATCAGCCTGGGCTGGCACGGCATCGCGGCCGAGCAAATCAGCGATATCCACTTCCTGAATGTCTTCAACCTTGACCCGACCGCTGGCCAGATCGGTGAAGTTCGGGACGCTTCGCACGTGAAGCGGATAACCTTCCAGCAAATTGAGAATTTCCCGGCGCCGGGCACGGGTGGATGATGGTAGCGCCAAGAGGATTTCCTGGGCGCCGGTGACATCGATCATCTGCTGGATGTGTTTGGGTTTGTAAACCTGAAGGCCGGAGATAGAGCGATCGGCAATGCTGGAATCGTCGTCGATGAAGGCCACTGGGCGCATGACTCGCCCCATGCGCAACGCAGCAACCAACTGATTGCCGGCCACGCCTGCGCCGTAGATGGCGACTTTGGTGAGGCCGTCGTCACGGCTGGTGAAGGGGACGTGCTGGGCGGCGGTGAACCAATCGCCCATGAAGTATTGGCGCATGCACAGGCGCAGGCCGCCGATGATCACCATGCTCAGCCACCAGTAGTTGAAGATGATGGAGCGCGGGACGACGGCTTGGTGGTTGCTGTACCAGTAGACGACCAATGCCAGAATCAGCGATGACAGGCTGACCGCTTTGATAATGACGACGAGTGCGTCGTTGCCGAAGTAACGCATCACCGCCCGATACATTCCGAAACGGATGAAGAGAGGGATAGCGACAACTGGAGCACAGAGAAACAGCCAGAGATGAACCCTTAGGGGATTGATCATCTCGTCGACCCCCAGTCGGACGATAAACGCCAGCCACAAGGCGACCCAAACGAGAACAACGTCCGTTAACACCTGAATCAGTCGCTTCTGTCGTCGCGGCAACCCCAGCAAGAAGCCGCGCAATCTATCCATTTTCCCCTGTTCCAATCTGGCCTACTCCATTGCTTGAACCGGCGAACGACATTGTACGGAGGTAAGGAGGTTCGTTACAGAAAAAAGAACGATGCTGTCAATGGGTGGTTCATGGATCGTATGTGGAGCGCTTACCGTGGTACTTCTCACCAGCAACGCTACGGTAAATTATCTCCTGGGAAAATGGGTAGGATTTATGGATCACAGGCCGTGGGATGGACTATGCAGTAACAACAGCTTGATGGCCGGCTGCTGTTGGTGACAGTACTGTCGCTATTGGCTGGCTCTCAACCAACCTACTTTAGGTTTTCGAAAGCCGACCGAAAGGCCAAATTGCAAAGGCCGAAATCTCCTTGCCAAAAGGTCAAAGGCATCATCAAGCCTTGATTTTCATTAATTATCCCGGACATTTGACCAAACGACGAACGGCGTAGGCTTCATGGATCGCATACCAAAATCCAGTCCAGCGATATAGCAGTCTGGTTTCGTGATTCACCTGTATGTACGCCACAGAAAAAAATGCCCCGTATCTTTCAACGGGGCGCTGCGCAACTGGCCAGGTTTTCATCCAATCTGTGAAGATAGCTCCTTCTGCATCTCCTGTTGATCGGCTTGAGCCAGTTATCCACTGACCTGACTGTAGCACTCGCAGGATTCCGCAGCCCGTTGTTTGGCAATGGAATAAGCTTCGTGCAATAGCTTGTGCCGCTCCAAACGCACATTCGGATCAGCCGGAGTGCGGAACAGAGAGGTGGTTTTCGGTACGTAAGTAAAAGTATTGCCGTAACCGTACCGCAGCCACAGATTCCAATCCTCAAGATTGCTCATGTCGATCTCGAATCCTCCGCGCTGCAAATAGAGATCGCGCTGGAAAAGCAAGGACTGGATCGGGATGAAGTTGTGATCAAGCAAAATGTTGTAGTCATACTCATGCTTGAAGTAAACCGGCGTCTCATGACTAACTTCGGTGTAGCGGCCATCAGGCCCTGTCACCGTTCCGACTTCCATGGCCAGCGAATAAGCGGCAACCGCCTCGCGATTCTTCGCCAACGCTGCGACCAGCACTTCGACGTGATCGGAAAACAGCAGGTCGTCATCATCAAGGAACATGCAATAGGTACCCTTGGCCATTTCAAGCCCATAGTTGCCTGTCACGGAACGCCCGACTTTATCCATACCGTAAAATCGGATGGAACTGCCCACCTGCTGCTGGAACTCGGCCACCAGCTGCTTCATGGTCTGGCCGCCATCTTCCACCACCACCAATTCCACGTTCGGGTAGGTCTGATTCAATACCGATATGATCGCCTGGCGAAGGAACTCGTTACGGTTACGGTAGGTCCGGGTAACGATTGTCACCAACGGAGCGTCGGCCAGCGCCTCTCCCACCGTCCAGAACGCACCATCGCGAATCATATCGTAATCGAAGCCGCGGAAAGGGAAGTAACTGTCTTTGCTTGAACCTTTGCCCGATAAGAAATGTGGCGTTTTTCTGATGATTTTGCCGAAATTCGCAATCAAGTCACGGCGTACACCGGCATAAACTTCCGGACGGAACAACAACGCACCTTGCAGCACCAGTGCCCCAAACTTGTCGCTGAGGTCGCCGTAGCGCAAACGCAAATAAGCATTGGCCAGCGTACTGCCAGTGAACTGAATGGGCTTTACATGGTTTTCATGTTCATAGGTGTAGTGATAAACCAACGCCGAAGGACAGTACTTCAACTGATAACCGTAAGAGCGGAACCGATAGGACAGCTCTACATCCTCGCCATACATGAATATCTCATGTTCGTACCCGCCGACTTTTACATAAGCCGAACGCCTGATCAGAATGCAGGCATGCGAGGACCAATTGGTTTCCTGAGTGACCGGATCATAGTATTTGGGATGTTCATAAGGTGCCTGGCGCAGTTCCCAGGAGGCAACGGCTCCAACCGTATCCGACAGGGCCGAAGCCGCCACTTTCCCAATCGAGTCGCTGGCGAAGACGATATCGATGTTACTGATCAGGACAAATTCTGACTGCCCTGTCTTTATCGCCTTGTCATGCCCCAGCCCAAAGCCCACATTCTCGCCCTGGATGATTTCGAAACCTGCCAATTCAGCGCCGAGCAGTGTTTTCCAGCGCTGCAGATCCTGAACAGTGCTGTCTTTGGAACCGTTATCGACGAAACACAAGTTCAGCTTCTGTAGAGAGTAGTTCTGGGCTTTGAGGGACTCGAAGAAACCATCGACCCACTTGCTGCTGTTGTACGTCACGATCGAGACATCGATCACCGGCTGAACATTGAGCACCGGCATGTTCAACAGGTGGCCGAAGCGTCGATCTGCGACGACCTGAACCGCTTTGAGGTTATGTTGCGAGTTAATGGCCCGCATGACATTGGCGCGCGCAGCTTTTGAATAGTGATTCAAGCGCATGCGGATTCCGACCAGAAAGGGAAGTTTCTGATAGATCGGGCGCAAAACGGTGCGAGGACTGGCTAGCACGCCTCGCAATTTCCACCAGGCCCGCAAAAGCAAACGTCGCACGCCTCTGAACAGACGGGTCATGCGCCAGGATTTGGAGATATAGATATTGTGCAGTTCACCCTTTAGAATCAGTATTTCTGATTTGAGGGCTTCGATTTGCTGGTTCAGTTGCTCCTGCTCTATGAGCAGTCGGTTCTGTGTTTGCAGCAATACATCGTTGTCTTGAAGATATCTGTCGTCCAGCACCGAAGTGAACTTTTCATCCATGACTGAGAGTTGACCCTTCGTCAAAAGTAGTTCATCACTAACACTTGCCAGCTCGCTTATTGCGGCCAGATGCGATTCATTGAGGTTTGACAGTTCGCCGCCCATTTCCTGGTTCTTTTCTTCGAGCCAAGTAATATAGGACTGCTGACGGTAGCTTTCCAAATCAGGGTCAAACTTATTTCTCGTGGGATCGACCGTGATTGTCCGGGCAAGACGGGAAAGATGCGCGGAAGGCTCATTGAATTGTGCCTCCCCCAGAAAATAACGCGACTGTGCAAAATCCAGGATTTGCGCCCGCAGCTTTCTGGAACATGGCGCCACCGCCTTGTGTTCCTGCCACAGCATCGCAAGATCCGCCGGTTGAGTGACATCAATGGTCAGACCTGTGCCTGAATACGGCGCCTTGCCCAGGGCATATACAGTCTTGCCCGCCAGAGCGGCTTCGAACCCGGCCGAAGAATTGATCGTGAACACCACATCGGCGCTAGCAATCAGATCCGTGATGCTCTCTTCCTTATCAGCCACCAGAACATGTTCAGGGAGCGCCGGCACGTCATCGAGAGGGTGTGGTTTGACCACCACCTTATAGTCAGAGCCCTCCACCACGCCGACCACATGCTGTACATACCCGGCCATGCTAAAAAATGGAGAGCCCATAATGATGTTGGAATCGTCCTGCACCTGAAGCAGGATCAGTATCGTAGGGACACGATTGGTGCCTCGGAAACGATAACTTTCCTCCATCTGTTGCAGACGCACCAGAGCGGCTTCGACCGACAGTTCTGATTGCTCCTGCCGATAATCGGTAAACTCGGCACTGAAGCCACTGCGTACATTAACGCCTCGACTGTCCGAGTAGTAACCCATCGGATTCGGTGCACGCAACATCCCGAGCTCGTTGAACAGCAAAGGAATGCCTTTGGCTGCGCAAACGGTTTCGAGACTGCCGTCATAGTTCCAGCAGAACACCAGTTCCGGATCGACATTGTTGATCAGAGATTCGACGAATCGGTCGTGAAACCCTAGAGGTTCTTTATTAAGGAGACACTTCCAGTCGTTCAACCAGTTCGAGGTCTGCGCGTCTGGATAGTCGCAGTTATAGGAGGCCGGGCTGATCCACGTGTGGCCGAAGTCAGGGTATTCGCTCTTCAACTCATTGGAGCCGACAAAAATACATTCCCAGCCATCATCGGCAAACCTTTTCGCCAGCGGCAGGTACACGTCAACAATGCTGCTGAACAGCGTCGGACGCTCTCTCAATACTAACGGTAGCGTGTAAAAAACCACGCGTTTGAACTTCCTCGGCGCTACTTTGACTGCCGGATCACCCGCCGCGATGCTATTGGGGGGAAGGTTGAATTTAACCACCGAGTTCGCCGCAATGATCGCACCCTGTCCGATCACTGCCCCCGCCAGCACCGAAGCATTAGCGCCGATCCAGACATCATCACCGATTTCCACCTCTGCCAGCCTCAGCCCTTGATCCTTGATTGGCGAGTGCAAGTCATAGCGATGAGTCGATGACGTAATGGAAACGTTGGGCGCGATCAAAACATCTTTACCAATGATGACCTTGCCGCTGCCGTTCACCCATGTCCCATAATTGATGACCGTGCCAGATGAAACACTCAAGTAGCCTCCGGCACCGCATTCGATGACGACGTTATCCCGGATTTGAACGCCGTCCTCAATGATGCAAACAGCCGTTTCGTCTACATGAAACTTGACTGTTTCTGCGATATCAGCATTACCAATTTTAAGCATGATATTAAGCAACCTTCACAACGTTCACTGTTGACGGGCAATAAGCAACTCCAACGATCTGGCGCCCGCCAGACACACTCAACTTCCTCATCGGCCAGCGTTGATCCAGTTCAACTCGCTCCCCATCCAGGTTGGCCATGCCGATGAACAGAAAGTACTCCCCGGGAGCCACGTTGAGCGAGAAGGAAAAACTGATTTTGTAGGCCCCTTTCTCGAAGTCGAACTTGCAACCGGCCAGCAAGGTGTTATCGCCCGCCACATCGACGCCTTTTGCATCGCGCAACGAGTAGCCGATGACCACTTCACGCAACTCGGTATAAGACTGGACGTAGCAATGCATCGTGACGTCTTCTGTTGGTTCGAAGTGATTGGTCAACGTCCCGTCTGCACTATAAAAATCAACGGCGTTGATCTTCGCAGCGCCGGAACCGAATCGAACTTCCGAGATATCGCCTAACTCGGAATCATAGGACACATCGGCGTGCTGCTCTTCAACCACCGGCACCGCCACCGAACTGCTGTTACGCACCTTTTTTTCATAGTTTTTGGTGGCTGTCAGCACGTCGGTGCTGTAATCGATAATTTGACCGTTCTGCATCACGATGACAGCCTGACAGAAACGAATCACCGACTGGGTATCGTGAGAAACGAAAAGGATGGTGGTACCACGCTCCTGCATATGCTTCATCTTGAGCATGCACTTGAGCTGAAAGCCAGCATCTCCGACGCTTAACGCCTCGTCGACGATCAGTACGTCAGGTTCGACATTAATTGCCACGGAAAATGCCAGCCGCGCAAACATCCCGCTGCTGTACATGCGTACGGGTTGATTGACGAAGTCGCCGATGTCGGCAAATTCAAGAATGGCCCCAATACGGGTTTGCATCTCGGCATGGGAGTACCCCATCAGGGATCCCTGGAAATAAATGTTTTCCACGCCAGTGTAATCCGGATTGAACCCAGCGCCCAACTCCAGCAGCGATGCCACCCGGCCAACAACCTTGACCTCGCCGCTCGTAGGTGTCAGCACTCCTGTAAGGATTTTCAACAGGGTGCTTTTACCCGCACCGTTCTTGCCCAGTATCCCGACGGTCTGGCCTTTCTGGACCGAAAAGGAAACATCGGTCAGCGCATGAAAATCATGGTGTTTATGCTTGCCGAAAAGCGAAAGAGCCTCGACCAGTCGGTCTACGGGCTTGTTATAAAGCCGGTATACCTTACTGACGTTATGGACGCTGATTGCGCTCTCATTCACTGCATTCATTACAAAACATCCGCAAAGTGAGGTCTTAATTTTTTGAATGTACGCCAGCCCACCAGCGTCAAGACAATCAATACCCCCCAGAAAAACAGGGTCTGAGTTGGTCGTTCCCAGAACCAGATCCCGCGAATAAGCGAATCCCTGAATCCTTCGACAATGTAAGCAAACGGATTCAGGCGCAGATAAGACACTGCCCGCCCCTGAATCGCATCAATATCCCAGAACACCGGGGTCAGCCAGAAACCGAACTGCGTGGCCATCGCCACTAACTGGCTCAAGTCTGGGAAGAAAATCACCACCGAACTGGTAATCCAGGCGATCGCCAACAACAGCATGAACAAACAGGCAATGTAATAGCCGACTTGCAACCAGTAAAGGTTCGGCGAATAGCCATAAATAACGAGCAGCAACAACAGTATAAACACGAAGAAAATGTGCACGAGTACCGCGGAGCTGAGTTTAACCAGCGGCAGCAATGAAACCTTGAAGACAATTTTCTTTACCAGAAAACTGTTTTCCTTGACCGCCGTGCAGCCGGAGTTCAATGCTTCAACTGTGAAAAACCACGGCACAAGTCCACATACCAGCCATAGAACAAAAGGAAAGTCTCCGTGAGGGGCCGCCTTGAAGCCGAACTGAAACACGAACCAGAGGATCAGTGTCGTAGCGCATGGCTGAATGAAGACCCACAAAAAACCAAGGTAGTTGGTCAGATATCGTGCACGAAGGTCATTTGAAATCAGGCTCAACAGAATCCTGCGATCCGACAGCATCCCCCTGAGCCAGCTCATCGAAAATCTCCTTGCTTTGCAAACACACTTTCCACTGCTTTTAACCCACCGCACAACATCATAAATTCCATTAACTATCCGCGCTCATCGACTTGAGTTTTTCGCTGACAAGGGATGTGGATACAGGCTTGGGTTCTTCACTGCCCGCCAGGACTCTGGACTTGTCCTTGGGCTTGAACTTCAACACGCGTTTCTCCACCAGGTGCCACGAGGCATAGCCCAGCATCAAGGTAATGACGATGGTGACAAACAGATACATCGGGTAAGAAATATTCGGAAACTTGAGCAATACAAACTGCTGTACCGGGAAAGCGTAAATGTAAACGCCGTAGGAGCAGTCACCCACGCGGTTGACCCAACTGCCCAACCAGCTTCGAGATAGACCGTAGGCCAGAACGACATAAGGCAACGCAAGCCAGAGCAAAAACTTGGAAACCGCGGCATACGGTGCCAGCAGAATGGTTGCCATGATCAGTACGCAGACACCTGACAGACTAAACCAACGCTCCAGCCGCCACTTTGCATAACAGGCACCGATCATGAAATAGACACCTGTCAGGAAAATATTCCTGACATCGGTTCCGTAAACCACCACCAGAGGGGCATCACGCCAGCACCAGAAAACCACGGTAAGCGCGAACAGTGCAGTGACCGCCGTATAAACCCAACGTCCGCCCTTGAACAGCAGCCCCAGCCCCATCACCACCAGATACATGAAAAACTCGACAGGCAGACTCCACAACGAACCGTTGACCGCGTTGGGAACCCTTGCATGCTCAAGAACACCGGGCAGATAGAACACCGGGCTCAAGATGATATTTTTTATATAAGACCAGAATTGCGGATGCGCGAAATACTCACTGACTGTCAATGTGGTGAAAACCGGCCCCAGCACAAACATGCTAATCAGGACGACCACAATCAGCGCCGGAAAAATCCGCAACGAACGCTTGATAAGAAAGTTGGCCGCCGACGGAGTGAAATCCCAGCTTTTGACGATCAAATAACCGCTAATAATAAAGAATATTTCGATGCCCAGGCCGCCATAGGAGGCTAGGCCAAGAAATCCGGCAGGGGGATTTCCATAGAACGCGAATGAGTGTGCGTAAAGAACCATCAGCGCAGCAATAAGCCGAAGCAAATTTAAATTATTATCCTTATGCTGCATGTATTACGGCTCCAACTCTGATTGAACTTCATCAAATATTTTGACTGGGTTGTTAGGATGTCGAATAGCCCATGGACATCCACCTTGTAATACAGCCCCCACAGCCTGGCTTGCGCGAGCCCTCGCTCGGCGGTCGCGGATCATATCATTTTCCGGATCTGGCACCCACGCCCACCCAACCCTCCACAGGACGCCACTCACGATCTCACGCGGGGGGTCAACTCTCCCGGGTACCGGCCTTGAACCTCGCGGCCAACCAGAGCAAAGGAGCGTAGGCAATGATTAGGCCGATAACGCCAGGAACAAATCCCGACGCTACCGCAATAGCCCAGGGCAGCAACCAAAACACGTTGAGTCCGACAACACCCAGCGTCACAGCCTTGTGACTGCGATACTGACGAGAAGCGTACTGGTAGGCGTGACTGCGATGCGCCTGATAAACCTTGTCGCCATTCAACAGGCGCTGGCAAAGAGTCCACGTGGCGTCGACCACAAACGCTCCCAGCAGGATCACCCAACTCCACAAAAACGCGGATGACACGGCCCCGGCGGAGAGCGACAAGATCCCCAAAGCAATACCCAAAAAGCCGCTTCCGGCATCGCCCATGAAAATCCGCGCGGGCGGATAATTCCAGCACAGGAAACCCGCCACGGCCCCAGCCAGAACCAGCGCCACCCAAAGCGGCTCAAGCTGCCCAGTGATCAGGTAAACAAGACCACTACCCAGACAAACACACATTGCCTCGGCACTCGCCAGGCCATCGATGCCATCCATGAAGTTGTACAGGTTGAGCATCCAGACCAGGTAAATCACCGCAAACACATTGCCCAGCCAACCAAGGTCGATCATGGCACCGAAGAACGTGACAGGTGCCAGCCCGTCAAGCCAGTACAACGCCCAAACCGCCGCAACGAAATGCCCGAGAAGGCGCCATTTTGCAGCGATATGGCCATGATCGTCGGCAAACCCGATAATAGCGACCAACAACCCGCTTCCAAGCAATGCATACAATGTATCGATGCCTAAAAGGCCGAAAGCACCGAGCACGGGCAGCGCAACCAGGAAGCCGAAAACGATCGCCACTCCACCACCCCGGGGCGTGGGTACGGAGTGAGAACTGCGCTCGTTAGGAATGTCTATCAAGCTTTTGGATAATGCGTAGCGTCGCAGTCCTCCGGTCAAACCCCAGGAGAGTGCGAAAACTGTGACAAGCAACCCGCCAAAAATCATTTCGTATGCGTATCCAGAAAATGGCCTGCGGTGCGCCGCATGGCAGTATCCACATCAATCGGCGGAACCCAACCGAGCAACTCGCGGTTTTTGCTGATATCGACCCGCAACGACTCACACACCCGCCGTGCCACAGCGCGCTTGCCGATGGCAGCGGCTCCCAGCGTCAACAACACGGACGGCACGGGCAGCAACCAGGCTTTTTTTCCTAGCGCCGACGCCAGATGACGCAGCAACCGTGGAGTCGACAGGTCGTCACCGTCACTGACCAAAAAGATTTGCCAGGCAGCCCCCGGATGATCGAGACAAGTCTCGATCAGATCGACCAGGTTGCCGATCGACACCATACTGCGCTGGTTCCGAATCCCGCCCAGAGGCAGGATCAGGCCTTTGTCGAGCCATTTAATCAGGCTGAGAAAGTTAGCCTTGACCCCTGGGCCGTACACCAGCGGCGGACGGATTATCACGATCTCCATCCCGGTCTCGCGCCCAAGCAGCATCAACGCCAGTTCCGCCTCGTGCTTGGACACCCCGTAAGGATCCAGTGGAGCCGCCACGTCATCCGCAGTAAATGGCCGCCCCGCAGCAGTGCGCTCACCATTAACTTTGATCGAACTGATGTAAACAAAGCGCTTGACCCCGGCCTGAGCGGCCATTCGAGCCAACTGCAACGTACCGTCCACGTTAACCCTGCGAAACTCGGTCAGTGCATCCTGTTCCGTTTCGTGCATGACATGCACCCGCGCCGCCGCATGCACAATCACTTGCACACCTGTCATTTGCGCAGCAGTGGCCGCTCCCAACTGAAAACGCACCACCGGGCACAATCCCTGCAGACATGTCGAACCTCGTACTGCCGCCACGGGCATGAATCGCCGACCAAGCAGCAACCGAAACACGACAGCCTCGCCAACGAATCCACTTGCCCCTGTTACCAATACCTTCGGCGCGGTCATCGAGCGGATTTCCCCATTAGCGCGGTAGCCCAACAAATCAGAAAAAACAAAACACGATCCCTGATCCGCCGCCGGCAACGCCAGGCGGACAACGACAGCCGGATCAATTGCCACCGTCGCAGTTGCAACCAAGAGCCGACAAAGGGATCGGCATCCTGCCCGACCAGTCGCGCGATCAAGCGGACTTGATTGAACCACCAGCCATCATGAATGGTTGTATAACGTGCGATCATCGAACCCAGGCCAGTATTCGCTCCCACCTGGTTACGCTCATGCTGGCGATAATCCATGGACGGCACCGGATCGATATACCAACGATAACCATGGCTGCGGGCAAAAGCGTAGCAGTACCAGTCGTGCAGACTGACGCTTTGCAGCGCATCCCAGTGAACCAGCATCGACTGCTTCATGGCCTTCACCATGGGAGCCTTCAGAACATAGGTACAGCCAGGACCAGCCGCCTCAAAAAGAAAATCCCAGCAGGTTTGCGGTTGCGCCTTGTTCAGCAGTCGAGTTCTACCATCCTCCCAGAAAGCGGTAACGTTACTGGAATAAGCATCAACCTTGCGTGATTGCAGAGACTCGATAGCCCTTTTTAGTTTATCGCCATGCCAAAGATCATCCTGGTCGGCAAACGCAACGAAATCGTAGGACTCGATATCAACATCACGGATCAGTCTGAAAAAATTGCGCGCGGCACCACCGAAGCGGCCGCCCGGTGGCAGGACAATGATGCTTGGATGCCTGGCAGCAAAGGCTGCACACCAGTCTTCGGTCCCGTCAGTGGAAGGGTCGATGCTGATGTGGACGGTAACGTCCACGGCAGACTGACCAAGGATCGAGGTCAGTTGCTCTTCAATCCAATGCATACCGTTGTAGGCGGCCAGTAAAACTGCAACCTTGGGAGATTTTACTGGCATGCCATTCCTGCTTGCATGGGGAGAGGAAGATCAAGCTCTCGTCTTAGCGAGAAGGGGAATCCAGCAGTTTCTGCAGGTACTGACCATAACCAGTCTTCTTCAGAGCATCAGCCTGAGTACTCAACTGCTCGGCACTAATCCAGCCATTGTGGTAAGCAATCTCTTCCAGGCATGCCACTTTCAGGCCTTGGCGCTGCTCGATGGTGTGCACGAAGTGACTGGCTTCCAGCAGCGAATCATGGGTACCGGTGTCCAGCCAGGCGAAGCCGCGGCCGAGCATTTCGACGTTGAGGGTCTTCTGCTCGAGGTAGGCACGGTTAATATCAGTAATTTCCAGCTCGCCACGGGCAGAAGGCTTGATGCTCTTGGCGATTTCGACGACCTGGTTATCGTAGAAGTACAAGCCAGTCACCGCGTAGGCGGATTTTGGCTTCAGCGGCTTTTCTTCGATGCTCAAGGCACGGCCGGCAGCGTCGAACTCGACGACGCCAAAACGCTCCGGGTCCGACACGTGGTAACCAAATACAGTCGCACCATGCTCTTGAGTGCTGGCGGAACGCAGGTTCTCGGAGAAGTGCTGACCGTAGAAGATGTTGTCGCCCAGGATCAGGCAGCACGGGGCTTTGCCGATGAACTCTTCGCCGATGATGAAGGCTTGTGCCAGACCGTCCGGGCTAGGTTGCTCGGCGTAGGTCAGCTTGATGCCGTACAGGCTGCCGTCACCCAGCAATTTCTGGAACGATGGCAGGTCTTCAGGGGTGGAGATAATCAGGATTTCGCGCATACCCGCGAGCATCAGTACCGACAACGGATAGAAGATCATCGGCTTGTCGTAGATCGGCAGCATCTGCTTGGACACGCCGAGGGTCAACGGGTGCAGACGCGTGCCCGAGCCGCCAGCCAGGATGATGCCTTTACGATTTGTCGTGGTCATTTATTCAGGACTTCCATCAGCATTCGGGTGACGCCACTTTGCCAATCCGGCAAGTGCAGAGAAAAATTGTCGCGCAGCTTCTGAGTGTTCAACCGTGAGTTCAGAGGGCGGCGCGCCGGTGTTGGGTAGGCAGTTGTGTCGATCGGATTGATCGTCGTGACGGCAAGTTCTTCCCCGTTGGCCTTGGCAAAACCGATCACATGGCTGGCATAGCCGTGCCAGGACACTTCACCACTGGCCGCCAGATGATACAGGCCCGCCAGTTCAGGGCGTAGCTGGACCTGCTGAATGGCCAGCGCCGTTACGTCGGCGATCAAATCTGCGCCGGTCGGGGCACCGATCTGGTCGGCGATGACGCTCAGGGTGTCGCGGTCCTTGGCCAGACGCAGCATGGTCTTGGCAAAGTTATTGCCGCGAGCGCCGTAGACCCAGCTGGTGCGGAAGATCAGGTGCTTGCAGCCCGAGGCAATGATCGCTTGCTCGCCGGCCAGTTTGCTGGCGCCGTAGTGATTCACCGGAGCGACGGCATCGGTCTCTTGCCACGGCGTCAGGCCTTCACCGCTGAACACGTAGTCGGTCGAATAGTGAATCAGCCAGGCGCCCAGGGATGCAGCTTCTTCAGCCATGACCTGGCTGGCTTGACCGTTCACACGGTCGGCCAGTTCGGTCTCTGATTCGGCTTTATCGACGGCGGTGTAGGCCGCAGCGTTGACGATGACATCCGGCTTGACCTGACGGATCGTTGCACGCAATGCCTCAAGATCAGACAGGTCACCACTCAAACCATCGACCGGGTGACGATCAAGGGCGATCAACTCGCCAAGCGGCGCAAGGGAGCGTTGAAGCTCCCAGCCTACCTGGCCATTTTTTCCCAACAGGAGGATTTTCATGCTTTGTCCGAACGATCCGTGTAGTTCTGGTCGATCCATTGCTGGTAGCTGCCGCTTTTCACGTGAGCGACCCATTCAGTGTTGTTGAGGTACCACTCGACGGTTTTGCGGATGCCGGTTTCAAAGGTTTCTTCCGGCGTCCAGCCCAGCTCGCGCTGGATTTTGCTGGCGTCGATGGCATAGCGCTGATCGTGGCCTGGGCGATCCTGAACGTAGGTGATCAGGCTGGCATGGGGACGATGCGCGGAATCTGGACGCAGTTCGTCGAGCAGTGCGCACAGGGTATGCACCACTTCGATGTTTTGCTTTTCGTTATGGCCGCCGATGTTGTAGGTCTCGCCGATCACGCCTTCGGTCACGACTTTGTACAGTGCGCGGGCGTGGTCTTCGACGTAGAGCCAGTCACGGACCTGGTTGCCTTTGCCATACACCGGCAGCGGCTTGCCTTCCAGTGCGTTGAGAATGATCAGCGGGATCAATTTCTCCGGGAAATGGCAAGGGCCGTAGTTGTTCGAGCAGTTGGTCACCAGCGTCGGCAGGCCATAGGTACGAGCCCAGGCGCGAACCAGGTGATCGGAGCTGGCCTTGCTGGCCGAATATGGCGAACTTGGCTGATACGGGGTGGTTTCAGTGAAGAGGTCTTCCGGACCTTCGAGGTCTCCGTAGACTTCGTCGGTGGAAATATGGTGGAAGCGGAAGTTGGCTTTACGCGCCTCATCCAGTGCCGCCCAATAGTGGCGAGCAGCTTCCAGCAAGGTGTAGGTGCCGATGATGTTGGTCTGGATGAACTCAGACGGACCGGAGATCGAACGGTCAACGTGAGACTCTGCGGCCAGGTGCATGACGGCATCTGGTTGGTGTTCACGCAGGACACGGTCCACTTCATTACGGTCGCAGATGTCGACGCGTTCGAACACGTAACGCGAGTTCTGGCTGACTTCGGCCAACGACTCAAGGTTACCGGCATAAGTCAGTTTATCGACGTTAACGACAGAGTCGGCAGTGTTGGAGATGATATGACGAATGACTGCCGAGCCAATGAACCCTGCGCCGCCGGTAACTAGAATTTTCACGCGAAACCTTACCCTTAAGTTGCTGACAGGGCCGTCAACCGCGCACTGTCTAATCCATGAATGCAAAAGCCATCAAGTCAGCCGTGGCTTCTGACAGAGTCAGTCTGAACCGATGTGGGAAAATTACCCCTATCAGCCAAGCGCAGCATTTTACAGCTTAATGAAGGTTTTACTAATGGATATGGACAAGCTATGACGCAAATTCGACGCGTGTAACGGGTTTGTCGCGATCAGACAAGGCGCTTGCGTGAAGCTCTGGACGTACGCCCCAGAAACCAGCCGAGAATCGGCCCGATCGCCATGCCAATCAGCAGCGCAATCACCATGACCAGCGATACTGGCAACTGCGGGCCTGCCCAGCCCAGGAACAGCAGTGACACGCTTTGCTGGTTCTCAAGTACGAACGCCAGGATGGCGAGAACGAGCAACAGGACAAAGGTAGCGAGAAGTACACGCTTGAGATTACGCATCAGCGATTCCTTGAAGTGCAGCAGCTGTCAAAGCCCCTCCTCCTCTTCCTCGTTCACGCGATCGCGCAGTTCTTTGCCTGGCTTGAAATGCGGAACGAACTTGCCGTCGAGGCTGACGGACTGACCGGTTTTCGGATTGCGGCCTACGCGCGGTGCGCGATAGTGCAAGGAGAAGCTGCCAAACCCACGGATCTCGATTCGATCACCGGTGGCCAGACATTGGGACATTTGCTCAAGCATGGTCTTGATGGCCAGCTCCACATCCTTGGATGAGAGCAGCCCTTGATGGGTGACAATTCGTTCGATCAACTCCGACTTCGTCATATTTTTCCCTTCTTTTTCAAGCAGCTAGGAAAAGCGCTTCAAAGGTTTTAGCATGCCCGGAGAAATTTGAACAGCCTGAGTTTTGACATATCTTTCCTCGTAATGAAGCGGCCGATTCCAGAACATCGAAACATTGCTCTAACCCGCCATTCATCTACAGATAACCAGCATGGTGCGCGTCAGATAACCCGCGGGATTGAAGCCGAAAGGGAATAGATCCTCTTCCTTGGCATCATCGGACCTGACGATAACTTTATACCCAGCGCCCTTGCATTCTTTTGCAGCTCGCTTGTGACACTTTTCCCATCCGGAACCCAACCCTGAACAATCGATCTCTATGCCACTGACTCCGCGTACCGCGCGAGTCTTGGCGCTCGTGGTACAGCCCGCCAATACCAACACTGCTATCACGACAATGAGCTTGTTCATTCGCTTCCTTATGCCGGGCACAATGCCCAGCGGTCGTTCACTTCAGACTAAGCCTAGCCTCGAATAGATGATTGACCTGTATGAAGCTACAGACAATTTATGTAGATAATTGGTTTCACAAAAGAAATAAGGTAGTGGGCCGACTGCTTTTCGTAGGAGCCAGGCTTGCCGGCGAAAACGCTCTTGCGGACGCCTTCGCCGGCAAGCCTGGCTCCTACGAAAAGCAGTGGTGTCAGCCCCCCTGGGATTCACCAAATCGCAGACACAAAAAAGGGCGACCGAAGTCGCCCTTTTTTATGGTCTGTCAGAACTTAGTTCTGCTTTTCCATTTGTGCACGCAACAGGTCGCCCAGAGTGGTAGGACCAGCAGCGATGCTATCCGAAGGCTTGTCTTTCAAGCTCTGGATGGCTTCTTTCTCTTCAGCATCGTCTTTCGACTTGATGGAGAGCTGGATTACACGGCTCTTGCGGTCAACGCTGATGATCTTGGCTTCTACTTCCTGGCCTTCTTTCAGAACGTTACGCGCGTCTTCAACGCGGTCACGGCTGATTTCGGAGGCTTTCAGAGTCGCTTCGATATCGTCGGCCAGAGTGATGATGGCGCCTTTAGCGTCAACTTCTTTCACGATGCCTTTAACGATGGCGCCTTTGTCGTTCTCTTGAACGTACTCGGAGAACGGATCGCTTTCCAGTTGCTTGATACCCAGGGAGATGCGCTCGCGCTCTGGGTCAACCGACAGGATAACGGTGTCCAGCTCGTCGCCCTTCTTGAAGCGGCGAACGGCTTCTTCGCCCACTTCGTTCCAGGAGATGTCGGACAGGTGAACCAGACCGTCGATGCCGCCATCCAGACCAATGAAGATACCGAAATCGGTGATCGACTTGATGGTGCCGGAGATTTTATCGCCCTTGTTGAACTGGCCAGAGAAATCTTCCCATGGGTTAGATTTGCACTGCTTGATGCCGAGGGAGATACGACGACGCTCTTCGTCGATGTCCAGAACCATGACTTCCACTTCGTCGCCGACTTGTACGACTTTCGAAGGGTGGATGTTCTTGTTGGTCCAGTCCATTTCGGAAACGTGTACCAGGCCTTCAACGCCTTCTTCCAGCTCAGCGAAGCAGCCGTAGTCGGTCAGGTTGGTTACACGAGCGGTAACGCGAGTGCCTTCTGGGTAACGGGCTTTGATAGCAACCCATGGATCTTCGCCCAGTTGCTTGAGGCCCAGGGAAACACGATTGCGCTCGCGATCGTACTTCAGAACCTTGACATCGATCTCGTCGCCAACGTTGACGATTTCGGAAGGATGCTTGATACGCTTCCAGGCCATGTCGGTAATGTGCAGCAGGCCATCGACGCCACCCAGATCGACGAATGCGCCGTAATCGGTGAGGTTCTTGACGATACCTTTGACTTGCTGGCCTTCCTGCAGGGATTCCAGCAGAGCTTCACGCTCGGCGGAGTTCTCGGCTTCGAGGACGCTGCGACGGGAAACGACAACGTTGTTGCGCTTCTGGTCGAGTTTGATGACCTTGAATTCCAGCTCTTTGCCTTCCAGGTGCGTGGTGTCGCGCACTGGACGGACGTCAACCAGAGAACCTGGCAGGAACGCACGGATGCCGTTAACGTCGACAGTGAAGCCGCCTTTAACCTTACCGTTGATAACGCCCTTGACCACTTCTTCGGCTGCGAAGGCTGCTTCCAGAACAATCCAGCATTCAGCGCGCTTGGCTTTTTCACGGGACAGCTTGGTTTCACCAAAGCCGTCTTCAACCGAGTCCAGAGCAACGTGAACTTCGTCACCGACGTTGATGTTCAGCTCGCCAGCATCGTTGTAGAACTGCTCAAGCGGGATGAGTGCTTCAGACTTCAGGCCAGCGTGAACGGTTACCCAGCGAGCCTGGTAATCGATATCAACGATAACACCGGTGATGATGGAGCCTGCCTGAAGGTTCAGGGTTTTTAGGCTTTCTTCAAAGAGTTCCGCAAAGCTTTCGCTCATTTTAATTCCTGTAGATAAGGGCGAAGAATACGCCCGTCTCCACACCCCAGACGGTGTGGGTTAGTTTCATATGAAAGAAACACCGCAGGACTATGACTGGTCCCCTGCGGCTTTCTTGGTCACCCGGCGATATCGCGAATGGCGATCTCGCTCTCGATGCGTTCCAGCACCTGATCGATGGACAACTCCGTGGAATCCAGCTGTATCGCGTCGGCCGCCGGTTTGAGCGGGGCTACTGCGCGCTGGGTGTCGCGCTCATCGCGCGCACGTATCTCATCTAGCAGACTCGACAGACTAACACCATCGACTTTGCCCTTCAACTGCAAGTATCGACGGCGCGCACGCTCCTCGGCACTGGCGGTCAGGAAAATCTTCAACGGTGCGTCGGGAAATACCACCGTGCCCATGTCGCGACCATCGGCCACCAGACCCGGCGGTTCCTGAAATGCCCGCTGGCGCTGCAGCAGCGCCTCGCGAACGGCGGGCAGCGCAGCGACCTGGGAAGCGCCCGCGCCGATACTCTCGGTACGAATGATATCGCTGACTTCGTCACCTTCCAGAATGATGCGTTGCAGCTGACCGTCGGTCGCCGCGATGAATTGCACATCCAGATGAGCGGCAAGTTTTTTGAGCAACTCTTCGTTCGTCAGATCGACGCCATGGTTATACGCCGCGAACGCCAGCAATCGGTACAGCGCACCGGAATCCAGCAAGTTCCAGCCCAGGCGCTTGGCCAGCATCCCGGCGACAGTGCCTTTGCCAGAGCCGCTTGGCCCATCAATGGTGATGACCGGTGCGTTGATTTTCACGACTGAGCCTCTTGTGCAACACGGATACCGACCTGCGCGCACAGCGCGAGGAAGTTCGGGAACGAGGTCGCGACGTTGGCGCAGTCATGGATGCGGATCGGTGCAGTGGCACGCAGCGAAGCGACGCTGAAGGCCATGGCAATCCGGTGATCGCCGTGACCATGCACTTCGCCGCCGCCGATCTGGCCGCCGTCGATGATGATACCGTCCGGGGTCGGTTCGCATTTGACGCCCAGTGCCAGCAAACCATCCGCCATGACCTGGATCCGGTCCGATTCTTTCACGCGCAGCTCTTCGGCGCCACGCAGCACAGTGCGTCCTTCGGCACAGGCCGCAGCCACGAACAGCACCGGGAATTCGTCGATGGCCAATGGAACCAGCGCCTCAGGGATCTCGATACCTTTGAGTTTAGCTGCGCGTACGCGCAGATCCGCTACCGGCTCGCCGCCCACTTCACGCAGGTTTTCCAGGGTGATGTCCGCACCCATCAGGCGCAGGATGTCGATCACGCCGGTACGGGTCGGGTTGATGCCGACGTGCTCCAGCACCAGCTCCGAACCTTCGGCAATCGACGCGGCTACAAGGAAGAACGCCGACGACGAGATGTCGCCCGGCACTTCAATGTGGGTCGCGGTCAGCGTGTGGCCGGACTCGACCGAGGCGGTCGCGCCATTGACGGTGACCGGGTAGCCGAAGCCGCGCAGCATGCGCTCGGTGTGGTCGCGAGTCGGTGCCGGTTCGGTGACGGTGGTCTTGCCTTCGGCATACAGACCCGCCAGCAACAGGCAGGATTTAACCTGGGCGCTGGCCATCGGCATGGTGTAAGTCAGGCCCTTGAGCTTGTTGCCGCCACGGATGGTCATCGGTGGACGACCTTCAGCAGCAGTCTCGATCACGGCGCCCATTTCGCGCAGCGGATTGGCCACGCGATTCATCGGACGCTTGGACAACGAGGCATCGCCAGTCAGCGTGCTATCGAAGCTCTGCGCAGCCAACAGGCCAGACAGCAGACGCATCGAAGTGCCGGAGTTGCCCAGGTAGATCGGGCCTGGCGCAGGTTTGAGACCGTGCAGGCCGACGCCATGGATGGTCACACGACCGTGGTGCGGACCTTCGATGACAACACCCATGTCGCGGAAGGCTTGCAAGGTCGCCAGAGCGTCTTCGCCCTCGAGGAAACCTTCCACTTCGGTGACGCCGTCAGCCAGGGAACCGAGCATGATCGAACGGTGGGAAATCGATTTGTCGCCCGGTACACGAATCCGCCCAGTCAGGCGGCCACCAGGTTGTGCCAGGAAAATCAGATCGTTGGAATTCATAGCGTCCACATAGGCCCGGCGGGCCAGGATTTTACTGAAATGCTCGCGGGCAACCCGGGCGCGCGTGAACACGCCCAACAATTGGTGCCCATCCCCTGCATCGACCGCGTCGCGCAAGGCGTCGAGGTCGCTGCGAAATGTATCGAGTGTGCGCAGGACAGCTTCGCGGTTGGCGAGGAAGATGTCGTGCCACATGACCGGGTCGCTTCCGGCGATTCTTGTGAAATCGCGGAAACCGCCCGCAGCGTAACGGAAGATCTCAAGATTTTCATTGCGTTTGGCCAACGAATCGACCAAACCGAACGCCAGCAAGTGCGGCAGATGGCTGGTCGCCGCCAGCACTTCGTCATGACGCTCGACCTGCATGTGCTCGACGTCGGCACCCAATTCGCGCCACAACCGGTCAACCACTGCCAGCGCGGCCGGATCGGTCTGATCCAGCGGCGTCAGAATCACTTTATGACGACGAAACAGTTCGGCATTGGAGGCTTCCACCCCGCTCTGCTCGGAACCGGCGATCGGATGCCCCGGCACGAAGCGCGTCGGCATGCCGCCAAACGCCTCGGTCGCCGCGCGCACCACATTGCCCTTGGCGCTGCCGACATCGGTCAGGATCGCCTGCCCCAGTTTCATGCCCGCCAACAGCGCGAGCAGTTTTTCCATGGCCAGGATCGGCACTGCCAGTTGAATCACGTCAGCGCCCTGGCAGGCTGCCGCCAGGTCATCTTCGCAGCGATCCACCACGCCCAATTCGACTGCCAGCTTGCGCGACTGCGGGTCGAGATCGACCCCGACCACTTCACGACACAGGCCGCTTTCACGCAGGCCTTTGGCAAACGAACCGCCGATCAAGCCCAGACCGACCACCACCAGGCGACCGATCATAGGTTGAGCAGGTTGCAGTGCAGTGACATCAACCACGAGCCAGAACCTTGGTCAGCGCTTCGAGGAAGCGGCTGTTTTCCGCTGGCAGACCGATGGTGATGCGCAAGTGATTCGGCATGCCGTAATTGGCCACCGGACGCACGATCACGCCTTCGCGCAGCAACCCCTCGAACACTGGCGCCGCAACGCGACCCAGATCGACACAGATGAAGTTGCCTTTGGAGGGAATCCAGCTCAACCCCAGCTCGCGCAAACCCGCTTGCAGCTGCTGCATGCCGGCCTCGTTCAGGCGACGGCTTTCAGCCAGGTAGTCGACGTCTTGCAGCGCGGCACAAGCGGCGGCCAGTGCGAGGCTGTTGACGTTGAACGGCTGACGCACGCGATTGAGCACATCGGCGACGATGGCCGAGGACAAGCCGTAACCGACCCGCAGCGACGCCAGACCATAAGCCTTGGAGAAGGTGCGCGAGACCAGCAGGTTCGGGTAGGCCGCCAGATAATCCAGGCCGTCCGGCAAATCGCTGCCTTCGGCGTATTCGATGTAGGCTTCGTCCAGCACCACCAGCACATGGGCCGGCACGTCCTGCAGGAAGTCATCCAGCGCCTGGGCGTCGAACCAGGTCCCGGTCGGGTTGTTCGGGTTGGCGATGAACACCACGCGGGTATCGGCATCGATCGCGGCGAGCATGGCCGACAGATCATGGCCCCAGTCTTTGGCCGGGACCACTTTTGCCTGGGCGCCGACGGCCTGGGTGACGATCGGATAGACCGCAAACGCATGGGCGCTGAACACCGCGTTCAGGCCTGGCGCCAGATAGGCGCGCGCCACCAGCTCCAGAATGTCGTTGGAGCCGTTGCCCAGCGTTACCTGGTTGAGCTCGACGCGGCACTGATCGGCCAGCAGGGTCTTGAGCGCAAAACCGTTGCCGTCCGGATAGCGAGTCAGCTCGGCCAGCGCTTGGCGAATCGCTGCCAATGCCTTGGGACTGGCGCCCAACGGGTTTTCGTTGCTCGCCAGTTTGACGATATTGGCCGGATCGAGGTTCAGCTCACGGGCCAGTTCGTCCACGGGTTTGCCCGGAACGTAAGGCGAAAGTTGTTGCACGCCCGGCTGTGCCAGAGCGAGGAAGTTGCCACTCATTTGCTACCGCCCTTAGAGAACTGCTTTCGGGTAGGAACCCAGCACTTTGAGTGCTACTGCTTCCTGACTGATCTTTTCCAGCACACCTTTGACCAGTGGGTCGCGGTGGTGGCCGACGAAGTCGATGAAGAACACGTAGGTCCATTTACCGCTGCGCGACGGACGGGTCTCGATGCGCGTCAGGTCGATGCCATTTTCATGGAACGGCACCAGCAACTCATGGAGCGCGCCGGGTTTGTTGCTCATGGAGACGATGATCGAGGTCTTGTCGTCGCCGGTCGGCGGTACTTCCTGGCTGCCGATCATCAGGAATCGCGTGGAGTTGTCCGGACGATCCTCGATTTTTTCGGCCAGACGAGTCAACCCGTACAGACCGGCGGCCATGTCGCCGGCGATCGCTGCCGAGTTCCATTCACCCTTGACCCGCTTGGCTGCTTCGGCGTTGCTCGAAACCGCCACGCGCTCGACATTCGGGTAATGGGCGTCCAGCCACTTGCGGCACTGGGCCAGGGACTGGGCGTGGGAATAGATGCGGCTGATGCTGTCGGTCTTGGTGTTTTCACCCACCAACAGGTGATGGTGAATCCGCAATTCAACTTCGCCGCAGATCACCATGTCGTGCTCGAGGAAGCTGTCGAGGGTGTGGTTGACCGCGCCTTCGGTGGAGTTCTCCACCGGGACCACGCCAAAGTTCACCGCACCGGCCGCGACTTCTCGGAACACTTCATCGATCGCCGCCATCGGCTTGCTGATCACTGCGTGGCCGAAGTGCTTCATGGCCGCCGCCTGGGTGAAGGTGCCTTCAGGGCCGAGGTAAGCCACTTTCAGCGGCTGCTCGAGGGCCAGGCACGAAGACATGATTTCGCGGAACAGCCGCGCCATCTCTTCGTTGCCCAGCGGCCCCTGGTTACGCTCCATCACACGCTTGAGCACCTGGGCTTCACGCTCAGGACGATAGAACACCGGCACTTCGCCTTCGGCCAGCGAGGCCATCTTTACTCGCGCAACTTCCTGGGCGCAACGTGCGCGCTCACTGATCAACTCCAGGACTTTTTCGTCCAGAGCATCAATGCGCAGGCGCAGTGCCTTGAGTTCTTGCTCAGACATCAGCCGTGTTCCTTCTCGAACTCTGCCATGTACGAAACCAGTGCGTTGACCGCAACGATGTCGACGGCGTTATAGATGGAGGCACGCATGCCGCCCACGGAACGGTGGCCCTTGAGGTTCAGCAAGCCGCGTTCGTCGGCACCGGCCAGGAACGGCTTGTCGAGACGATCGTCGGCCAGACGGAACGGCACGTTCATCCACGAGCGGTCCGACTTGTTGATCGGGTTGCTGTACAAACCACTGGCGTCGATGAAGTCATACAGGGTGCGCTGCTTGACTTCATTGAGCTTGCCGATGGCTTCGACGCCACCTTGCTCTTTCAGCCACTCGAACACCAGGCCGGACAAGTACCAGGCCAGGGTTGGCGGGGTGTTGTACATCGAGCCGTTATCGGCCGCGACCTTGTAGTTGAGCATGGTCGGGCAAATGGAACGGGCGTGACCGAGCAGGTCTTCGCGCACGATGTTCACGACAATGCCGCTCGGGCCGATGTTTTTCTGCGCGCCGGCGTAGATCATGCCGAAACGCGAAACATCCACCGGACGCGAGAGAATGTCCGAGGACATGTCAGCGACCAGCGGCACATCACCGGTTTCCGGGATCCATTGGAATTCCAGGCCACCAATGGTTTCGTTCGGTGCGTAGTGAACGTAGGCCGCGTCTTTGGACAGGCTCCATTCGTTCTGACCGGGGATGGCGAAATAGTCGTAAGGCTTGGCGGTGGCGGCAACGTTGACGTGGCCGTAGCGCGAGGCTTCTTCGATAGCTTTCTGCGACCAGATACCGGTGTCGATATAGTCGGCGGTGCCGCTTTCCGGCAACAGGTTCAGCGGAATCTGAGCAAATTGCTGACTCGCGCCACCTTGCAGAAACAGCACTTTATAGTTCGAGGGGATATTCAGCAGATCACGCAGATCCTGCTCGGCCTTGGTGGCAATGGACACGAACTCATCGCTGCGATGGCTCATTTCCATGACCGACAAACCCTTGCCGTGCCAATCAAGAAGTTCACCCTGGGCGCGCTTCAGAACAGCTTCGGGAAGCGCCGCAGGACCGGCACAGAAGTTATAGGCTCTCTTGCTCACATCCAATCTCGCTCTGATTTGGTGGTCACTTAAATCTTTCGGTCTGCGGATGATCGTTCCCACGCTCTGCGTGGGAATGCATCCAATGACGCCCTGCGTCATGGGACGCGGAGCGTCCCGAGCGGCATTCCCACGCAGAGCGTGGGAACGATCCTGTGCAGTGTCGCAAATTTTCAAACAGAACAAATAACAAGGGGGCGAATCTTCATCCGCCCCCTGCTTGCCCGCTTACTCTTGCGGCTCTTCGTCAGCGGCGGCGTCGAGTTGCTGGTCTTCGACAACGTCGTCGATCACGACCTCACCGTCGAACACCGCGCCCTCTTCACCTTCGAGCCCTTCGCTTTCCAGCTCTTCGCCTTCGACTTCCGACGGCTCCTGAACCCGCTCCAGGCCTACCAGCGTTTCATCGCTGGCCAGCTTGATCAGGGTTACGCCCTGGGTGTTACGACCCAGGCTGGAGACTTCGTCGACACGGGTACGAACCAACGTGCCCTGGTCGGAAATCAGCATGATCTCCTCGCCGTCGAGCACCTGGACTGCGCCGACCAGACGGCCGTTACGCTCGTTGCTGACCATGGCGATAACGCCCTGACCGCCACGCTTGTACTCAGGGAACTCAGTGATCGCGGTGCGCTTGCCGAAACCACGCGCCGAAGCGGTGAGAATCTGGCTGCCTTCTTCCGGGATCAGCATGGAAATCAGCTTCTGGCCTTCCGGCAGACGCATACCGCGGACACCGCGAGCGGTACGGCCCATGGCGCGAACGTCGGTTTCCTTGAAACGAGTGACCTTGCCGCCGTCGGAGAACAGCATGACTTCACGCTCGCCATCGGTAATGGCGGCAGAGATCAGCACGTCGCCTTCGTCCAGCTCCAGCGCGATCAGGCCGACGCTGCGTTGACGGCTGAAGGATTCCAGCGGGGTCTTCTTCACGGTGCCTTTGGCAGTGGCCATGAAGATGAAGTGACCTTCGGTGTATTCCTCGACCGGCAGCATGGTGGTGATGTATTCATCACTGTCCAGCGGCAACAGGTTGACCAGCGGACGACCACGGGCAGCGCGGGACGCTTCCGGGATTTCGTAGGTTTTCAGCCAGTACACTTTGCCTTTGCTGGAGAACAGCAGCAGCGTGGTGTGGCTGTTGGCGACCAGCAGGTGAGCGATGTAGTCCTCATCCTTGACGCCAGTGGCCGATTTGCCTTTACCGCCACGACGCTGAGCCTGGTACGCAGCCAATGGCTGGGTCTTGGCGTAGCCACCGTGGGAAATGGTCACGACGCGTTCTTCTTCCGGGATCATGTCGCCCAGGGTCAGGTCGAGACGCGCATCGAGAATCTCGGTGCGACGCACATCGCCGTACTCGGCGCGGATCACTTCCAGCTCTTCGCGGATCACTTCCATCAGGCGCGTGGCGCTGCTGAGGATGCGGATCAGTTCGCCGATCTGGTTGAGGATCTCTTGGTACTCGGCCAGCAGCTTTTCGTGCTCCAGACCGGTCAGACGGTGCAGACGCAGCTCCAGAATGGCTTGCGCCTGTTCCGGCGACAGGAAGTACTTGCCGTCGCGCAGGCCGTATTGCGGGTCCAGGGTCTCTGGACGGCAAGAATCGGCGCCGGCACGTTCGACCATCGCAACCACGGCGGAAGATTCCCAGGCCGTGCTGATCAGCGCTTCCTTGGCTTCCGATGGCGTTGGCGAGGCCTTAATCAGGGCGATGACCGGGTCGATGTTCGACAGGGCAACCGCTTGACCTTCCAGAATGTGGCCACGTTCGCGTGCTTTGCGCAGTTCGAACACGGTACGGCGGGTCACCACTTCGCGACGGTGACGAACGAAAGCTTCCAGCAGGTCCTTGAGGTTGAGGATCCGCGGACGGCCGTCGATCAGCGCGACGATGTTGATACCGAACACCGCTTGCAGCTGGGTCTGGGCGTAGAGGTTGTTGAGGATCACCTCAGGCACTTCACCGCGACGCAGTTCGATCACGACGCGCATACCGTCCTTGTCGGACTCGTCGCGCAGCTCGGTGATGCCTTCGAGCTTCTTCTCTTTGACCAGCTCGGCGATCTTTTCGATCAGACGCGCCTTGTTCAACTGGTAAGGGAGTTCGGTGATGACGATCTGTTGACGACCACCGACCTTGTCGATGTCTTCGATGGTCGAGCGGGCACGCATGTAAATGCGTCCGCGACCGGTGCGGTAGGCTTCGATGATGCCGGCGCGACCGTTGATGATCGCGGCGGTCGGGAAGTCCGGACCGGGGATGTATTGCATCAGCTCATCGACGGTCAGTTCCGGGTTGTCGATGAGTGCCAGGCAACCGTCGATGACTTCACCGAGGTTGTGCGGCGGAATGTTGGTCGCCATGCCCACGGCGATACCGCTGGAGCCGTTGACCAGCAGGTTGGGGATACGGGTCGGCATGACCGCCGGGATCATTTCGGTGCCGTCGTAGTTCGGCACCCAGTCCACGGTTTCTTTGTGCAGGTCTGCCAGCAGCTCGTGCGCCAGCTTGGTCATGCGCACTTCGGTGTATCGCATGGCCGCGGCGTTGTCGCCGTCCACCGAACCGAAGTTGCCCTGACCGTCTACCAGCAGGTAACGCAGCGAGAATGGCTGTGCCATCCGAACGATGGTGTCGTACACCGCGGTATCACCGTGAGGGTGATACTTACCGATCACGTCACCGACAACACGGGCAGATTTCTTGTACGGCTTGTTGAAGTCGTTGCCCAGCTCGCTCATCGCGAACAGCACACGCCGGTGCACGGGCTTCAAGCCATCGCGCGCATCCGGCAGTGCCCGCCCGACAATCACGCTCATCGCGTAGTCGAGATAGGACTGCTTCAGCTCGTCTTCGATATTGACCGGGAGGATTTCTTTGGCCAGTTCGCCCATGAGAAGCCTGATTCCTTTTTCTGGTGAAACTTCGTCACATCCATATGGGACGAACGAAGCTCGCCGATGCAGACTGAGTGCCGTGCACCGACTTACGACAAATCAACGAGTTATGCCATGGATCTGCGCAGTAAAGGCAGCCACATCAGGCTACCCTGGAAACCGCCGGATGTTATCACAAGAGCCGCCACGCACCTATCCCCCAGATGCGCATGGAGCATAGTTAGTTGACCGGTGACAGGCTTGAAAGGGACGAGAGGGGCTTAGAGGCTTGATGAATGCGGATTTCAGGCCCGATTCAGGCTGTTTTGTTGACTTTTCGGGCCTAATCGCGGGCAAGCCCGCTCCCACAGGTTTGGATGAGCGCTACAGAACCCTGTGGGAGCGGGCTTGCCCGCGATAGCGATTGATCAGACACCAGGGATCATCAATGCAACCGCTTGCGGCACATCAACTGCGCCATTTTCACGGTGTCCGGCCGTTCGACGATGCCTTTTTCGGTGACGATGACATCGATCAGGTCAGCCGGGGTCACATCGAACACCGGGTTGAACGCATCGACATTCGCCCCGAGCCGCTTGCCGCCGACTTCCAGCAACTCGCGACCATCGCGCTCTTCGATGGGAATCTCGTCGCCACTGGCCAGGTTCATGTCGATGGTCGAACTCGGTGCCACGACCATGAAGCGCACGCCGTGGTGCATGGCGTTGACCGCCAGTTGGTAGGTGCCGATCTTGTTCGCCACATCACCATTGGCGGTAATGCGGTCGGCGCCGACGATCACCCAGGTCACGCCCTTGGTTTTCATGATGTGCGCAGCGGCGGAATCGACATTGAGGGTCACGGGGATGCCCTCGCTGGCCAGTTCCCATGCGGTCAATCGCGAACCTTGCAGCCATGGCCGGGTTTCATCGGCGTACACGCGCTCGACCATGCCTTCGATGAACGCCCCGCGAATCACCCCCAGCGCCGTGCCGAAGCCGCCGGTGGCCAGTGCGCCGGTGTTGCAGTGCGTGAGAATCGCCTGAGCGTTGCCCTGATGCTTGCGGATCAAGTCCACGCCCAATTGGGCCATGGTCAGGTTGGCTTCGCGATCACTTTCATGAATGGCGATGGCTTCGGCCTCCAGCGCCGCCAGAGGGTCTGTGTCTTCCTTGAGGCGGTCCAGGCGGTCGCGCATGCGATTCAAGGCCCAGGACAGATTAACCGCTGTTGGACGAGAATCGACCAGCAACGCGTAATCCTCTTCCCACGCGGCCTGCCAGTCCCCGCCCTCGGAAATACAGGCGCGGGCTGAAAGCACCATGGCATACGCAGCACTGATGCCAATGGCCGGCGCGCCGCGCACCACCATTGAGCGAATGGCCTCAGCCACGCTCGCGGCGCTGGTGCAGGCGATCCAGGTTTGCTCGAATGGCAAAATACGCTGATCCAGCAGATACAGGACGCCATCACGCCAATCGATGGCTTTCACCTTCTCCGCAGCCAACAGTCGATCGCGCATCCACTTACCCCGCACTCATGAACAAAAGCCGTCGATTATAGCGATCCCCCTGCGAAGACGCTCGGGTATACTTCGCCATCCTTTACAAAAGCACTGGAACCGACTTTCGATGCCGACCCCCACCGCTGCGCTCGACCTATTGTTGCTGCCGACCTGGCTGGTACCTGTCGAACCGGCTGGCGTGGTCCTCAAAGAGCATGCCCTGGGCATCCGCGATGGTCGTATCGTGTTTATCGGCCCGCGCGCAGCCGCCTTGAAGTTTAACGCAGCCGAAGTCCGCGAATTGCCGGACATGTTGCTCGCCCCCGGCCTGATCAATGCTCACGGGCATGCGGCAATGACGCTGTTCCGCGGCCTGGCCGATGATCTGCCATTGATGACCTGGCTGGAAAACCACATCTGGCCCGCTGAAGCCAAATGGGTAGACGAGGCGTTCGTACGCGACGGCACCGACCTGGCCATCGCCGAGCAGATCAAAGGCGGCATCAGCTGTTTCTCCGACATGTATTTCTTCCCGAAAGTCGCCAGCGAACGCGTCCATAACAGCGGCATTCGCGCCCAGATCGCCATTCCGATTCTCGATTTCCCGATTCCAGGCGCCGCCACGGCGGATGAAGCCATTCGTCAGGGCGTTGAATTATTCGGTGATCTCAAGCATCACCAGCGAATCAAAATCACCTTTGGCCCCCATGCACCCTACACCGTGGGCGACGAAACCCTGGAAAAAATCCGGGTGATCGCCGAAGAACTGGACGCCTCGATTCACATGCACGTCCATGAAACCGCCTTCGAAGTGCAGCAGTCGGTGGCGCAAAGCGGCGAGCGCCCGCTGGCCCGCCTCGGTCGCCTGGGCCTGCTCGGGCCGCGCCTGCAGGCCGTTCACATGACCCAGATCAGCGATGAAGACCTGATGCTGCTGGTAGAAAGTAACACCCATGTGATTCATTGCCCGGAGTCGAACCTGAAACTGGCCAGCGGTTTCTGCCCGGTCGAGCGTTTGTGGCGGGCCGGGGTCAATGTGGCGGTCGGCACCGATGGCTCGGCCAGCAACAATGACCTCGACCTGCTCGGCGAAACCCGCACCGCTGCGTTGCTGGCCAAGGCTGTCGCCGGTTCCGCCACCGCGCTGGACGCCCATCGCGCCCTGCGCATGGCTACGCTCAACGGTGCCCGCGCGCTGGGCATCGAAGCCCAGACCGGTTCGCTGGAAGTCGGCAAGGCGGCCGACATTGTTGCGTTCGACCTGTCGGGCCTGGCGCAGCAACCGGTCTATGACCCGGTTTCGCAATTGATCTATGCCACTGGCCGCGACTGCGTGAAACACCTTTGGGTCGCTGGCAAACAACTGCTCGACGACCGCCGCCTGACCCGCCTGGATGAGGCGCAACTGTGTGCCACTGCCAAGGCCTGGGGCAGGCGCATCAGCGGCCACACCGAATCGTAAGTACCGAATTGTAAGCACCCTGGACCGAAACCGGGGCAACAGGATTTTTCAAGTTTAGAGGACTGACACCATGAGCAACGTCGACTACGCCGAAATCGCCAAATTCGAAGCCCTGGCCCATCGCTGGTGGGACCGCGAAAGCGAGTTCAAACCGCTGCACGACATCAACCCGCTGCGGGTCAACTGGATCGACGAGCGGGTCCATCTGGCTGGCAAGAAAGTCCTCGACGTCGGTTGCGGCGGCGGCATCCTCAGCGAAGCCATGGCTCTGCGCGGCGCGACCGTGATGGGCATCGACATGGGCGAAGCGCCGCTGGCCGTCGCTCAACTGCACCAGCTGGAATCCGGCGTGAGCGTCGAGTACCGGCAGATCACCGCCGAAGCGCTGGCAGAAGAAATGCCCGAGCAATTCGACGTGGTCACCTGCCTGGAAATGCTCGAACACGTGCCGGACCCGTCGTCGGTGATCCGCGCCTGTTTCAAGATGGTCAAACCAGGTGGCCAGGTGTTCTTCTCCACCATCAACCGCAACCCGAAGGCCTATCTGTTTGCCATCGTCGGCGCCGAATACATCATGAAGCTGCTGCCGCGCGGCACCCACGACTTCAAGAAATTCATCCGCCCCTCCGAGCTTGGCGCCTGGAGCCGCATGGCCGGCCTGACCGTCAAGGACATCATCGGCCTGACCTACAATCCATTGACCAAGCATTACAAACTGGCGGCCGACGTGGACGTCAATTACATGATCCAGACCCTGCGCGAGGAGTAAGCCGATGCGTATCAGAGCAGTCCTTTTCGACATGGACGGCACCCTGCTCGACACCGCGCCGGATTTCATCGCCATCTGCCAGGCGATGCGCGCTGATCGTGGTTTGCCGCCAATCAACACTCAATACATTCGCGATGAAATCTCCGGCGGCGCCAAAGCGATGGTTGCCGCGAATTTTTCCATGGACCCGGAATCGCCAGGGTTCGAGGCACTGCGTCAGGAATTTCTCGACCGCTACCTCAAGGGGTGCGCGGTCCACAGCCATCTGTTCGACGGCATGGCCCAGGTGCTGGAAAAAATCGAAAAAGCCAATCTGATCTGGGGCGTTGTCACTAACAAGCCGGTGCGTTTCGCCGAGCCGATCATGCAGCAGCTGGGCCTGGCCGACCGTTCGAAAGTGTTGATTTGCCCCGATCATGTGAAAAACAGCAAACCGGATCCGGAACCTTTGATCCTGGCGTGCAAGATGCTCGACCTGGACCCGGCCAGTGTGCTGTTTGTTGGCGACGACCTGCGCGACATCGAGTCCGGCCGCGATGCCGGCACCAAAACTTGCGCGGTGACCTACGGTTACATTCACCCGGACGATAACCCCAAGCACTGGGGCGCAGACGTGTTGATCGATCATCCGCTGGCGTTGCTCGAAGTGTTGGATAACGCTTTGTGCAGTTGCTGATTCAAATCAAAAGATCGCAGCCTGCGGCAGCTCCTACAGGAGACCGCGATCGGCGTAGGAGCTGCCGAAGGCTGCGATCTTTTTCGGCCCTGTTAACGGATTATGTTGAGGTTTTTCATGTTTGATTATTCCGCCCGTCCTGACTTGCTCAAAGGCCGGGTCATCCTGGTCACCGGCGCTGGCCGTGGCATCGGTGCCGCCGCTGCAAAAACCTACGCCGCCCACGGTGCCACTGTGCTGCTGCTGGGCAAGACCGAGGCCAACCTGACTCAGGTCTATGACGAAATCGAAGCGGCCGGGCACCCACAAGCGGCCGTGATTCCGTTCAATCTGGAAACCGCACTGCCTCATCAATACGATGAACTGGCGGCCTTGATCGAGACCGAGTTCGGCCACCTTGATGGCTTGCTGCACAACGCATCGATCATTGGTCCACGTACCCCGATCGAGCAGTTGTCGGGCGAGAATTTCATGCGCGTCATGCAGGTCAACGTCAACGCCATGTTCATGCTCACCAGCACGTTGCTGCCACTGCTCAAGCTGTCTCAGGACGCCTCGGTGGTGTTCACCTCCAGCAGCGTCGGTCGCAAGGGCCGGGCGTACTGGGGCGCCTATGGTGTTTCCAAATTCGCCACCGAAGGGCTGATGCAAACCCTGGCCGATGAAGTAGATACCGTGGCACCGGTGCGCTCCAACAGCATCAACCCAGGCGCTACTCGCACCAGCATGCGCGCTCAAGCCTACCCCGGTGAAAACCCGCTGAATAATCCGACACCCGAGGAGATCATGCCGGTCTACCTTTACCTCATGGGTCCGGACAGCACCGGCATCAATGGCCAGGCATTCAACGCTCAGTAGTGCCCGTGCGTCGCTTTTCTGCCGCGACGGCTTCCCGCCGCGGCATTCAAACCTGGTGGTAACTACCCCTTCTTCAGGTCAAATAAATGACATCACGTTGCGCAGCATCCCGCCTATAACCTTCCAGCACCTTGATTTATAAAGCTTTTTATTCGACTGAACCGAATGGCATGACTTTCGCTCTAATTTTGCTCAAACACGCCGTGTGAAAGCAGACGAGGCGGAGCTTCAGCCGAGAGGTTACTAATCTTCGGCAAAGCGGACTAAACTCGAGCCAAATGTCCTACGGGACTGATGGACCAGTATGACGCGCAGCCCAAAGCCGCTCTCACCCAGCCTGTAAGACAGCCTTACTGCTTAGGGGCTCACGCCATATGAAATCACCTTCCCAGACCAACGCAATTGACTTCGACAGTGCCAAATTGCAACGCCTGGGCTTTGGTCAGCAGCCTCCCCTTCTGGAGCGGCCCGACAGTCTTGCGCAACTGCGCCAAACGCTGGGCCTGCAACTGCAAACCAGTCTTGAGCCGCAACGCATTCTCGGACTTTTCTTCCGTGAAATTCAGCGTCTGGTGCCGCTGGATGCCTTGAATTATGAACATCAGCCCAGTGACTTGCGCCTGCAATTGGGCACGCGAGGCCATCATTCAATCAGCTACAGCCTCAGTCATGAGGGCGAGCAATTGGGTGAACTGGTGTTCCGTCGCAATCAGCGTTTCAGCGAACAGGAACAGGGCAACCTGGAGTCCCTGTTGTCGGCCCTGCTCTTCCCCATGCGCAACGCTTTGCTTTATCGCGCAGCGACTCAAAGTGCATTGCGTGATCCGCTGACCGATACCGGCAACCGCATCGCCATGGACCAGACGCTGGAACGTGAAATCGAGATGTCGCGGCGACATTCGCAGCCCTTGTCGCTGCTGATGCTGGACATCGACCATTTCAAACAGATCAACGATACCTACGGGCACACTGCCGGTGATGAAGTGCTGAAGGCCGTGGCGTCCTCGATCAAAAACCAGTTGCGCAACGTCGACATGGTGTTCCGGTTCGGTGGCGAAGAATTTCTGATTCTGCTTTCCAACACCAGTCGAGAAGCTGCCGCCATGGTCGGTGAACGACTGCGGTTTGCGGCGCAGGCTCAGGACTATATGGCCGAGGGCAAGATGATCGAACTGACGGTCAGCATCGGTTGCTCGACGCTGCTTCCCGGCGAGTCTGCCGAGAGTTTGTTGCGACGGGCCGACAGTGCGCTGTATGTGGCCAAGCGTGAGGGGCGTAATCGTCTTGCGATGGCGGGGTAATGTAAAACTCAAGTGTTCTTGAAGAGATCGCAGCCTTCGGCAGCTCCTACGGACAGCGGCCTGTCATGACACCCCGCCGACTGTAGGAGCTGCCGTAGGCTGCGATTTTTTTAGCTTTCGGCCAGCTCCATCCGCTCACGGGCTACAGGCGCTTTCACTGCCAGTTCCAACTGCATGCAACGTTCCAGGAACAGATACATGTAGTCGTAACTTTTGCAGACAGCCTGGCGCAATTCCACTTGCAGCGCTTTGCTCGGGTTCATGCCCGCCAGGGTGCAGATGATTTCCAGGGCTTCCCATGGATGGGCATCGTCGTACTGGGCATGCATCTTCAACCACTTCATGGCCCGCTTGCGATCTTCCTCGGGGAATGAGGCCGCATAGACGCCATTGGAGCAAACCAGGGCCGACCACTCCCCCGTCGCCCCTTCGATGGCGTAATTGGTGGCGGCGATAGCCACGATCAGCGAGTCCGACGAACTGGTGTGCCAGCACCAATGGCTCAAGGCGTGAAGCTCCGGCGGTACGCGTTGCGCTTGCAGATCTTCCAGACTGATACCGTGGGCACGGCTCCAGTGCACCCAATAGTCGGCATGGTTCAATTCGACGCGAATGTTACGCATCAGCCAGCGACGCGCCATGTCTTCGCCAGGGTGGCGCGCAAAACGGGTCTTGGTCAGGTTCTGTGCCATGTACAAAGCGAACTGTTCGACCACCGGCCAGCCACCAATAAGGTACTGACGCATGGTTTTTGCACTGAGTCTGTTATCTCGCATGCGTTGATACAGTTCGTGTTCGACAACCCGGCGCTTGCTCTCGCTGCAATCCTGGATCAGTTGCTGAGCCCAGGCGGGATAACTTGCAGCTTCCATGAGTGGTCCGGTTCTGTTGAATGTGTCGATCACTGTCGCGCTCCTTTTGATTGTGATTTTAAGATCAACAAGAGATTTCAACGGAATGTACCGGGCGCCTTGAACAACACAGGTCGGGGCCGGACAGGACGACTTTGCAAACTATCCCAGGTAAACAGATGCGGGCGTTCAATCACGTACCCTTGAGCGTAATCCACTCCGATCTCCAGCAATGCCTGCTCGATCTGAGGTGTTTCAACGAACTCTGCAATCGTGCGCTTACCCATGACATGACCGATGTGATTGATCACTTCGACCATGGCGCGGTTAATCGGGTCGTCCAGCATATCCTTTACGAAACTCCCGTCGATCTTCAGGAAGTCTACAGGTAAATGTTTCAAGTAAGCGAATGAGGACATGCCGGCACAAAAGTCATCGAGCGAAAAATGACAACCTAAACCTTTGAGTTCATTAATAAATTTAGTTGCGCTGGCCAAATTTGCAATCGCGCTGGTTTCTGTAATTTCAAAACAAATCATTTCAGGTGGAATTGAATATGCAACAAACTGTTCACGAAGAAAGTCCAGAAACGCCTCATCTCCGATAGTAATGCCTGACAGATTTATCGCACACATGGCTAACGGCCCTTCGTGCTCTTCGGCGATGCATTGGGCTATGACTTTGAAAACATTCTCCACCACCCATCGATCAATCGACGTCATCAAACCGTAACGCTCAGCGGCGGGAATGAAACTGTCCGGCAGAATCATCCGTCCCGCTTCGTCATGCAGGCGCAGCAGTATTTCGATATGCCCGCCGCCATGCTCAGGGCCAAGCGGTGCGATTTCCTGGGCGTACAGGCAGAAGCGGTCTTCTTCCAGCGCTACATGCAGGCGCTGCACCCAGGCCATTTCACCAAACCGCATGGACAGCTCCGAGTCGTCGGCGTGATAGACCTGCACCCGGTTGCGCCCCTTTTCCTTGGCCATGTAACAGGCCATGTCAGCAGCACGCAGCGAAGCTTCAAGGGTGGCCGGACTCTGGACCACATGCACCAGGCCAATGCTCACGGTGGTCACGAACGGCCGGCCTTTCCAGACAAAATGCAGGTTCTGCACGGTCTGGCGCAGGCCTTCGGCGATTTTCTCGGCCGCTTGCGGCGCGCAGTTTTCCAACAGAACGCCAAACTCGTCCCCCCCTAGCCGGGCCAGGGTGTCGCCTTCGCGCAAACCTGATTGCAACAACGCACAGATATGCCGCAACAACTCGTCGCCCGCCGCATGGCCGCAGGTGTCGTTGACCAGTTTGAATTGATCCAGGTCGAGAAACATCAAGGCATGGCGCCCCGCCTGGCGCGTCAGGTTATGCAGGGCCTGCTCCAGCCGATATTCGAATTCGCGGCGGTTGGCCAATCCGGTCAAGGCATCATGAGTCGCCTGCCACGACAGATTGGCGATGTATTGCCGCTCCTGGGTCATGTCATGCAGCACCAGCACGGTGCCACTGACTTTGCCCATATTGCGGATCGGCGCGCCGACAAGCGTGACTGACACCGTGCTGCCATCCAGACGCTGGATCAGTTTGGAATGTTCGCTGCCACCGCCGAGCTGACCGCTCAAAATGTGCTCGATCAAGGTAAAACCGTCAGCCTGGGCGTTTTCGTCCAGCAGATTGAACAACGCGGCCAATGGCAGCCCCGCCGCCTGTTCGGCCTTCCAGTGCGTCAAGGCCTCGGCCGCCGGATTCATATAGGCAATCGCGCCCGCGACATCCGTGGTGATCACGCCGTCGCCAATCGATTGCAGCGTGGTCTGTGCCCGGTCTTTCTCCAACTGCAAGGCATCGGCGAAGGCATGGCGCTGCTTGAGCAGTTTATGCGTACGCAACAGCGCCAACACAATCAAACCCAACGCGGTAGCCAGGTTCGTCACCAACAGCAGACGAAGAATCACCCGCGAGCCTTCGCCCAAGGCATCGCTGAACGCTTTGGCGGCAGGTGTCACGCCATCGTTGATGGCTAAAATCTGTTCTTTCCAGCGTTTGACGTCGGCATCGGTGGCCTGGCTATCGGCAATGGGCTGATGCATCTCCCGCGCGACTTCATCGAGTCGCACCAGATATGCGTCACCGACCGTCCACAGCTCGATGGCTTTTTCCAGGTAACTGAAATTCCGGAAATTGAGGTACAGCCAAATCAGGCTGGAGACGTCGTCCGGATGGTTGCCGCCCTTGAGTATCGCGACTCGCGCGGCGTCGATGTCGGGGGGGTGATGATCCAGTGCCAGGCGCAATTCATGGCCACCCTGAGGCACGGCAATCGCGTTCTGGTATTTGAGAAAAATCGCTTCGTCGCGGCTGTCGGCGTAGAGGTTGAGGTAATAGATGGCGTCTTTCTGGCCCTTGGACCACAGGCTTTCGCCGCCGACGTAACCGCGAACCGCCGAAAGAACGTAAAGGCTGACACCCCCCAGCAGTGCCTGAAATAACACGACGGCGATAAAAGGCCAGACGATGCCCAACAACCGAGGGGTTCCGAGAGTCCGTTTCTGCTTCATGAGGTCCTTTGCATACGCACTGCCAGATCATCATCAGGTTCAAACCGCTATCGCTAGACTAGGGTGCGATCTCACTCCCGGCAAGCCGGGACACTTGAACGCCTATATATATGTACCGCCTTGAAGATGCCCGAAGCGTTGAACCTGACGTTTCATACATTCCCGAGCGGTACCTTGTCATGCAATCTCCGACTTCAACCTCATCTCATCACCACAACGCCGAGTTGGCGGAATATGGCGTTTTACTGTCACGACTTCGCGATGCTCTGAACTCAGGTATTCACACAGATAATGTCTTTCTACACCCGCAACCCTTCTCGCCGCTGGCTCGAGAGTACGAACAAGGAGACCGTCACGTCGAACGTGAAATGCAGAACATTGGCGGGCAAGTCCGCTCCGATCGCCTGCTCAGCCTCACCCAGGTATTGAAGTATTACGGACTTGAAATGGCGCCGCCGCAAAATAACGCCACCCTCGCCAAAGCGATTCGCGAGCTCGAAGAGCGATGCGCAATCCATCGATTGGGCCTGGAGCAGGGCAATGACATTGCGCTTCTGTTGTCTGTCGATGATCAGCAAAAAATCAACAATGAGATCAGCCTGGTGTTGGGGGATGAAGAGACACCCATAATCGATCGTCTGGCACGAGAAGCCGACTCCCCCATTACCGCCGAACACTTTCGGACCACGCCCAATGACTGCCTGCTGCGCTTGCTTGACAGCCATAAGGCACGTTATCTGGCCGGGCGCTTGCTCGATGTATTGGGCTGGTATGGCGCGCATCCGGGCGAAGAAACCATCCCCGGCCTGGGCATCCGGCTTCTGGCTGAAGCCTTGCGTATCTGGTATCGCCCTTCACCCCAGGAACAACCCGATACCATTGCCGGCTATCGTCTGCGACAAGCCTCGAACCACGGCAAAAGCTATCCATGCCTGCGTCGCGAATTCGAAAATCACCTGCTCGATTCCGGGAGAGTCACGACGGATCTGGAAAAAATCGTCCTCGCGCGCCTGCTGTTGTCGACGTTTCCGATCGAGTTCCAGGTACGGGACATTCCTGCGGATATTCTGTATGCCAGCTCGGTGGTGTGGGTCAACTTCGTCCATGGCGCCAACCTTGCCCATGCTCTCGATCCATGCCAGCTGCAACGCATGACTTTTCAGCAGTTGGTGGATTTCCCGCTCAAGAAAAGCGCAAACGCCTCTGTGGCCTTGCGTAACCTGATAGCACTGACTCGCGCGCCCGCCGCGCTTGCATGGGCTCATGCAACGGGCGCTCTGGCGCCCAACCAGGAAACTGCAGATAAATCACTGCTGTTGCTGAACGCCGTGACGGCGCTGGAAAACCATACCCAGCGCCTGAACGATGCAATCATTCAACTGAGTGCCGAACTACCGCAACGATTGAACGTGGCACAAGAACAGCTGGACAAGGTGTTTGGCGACTCACTGGAAAGTCCGGATAAAATCCGCTTGATGCCCTATGACGGTAACCCGGTAGCCCGCAACAAGCGCAGTATTATGGATACGCCGGACGTGGCGAAAACAACCTGGTCGATGATTGAGGTTTACGCGTCAAAAGGGTTCGATGCGCAAAAAAAATGGTACATCAGCCACAACGGCAAAGTCAGAAACCGCTGGATGTGGCTGGACGATAACGGCAGGATCAAACACGACTATTTGCGAGTAAAAGAAGGCCGTCAACCGTTCTTCGGGAACCCGCCCCCATCCGTTCTTCCCGACTTCAAGACGCTGTTCGACACGCATTTCAACGACTATCTCGCCAAGACCCGATCCGCTTACCAATACCTGATCAATAGCCAGCTCGTCACACTCCCATTGCCTGATCGCCAGGCACTGGAACATGGTGAAGTCAGGTTCTTCACTTTAAAAAACGAAACGGAAAACAGCGCGCCCGATGACGAAACCGCGCAGGTTGCACTCCCGCGCAGGGCGCGCATGGGCTTTGTGCTGCAAGCCACTTATCAGACCAAAGTCACCTACTATGAATGCTTGCCCCGCGCAGGTGTGATCCGGGTACGCCCGGATATTTCAGGCGACAGTGATGACAGGGATTTGTATGTTACCGAACATGCCGATAACCACAGTTCTTCGGTTTGCAGATCCAGCTTGCCATTCGACTGGAACGCGCATCAAACCGGAACGCCCCCAAAAGCGAACGCTTCCTGCGGAGCCATTCTCGACTTGCTGGGTGCTCCCCTTCCTCCCTCGCTGATACCGCCAGCACTGCACAGCAGTTGGCCCAATCTCACACTTTCCTCCCCTCGCACCCTGAAAATCGCTTCTTTCATTGCGCAAAACCTGTTCTATCTTGATGAAAACAAACTTCGTGACGAAGCTTGGGGGGAGCCGACGGAATTAGAGCGTGAGCTGAATAAACAGCACTGGATCCACAGTATCAAGGAATTCATTCCGTTCTGGGGCGCCCTTGAGGACTTGCAATCAGACAGCCTGGGCACCCGAATTCTGGGTGCCATTGGCCTGGTTGTCGATATCGTTTCGTTCGCCATTCCCTTGGGGAAATTCGCCGCCGGCAGTATCAGGTTAGTGGTTCGCGCAGGAAAGATGGGCGTGCGCACGACCCTTCCATTAATGGCTGACGTATCAAAAAAACTCATCACTTCAAGCCTGAAGAATCTCAACCCCCTGGACGGCGTTCCCGATCTTCTGCGGCTCACTGGCCGCGGCTTACAGAAGGCTGGCCGAACAGTCATGTACCTCGAAAACAAAGCGCTGTTCCAACTCAAGAAACTTGCCGGTCGAGTTGATCAGTATGACTTCATCAATCGTCTGCCTCAGATGACCGAGCCGGGACGCTGGAAACCGCTGACGGATGCTGATCAGCTCGCCATTGTCAAAGGCATTGAAGACGTCCCGGTGCGCAATGTCGATGCATCCGGCTCACGCTACTGCTTGCTTGACCCCATGACTTCCCGGCCCTATGGCCCGCGGCTTACCACCCGCTCAGGCGACCTGTCGTTGGGGCGTTCCAGTTACAACACGCTGGAACAGAACAACCACCACGTCGTTGTCGAACTCTCCGAAAACAGCCACGTTCGGGAAGTGCTTGAAGTTGATGGCAAGACAACGCTTTTCATCGACGACCAACCTTATCGGTTGAAGAGCAACGCGCTATGCCGCGCTGACCTGATCGATGACACATACAAGGTGATCCCCTGCCGCGTACGTCGCACGCCCAGCCCCGGGCTGTGCAAGACAAGTTATGTCGTTCGCGACCCGGCCCCGACTCCGGATATCGGGAGCGTCGATGATGTAAAAGGTTGGGCACCCTGGTTCGGAGACACCCTATACATCCCGGCTACCGGCAGAACTGCGATGCGCATTGATGCGATGCTTACGCCCTCGACACTGACCGCCACGATGGAATTTCAAAAGGGCATCTATGGCCGAGTCATGATCAGCGTTCCCGCTACGGGACACGATCTGGTCGATAGCGTGCGCACGGGCGCCACTATCGTCGAAGCAATCGACGGGGCGAAACACTATATTTTCACGCGCCTGGACGCCGGACATTTTTACGTCGCCGAGCGTGCCAAGGGGCAGAACGTATTCGACACTTTGACGTTCAAGAAAGCCGAAACCCTGCCCGAGGCATTGAAAAGCGAGTTGATGGTGATCTACACCGGCTCTCTGAATGCCAACAACATGGTCAGAATCCATGGTCAGGCATCGGTCGAGCGAGCATTGAAAGCCATGGATGACATCGCCATTTCGATTGGTAGCCATGCCAACCCGCCCGATACACTCAAATTGCTCAAGGTTGATACCAGCCCGGGGGAAGCGGCGCTGTTCGATCACTCCACAAGAATGATTGTGCGTAGCTCCACTGATGGTGCTGCAACCTGGTCGTTGTCCAAGGCCGCGCCCGACAGTGTGCGTGAAACAACCGCAGAAATTTTCAATAACCTGTTCGGGAGAACGGTCATAACCGTCAATCCATCGACTCAGACGGGACCTAAAGCATTGAAAATCGATGACACGATGAGGCAACTGCAACGCCTGATCAGCACAAAAACAGGCCGCCCCGTGCATAGCCCCAGGAACATTGCGTTCGCCGAAATCAAGACCAAGGCGGGAGTGCATGAGGTTTATGTCAGCGTTTCCGGCCAACAAGGTGATACCGATTTTCTGCCGTTGTTTGCCAAAAACAGAACTACGAACGAGGTAAAAGTCGGCAACACCCGCTACTTCAATATCGACCGTGGAGCCCGCTTCCCGGAGACGGCACTTAGCGTAACGCCCGAAGGCAAGCTGCAGGCAATCCCCCACACCATCGCCAATATTGAAACATACACACCTGCGCTCACGTCTCGTCCCACCTCGCTGGATACCGAGAGCAAACTCATCGACGTTATTCGAGGCAAATACCCTGACCCCAAGGATCTGAATTCCATCACGATCGCCACCACCATGGCGCCCTGCGACTCGTGTTCGGTTGTCATGAAGCAATTCGCCTATGACGGCAATCCCGATGCACTGGACGTGATCTGGAAGTAAATACTCGCGTTAATCAATGCTGCTGCAAATGCCCATACAGCTTGGCGTACAAACCACCATCGGCAATCAGCTGCTGATGGTCGCCATCCTCGGCAACCTGGCCGCCGTCGAACACCAGTACCCGGTCGGCCTGTTTCACGGCCGACAACCGGTGCGCAATGATCAGCGTGGTGCGGTTGCTCAAGAACCGCGCCAGTGCCTGGTGCAGGTTGTATTCGGTGGCCGCGTCCAGGGCGGACGTGGCTTCATCGAGAATGACCACTTTGGGTTCGGCCAGCACCATCCGCGCAATCGCCAGCCGTTGACGCTGTCCGCCGGATAAACGCACGCCGGAACGGCCGACAACACTGTCCAGGCCGTTGGGCAATTCGCGCACGGTCGTGTGCAACTGAGCAATTTCCAGTGCCTGCCAGCAGGCCTCGTCGCTGCGTTCGCGGCCCATGGTCAGGTTGGCGCGCACGGTGTCGTTGAACAGTGCCGGATGTTGCAAGACCACGGCGACATTTTCACGCACGGTTTCCAGACCGATCTCTTGCTGAGTCGAACCACCGAAACGGATGGTGCCGGCCAGCGGCGTGTACAAGCCCAGCAGCAACTGCACCAAGGTGCTTTTACCACCGCCGCTGGCGCCGACGATCGCGACTTTTTCGCCGGGGGCAATCGACAGGTTCATTTGGTTCAAGACCAATTCGTCGCCGTAGCCGAAACTCAATCCCTGAACTTCGATGCCCACCGTGTCGCGCCCCTGGAACGGGTCGACACTGCCCCTGTATTGCGGCTCATCGGCACGGGCCAGCAACTCGTTGATCCGCGACAGCGCACCGCCAGCGGCGTAAAAGGCGTATTGCAGGTTGAGCAGTTGTTCCACCGGACCGATCATGAACCACAGGTAGCTGAACACGGCCAGCATCTGGCCGATGGACAGGTCGGAAAACAGCACGGTGAGCATGGCCGCGGCGCGAAAAATATCGATGCCGAACTGAAACAGCAAACCGCTGGCACGGTTCGATGCATCGGTTTTCCATTGCGAGCTGACTGCGTAATCACGCACTTCACGCGCTCGCTGGCCCAACCGTCCGAGGAAAAACCCCTGTCGATTACCGGCACGCACTTCCTGGATGGCATCCAGGGTTTCGGTCAAGGCCTGGGTGAAGCGCGAGGTGCTGTCGTTCTCGAGTTTCTTCAGGTGTTTAACCCGCTTGCCCAACTGCACCGTGGCATAGATCACCAGCGGGTTGAACAGCAGGATCAGCAGCGCGAGTTTCCAGTGCATCCACATCAGGATCGAGGCGGTGCCCACCAGCGTCAGCATGGCCACGAGGAAACGACTGAGCGTTTCGCCGACGAATTTGTCCACGGTGTCCAGGTCGGTGACCAGGTGCGTAGTCACCGTGCCGCTGCCCAGGCTTTCGTATTCGCCCAGCGAGATGCACTTGAGCCGTTCGATCAACCGCACCCGGATCCGGTACACGATGTCTTTGGCCAGCGCCGCAAACAATTTCGCCTGCACCACGTTGAACAACAACGCCGCGCAGCGCAGTGCCAGAGTCACCAGCAGCATCAGGCCAATGTAGCCCGCGGCTTTCTGCCAGACATCGGGCAGCGCGTGGTTCATGATTTTCAACGCAGTGTCACCATGGCCCAGCAGTACTTCGTCGACCAGCAACGGCAACAGCAAAGGGATCGGTACGCTGCACAGCGTTGCCAATACCGCGACGCCGTTGGCAATCCACAGGGATTTTTTATGGTGAAGGGCCAGACGACGGATTTCTGCCCAGCTCAGACGGTCGACACGTGCAGGGGCTGGAACGTCGTCGGGCAGGTCATGCACAGGCTGCGCGCTCCAGCCAGCGGCCGAGCAACGGTGACAACACATTCAACGGTTGATACCCATTGGTCAGCAACGCCAATTGACCATCACGCTCTGCCAGCAAGGTCGGAAAACCGGCAATGCCCAGGTCCTGGACCCAGGTGAAATCGGCAGCGGTGGCGGTGTGTTGATCGGCACGGTCGAAGGCGGCGGCGAACTCGATGCGCGGCAAACCGGCCTGCTCTGCCAGCTCCACCAACACGCTGGCATGAGTGACGTCGCGGCCTTCGGCGTAGAACGCATGCTGGATCAACCCGAGCAGTTTCCACGCGCAATCCGGTGCCAGGCTGCGCGCCGTCACCAGCGCCCGACAGGCAGGCTCGGTGTCGTAGACAAAACCGTCGGGCAACGCGCCTTCAAACTTGAACGGTTGGCCGGTGGCCTCGTGGACCGCCTGCCAGTGCTCAAGGATATAGCGTCGAGTAGTCGGCTCCAGCGCCGAGCCGCTGCCGGTGCGCAAACCGCCGACCACCAAATGCACGTCCACCCCCGCTGCCTGCGCCTGCTCGACCAGCGCCTTGGCCACTGGCGCAAAGCCCCAGCACCAGGAACACATCGGATCCATCACATAAAGCAGGCGACATGCTGACATGGTTCAAGCCTCGGAAGGAGTTTGCTTGTAGTTGTAACCAATCGGGTGCGGCAGGTTGCGCGCCTTGGCCAGTTCGATCTGCTTCTGCCGGTCGATGGCGCTGCGACGGGTTTTCTCACTCAGCTTATCCCAGCAATGCGGGCAACTGATGCCGGCCACATAATGCTCGGACGCGCGGTCTTCGACGCTGACAGGCGTACGGCAGGCATGACATTGATCGTAGTCGCCCTCGCTCAGGTCGTGGCGCACGGTCACGCGGTTATCGAACACGAAGCAGTCGCCCTGCCATTTGGTTTCTTCCTGCGGCACCTCTTCGAGGTACTTCAGGATGCCGCCCTTGAGGTGATAGACCTCGTCGAAACCCTGGCTGAGCATGTAGCTCGAAGCCTTCTCGCAGCGAATGCCGCCGGTGCAGAACATCGCGACTTTCTTGTGCACGGCCGGGTCGAAATTGGCTTTGATGTAGTCGGGGAACTCGCGAAAACTGGTGGTCTTCGGATCGATGGCGCCTTCAAAGGTGCCGATCGAGACTTCGTAGTCGTTGCGGGTGTCGATCAGCAGCACTTCGGGATCGCTGATCAGCGCGTTCCAGTTCTGCGGATCCACATAGGTGCCGACCTTTTTGTTCGGGTCCACGCCTTCAACGCCCAGGGTGACGATTTCTTTCTTGAGTTTGACTTTGGTGCGGTAGAACGGCTGCTCGTCGCAGTACGACTCTTTGTGATCGATGTCGTCCATGCGCGGGTCGTTCTTGAGCCAGGCCATCAGCCCGTCAATGCCTTCGCGGCTGCCGGACACGGTACCGTTGATGCCTTCTTCGGCGATCAACAGCGTGCCTTTGATGCCGTTGTCGACCATCGCTTGCAGCAGGGGCTCGCGCAGGGCGACGTAATCTTCCAGGGTGACGAACTTATACAGTGCCGCCACGACAATCTGTTGTGTCATGGGTGATTCTCCAGGTGGCTACCCTCGTAAGGGGTGAACCGGATGCGAAAAAAAACGCGCCGGATGAGCGGCGCGTTGCGGATTCTAGCAAAACGGCAGCCTCAAGCGGCAAGCTTCAAGCTGCAAGTTCGAAGCACGCCTCTTTAACCTTGTAGCTTGCGGCTTGCGGCTTGCGGCTGCTTCTCTCCGCCCGCACAGGTCGGCGAGGCCGGGGCTGCGTCGATCTGTGCCCATTCCTGCGGCGTGTAGGTATGCAGCGCCAACGCATGGAACTCGCCCATCAGTTCACCCAACGTGCCGTACACCTTCTGGTGACGCTTGACGCGACTGAGGCCTTCAAACTGCTGGCTGACCACCACGGCCTTGAAGTGGGTCTGCAACCCACGGCTGTGCATGTGGCTTTCATCCAGCACTTGCAGGTGCTCAGGCTGTAACAGCCCGAGCGTCGATTCGATGCGTTGTTGCATGGTCATCCCTAACTCCGCTCAAGGATTTTTCTTGGCAGGAGCGGCGCCTTTAGGCTCCAGCTCGGCCGTCATGTCAGCCAGCAGTTTGTTGACCACAGGCACCGCGCTTTCCAGCTTGGCCTGGGTCATCTGGGCCGATTGCTGAGTCAGCTGCGGCATTTTTTCCAGGACTTTCTTGCCCAGTGGCGACTTGTAGAACGCGACCAGGTCTTTCAGCTCGGATTCGCTGAAGTTGGTAGTGTAAAGCTTGACCATGTCCGGCTTCAGCTTGTTCCAGCCAATGGCTTGATCCAGAGCGGCGTTGGCCTTGGCCTGGTAAGTTTCCAGCAGGGCTTTTTTCGATTCAGGGGCTTTGGTTTGGGCAAAGCGCTGAGCGAACATTTGCTGCACTTGCATGTACACCGGAGTGCCCAATTTGTCAGCGTGCGCCAGGGTCAGGAAAGCTTCGGCACTGGCGTTGTGGCTGGCGGTATCGGCAAAAACCTGGCCGCTGGCGCAAACCAGTGCAACCGCGGTACAGATGGCACGAAGACGAGTCATCGAGTTTCCTTTTCTAGCAGGCGAGGCAAAACCTCAAGGGCGACCATTCTGCACCTAAAAAAGTGTGTCACTCAACCCCAAGCCTTGTCGCACCTGATTTAGAGGGGCTGAACGGTCAAATTCCAGACTGATGGAACCACGGCCGGCGATCAGGGCCTAAACTGCGCTATCAGACCGACAGGAGTGTGCATGATGAGCCGTATCGAAACCGACAGCCTGGGCCAGGTGGAAGTCCCGGACGACGCTTACTGGGGCGCTCAGACGCAACGCTCGCTGATCAACTTCGCCATCGGCAACGAGCGCATGCCGCTGGCCGTGTTGCACGCCCTGGCCCTGATCAAGAAAGCCGCGGCGCGCGTCAACGATCGCAATGGCGACCTGCCCGCCGACATCGCCCGGCTGATCGAACAGGCCGCCGACGAAGTGCTCGACGGTGACCACGACGAGCAGTTCCCGCTGGTGGTCTGGCAGACCGGCAGCGGTACCCAGAGCAACATGAACGTCAACGAAGTGATCGCCGGTCGCGCCAATGAACTGGCCGGCAACCCGCGCGGCGGCAAGACGCCGGTGCATCCCAACGATCACGTCAACCGTTCCCAGAGTTCCAACGATTGCTTCCCCACGGCCATGCACATCGCGACGGCTCAGGCGGTGCAGCAGCATTTGCTGCCGGCGATCAGCGAATTGTCGGGCGGGTTGGCGGAGTTGTCCGCGCGGCACATGAAACTGGTCAAGACCGGTCGTACCCATATGATGGACGCCACGCCGATCACCTTCGGCCAGGAACTTTCGGCGTTCATCGCGCAACTGGATTACGCCGAACGGGCGATCCGCAGCGCCCTGCCGGCGGTCTGTGAGCTGGCGCAGGGTGGCACCGCGGTCGGCACCGGATTGAACTCGCCCCACGGTTTTGGCGAAGCGATCGCTGCTGAATTGGCCGCCCTTTGCGGCCTGCCGTTCGTTACGGCCCCCAATAAATTTGCCGCCCTGGCCGGCCACGAGCCGTTGGTTACGCTCTCCGGCGCCCTGAAAACCCTTGCCGTCACCCTGATGAAAATCGCCAACGACCTGCGCCTGCTGGGCTCCGGGCCGCGAGCGGGGTTTGCCGAAGTGAAACTGCCGGCCAATGAGCCCGGTAGCTCGATCATGCCCGGCAAGGTCAACCCGACTCAGTGCGAAGCCCTGTCGATGCTGGCCTGTCAGGTCTTGGGCAACGACGCTGCCATCGGGTTTGCGGCGAGTCAGGGCCACCTGCAATTGAACGTGTTCAAACCGGTGATCATCCATAACCTGCTGCAATCGATCCGCTTGCTCGGTGATGGCTGCAGTAACTTCCAGCAGCATTGCATCGCCGGGCTGGAACCGGACGCCGAGAAAATGGCCGAGCATCTGGAACAAGGCTTGATGCTGGTGACGGCGCTGAACCCGCACATCGGCTACGACAAGTCGGCGGAGATTGCCAAAAAGGCTTACAGCGAGGGGCTGACCCTACGTGAGGCGGCGTTGCAGCTGGGCTATCTGACCAATGAAGAGTTCGATGCGTGGGTGCGGCCGGAGGATATGCTGGAGGCTGGCAAGCAGGGGTGAATCTGAAGTGATTGAGTGCCTGGCAGTCAGCCATCGCGGGCAAGCCACGCTCCCACAGTTTTGTGTCGATCCTGAATATTTGTGATCGACACCAAACCTGTGGGAGCGTGGCTTGCCCGCGATGAACGATAACGCGGTCTACCGTGTGACTGCCATCCGCACCCGCCGGGCACGAAGCCCGGCTATCAACGACGGCCCCAACGCCACCAGCGCCGACCCCAACACCACCAGCACCGCCCCGCCATACCCCAGGCCGTTGATCTGCTCTGCTTGCACATACTCCGGCCATAACCATGCGGCCACAGCCACGGCAGCAAAGGTCACCAGCGGCGTGATCGCCAGCGTGGCGCTGACCCGCGAAGCTTCCCAATGGGCCAGGGCTTCGGCGAAGGCGCCATAAGCGATCAGCGTATTCAAACAGCACGCCAGCAACAGCCAGCCTTGCAGCGGACTCAATTGCAGCGCTTCCAGCGGATGCACCCATGGCGTCAGCAACAGCGCGCAGAACAGGTAAATCACCATCATCACCTGCAGCGAATTCCATACCGTGAGCAACTGCTTCTGGCCCAAGGCATAAAAGGTCCAGACCGTGGACGCCAACAGCACCATCAGCACGCCGGCGGTGTAATCGGTCAGGGAGGTGAGCAGTTCACTCAAGCGCTGATTGAAAAACAGCGCAAAGCCGATCAGCAGCACCAACAAGCCAATCCCCTGCCCCACGCTGAACCGTTCCTTGAACACGAACACACTGGCGACCAGCAACATGATCGGGCCCATCTGCACCACCAGTTGCGCGGTACCGGGGCTGAGCAGGTTCAGGCCCATCAGGTACAGCACGTAGTTGCCGACCAGTCCGAATACCGCCATCAACACCAGCCAGCCACCGCGCGGGCCGAGGACTTTGCGACTCGGCAGGCGTTTGCTCGCTGCCAGATAAATGAACAGGCAACCGCCGGACACCAGCAGGCGAAACCAGGTCACCGTCACCGGGTCCATCACCAGCAGCACTTGCTTGAGCTTGATCGGCAGGATTCCCCACAGCAAGGCGGTCAGCAAGGCCAGGCACAGACCATAAACCCAGCGACCCGATGAAATATGCATGCTGACCCCGAAGCCGATTGGCGAAAACGCTCATTCTAGGCTCAGATCGGAGTGCGACACAGGGACAGTTGCCGACAGGCCGCGAATGAAACTGTGCAGGTCGCCCCCTAAAGTTGACGATATGCCGTCGATCAGCTGCCCAGGCATGGCCAGTGGTTCATGCATAAGCTCATTGAAACCGTCACCCGCAGGAGATCGCCCATGTACGGCATGCGCGCCCAAGACAACGCCCCCGCCACCCACTTTCGTTGTGACCGCTTGTGTCGGGTGAATGGAGAGCTGTATTTCACCACGCGGGAACGCACGCTGGAGGGGCCGTTTGAAAACCGGGAAGCAGCGGCGCGTGAGATTCAGGCGTATATCGAGCGGATGCAGTTTTTGTGCATGGGCCGGTAACCGCCGCGCCTGCATCGCGGGCAAGCCCGCTCCCACAGGTTTTGTGGCGTTCGCAGGATTTGTGATCGCCGCTAATTACTGCGGGAGCGGGCTTGCCCGCGATAGCAATGCAACAGTCACTACAAAACCAGGGTACTTACCGCACCGCCTCAAACAACCCCGTCGCCCCCATCCCGCCTCCCACGCACATGGTGACGATGCCGTAGCGCAAGCTACGCCGCTGCAATTCACGCACAATGTGCCCGACCTGCCGCGAACCGGTCATGCCGAATGGATGGCCGATGGCGATCGAACCGCCGTTGACGTTGTACTTGTCGTTATCGATTTCCAGCCGATTGCGGCTGTACAGGCATTGCGAGGCGAACGCTTCGTTGAGCTCCCACAGATCGATGTCGGCAACCTGCAATCCCTTGGCCTTGAGCAACTTCGGCACCGAAAACACCGGGCCGATGCCCATTTCGTCCGGCTGACACCCGGCCACGGCAAAACCGCGGAAGAAGGCTTTGGGCTTGAGCCCCAGCGCCAAAGCTTTTTCCAGGCTCATCACCAGGGTCATCGAAGCGCCGTCGGACAGCTGCGACGAGTTGCCGGCAGTCACCGAACCGTCTTCGGCAAACACCGGTTTCAACCCGGCCAGGCTTTGCAGCGTGGTGTCCGGGCGATTGCAGTCGTCGTGATCGACGGTGCCCTCGAGAATCTGCACCTGGCCGGTAGCCTTGTCTTCAACGCGATACTTCACCGCCATCGGCACGATTTCATCGTTGAACAACCCGGCGGCCTGCGCCAGGGCAGTACGTTGCTGGCTTTGCAGCGCGTACACATCCTGCTCCTGGCGACTGACAGCGTAATGACGCGCGACGATCTCGGCAGTCTGGCCCATGGGGAAATAAATACCCGGCACCTGCTCTTTCAGCAGCGGGTTGATCAGGTTGTCGGTGTTGACGCTTTTCATGGTCAGGCTGATCGATTCGACGCCACCGGCGACGATGATGTCGCTGCAGCCCGAAGCGATTTGATTGGCGGCAATGGCAATGGCCTGCAAGCCTGATGAACAGAAGCGGTTAAGGGTCATGCCACCGGTGCCGATGCCCAGATGCGACAGCACCGCGACGTTACGGCCGATGTTGAAGCCCTGGGCGCCTTCATTGGAGCCGGCGCCGACGATGCAATCCTCGACGCTGGCCGGGTCGACGTCATTGCGCGTGAGCAGCGCATTGACACAGTGGGCCGCCATGTCGTCCGGGCGGGTCATGTTGAACTTGCCGCGAAAGGATTTGGCCAGGCCGGTCCGTACGCTGTCGACGATCACCACTTCACGCATGGCATACACCTCATTGTTGTTGTCAGTCAGGAGTGGGACCGAGCATAAGTCCACCCTATGACTGACCGCGACAATCATTCACCTCGCGTATGCGTCGCCATCGGTTCAGCGCTTGCGTTTTCGCAGTTTCTTCTCGCGTTTGTCGGACTTTTCGAACGCTTCTTCCAGCGCCTGGTTAAGGGTGCGCAGGACCTTGACCCGCGCCCAGCGCTTGTCGTTGGCTTCCACCAGGGTCCACGGTGATACCTCGGTGCTGGTGCGATCGACCATGTCGCCGACGGCGGTGCGGTAATCGTCCCACTTGTCGCGATTTCGCCAGTCGTCGTCGGTGATCTTGAAACGCTTGAAGGGGATTTCTTCACGCTCCTGGAAGCGCTCCAGTTGGGTCTGTTTGTCGATGGCCAGCCAGAACTTGACCACGATCACCCCGGCGTCGGCGATCTGTTCTTCGAAGTCGTTGATCTCACCGTAGGCGCGCAACCAATCCGCCTTGCTGCAATAACCTTCGATGCGCTCCACCAGCACCCGGCCATACCAGGAACGGTCGAACACAGTGAATTTGCCCCGGGCCGGGATATGCCGCCAGAACCGCCAGAGATACGGCTGGGCCCGTTCTTCCTCGGTAGGCGCGGCGATCGGCACGATGTCGTACTGGCGCGGGTCGAGTGCCGCGGCCACCCGACGGATCGCCCCGCCCTTGCCTGCCGCGTCATTGCCTTCGAACAATGCAATCAACGCGTGGCGACGCATGCGCTTGTCGCGCATCAACCCGGAAAACCGTGCCTGTTCGGTAATCAGTTGTTCTTCGTAATCGTCCTTGTCCAGGCTCAGCGTCATGTCCAGGCTGTCGAGCAAATTCACCTGATCGACGCTGGGGAACAAGGGCGCGGCGCTGACTTTGTCCGGATGAATCCTGGGTCTTTTCAGTGCACTTTGCAGGCCATCGAGCAGAATCTTGCCGACTGCCAGGCTTCGATAATTCGCGTCCACGCCTGCAATCACATGCCACGGCGCATAGTCGCGGCTGGTGCGGCGCAGCACCCGTTCGCCGTATTTGACGAATTTGTCGTAGGTCTGCGATTGCTGCCAGTCCAGCGGGCTGATGCGCCAACTGTGCAACGGGTCATCAGCTAGCGCCTTGAGCCGCGCTTTCATTTGTTTTTTGGAGAGATGAAACCAGAACTTGAAGATCAGCGCGCCTTCATCGCACAGCATCTTCTCTAGCCGCTCGGCCCCGTTGATGCTTTGATCGAGTCGTGGATCCTTGAACAAGCCATGAACCCGTCCTTGCAGCATCTGGCTGTACCAGTTGCCGAAGAAAATCCCCATGCGGCCCTTGGCCGGGAGCATCCGCCAGTAGCGCCAGGCGGGCGGTCGCGCCAGTTCTTCGTCGGTCTGCTGGTCGAAGGTGCGAACCTCGATCGAGCGCGGGTCCATCCATTCATTGAGCAACTTGACGGTCTCGCCCTTGCCGGCCCCTTCAATGCCGTTGATCAAAATGATCACTGGAAAGCGCTGTTGCTGCCGAAGTTCGAACTGCGCTTCGAGCAAAGCTTCACGCAGGGCCGGCACTTCGGCGTCATAGGTTTCTTTGTCGATGGTATGACCGATTTCGGCAGATTCGAACATGGAGCAGCTCCTTGGGGATTGAGCAAGACTAGCGGATTGGGCAGGTCGTCATCAGAGAAATTCCCAGGGGCGTTTTTTGTGGCGAGGGGGTAACCATAGATGTAGGAGCGAGCGGTGCGGCAGCGATCGGCTAGAATGGCCACCTTGTCGTTGCCGAGCCTGCCATGAAACCTGTATTGCCCCACGCCCAACTCGATTGGGACGCTCAAGGTCGTCCGCGTTCGCGGGTGTTCGATGATGTGTATTTTTCCGACCAGTCGGGCCTTGAAGAAACCCGATACGTGTTTCTGCAGCAAAACGATTTGCACGAGCGTTTCGCCGCCTTGCCGGCGGATGGACGACTGGTGATTGGCGAGACCGGATTCGGCACCGGGCTGAATTTTCTCTGTGCCTGGCAGTTGTTCGAACAACAGGCGGTGGCCGGCGCGCGACTGCATTTTGTCAGCGTCGAAAAGTACCCGCTGAGCGCGCCCGATCTGCAACGGGCCTTGGCGTTATGGCCGGAACTCAAGCCGTTTGCCGATCAATTGCTGGCGCAATACGTCGCGATCCATCAAGGCTTTCAGCGCCTGGTGCTGGACAACGGCCGCGTCACCCTGACCTTGCTGATCGGCGATGCACTGGAGCAGTTGCCACAACTGGATGCGCAGATCGACGCCTGGTTTCTCGACGGTTTCGCCCCGGCGAAAAACCCCGACATGTGGACCGCCGAATTGTTCGCCGAACTGGCGCGCCTGGCGGCACCCGGCTCGACCATCAGCACCTTCACCAGCACCGGTTGGGTGCGCCGGCTGCTGAACGCGGCAGGTTTCAAGATGAAGCGCACCCCGGGCATCGGCCATAAATGGGAAATTCTGCGGGGCACGTTCCTCGGTTGGCCTGAAGAGACCGCTAAACCAGCCATGGCAAAACCCTGGTTCGCTCGCCCACAGCCGCTGACCGGCGAACGCCGCGCCTTGGTGATCGGTGCCGGGCTGGCCGGTTGCGCCAGTGCCGCCAGCCTGGCCGCGCGGGGTTGGCACGTGAGCTTGCTGGACCGCCACGCAGCACTGGCGCAGGAAGCCTCGGGCAATCCTCAGGGCGTGTTGTACCTCAAGCTTTCGGCCCACGGCACAGCGTTGTCGCAATTGATCGTCAGCGGTTTTGGCTACACCCGCCGTCTGCTGGAACAACTGCAGCGTGGCGTCGACTGGGACGATTGCGGGGTCTTGCAACTGGCCTTCAATGCCAAAGAAGCCGAACGTCAGGCGCAATTGGCCTCGGCCTTTTCACCGAGCCTGGTGCACCTGCTCGATCAACCCCAGGCCCAGGCCCGGGCCGGCATCGAATTGGCCCACGGCGGCTTGTTCTACCCTGAAGGCGGCTGGGTTCATCCGCCCGCGTTGTGCCAGTGGCAGGCGGGCTCAGCGAACATCCAGTGGCTGCCCCATCGCGACGTGCTGGAACTGCGCAAGGTCGATGATCAGTGGCAAGCCTGGAACGGCGATACGTTGCTGGCCAGTGCGCCGGTGGTGATACTGGCCGGCGCCGCCGAGATCAAGCGTTTTCCTCAAAGCGCCGATTTGCCCCTCAAACGCATTCGCGGCCAGATCACCCGACTGACGCAAACCCCTGAAAGCCAGCGCCTGGCCACCGTGGTCTGCGCAGAAGGCTATGTAGCGCCCGCACGCCTGGGCGAACACACCCTCGGCGCCAGTTTCGATTTCAAAAGCGATGAGCTCGCCCCAACTGTCGCCGAACACCTCGGCAACCTGGCGTTGCTCGAGGAAATTTCCACTGACCTGGTCGCCCGTCTGCATGCTCCAGAACTGGACCCGCAACAGCTTGAAGGACGCGCGGCATTTCGCTGTACCAGCCCGGACTACCTGCCGATCGTCGGACCGTTGGCCGACCAGGCTGCCTTCGTCCAAGCCTATGCCGCGCTGAGCAAAGATGCCCGGCAAGTGCCCGATGCGCCCTGCCCATGGCTTGAGGGGTTTTACGTCAACAGCGGTCATGGTTCTCGCGGCTTGATCACCGCGCCATTGTCTGGCGAGTTGTTGGCGGCATGGCTTGAAAATGAGCCGCTGCCCTTGCCCAGAACCGTGGCCGAGGCCTGCCATCCCAATCGTTTTGCCTTGCGCCAGTTGATTCGCGGAAAAGCCTGATCCATGGGCATATAACTTATCGGTCTAAAACTCCAGGGGTTCAGCTGGGTCAGTTTCCGGGTACCCGCCGTTTTTGGCGAGGTATCGATTGACCCTCCCCAACGGAAAAACCGGTAAGGACTTATGTGCGGATTAGCTGGAGAATTACGTTTCGACCATCAACCTGCGGACCTCGCAGCCATTGAACGAATCACCCATCACCTGGCCCCTCGTGGCCCCGACGCATGGGGTTTCCACAGCCAGGGGCCGATTGCCCTGGGCCATCGGCGCCTGAAAATCATGGACCTGTCGGACGGCTCGGCCCAGCCGATGATCGACCACCAACTGGGCCTGTCCCTGGCCTTCAACGGCGCGATCTACAACTTCCCGGAACTGCGCACTGAGCTTGAAAACCTCGGTTACGCCTTCTACTCCGATGGCGACACCGAAGTGCTGCTCAAGGGGTATCACGCCTGGGGCGAAGCTCTGTTACCCAAACTCAATGGCATGTTTGCCTTCGCCATTTGGGAGCGCGACGCCAAGCGTCTGTTCATGGCCCGCGACCGTCTCGGCGTGAAGCCGTTGTACCTGTCGCGCACCGGTCAACGCCTGCGCTTTGCCTCCTCCCTGCCGGCCTTGCTCAAGGGCGGCGACATCAACCCGATCCTCGACCCGGTGGCGCTCAATCATTATCTGAATTTCCACGCCGTGGTTCCGGCCCCGCGCACCTTGCTGGCGGGCATCGAGAAACTGCCCCCGGCGAGCTGGATGCGTATCGACGCGGACGGCAGCACCGAGCAGAAAACCTGGTGGACCCTGCCCTACGGCCCACATGCCGACGAAGTGAACCTGACCCTCGAAGACTGGCGCGACCGCGTGCTCGACAGCACCCGCGATGCGGTGGCGATCCGTCAACGGGCGGCGGTGGATGTTGGCGTGCTGCTTTCCGGCGGCGTCGATTCAAGTCTGTTGGTAGGCCTGTTGCGCGAAGTCGGGGTCGAAAATCTGTCGACCTTTTCCATCGGTTTCCAGGATGCCGGCGGCGAGCGCGGTGACGAATTCCAGTATTCGGACCTGATCGCCAAACACTACGGCACGCAACACCATCAACTGCGCATCGACGAAAAAGAGATCATCGAGCAACTGCCCGCGGCGTTTCGCGCCATGAGCGAGCCGATGGTCAGCCATGACTGCATCGCGTTCTATCTGCTGTCGCGGGAAGTGGCCAGGCATTGCAAGGTGGTGCAAAGCGGCCAGGGCGCAGACGAGTTGTTCGCCGGGTATCACTGGTATCCGCAAGTGGATGGTGCGAGCGATCCGTATGCGGCGTATCGCGATGCGTTTTTCGACCGCAGCTACGCCGATTACGCCGCCACGGTGCAGCCGAAGTGGCTGACGGCCAACGACGCGGCCGGCGACTTCGTGAAGGAGCATTTCGCCCAGCCCGGTGCCGACGCAGCCGTGGACAAAGCCTTGCGCCTGGACAGCACCGTGATGCTGGTGGATGACCCGGTCAAACGCGTCGACAACATGACCATGGCCTGGGGTCTGGAAGCGCGTACGCCGTTTCTCGACTATCGCCTGGTGGAGTTGTCGGCGCGGGTGCCGGGCAAGTTCAAACTGCCCGATGGCGGCAAGCAAGTCTTGAAAGAAGCGGCGCGGCTGGTCATTCCCAGTGAAGTGATCGACCGCAAAAAGGGTTACTTCCCGGTCCCCGGCCTCAAGCATTTGCAGGGTGACACGCTGAACTGGGTGCGCGAACTTCTGCTCGATCCGAGTCAGGATCGTGGCCTGTTCAACCCCGCCATGCTCGACCGCCTGCTGACCGATCCACAAGGTCAACTGACCCCGTTGCGCGGCTCCAGGCTGTGGCAATTGGCAGCCCTGAACCTGTGGCTCAGTGAACAAGGAATCTGATCGATGAAACCTCACGCCACGGCTTATAGCCAACGCTTGTTGCGCGGTCAGACGCCCTCTTATGAACGCCTGCAGGCGCGCCTGGCCGAAGACGGCAGCGAATTGGGCGCCGCGCCAATCGCGGTGCATTGCGGTTGGGGCCGGCTGCTGATCGGCCATACCTTTCCCGATGCGGCGAGCCTTGCCCAAGAGTTGCTCAATGAGCAACCCGGTGAGCGGGACATCGCCTTGTACGTTGCCGCGCCCCAGCAAGTGTTGGGGCTGGAGCCGGCGCAACTGTTTCTCGACCCCTCCGACACCTTGCGCCTGTGGTTCAGCGATTACCGTCAGGCCACCCGAGTGTTTCGCGGTTTTCGCATCCGTCGGGCGCAAAGCGAGGCGGACTGGCAGGCCATCAATCAGCTGTATCAGGCACGCGGCATGCTGCCCATCGATGCGAACTTGCTGACGCCCCATCACCAGGGCGGCCCGGTTTACTGGCTGGCCGAAGATGAGGACAGCGGCACCATCATCGGCAGTGTCATGGGCCTGAATCATCACAAGGCCTTCAATGACCCGGAAAATGGCAGCAGCCTGTGGTGCCTGGCGGTCGATCCCCGCTGTTCGCGCCCAGGCGTCGGTGAGGTGCTGGTGCGGCACTTGATCGAACACTTCATGAGCCGTGGCCTGAGTTACCTGGACCTATCGGTGCTGCACAACAACCGTCAGGCGAAATGTCTTTACGCCAAGCTCGGTTTTCGCAATTTGTCGACCTTCGCCATCAAGCGCAAGAACGGCATCAACCAGCCGTTGTTTCTTGGCCCTGGCCCGCAAGCCGAGTTCAATCCGTATGCGCGGATCATCGTCGAGGAGGCGCATCGGCGCGGCATTGATGTGCAGGTGGATGACGCGCAAGCCGGTTTGTTCACCTTGATTCACGGCAGTCGTCGGGTACGTTGCCGCGAATCCCTGAGCGACCTGACCAGCGCCATCAGCATGACGTTGTGCCAGGACAAAAGCCTGACCCACAAAGTGCTGAAAAACGCCGGTCTGGCACTGCCCGCCCAACAACTGGCGGGGAGCGTGGACGACAACCTGGCGTTTCTCGACGAGCACCAACGGGTGGTGGTCAAACCGCTGGACGGTGAACAAGGCCAAGGGGTGGCGGTGGATCTACGCACTATCGAAGAGGTCCAGCACGCCATCGAAAACGCCCGCACCTTCGACAGTCGAGTGCTGCTGGAAAGCTTCCATGAAGGCCTCGACTTACGGATTCTGGTGATCGGCTTCGAAGTGGTCGCCGCCGCCATTCGCCGACCGGCGGAAGTGGTGGGCGATGGTCAGCATTCCATCGGTGCGCTGATCGAGGCCCAGAGCCGTCGCCGTCAGGCAGCAACCAGCGGTGAAAGCAAAATTCCGCTGGACCACGAGACCCAGCGCACCGTGCAGGCGGCAGGTTACGACTACAGCAGCATTCTGCCGGCCGGTGAGCATCTGTTCGTGCGGCGCACGGCCAATCTTCATACCGGCGGCATTCTTGAAGACGTCACGGCGATTTTGCATCCAACCTTGGTGGACGCGGCGGTGCGTGCGGCGCGGGCGCTGGATATTCCGATGGTCGGGCTCGACCTGATGGTGCCGGCCGCCGACCAGCCACAGTATGTGTTTATCGAAGCCAATGAACGCGCCGGGCTGGCCAACCATGAACCGCAGCCGACGGCCGAGCGGTTTGTGGATTTGCTGTTTCCGCATAGTCATCCGGCGGCCTCTTAGTAATGCAGTGCCTGGACGGGCGTCTTCGCGGGCAAGCCTCGCTCCTACAGATATGAGGCGACGATACCAATTCTGTAGGAGCGAGGCTTACCCGCGAAGGCGGCCTGACAGGCAACGTAGATTTCCTTTCATGATCGTTCCCACGCTCTGCGTGGTAATGACTCCTCGGACGCTCCGCGTCCACTTGGGACGCAGAGCGTCCCTGGCTGCATTCCCACGCGGAGCATGGGAACGATCAGCCCTCACGTCATCAGGAGTTTCCATGACCCGCAAGATTCCCGAACCGGATCTCGATTATCTGCAAAAAGTCCTGCTGGAAATGCTCGCCATTCCCAGCCCCACCGGCTTCACCGACACCATCGTGCGTTACGTCGCCGAGCGTCTCGAAGAGCTGGGCATTCCCTTTGAGATGACCCGTCGTGGCACCATCCGCGCCACCCTCAAGGGCAAGAAAAACACCCCGGACCGTGCCGTCTCCGCCCACCTGGACACCATTGGCGCGGCGGTTCGCGCGATCAAGGACAACGGTCGCCTGACCCTGGCGCCGGTCGGTTGCTGGTCCAGCCGTTTTGCCGAAGGCAGCCGTGTCAGTCTGTTCACCGACAACGGCGTGATCCGCGGCAGCGTGTTGCCGTTGATGGCTTCCGGGCACGCATTCAATACTGCCGTGGATGAACTGCCGATCAGTTGGGATCACATCGAATTGCGCCTGGACGCCTACTGCGCCACCCGCGCCGATTGCGATTCGCTGGGGATCAGCGTCGGCGATTTCGTCGCCTTCGACCCGTTGCCGGAGTTCACCGAAAGCGGCCACATCAGCGCCCGTCACCTCGACGACAAGGCCGGCGTTGCCGCACTGCTGGCGGCGCTCAAAGCCATTGTCGACAGCGGCGAAGAACTGATGATCGACTGCCATCCGCTGTTCACCATCACCGAAGAAACCGGCAGCGGTGCAGCGGCTGCGCTGCCTTGGGATGTCAGTGAATTCGTCGGCATCGACATCGCGCCGGTCGCGCCCGGCCAGCAATCCAGCGAACACGCGGTGAGCGTGGCGATGCAGGATTCCGGCGGGCCTTATGACTATCACTTGTCCCGCCACCTGCTGCGGCTTGCCAGCGACAACGAACTGCCGGCGCGTCGCGACCTGTTCCGCTATTACTTCAGCGATGCTCACTCTGCCGTTACGGCCGGCCACGACATTCGCACCGCCCTGCTCGCTTTCGGTTGCGATGCAACCCACGGTTATGAACGCACCCACATCGACAGCCTAGCCGCCCTCAGCCGCCTGCTCGGCGCCTACATCCTCAGCCCGCCAGTGTTCGCCAGCGATGCACAACCGGCCAAGGGCTCACTGGACCGGTTCAGTCATCAGCTCGAACACGAGACGCAGATGGAAAGCGATACCCGGGTGCCGTCGGTGGACAGCTTGATCGGGCAGCGTTCAGACGGTTGATTGTTTCCTACGAGCGTCCCCTGAGGCATTCCCACGCAGAGCGTGGGAACGATCAAGACGCAATATCCCGCACGACGCGTACCTAATGAAATGGCTACCCCCGCCTCCCCCCCTGTGATCGCCCACTAAGCTTTCACCGGGGGCTCATCGGAGATCATTGCCATGAACAACGTA